>NZ_AXAP01000013.1 GCF_000472865.1 Bradyrhizobium elkanii WSM2783 | reverse complement strand
TCCCCCTCCTGCAAATCAATCCGCGAAGAGAATCACAGCTGCCACGCGCCCGATATAAAAAGATTCACAGTCTCGTAGGGTGGGCAAAGCGAAGCGTGCCCACCCTCCGCAGTCGGTGCAAGAAAGGTGGGCACGCTTCGCTTTGCCCACCCTACGCAGCCCGCGAACTACCTTCGCCCGAACAGCTTCTCGATATCCGACAATTTCAATTCCACATAGGTCGGGCGGCCGTGGTTGCACTGGCCGGAGTTCGGCGTGTCTTCCATCTCGCGCAAGAGCGCGTTCATCTCTTCCGGCTTGAGGCGGCGTCCGGCGCGCACCGAGCCGTGGCAGGCCATGGTGGCGGCGACATGCATCAGGCGTCGCTCGAGCGGCAGCGCCTCGTCCCATTCGGCCATGTGCTCGGCGAGATCGCGGAGCAGCCCGGCGGCATTGGCCTTGCCGAGCAGCGACGGCGTCTCGCGCACCGCGACCGCGCCGGGGCCGAAGGACTCGATCGCAAGCCCGTAACTGGCAAGCTCCTCGGCGCGATCGAGCAGCTTCTCGACGGTGGATTCATCGAGCTCGACGATTTCAGGAATCAGCAGGATCTGCCGTTGCACGCCGTTTTTGGCCAGCGACGCCTTCAGCCTTTCATAGACGATGCGTTCATGGGCGGCGTGCTGATCCACCACGACGAGCCCGTCGCGGGTCTGCGAGACGATGTAGGTCTCGTGGATCTGCGTGCGCGCCGCGCCAAGCGGGCGGTCGAGCAGGTCGGCCGCGGGCTGCGCCTCGAAGCGGACATCGGCCGTCGGTGCGCCGACGTCGAAGGCGGCCTGGCCAGGTTCGGCCAACGCGCTCGCGGCCACGCCCTCGAACGACGGCATCGGCCGCACCGGATAGGCCGGCGAGCGGCGCCAATCCCAATTGCTCGGCGGTGACGGCGCAAAGGAGGGACGGAAGGCGGAGAGCGCCGCGCCGTCAGTATTGGCCGCGGTGCGCCTTCCCTCGCGCGCGAGGCCTTCTTTGAGCGCATGCACGATCAGGGCGCGGACGAGGCCGGCATTGCGGAAGCGCACCTCGGTCTTGGCCGGATGCACATTGGAGTCGACCTCCTGCGGCGGCAGCGTGACGAACAGCGCCACCACCGGATGGCGGTCGCGCGGCAGGTAGTCGGCATAGGCCGCGCGCACAGCGCCCAGGATCAGCTTGTCGCGCACCGGGCGACCGTTGACGAACAGATATTGGCCGAGCGCATTCGCCCGCGTCAGCGAGGGCGCGGCGGCAAAGCCTTCGACCACGACGCCCTCGCGCTCGGAGCGGACCTCGATCGCGCAGCCGCGGAAGTCGGCGCCCAGGACATCGCCGAGCCGCGTCAGCCGGCCGGGAGCGCCCGGCAGTGCCGCGGCCCAGGTGACCGGCGCGCGCTCCTCGCCCGCGAGTGTGAAGGCGATGTCGGGCCGCGCCATCGCCAGCCGCCGCACCACCTCGCGGATCGCTTCCGCTTCGGTGCGGTCGGTTTTCAGGAATTTCAATCGCGCCGGCGTCGCATAGAAGAGATCGCCGACCTCGACGCGGGTGCCCTGGCCGAGCGCCGCGGGCATGATTTCCGACTTCGCGCCGGCTTCGACCGAGAGCGACCATGCATGCGGCTCGCTCGCATGTCGCGTCACGATGTTGAGCCTTGCCACCGCGCCGATCGAAGGCAGCGCCTCGCCGCGGAACCCCAGCGTCCGGATCCGCAGCAGGTCCTCGTCGTCGAGTTTCGAGGTGGCGTGGCGATCGACCGCAAGCGTGAGGTCGGCGCGTGTCATGCCGCCGCCGTCATCGGTGATGCCGATCCGCCGCCGCCCGCCGCCATCGGTGAAGATGTCGATCCGGCTGGCGCCGGCGTCGATCGCGTTCTCCACCAGTTCCTTGACCACGCTCGCGGGACGTTCGACCACCTCGCCGGCGGCGATGCGATTGACGACCTGTTCGGGAAGCTGGCGGACGGGCATGATGTGGGATCGATTCGGGTTACGGCCGCATTCTAGGCGGGCGCCGCAGCAAATGCATGCGCCCGGTCCGGAAATCCACGCCGCGCTGGGGACGGGACCTGCCTATCGTCTTGAAGAGACTGGCGTTCGCTGGACGCTGCCTGTGCAGCGCGGGATTGTCGGGTTGCGCAGCCGGGTATATCGTTTAGAAAAATTATAATCTGGCGGGAGGATTCCATGTGCCATTTGTTCGCCCATCAGCCGCAACGCGATTACGAATCGCAGACCAGATCGCTGCGACTTGGCGGCCATTGCACCTCGATCCGGCTGGAACTGGCATTCTGGGACACGCTTGAGGAGATCGCGGCGAAGGAGGGGATGAGCCTGGCGAAATTCCTCACCACGCTGCACAACGAGGTGCTCGACCATCACGGCGAGGTCAGTAATTTCGCCTCGCTGCTGCGCTGTTCCTGCCTGATCTATCGCTCCAAGAGCGCAGCCTCGCCCGAGTTGCGCGACAGGCCCGCCATTCTCGACGCGGCGGAGTAGGTTCCCTCGCAAACCTCGTAGCCTCGTAGCCCGGGTGGAGCGGAACGCGCCACCCGGGACGCCTGCATCAACATCTACCGACGGTCCCGGGTTACGCCGGCGCTCCACGCGGGCTACGGCGCTGCGGGTGCAGGTGCGCGTGTGGAGACAGCTGATCCCCACCCGGCTTGCGCGTTGCGCAAGCCGACCTCCCCTTTTCAAGGGGAGGTGAAGAAGGCGCCTTCTCCCTCCCCCTGAAAGGGGGAGGGTTGGGGTGGGGGTTGCCTCCGCGAGTCACGCTGTTCGAGTGCGGGGAGTCCCCGCGACATCAGCCTAAATCTCCTTCCGCTGCATCGCGCCGGCGATGTGGTCCGCCTGCCGGATCGCTAGCGACACGATCGTCAGGGTCGGATTGCAGGCTGCCCCGCTCGTGAACTGGCTGCCATCCGAGATGAACAGGTTCTTGATGTCGTGGGTCTGGCCGTATTTGTTCACCACGCCATCTTTCGCCTTCTCGCTCATCCGGTTGGTGCCGAGATTGTGCGTGCTCGGGTAGGGCGGCGTCGGATAGGTGACGGTGGCGCCGACCGCCTCGTAGACCGCGGCGCCCTGCTTGTAGGCATGGGCGCGCATCGCGAGATCGTTCGGATGATCATCGAAATGCACGCTCGCGACCGGCATGCCGAACTTGTCCTTCGCCTTGGGATCAAGCGTGACACGGTTGGTCTCCTGCGCCATGTCCTCGCCGACCAGCCACATGCCGGCCATCCGCGGATAGCCTTCCATCGCACTGGTGAACGGGCGTCCCCATGCGCCGGGACTGAGGAAGGCAGCCATGAATGGCAGGCCGAGCGACAGCGTCTCCATCTCGTAGCCGCCGACGAAGCCGCGTGAGGGATCGTTCTTGGCCTCGTCGCGGATGATGCCGGCCATCGTGGTGCCGCGATACATGTGCACCGATTTCTCGAAGGTCGCATACACGCTGCCAGTCATGTGCCGCATGTAGTTGCGGCCGACCTGGCCGGACGAGTTGGCGAGCCCATCCGGGAACATGTTCGATGCGCTGTTGAGCAGCAGCCGCGGGCTCTCGATCGAATTGCCGGCGACCGCGACCACGCGGGCCTTCTGGCGCTGCATCGCGCCGCTTTCGTCGGCATAGACCACGCCGGTCACCTTGCCGGATTGATCGTGCTCGATCTTGATCACCATGCTGCCCGGGCGCACTTCGAGATTGCCGGTGGCTTCGCCCTTCGGGATTTCGGTGTAGAGCGTCGACCATTTCGCGCCCGACTTGCAGCCCTGGAAGCAGAAGCCGATCTGCTGGCAGGAGCCGCGGCCGTCACGCGGTTCGCTGTTGATCGCCATGTTGCCGGTGTGCACGGTCTTGTAGCCGAGCTTCCTGGCGCCGGCCTCCAGCACCTTGAAATTGTTGTTGCCGGGCAGGCCCGGAATGCCGTTGGTCCGCGTCACGCCCATCTTGTTCTCGGCCTTGGCGTAATACGGCTCCATCTCGGCGAGCGTGATCGGCCAGTCCAGCAGATTGGCGCCGGGGATGCCGCCATAGGTGCTCTTGACCTTGAATTCGTGCTCGTCGAAACGGAGAGAGGCGCCGGCCCAGTGCGTGGTCGAGCCGCCCACCGCCTTCACGATCCACGCCGGCAGGTTCGGAAAGTCCTTGGCAACGCGCCAGCTTCCCGACGTCGTGCGCATGTCCGACCAGGCGAGCTGCGCAAAGCTGTCCCACTCGTCGTTGATGAAGTCCTGGTTCTCGATGCGCGGTCCGGCTTCGAGGATGACGACCTTCACGCCCTTCTGCGCCAGCTCATTGCCGAGCGTTCCACCGCCCGCGCCGGAGCCCACGATCACCACCACGCCACTGTCATTGAGATCGAATTTTGCCATTGTGTCCTCCCAGAGCGTTACTTTGTTTTGAGCATGATCTCCGCGCAAACGCTTCGCGTTTGTCGCAGGGAAAACCGGTACCCACTTTTCCGGATCATGCTCTAAGCTTTCGGGAGCCAGTCGATGTCGGCGAAGCCCCGCTTGAGGTAGCCGCCATGCTCGGCGGACGAGCCCTCATAGCCGAACTTCGGCCAGACCTCTTTCTGGTTGTAGAGGGAGACGACGAGATCGCCACGGATCTTCTGGAAGAATGCGCTTTGCTCGATCCCTTGCAACAGCACCACGCGGTCAGCTTCCCAGGGCACCTGGACGTAGGGGACCTTGTGGCGGTCGTTGGCCTCCTGGTCCAGTCTGACGACTCCCTCGTTGATCAGCGACTTGATCGCGGGATCCTTGGCCGCCTTGCCGTCCCACGGCTTGATCGCGATGATGTAATAGCTGTCACCCAGGAAGTCGTGCGGATAGATGTCGCGCGCCATCTTCACCAGTGTCTTCAAGGTCGCCGGCGTCAGCGTGGTGGCGTCATCGGCCCAGGCATCGCTGATGGTCAGTCCCGCGCTGGTGGCAATGGCGACGGTCGGTACCGCCGTCGCCGCGCCCTTCAGGAAGACGCGGCGATCATATTTGCTTCGACGATCGACTTCTCTCATGGCTTTCCTCCGTGGAATGTTTTGTCTTTGTTGATTGCTTGTTATTTCTTCGTCCCGGCTAGCGCTCTAGCCAAACCGGCCGCCGCGCTGGATCACCTCGATCTTGTAGCCATCGGGATCGGCGACGAAGAAGAAGCGCGCCAGCGTCTTGCCGTCATGCTTGAAATCGCGCAGCGGTCCCGGCGCGAGCTTCTCCCGCTCGAACCGCGCATGCTCGGCATCGACATCGTCGACGATCACAGCGAGATGGCCGTAGCCGTCGCCGAGCGTATAGGGCTCCTTGCGGTCGAAATTGACGGTCAGCTCGACCTCGAAGGGGGAGGACGGGTGGCGCAGGTAGATCAGCGCGAAATCGTCGAACGTGAGATGATCGGCGACCTTAAGGCCGAAGGCGCGCGCGTAGAAATCGAGCGACTTCGCCTCGTCGAGCACGCGGATCATCGAGTGAACGGGTTTTGCCATTCAGTTGAGCTCCTTCAGATAGGCGATGATAGCGGCGCGGGTCTCCGGTTTGGCCTGGCGATAGGCCATGATGGAGCCGGGGATCATCGCCTGCGGGTTGGTGAGCCAGGCGTCGAGCCTGGCGTCGTCCCAGACGAAATCGGCTTGCGCGAAGCCGGACGAATAGTGAAAGCCCTCGGCCTTGCCCGCGGGGCGGCCGACGATCTTGAACAGAGGCGGGCCTTGGCGGACCGGATCGGACAGGTTCGTGGTGTGGCAGGTCCCGCATTGCTGCTTGAACAGCGCAGCACCATCGGGCGGCTTGGCGGCAGGCAATGGCATCTGCGCAGCCGCGATCGTCGCGAGCAACGCACTGCAACATCCAAGCCCGATTGCTGCCGTTGCGCGTAGCCTTCTCATCCACATCACCGCCTGTACGCGGTAACTCTAGGTCGCGCACGAAAGGCGGTGGTAGTAGCGGGCTGTTTCACCGCAGAACAAAACGCGTCGATGACCTGCGGCTAGGAAAATCGTGCCGGTCAGATCGCTTCACGCCGCCGCATATGTGAAGCGCAATTTCGCGAAATTGCCCCGAAATCCCTGCACGATCTCCACACGACGCAGATTGCATGGCGCACGCGTCGTTTGCGAGACGTTCAATCCGCGTGAAGGGGAGACCGGCGCAGCAGGCGGCGTATGGAACCGCCGAACCTTCCCGCACGAACAAAATCCAGGAGCAATGGATGAAGCTAGCGAAAACCTCTGTGATTGCGCTTGCCCTCTCGGCCGCACTTGTCGGCCCTGTCCTTGCGCAAGGTGCTGCCACCGGCGGCACGATCCGCGGCGGCGCGCAGGAAAGGGGCGCGGCGCCGGGTGGGATGACGGGCAGCGGCGATGAGGAGATGAACGCGCAGACGGCCGCTCCGACCGGAAAGGCCGGCGCGAAGGCCGGCGCCAAGGGCACGGTGGGTGCAGGCGCCGGATCTGGAGCGCACAAAGGCACGGCAACGGAGCCGGCTGCTCCCGGCAGCAAGCGCTACTAGCGCGTGATGTGGTAGCCCGGGTGAAGCGCCAGCGTAACCCGGGGCCGCTCGCAAGGCGGACACAGGCGTCCCGGGTTACGCGTCCCGCTCAACCCGGGCTACAACCTTCATCTCTCCGCTTGCGGGGGGAGGCATAGGCCGCCTTCGGCGGCCGTTCTTAAGAACGCGGAAGCGAAGCTTCGGCTATGGCGAAGCGCCGGGTGGGGGCTCTCTCCACTCGGGGAGTCCCAGTGCGGAGACACCCTCACCCCAACCCTCTCCCGCAAGCGGGAGAGGGAGCGCAGCATCCGCGCGTTCTTGACATCAATCCTCAAACCCTCTTGCGCCGCGCCGTGCCTTGATGTCGCCGCGGCGTTTCTTGCCTTCCAGGCGCCGCTGCTTGGAGCCGAGCGTCGGCTTGGTCGGTCGGCGCGGGGTTGGCCGAACCATGGCTTCGCGGAGCAACTCGAGCAGGCGCTCGATCGCGTCGGCGCGATTGCGCTCCTGGGTGCGGAAGCGCTGGGCGTGGATCACGATCACACCGTCCTTGGTCATGCGCTGGCCGGCCAATCGGACCAGCCGCGCCCGGACATCCTCGGCGAGCGCGATCTTGTGCGTGTCGAGGCGTAGCTGCGCCGCAGTCGCGAGCTTGTTGACGTTCTGCCCGCCCGGACCCGAGGCGCGCACGAAACCGATCTCGATATCGTTCTCGTCAATGAAGAGGTCGCGGGCAACCCGCAGCATGGCATCACCGGTGGCGGAGTAGAATCGTCGGTCGTACCATAGCGGGTTTGTGAGACACGTGCGCCTGCGGAGCCGCCGCGGGTCTTCAGCCTCCGCAACCAGAGACCCTCATCCTGAGGAACGGCCGCTAGGCCGCGTCTCGAAAAATGGCCGCGGGCGAGATCGGGGCCTCATGGTTCGAGACGCCGCTGTGCGGCTCCTCACCATGAGGGGCAGCCAGCATAGCTCGCGGCCTAAAGCACCTAGTTCGGCGCGGATGGCTTGGCGGCTGACGGCGCGGCGGCAGGTGGGCTGGCGGCCGGCGGCGTTGCGGCTGATGGCGCGCTGGCCGGTTGGGCCGCGGCCTGCGGGGTGCGGCCGACGACGACCGTGAGCAGGCCCTGGCCCCAGAGCCGCTGCGACACCTTCCTGGCGTCGTCCAGCGTCACCGCGTCGACGATGGCGTTGCGCTTCTCGATGTAGTCGATCGGCAGCTTGTCGGTCTGATACTGCAGCATCGCCTGCGCGAGCTTCGAGGAGGTATCGAGCGCCAGCATCTGCGAACCCTTCAAATACGACTTGGCTTCGTCGAGCTCCTTCTGGGTCGGGCCCTCCTCGGCCATGCGGCGGACTTCCTTCTCGATCGCGTCCACCGTCTCGCCGGCGCGATCGGCGCGGGTGCCGGTATTGCCGATGAACAGCGAGGAGTGCTCCATCCAGACCAGCGCTCCATAGACGGAATAAGCCAGCCCACGCTTCTCGCGCACTTCGCGGTAAAGCCGCGAGGACAATCCGCCGCCGCCGAGGATGTGGTTGACGACGTAGCCCGGCATGAAGTCCGGTTCGTGGCGGCGGATGCCGGGGCCGCCGAAGGTCACGACCGTTTGCGGCACGTCGAGCGGAATGAGGGTGCGCTGCGGCGGCTTGGCGGCGACGATGTCGGCGACCGGCGTGAGCGTGGCCTTGGCCGGCAGCCCGCCAAAGGACTTGTCGAGCAATTTGCCGAGCGTGTCCGGATCGACATCGCCGACCACGGCGACCTTGAGCGTGTCCTTGGCGAGGACGCGGCGGACATAGTCCTTGAGCTCGGCGATCTCGATCGTCGGCACGCTCTCGAGCGTGCCCTGGGCTCCCCGGCCGTAGGGATGGTCGCCGAACGCGACTTCGAGGAACTTGCGGCCTGCAAGCGAACTCGGGTTGGTGGATTCTCTGCGCAGGTTGGACAGCACCTGCGCGCGGATGCGCTCGACATCGCTCGGCTCGAAGCGCGGCGAGGTCAGCGCGGTGCGCAAGAGGTCGAAGGCCTCGTCCTTGTTGTCCTTGAGCATGCGCAGCGAGCCGCGGAAATTGTCGCGCTGCGAGGAAAAGCTCAATTCGATGGCGCGGCGATCGAGCCGCTCGTGGAAGGTCTTGGAATCGAGATCGCCGGAACCTTCGTCGAGCAGGTCGCCGACCAGATTGCCGATGCCGGGCTTGGCGGCGGGATCCTGGCTGGCGCCGCCGCCGAAGGCATATTCCATCGCGATCAGCGGCACGGTCGAATCCTGCACGAACCAGGCCTCGATGCCGCCAGGCGATACAAGACGCTGGATTTTGGTTGCGGCCTGCGACGGGCGCGATGCGAGCATCGTCGTCAACGCGAGCGCGCTGCCGCCGACGAGGACCGAACGCCGAGTGAGAGAATAAGTCACGAGCGCTTCTCCTCGCGTTTGGGCGCAGTATCCTTGATCAAGTAACCGGTCACGGAACGCTTCTTGTCGAGCCAGTTTTGCGCGGCTTCGCGGACCTGTTCGGCGGTGACGGCGCGGATGCGCTCGGGCCAGCTCCTGATATCGTCGACGCTCAAACCCGTGGTGAGCGCGCCGCCATACCAGCGTGCCAGCGTCGCCTGGTTATCCTGCGCGTAGATCGATTCCGCGATCAACTGGGTCTTCACGCGCTCGAGGTCCTCGGCGCGCGGCGGGTTCTGCGCGATATCGGCAATGACCTTATCGATGGCGTCCTCGATCTGCGCGAACTCGACGCCAGGCTTCGGTGTTGCGGCGATGATGAACTGCGAGGGGTCGAGCGCGGTGCCCTGGTAATTGGCGCCGGTCGAGATCGCGAGCTGACGGTCGATCACCAGCGAGCGGTAGAGGTAGGAATTGGCGCCGCCGCCCATCAGTTGCGCGAGCACGTCGAGCGCGGGGCTTTCGCCCACCGCCGCCGTGGCGGCCGACGGGACGAGGTAATAGCGGCGCATGGTCGGCTGCTCGACGCGTGGATCGGCCAGCGTCACCGTGCGCGGCGAGACCGCCGTCGGTTCCTGCGGACGCAGCCGTTTTGCGGGGATCGAGGGTTGCGCAGGAATGTCGGCGAAATTCTTCTCCACCATCGGGCGGATCTCGCTCGCGTCGACGTCGCCGGCGATGATCAGGATCGCGTTGTTGGGCGCATAGAAGCGCTTGTAGAAGGCGAGCGCGTCCTCGCGGTCGAGCTTTTCGATTTCCTGGTGCCAGCCGATCACCGGACGGCCATAGGGATGGTTGAGATAGAGCGCCGCCATGATCTGCTCGGTGAGCCGCGCATCCGGATTGTTGGCGACGCGCATGTTGTATTCTTCCAGCACAACATCGCGCTCCGGCAGCACGTTCTCGTCCTGCAGGATCAGGCCGGTCATCCGGTCGGCCTCGAATTCCATCATCTTGCCGAGCTGCTCGCGCGGCACGCGCTGGAAATAGCCGGTGTAGTCGGTGGAGGTGAAGGCGTTCTCATTGCCGCCGACCCGCAGCACCGTCTGGGAGAATTCGCCGGCCGGATGCTTGGCGGTTCCCTTGAACATCAGGTGCTCGAGGAAATGCGCCAATCCCGATTTGCCGGGCGTCTCGTCGGCGGAACCGACCCTGTACCACATCATCTGCGTCACGACCGGAGTGCGGTGATCGGGGATCACCACCACCTGCAGGCCGTTGTTCAGCGTGAAGCTCGCAGGGCGTTCCGAGGTGACCGTGGTCTGGGCAATGGCGCTGGAGGCGGAAAGGGAGGCCGTCGAAAGCAATCCGGCAAGAAGCGAAACCACAAGGCGGTGCTGGGACATCAGGACCTATCTAAAAAACCCGGAGCAAGATTGCTCCGGGTATGACAGCATCATAGGCTGCGCTCAAATCTGTTATCGTCACGAAGGCGAGAGACGAGATTAATTAATCGCCATACTTGCCCTGCGACGGGTTGTATTCCTTGTTGAGTGATTCCTTCGGCCCGGTGCCATAGGCATAGTTCGGCGATGGCGTCTGGTAGCCGGGCGGCGGCTGGGTCAGGGATTCCCGGTTCGGCTCGCCCTTGAAGGGGGCGGTCTCCGTCTTGGCGCCGCCGAACAGCCCGCTGAAGCCGCCCTTATAGCCGAGCTGGTCCGGCGAGAGGATCGCGTTAGCGCCGGGGTTGCCGCCGGGCTGGTCGACCGACTCGCCGCCGGTGGACTTTTTGTCGCTCTTCTGAGCGAGCTCGCTCGGCGTCAGGATGCGGCTGGCTTCGCGCGGATCCTTGTTCGTGTTCTTCCGCGCCGCGATTGCCGCCTTGCGGCGCGCCTCGTCGGGATCCTTCGGCCAATTCGGCACCTTGGCCTCGGCGGAAGCCGCCGGCGCGGGCAGGTTGAGGTTGGGGGGCACGACCAGCGGCGAGCGCTCGCGGTAGTCGATGCCGCGGTTTTCCATGTTGGTGCCGCCGAGGCCCTTCATGATGCCTTCGATGACCTTCTCTTCGAAGGTCTTGTCATCCTCGTCGTCCCCGTCATCGCCGGCCCGCACGGGACCTGCGGCCATCACGAGGCCGATGCCGAGGGCGACCGCGGAGAGCCGCAATCCATGCATCAGCGCTTTCCAGGAAGTCGAGCTATCGGCTTGTGGAGCGTTGGCTTCAGTGTGGCGCATCGCGCTCTTCCCCACTCTTTAAATTCGCTAGGGTGATCACCGGCTTAGGCACGGTTCCGCCCTTGAAATCCTACCCGCTAGCAGAGCCGTATCGGCCGCGATCAGGGCGCTTTTGCGGCGGGGACCCCCAGGAAGGAATCATACAATAGTGCGGCTACCCCGACAACGATCGCCACGTCCGCGAGGTTAAAGACGTACCAATTGAGGGTTTTTTCCCCGATCTGGATGTGAAACAGGGCGAAATCGACCACCGCGCCATAGGCGAAGCGGTCGATGGCGTTGCCGATCGCGCCGCCGATGATCAGCCCGAGCGCAATTGTCGCAAGCAGGGTGCGCGAGTACGCCATCCAGATCGCCAGCGCCACCACGGCGATCGCCTTGACCGCCATCAGCACGAGCTGGGCCGCCGGGCTGTTGCTCTGGAACCAGCCGAAGCTGATCCCGACGTTCCAGGCCAGCACCAGGTCGAAGAACGGCGTCACCTTCACCACCCCGCGCCCGGGGAGGTCGAACACGAACAGCAGCCAGAGCTTCGATGCCTGGTCGAGGATCAGCGTGATGACCGCCGCGATGATGCCGGCGCGCACGGGAGGGGTCATGCGGTCGCCGGCTCCGCAGTCGTCCCGGCGAAAGCCGGGACCCATAACCCCAGGCAGGAGTTGTTTGAAAGCCTTTGGGTCATCGTCTTCAGTTCATCACGCACAGCGGTGGGTATGGGTCCCCGCTTTCGCGGGGACGACGATCTCTAGACGCTGACACCCAGCGCCTTCCACTCCCGCAACGCCTGTGCGTCGCGCGGGGAGACGTCGGGATATTCGGCATCCTCGCCGACGGTGGGCAGGATCTTCCACGAGCGCGCGCATTTGCGGCCGACCGCTTTCTCCACCACCACCGCAACGCCCGGCACCTCGTTGAGGCGGAATGCATGCTCCGGCGCGTCCTGGTTGGTCACCATCGCGTTCGATGTGATGCAGACTTCCGCAAGATCGACGTTGAACAGCGTGTCGAGCATCTCCTGGTCGGAGACGTAGACCAGCGGCGAGGCTTCCAGCGAGGAGCCGATGTTCTTGGCCGCACGCTCGATCTCGAGCGCGCCGGTGACGACGCGTCTGATGTCGCGCACGGTCTCCCATTTGGTGGCCAGTCGCTCGTCGCGGAATTTCTCCAGCCCCTCGGGAAACAGCGTCAGGTGCACGGAAGGTTCCGCCTCCGGCCGGTACATCCGCCACGCCTCGTCGGCGGTGAAACTCAGCACTGGCGCCAGCCATTTCAGGACCGCATCGCAGATCATGTCGATCACGGTCAGCGCTGCCTTGCGCGCGACCGAGGACGGCGGATCGCAATAGAGCGTGTCTTTGCGGATGTCGAAATAGAAAGCCGACAATTCCGTGTTCATGAACGTCGCAAGGCTCGCGACCACGGTCTTGTAGTCGAATTCGGCGTAGGCCTTGCGGATGATCGCGGCCTGGCCGGCCAGCTCATGCAGCATCAGCCGCTCGAGCTCGGGCATCTCGCCATAGGCGACCTTCTCGCTCGGCTTGAAGTGATGCAGCGTGCCGAGCATCCAGCGCACCGTGTTGCGGAGCTTGCGATAGGTCTCGATGGTGTTCTTCAGGATTTCCGGGCCGATGCGCTGGTCGTCGGAATAGTCGGTCGCGCAGACCCAGAGCCGCAGGATGTCGGCGCCGGAATCCTTGATCACCTTCTGCGGCTCGACGGTGTTGCCGAGCGATTTCGACATCTTGCGGCCGTTCTCGTCCAGCGTGAAGCCGTGGGTCAGCACCACGTCATACGGCGCACGGCCGCGGGTGCCGCAGCTCTCCAGCAGCGAGGAATGAAACCAGCCGCGATGCTGGTCGCTTCCTTCCAGATACATCACGGTGTCGTCGCCGCCCTCGATCTTGCGCTTGATGCCGGCAAGCCCCGGGAAGTGCACGGGGTCTTCCAGCACGAAGGCGTGCGTCGAGCCGGAGTCGAACCAGACGTCCAGGATGTCGTCGACCTTCTTCCAATCCTCATTGGCGAGCGAGCCGAGAAAGCGCTCGCGCGCGCCATTGGCGTACCAGGCGTCGGCGCCTTCCTGCTCGAATGCTTCTGCAATGCGCTGGTTGACCGCCTCGTCCCGCAGGATCTCGGCCGAGCCATCGCCTTTCTCGCGCACGAACACGGCGATCGGCACGCCCCAGGCGCGCTGGCGCGAGATCACCCAGTCGGGACGGTTTGCGATCATGCCGTTGATGCGGTTCTGGCCCGCCGGCGGCACCCATTGCGTCACCGAGATCGCCTGCAGCGCGCGGGCGCGCAGCGTATCCCCTGGCTTCGCCTTGCCGTCCGTTGCGATGTCCTTATCCATCGCGATGAACCATTGCGGCGTATTGCGGAAGATCACCGGCTTCTTCGAGCGCCAGGAATGCGGATATTGGTGTTTCAGCCGTCCGCGCGCCAGCAGCATGCCGCGCTCGATCAGGGCCTTGATCACGGCCTCGTTGGCGTCGCCCTTCTCGCCCTTGTCGTTGATTACGCGCTTGCCCTCGAAGCCCGGGGCCTGATGCGTGAAGGCGCCGTTCTCGTCGACGGTATAGGGGATCGTGGGGTTGATGCCGCGGCCTTCCAGTTCGCGCGCATTCGCGGTCCAGACGTCGAAGTCCTCGCGGCCATGGCCGGGCGCGGTGTGCACGAAGCCGGTGCCGGTGTCGTCGGTGACGTGATCGCCCGCGAGCAGCGGGACCGTGAATTCGTAGCCGCCGGCGAGGCCCTTGAGAGGATGCGCGGTTTCTACCGCGTCGAGCGTATCGCCCGGCAGCTCGCGCACCTTCTCGTAAGCGGTAACGCGCGCCTGCTTGAACACGCTTTCCGCAAGCGCATCCGCCAGGATCAGGAGATCACCCGCCTTCGCCCAGTTGTCGGCAGGCGCATCGGTGACCTCATAGAGGCCATAGGCGATCTTCGGCGAGAAGCTGATGGCGCGGTTGCCGGGCAAGGTCCATGGCGTCGTGGTCCAGATCACGATATTCGCTTTCGCGAGCACGCCATGCGCGGGCGAGGTGACCGGAAACTTCACCCACACCGTGTCTGAGGTGTAGTCCTCGTACTCGACTTCGGCTTCCGCCAGCGCGGTTTTCTCCACCACACTCCACATCACCGGCTTGGAGCCGCGATAGAGCGTGCCGTTGGCCGCGAACTTCATCAATTCGCGCGCGATCTGCGCCTCGGCGGGATAGGTCATGGTCTCATAGGGATGATCCCAGTCGCCGATCACACCTAGCCGCTTGAACTCCTCGCGCTGAACGTTGATCCAGTGCGTCGCATAGGCGCGGCACTCTTTCCGGAACGCCACCATCGCCGCGGAGTCGCGGAAATCCGGCTTCTGCTTGCCCTTGCGGCGGTAGTTCTCCTCCTCGATCTTCCACTCGATCGGCAGGCCGTGGCAGTCCCAGCCCGGCACGTAGTTGGAATCGAAGCCCAGCATCTGCTGGCTCTTGGTCACCACGTCCTTCAGGATCTTGTTCAGCGCGTGCCCGATATGGATGTTGCCGTTGGCATAGGGCGGGCCGTCATGCAGCACGAATTTGGCGCGTCCTTTGGCAGATTGGCGCAGCCTGTCGTAGAGATCGACCTCGTTCCAATATTTGAGGATTTCCGGCTCGCGCTGGGGCAGGCCGGCGCGCATCGGGAATTCGGTCTGCGGCAGGAACAGGGTCTTGGAATAGTCTTTGGCGTCGGACTTTTGCGGCTTTTCGGACATCGGACCAGGTTTGACTAGGATGGGCGCGTTTAGCGATCTATCGCGGGAGGAACATGAAAATCCCGGTCTCGCGCCGAGCCTTTAAGAGCTCAGGCGGAAGCCGGGCCGCTAATGCCGATGATGCGCCGTATCAACATGGCGCCTTCCATAGCAGCCGGAGGAGGAAATCGCAAAGGCCGGCGAGTGGACCATGCCGACATCATTGCGGATTTTTTTGAGGATACTAATGTATTGATTATTGGAGAGAATTCATGAGTACCGAGCCACCGGCCAAGGTTGCCGCCCTCGAAATCCAAATGCTCGTCGATCGGGTCTTCGGCGAAGCAAAAAAGGGTGAAGTTTGGTTGCAACGGCCCAATATGTATCTGTCAGGCCGAAAACCTGCTGACCTCCTAAACGATGAAGCGGGCGCGATGGTCGTCCGCGAAATGCTCGAGCGAATTGATCACGGAATCTTCGCGTGAGCCTGTGGCGTTCGTCTAGACTCGTGGATCAGCGCACCGACATTGCCGAACTTCAACTCATCACGGACGCGGCCGGGCCGGGTTTCCGGTGACAATCTGGCCTGCGGCGACGTCCCGCGTGACTACGCTGCCGGCGCCGATTACGGCGTCGTCGCCGATCGAGACGCCGGGCAGGATGATGGCACCGCCTCCGATCCAGACGTCGCGGCCGATCCGCACCGGTCGGCCGAATTCGAGGCCGGTGCGCCGGGTCTCGGCATCGCGCGGATGGTCGGCGGCATAGATCTGCACGGCGGGCCCGATCTGGGTGCGGTCGCCGATAACGACCTCGACGATGTCGAGAATGACGCAGTTGAAATTGAGGAAGACCTCCTCGCCCACGTGGATGTTGTAGCCATAGTCGCAGAAGAACGGCGGACGGATCACGGCGCCCTTGCCGACATGGCCGAAATGTTCCGACAGCAGCGCGTGCCGTTCAGATGCCGGCGCGGCCAGGGCGGCGTTGTAGCGCGCGAGCCAGGCCTTGTTGGCGGCCGCATCAGCCTGCAATTCCGGATCGCCCGGACGATACAATTCGCCCGCCAGCATCTTCTGTTTTTCGGTCTTGCTCAATCGATCGCTCCGAGTTTCGGGAACGCCTCAGGGGCGGCGGCGAGTTGCGCCCTGGCGCGGGCGCTGTCGTCGTCCATCTGCCGGATCAACGCTTCAATGTTGTCGAATTTCAGCTCATCGCGGATGAAGCCGATGAAGGCGACGTCGAGCACATTGCCGTAGAGATCGCCCTTGAAGTCGAACAGGAACACTTCAAGCAATGGCGCGCCATTGTCGAAAGTCGGGCGGCGGCCGAAGCTGGCGACGCCGTCGATGCGCTCCGAACCGCGGCCGACGCGCACCGCATAGATGCCGTGCTTCAGGCCGCAATTCTTGTCGAGGCGGATGTTGGCGGTGGGATAGCCGAGATCGCGGCCACGTTTCTCGCCATGGATCACCTCGCCGGTGACGAACCAGGGACCGCCCAGCATGGCGTTGGCGTCCGCGATCTGGCCTTCCGCGAGCGCCATGCGGATGGCGCTGGAGGAAACCGGCCGCTCCTCGATATCGACATGCGCCTGGACATCGATCTCGATGCCGAGCCGCGGCGCCTCGGCAACCAGGAGGCTCGGCGAGCCGACGCGGCCCTTGCCGAAATGGAAGTCGTAGCCGACCGCGATCCCGCTGATGCCGAGCCGTTCGATCAGGTCATGGTGGATGAAATCCTGCGCGCTGGTGCCGGCGCGGCCCTTGTCGAAGGTCATCACCACGGCGCCGGCAAGCCCGGTGCCTGCGAGCAGGCGCAGCTTGTTGGTCTCGTTGGTCAGGCGGAACTGCGGCGTGTTCGGGCTGAAAAAGCTGCGCGGATGCGGCTCGAAGGTCAGCGCCAGCGCAGGTTTCCCATGCGCCTCGCCCATTCGCAGGGCGGCCTCGATTACGGCGCGGTGGCCGAGATGGACGCCGTCAAAATTGCCCATCGCCACCACGGCCCCCCTCGGGATCGCGCTCTGCGGGGTATTGTCGCGAATAACGGTAAAACCGGTCGTCATTTTTTCTTGCGTTCTTCAGGAATTCTTAAGGTCGATTGATGCCGGCGGACGGTGGCTTGTTGGCCCCACAGAAGTCAAGCGGGCGAAATCGCGTCAAAACGGATGCAATCCGTCCCCGGCCGGTTAACGCGCTGTTTAACGCCTGATGCTACTGCTTGGGGTGAGGAATGCGGGCCGCGCAGGCCTGTCGGTTTTTCTTGCAAGCGTCAGTCGCGTGTTTTGGGGGAGAGAAGATGGCGGTTGATTTATCCATGTCGGTCCTGGTGGTTGATGACTACAGCACCATGATCCGCATCATCCGGAATCTTCTGAAACAGCTCGGTTTCGAGAACATCGACGACGCGTCCGATGGTTCCGCGGCGCTGAACAAGATGCGCGCCAAGAAATATGGTCTCGTGATCTCCGACTGGAATATGGAGCCGATGACCGGCTACGATCTGCTCAAGGAAGTCCGCGCCGATCCCAACCTCGCCACCACGCCCTTCATCATGATCACGGCGGAATCCAAGACCGAGAACGTGATCGCGGCCAAGAAGGCTGGCGTGAACAATTACATCGTCAAGCCGTTCAACGCGGCGACGCTGAAGACCAAGATCGAGGCGGTCTTCCCGGACATGGCAACGGCGTAAGTCCAAGCCTCCGCTTTATCAGTTTCGTCATGCCCGGGCTTGTCCCGGGCATCCACGTTCTTGGGCCGCGTGCGCGGAGACGCGTGGATGGCCGGGACAAGCCCGGCCACGACGGCGGAGAGAGGGCGCGCCCTCTCAACTCACTACCACCTCAACTCCCGGATCAGCGCCTTCGGCGGGTGGCCGAACAGCTCCGTCACCGAGGCCGGATCGAGCTGGTCGACGCCTTCGAACTCTTCGGAATGGATGCCGCGGGTCACGAACAGGCAGTCGATGCCAAAGCCCTTGGCGCCCGCAATGTCGGTGCGCACGGAATCGCCGATCGCCAGCACGCGATTGAGTTCGACCGGATGGCCAGCCCGTTCGGCCGCCAGTTGCATCGCGCGCTCGTAGATCGGCTGGTGCGGCTTGCCGTAGAAGATCGCTTCGCCGCCAAGCTCGCGATAGAGCTCGGCGATCGCGCCCGCGCAATAAATCAGCCGGTCGCCGCGCTCGACCACGATATCGGGATTGGCGCAAATCAGTGAAAGCTTGCGTTCGCGCGCCTTCAGCAGCATCGCGCGATAGTCTTCCGGAGTTTCAGTCTCGTCATCGAACAGGCCGGTGCAGATGATGTAATCGGCCTGTTCCAGCGGCGTCAGCGGCGCATCGAGGCCGCGATGGATCGAGGAGTCGCGCTCCGGGCCGACCCAGTGGATCTTCTTGCCGGGATGCTCGGCGACGAAATGCCGGGTCAGGTCCCCGGACGAGACGATCGCATCATAGGTCTCGTCGGCCACGCCCAATTTGCGCAATTGGCGCTGCACCGAGTCGGCCGGCCGCGGCGCGTTGGTGATCAGGATGACGGTGCCGCCCCGCTGGCGGAACGTGTGCAGCGCCTCGCAGGCCTCGGGAAACGACTCGAGCCCGTTATGCACCACGCCCCAGACGTCGGAGAGCACCACGTCGACGTCGCCAACGACATCGCGCAGCCGCTCGACAAAGTGAAGTGAGGTCATGATCGCGCGTTGCCTAGAGTGAAGTGATTGTTGTGTCGAGTGCCGTGGCCGCGGGCTCCCACCTCTCCCCAGCGGGGAGAGGTCGATTTGCTCCTGGCGATGCGAAGCATCGTCCAGCGCAAATCCGGTGAGGGGGTACAGGTCCCACGAGAGAGCGTAACCCCTCACCCGCGCCTTCGGCGCGACCTCTCCCTGTGGGAGAGGTGGGCACCTCCGAGGCGGCAACACGTTGCTCTGACCGCATCATGCCCTAGCCCGGGCCCACGACGCGGCGCGCCAGCGCGGCATTGCCGGTAACCCGCTGTGGCGGGTCGATGGTCGGGCTATTCTGGGGAACGGGAGTATTGGCGCCATTGGCTTCCTGCGGCTTGGGCGGCGAGGCCCCGGCGGTAGCAGATGCGCCTTCGGGCCGCAACGGCCGCGGCGGCGCGAACAGGAACCCCTGGCCGAACCGTACGTCGTAGTCGAGCAGGTCGACGACGGCGCGCTCGCCTTCGATCTTCTCCGCAATCAGGTCGATGCCGTAGCGGCCGAGCAGGTCGGACAGATCTGAGGGGTGAATATCCGAGGTCGAGCTCTGCCTGGGATCGAGCAACAATGCCGCCGGCACCTTGATGAAGCGCACGCCGCGATCGGCGAGCTCGCGCGGCTCGAAACGGAGGTCGCCGACGTTGTCGATCGAGAAGCGATAGCCGCGCTGCGACAGCGCGGCGAGATGCTCGCTCTCGGTCGGGCCGAGATTGCGGAAGGTCGACTGCTTGAATTCGAGCACGAAGTATGGGGCCAGCGCCCGATTGGCTTCGAGGAAATCCAGGCACTGGGTGAAATTGACGGCGTTGCCGAGCGTCGCTGCGGAGACGTTGCAGAACACGCCGACATCCTTGTTGCGGACCATCAGCCGGCGCAGCACCTGCACACAGCGCAGCATCACCATGTGGTCGATTCGCCCGATCAGGCCGCCGGCTTCCGCTGGGCCGATGAAATCGTCAGCGGCGACGATCTGATCGCGCTCGTCGCGCAGCCGCGTCACCGCTTCATAGTAGCGCACCTTGCGCTGCGGCAGCGTCACCATCGGCTGCAGGTACAGGTCGAGCCGGTTGGCCTCGATCGCATTCTTGATGGTGGTGAGCAACTGCCCCTGGCTGCGCGAGGCCTCGATGGCCTCGGCCGGAGCGGATACCGCCGGTGCCGGCGCCGCTGAGAAAACCTGTGGGGCCGTCGTCAGAGCTGCGGCCCTCCACACGGTGCCAGCTACCGGAGCTGGATCGGTAGCGCGTGGCTCCGGTTCCGGCTCTGCCGCGCGCCCACTCGAAGGCGCGCCCGCAGCGGTTGCCAGCATGTCTTCATGGCTGGCGACGGAGGCCGCAAGCTGCTTCACCAGATTGCCGAGCTCGTTGATTTCGCCGACCACGGCCTGCATGCGGTCCGCGCTGGCGGAATTGGCCGACACCACGCGGCCCTCGACGGCGGCGAGCCGCCGGCCGAATTCGGCAACCTGGCGGGCGAGATCGGCGGTGCCGCGGGAGAGGTCCGCGATCTGGCCGCCGACATCGGAGCGGTCGCGTAGCCGCAGCGACACGGCATTGTAGAGGATCATGAAGGTCAACGCGGTCAGCGCCACGATGGCCGATTCGGTTCCGCTGATGCCAGCGACCGAATAGAGCACAAGGCCAAGCGAGGCCGCGACCAGAACCATGCAGATGGCGATGAAGATCGTCGAAATGCGAATCATGTCCGCGCGTTACGCTCTCAAGTTTGGCTGTCCACCTCGGCTGTCCCACCCGGGAAAACACGGGCCTCTTAGGCGCGGTCTTGTCTGCGTTCCCCCAAGCGGGACTACTGTACCATCAAGTTTGATTCGGCAGGCTAGCGTTCTTTGGGAGGCTTACGAAACCGCCGGTCCAACCGTGTCGGCGACCTCGGCCTTGCGGGTGCCAAGCGGCTTCGGGCGGCCTATGGTTGTGTCTACCGCGGTCTGGTGCTCGATCTCCGCATTCAGCTCCGCACCCAGCAACATGATGCTGGTCGACATCCACATCCACATCATCAGCCCGATGGCCGCGCCAAGCGATCCATAGGTAGCCGTGTAGTTTCCGAAATTCGATAGATACCAGGACAGCGCCGCTGAGCCGGCGATCCAGAGCAGCGCGGAAGCCAGCGTCCCGATGCTGAGCCATTCCCAACGCGGCGCGCGGCGGCTCGGTCCATACCGGTAGAGCACCGCGAGCCCGGCCGCCAGGATCAGGAACAGCAGCGGCCATCGCCCAAGGCTGACGAGAAGCTGGCTTTCGGGCTTCAGCCCAAGACGATCGAGCAGCAGGGGAAGTACGACCACCGCGCTCACCATCACCAGGAGGGCTGCGATGGCGCTGAGGGTGAGGGCGAGCGAGATCAGGTTCAATCGAATGAAGCCGCGTGTCTCGCGCTCGTCATAGGCGACATTGAGCGCATCGATCACGGCCTTCATTCCGGCATTGGCGCTCCAGACCGCGAGCGCCAGCCCGAACAGGAAGGTCGCCCCCAATTCTCCGGTACCTTTCGCGAGCACCCGGCCGATCTGATCCTGCACGATCTGGAACGAGCCTTCCGGCAGCATTAGCGCCAATGTCTGAAGATTCCTGGTGATGGTCGAAGGATCGGCATAGAGCCCGTAAAACGAGACCAGCGCGGTGATGGTCGGGAACACCGCCAAGAGGCCGTAGAACACGACGCCTGCGGCGGTGGCGAGCAGGCGGTCGTCATTGATGCGCTGATAGCAGCGCCACAGGATGTCCTTCCAGCCCGCGAGCGGGATCTGGAGCGGGCTCTCCGCCCGGCGTCCCCTGCCGGGTTGGGCCAGTTCGCGGGCGAAACGGCCCGGCGCTCTCGCCGGGTCTATAGCGTTGTGGGCGGGCGCGGGCTTCGGATCGGGCTGAAGAAAGCGATGGACGAGAAGGAGCAGGATCGTCGTCGCCGCGATCAAGAGCCAATTCTCGCCCTGTCCGGGGCGCGCGTCGGACATCGGATTTCTCCAGCGAGGAGTTGTCCCTGGTTCGGATGAACGTGAGCCGGATTTGAATGTTCCGGAAGGCGCCGCTCCGTCGTCATTCCGAGCTCGCATAGCGCGAACCCGGAATCCATTTCGCCGCGTGCTATGCGGTTGGATGGATTCCGGGCTCGTCCTTCGGACGCCCCGGAATGACGGAGGGACGCATTGCGCAATCCTCTCCTCCGTCATGGCCGGGCTTGTCCCGGCCATCCACGTTCCTCTCCGCCCTTAGCAAAGGTCGTGGATGCCCGGGACATCTGCGCGAAGACGCGCTTCGCGCTTTTGCCCGGGCATGACGGCGTCGTACAGTTCGCGCGAATTTCCTTAAGTCAATCAACCAGATTTGCCCCGTCCAGCCCTCGCGCGAAAAACATTCCGCTTCCACCGTCGGGCAAATCAGTGATTTAACTCCGCGCGTCTCACGCGAATGAGGGGCGGGTCGCGATCGTCACGAACGTTGCGGTGAGATGCGGTGGACGGGAGTGTCACGACTGACGAGCGTGGCATTCACGGACGGCGAAGTCGTGTGGTCCTGGCGCCCCGACGCTGGCGCTAAGTTTTTTTGCGCGAAGAAATCCGCGCGAGAGGCGATGGTGGCAAGAAAGCCCGGTCACCAAGGAGAGCACGAAGGAAACCGTAACACCATCGCGCAGGGAAAGCCGGAATGCTTCGGTTGAACCTGTGGTCCTACCCCCGTGCTTTTGTTGCACGGGACCCGCGGGTGCAACCAGCACCCGGCTTTCCCTGCGCCCTCTGTTCAATGAGGGTGGAAAAGTGAAGCAAAGCTCGGGCGTGACTCGCCGCGAGAATGCGAACGCGCATCCCCAACGCCACCGTCATGCCCCGCGAAGGCGGGGCATCCAGTATCCGGCGGCCTCTCGGCTCAAGCACTGCCGTCTCTGGAATACTGGATCGTCCGGTCAAGCCGGACGATGACAGCGGAGAGTTGTTTGACATTTGAAACAGAACTCGCCTGCTTCATTGCGAGCAAAGCGCATTCCAACCTATCGCCTCACCCTGAGGAGACCGCGCAGCGGTCGTCTCGAAGGGCGAGGCCACTGTCGGGGCCTCATCCTTCGAGACGCGCGTTCCGCGCTCCTCAGAGTCAGACTCTCAGGATGAGGGTCCAGCAAAATCGAACGCTACGCCACCGCGCGGATGATCTTGCCGACCTTGTCGACGATCTCGCCGATCTGATCCTCGCTGACGATCAAGGGCGGCGTCAGGCACAGCGAGTCGCCGGCGATCCGCAGCATCAGGTCGTTGTCGTGGAAGGCGCTGTTGAGTGCGGCGAAGCCGCGCTTGCCGGGGCCATCCGCGATCGGGGCGAGATCGATGCCGGCGGTGAGGCCGACGGTGCGGATATCGACCACGTTCGGCTGGTCGCGCAGCGACATCACGGCGTCGGCGAATTTCGGCTCGAGCTTGCTTGCGCGTTCGAACAGCTTCTCCTCGCGATAGATGTCGAGCGTCGCAAGGCCGGCGGCGCAGGCCAGCGGATGGGCCGAATAGGTGTAGCCATGGGTCAGCTCGACCACGTGCTCAGGGCCATTCATGAAGGCGTCGTGGATGGCGCCGCGCACGATCACGCCGCCCATTGGAGCCGCGCCATTGGTGATGCCCTTGGCGAAGGTGATCATGTCGGGCGTCACGCCATAGCGCTCAGCAGCGAAGGCAAAGCCGAGCCGGCCATAGCCGGTGATGACCTCGTCGAAGATCAGGAGAATGCCATGTTTCTCGGTGATCTCGCGCAGCCGCTTCAGATAACCCTTCGGCGCCGGCAGCACGCCGGTCGAGCCGGCCATCGGCTCGACGATCACGGCGGCAATCGTGTTGGCGCCGTGCAGGTTGACGAGGCGCTCCAGCTCATCGGCGAAATGAACGCCATAGTCCGGCTCGCCCTTGGTGAAGGCCTGCTTCTCGCGGTCATAGGTCGCCGGCAGATGATCGACGCCGGTGAGCAGCGAGCCGAACAGCTTGCGGTTGCCGACGATGCCGCCGACGGAGGTGCCGCCGAAGCCGACGCCGTGATAGCCGCGTTCGCGGCCGATCAGGCGGATGCGGCTGCCCTGGCCGCTGATCTGGTGATAGGCCAGCGCGATCTTCAGCGCGGTGTCGGCCGCTTCCGAGCCCGAATTGCAGAAGAACACGTTGTCGAGTCCTTCGGGCGCCAGGTCGGCGATGCGGCTGGCAAGCTCGAAGGCTTGCGGGATGCCGAACTGGAACGGTGGCGCGTAGTCCATCGCCGCCGCCTGCTTGGCGATCGCTTCGGCAATCTGGGTGCGGCCATGGCCGGCGTTGCAGCACCACATGCCGGCGGCAGCGTCGATGATCTGGCGGCCGTCGACGGTGAAATAGTGCATATCCTTGGAGCCGGCGAGCAGCCGCGGCTGCTTCTTGAACGCGCGGTTGGCGGTGAACGGCATCCAATGCGCGGCGAGATCGTTGGGAACGTTGACGGCGGCGGAGCGGGGGCTCTTGTCCAGCATGGGGGCCTCGTTGATGGCGGTGAGCTGATTTGCCTTGAAAGTACCAGCTTCGCTGGGCGAGGTGAACGGCGCGAGCTGCGATATTTCAGCCGCGTTGCACTGCGTCACGCGGCGTCATCGCGCGAAGCGGACACTCGTTGCGAAGAAAAGCGTCAAACCGACGAGAGATCGGATGCACTGATCCAGAACACTTCGCCTTCGGAATCCTCGGTATCGAGCCAGAGCAGCGGCAATTGCGGATAGGCGGCTTCCAGGACCTCGCGCCCGCGGCCGATCTCGCAGAGCAGCCCACCTTCCGGAGTCAGATGCTGCGGCGCCTCGTCGAGGATGCGCCTGACGATGTCGAGCCCGTCGGCGCCGCCGTCGAAGGCAAGTTTCGGCTCGGCTCGGCATTCGCGCGGCAGCGAGGCCATGCCGAGCGCATCGACATAGGGCGGATTGGAGATGATGAGATCGTAACGCCTGCCCACGAGCGGT
Source organism: Bradyrhizobium elkanii WSM2783 (assembly GCF_000472865.1). Taxonomy (GTDB): domain Bacteria; phylum Pseudomonadota; class Alphaproteobacteria; order Rhizobiales; family Xanthobacteraceae; genus Bradyrhizobium; species Bradyrhizobium elkanii_A. Next base: position 136,568 of record NZ_AXAP01000013.1, on the reverse strand, counting down.
TTGAACAGGTCGCCCTGGTGCAGCGTCAGCCGATCCTCGAGTCCATAATCCCGGACGTTGCGCGCGGCGACCGCCAGCGCGTCCTTCGAGACATCGACCGCGTCGATGTCGGCATTCGGGAAGCTGCGGCTGGCGAGGATCGCAAGGCATCCGGAGCCGGTGCAGAGGTCGAGCACGGTCACGACGGACAAGGGATCGTCGATCAGCGAGCCACCTTCCTCGTCGCCGCCGAAATGCGAATCCAGCAGTTCGCCGATGAAGGAGCGCGGCACGATGGTGCGCTCGTCGACATAGAAGGGCAGGCCGCGCATGTAGATCTTGTTGACGAGATAGGCGGCCGGCTTCCGCGTCGCGATGCGGCGCTCGATCAGGTCGAGGATCCGCTTGCCCTCATGCGCGGTGACGCGTGCGCCGGCGAACTGATCGAACTGATCGGGATGCAGGTGCAGGGTTTCGCAGACCAGGAAAGCGGCCTCGGCCACCGGATCGGTGGTGCCGTGCGCGAACACGAGCTTTGACTCGGTGAAGCGGCTCACCGCATAGCGGACGAAATCGAGCAGCGTCTTGAGCTCGCCCGCGGCAACCTTGGGGGACTTCGCTGCAGATCGGCCGCGCTTGGCGGCCGGCGTGGGACGCTTGGCCATCAGGATTTGGTCCAGCGCGCGGCTGCCGCGTCATCATGGTCGCGCGCCTCGATCCAGCTCGATCCCCGCGCGCTTTCCTCGCGCTTCCAGAACGGCGCGCTGGTTTTCAGGTAGTCCATCAGGAATTCGGCGGCCTGGAACGCGGCCTGCCGGTGCTGCGATGCCGTCACCACCAGCACGATATTCTCGCCCGGCCTGATGCGGCCGACGCGGTGAATGACGGTAAGACCGGACAGCGGCCAGCGCGACATGGCTTCTTCCGCGTGACGCCTGATCTCGGCTTCCGCCATGCCGGGATAATGCTCCAGCGTCAGCGCCGCGATCGGCTCGCCGTTCTCGCTGCCGCGGCAGATGCCACTGAAGCTGACAACGGCGCCGATATCGGTGCGGCCCTTGCCGAGCGCGGCAATCTCCTGCGCGATGTCGAAATCGGCGTCCTGGATGCGGATGGTCGCAATCGCGGTCATGCTGTGGCTCAGCCGCCTGTCATCGGCGGAAAGAACGCGATCTCGCGCGCGCCCGATATCGCGGCGTCCTGCTGGACATGGGCGTGGTCGATCGCGGCGCGGATCACCTTCGGCTTCTCGAAGGCATAGGCGGAGGCCTCGTCGCGCCCGGCAAGCCAATCGATCAGCTCGCCAATGGTGCGGATATCGGCCGGCGGCTCGATGGTCTCCTCGGCCCTGCCGATGCGCTCGCGAACCCAGGCGAAATATTTCACCTTCATCCTTCATCCTCCTTGATGAGATGATGGATGCCGGCGCGGAAATAATCGTAGCCGGTGTAGATCGTGACGATCGCGGAGATCCACAGCAGCGCCAGCCCGATCAGCGTCACTACCGGGACCACCTGATCGCCGGCCTCGCCCGCCAGCAGGAAGCCGATCGCGACGAGCTGCACCGTGGTCTTCCATTTGGCGAGCTTGGTCACGGGAACGCTGACGCGCAGGCCGGCGAGGTATTCGCGCAGGCCCGACACCAGGATCTCGCGGCAGAGGATCACGATCGCCGCCCACAGCGTCCAGCCGTGGATGATGCCGTCCGCGGCCAGCATCAGCAGGCAGGAGGCAACCAGGAGCTTGTCGGCGATCGGGTCCAGCATCCGGCCGAACGCCGACTGCTGGTTCCAGATCCGGGCATAATAGCCGTCGAGGTAATCGGTGATCCCGGCGGCAATAAAGATCGCGACCGCCACCCAGCGCAGCCAGAGCGGGCCGTCCATGATCGCCTGCACATAGATGCAGCCGACCACCACCGGGATGGCGGCGATGCGGGCGTAGGTCAGGATATTCGGGAGGGACAGGGTCTTGGGCTGTCCCCTTGTGGTCGCCATGTTCATCCGTCTTACCAATACCGCTGAAGCGTCGAGGTCAACCGTGGGCGCATAAGATGGTCCGCTGCAGGCGACGCCTTGATGACTCCATCTCTCTAGCCCCCCGGCTGGGAGTGGAAAAACTCGAAGATCTTCCGCGCACTCTCGGCGCTGACACCGGGAACCTTGCCAAGGTCGGCGATCGAGGCGCGCTCGATCTCCTTCAGTGTTCCGAAATGATGCAGCAGCGCGCGCTTGCGCGAGGGGCCGATACCGGGAATTTCCTGTAAGCCGGCCTCACGGATGTCCTTCTTGCGCAGCTTGCGGTGCGAGCCGATCACGAACCGGTGCGCCTCGTCGCGCAGCCGCTGGATGAAATACAGCACGGGATCGCGCGGCTCCAGCTTGATGGCCTCGCGATCGGGCATGAACAGCGTTTCGCGGCCGGCGTCGCGGTCCGGCCCCTTGGCCACCGCCATCAGCGATACCTGGGTCAGCCCGAACTGGTCGAAAATCTCCTTCACCGCGTTCAGCTGCCCACGGCCGCCGTCGATGATGACGAGGTCCGGCCATTGCGGGAAGGAATCGTCGTCAGCCTTGACCTTGGCGTCCTCGCCCTCGGCGGGCTTCAGCAGCCGCTTGAAGCGCCGTTCCAGCACCTCGCGCATCATCGCGTAGTCGTCGCCAGGCGTAAGCCCTTCCGACTTGATGTTGAACTTGCGGTACTGGTTCTTCATGAACCCGTCGGGACCCGCCACGATCATGGCGCCGACCGCGTTGGTGCCCTGGATGTGGCTGTTGTCGTAGACCTCGATGCGCTTCGGCGCCTGGGGCAGGCCGAGCGTCGTGGCCATGCCTTCGAGCAGCCGGCCTTGGGTCGCGGTGTCCGCGAGCTTGCGGCCGAGCGCCTCGCGGGCATTGGTCAGCGCATGGGTGACCAGCTCTTTCTTCTCGCCGCGCTTGGGAACTGAAACCTCCACCTTGCGACCCGCCTTGACCGACAGCGCGTCGGCGAGCAGCTCGGCGTCCTCGACCTCGTGCGAGAGCAAAATGAGCTTCGGCGGCGGCTTGTCGTCGTAGAACTGCGCGAGGAAGGAGGAGAGCACCTCCTCCGGCGTGAACGATTTTTCCGCGCGCGGGAAATAGGCGCGGTTGCCCCAATTCTGGCCGGTGCGGAAGAAGAATACCTCGACGCAGGAATAGCCGCCCTCCTGATGGATGGCGAACACGTCGGCTTCCTCCACCGTGCGCGGGTTGATGCCCTGCTGCGACTGGATCGCCGACAGCGCGGCGAGGCGATCGCGGTAGAGCGCGGCGGTCTCGAATTCGAGTTCGGCGGAAGCCTTCTCCATTTCGCCGGCAAGCTCCTGCTTCACCGCATGGCTGCGGCCCGACAGAAACTCGGTCGCCTCGCGCACCAATTCGCCATAGCCGGGGAAATCGATCTCGCCGGTGCAGGGACCGGAGCAGCGGCGGATCTGGTAGAGCAGGCAGGGGCGGGTGCGGCTCTCGAAGAAGCCGTCGGTGCAGGAGCGGATCAGGAACGCGCGCTGCAGCGCCGTGATGGTGCGGTTGACGGCGCCGGCGGAGGCGAACGGGCCGAAATAGCGCCCGGGCCGCGTCTGCGCGCCGCGATGCTTGAGGATCTGCGGCGCCCAATGGTCGCCCGTGATCAGGATGTAGGGAAACGATTTGTCGTCGCGTAGCTGCACGTTGAAGCGCGGCCGGAGCTGCTTGATGAGGTTGGCCTCGAGCAGCAGCGCCTCGGTCTCGGTGGTGGTCGAGACGATCTCGACATTCACCGTCGCCGCGATCATGCGCAGGATGCGCGCCGGCAGCGGCGCGTTGGGCCGGGCATACGACGAAAGCCGTTTGCGGACGTTCTTCGCTTTGCCGACATACAGCACGTCGTTGGCCGCGTTGAGCATGCGGTAGACGCCCGGCGAGGTCGGGGCGAGCCGCACCGCATTCTCGATCGCGGCATGGCCGACCGCGAGCGTACCTTCGGCGACGGCCTCCGCCGGTTCCTCGGGAACCTCGGGCAGCCGCGCGTCCTCGTCCTCCTCCGCGGCCAACGTCGCCGGATCGACGTCGCCGGTGACGAGCGCGAGGTCCTGCGGCGGCAAGTCTGGGTTTCCGCTGTGGCGCGCTCCCTTGGGCACGGACGCCTTCGGATGGTCAGTAGAATCGTGATCCATGGGCCTAAACTAGGCGCTGCCGGCCGCCATCGCCAGCATCGGGCTCCGAGTGGAAAGCCTTGCGCCGGTAACGCTTCATTAAGATTGATGAGGGGGCGGTAACCGCCCTTAACAAGGCTTTAACTTAAAACTTTCGATAAATCTTCCCGAAAAACGAGTGAATTCCGTAACCACGCCGGCCTTCGCAACCGGCAGGTCGCGGCTGTTGCGTTCTGGAGTGGTTGCGATGAAGCGGTTTGTCGTCTTGCGCCTGCTGGCGCTGTTGGTCGGGGGATGGACGACGTCGTCAGCAGCGGCCGATTATCGCGGGCCCTATACCGTCAACCAGCCGCTCAACGCCATGAGCTGGGCAGGGCCCTATCTCGGCGGCAATTTCGGCTATGCCTGGGGTGGCGTAAATAACAACCCGACCAAGCCGTCGGGTTTCGCGGGCGGCGCGCAGATCGGCTACAACTGGACCAACGGCCCGTGGGTGTTCGGCGCCGAAGGCGACATCCAGGCCACCGGCGCGGAAGAAACCTTTGCGCCGTGGAAGTTCTCGAATCCCTGGTTCGGCACCATCCGCGGCCGCGGCGGCTACGCATTCCAGAACGTGCTCTTCTACGCTACCGCCGGCCTGGCGTTCGGCGAACTGCGGGCCGAGACTTTCGGCCTGTCGGAGTCCCAGACCAATGTCGGCTGGACCGCCGGCCTTGGCGCCGAGATGGCCTTTGCACCGAACTGGAGCGCCAAGCTCGAATATCTCTATGTCGATCTCGCCAGCAGCAACTTCATCATCACCGGCGCGTCGAACGGCTACCATTTCGGCGTCATCCGTGCCGGCGTGAACTATCACTTCTAGAGTTTTCGGTTCTGATCGAATCAGAACCGAGGCTCTAGATTCTAGTTTTGACGCGTTTTCTTCACGCGAACCGGTGTCCACTTCGCTCGAAAACGCTCTAACCAATCACTTCGAAGAATAAGAAAACGATCGACGACAACCTTCCGGCCGTCGCAGGCGGCCGGAATTTTTTTATGCCGAGCTGCCGCGCGAGATCGCGCACATGCCTGTGCGAGCGGGGCGCCGCCCGGCAAATCGTTACCCGAGACTTCAGTCCGCTTCAGCGTGAGCGCAAGAGCTCACGATGAAATCACCAGATTGACCGCCTTGGGGCCTTTGCCCTTCTTGTCTGGTTCGACGTCGAACGTAATACGCTGTCCTTCGGTCAAATCCTTTAGTCCTGCGCGTTCGACTGCGGTGATGTGAACGAACACATCGCGGCCGCCGTCGTCAGGCTTGATGAAGCCGTAGCCGCGCTCTCCATTGAAGAATTTGACTGTCCCAGTCATGGCCATCGGGAAACTCCTCCCCCGCATTGCACCGCCGCTACGCGCAACTCACGTAGCGGGTGACCGGACATTCGCTGCCGGAAGCTTGGCCACCTCAGCGGACCTGTGTCACGCCACCGACCCGCCTGGATTTTTCTTCGGCCTCGTCACTCCGCCGCAACCATTCGCGGAAGCGGAACGTAAAGCCAGTCCTAACGTGACAAGCATAATACGGTTCCGGGCAAGTTGCCTATGGTCGAGTGGGAGTTTTCAGCAACGGCGTTGGTTAAGGTTTGGGCGTCTCCAGCCTGAATCGGCCGGCGCCGCCTTGGCCCAAGGGCTTTTCTAGCTCGGGCAGGATCATTCTGAGTTCGCCGGCAAGCGTCCAGGGCGGATTGACGATCAAGAGCCCGGTCGAGACCAGTCCGCTCTCGGCTTCGCGAGGCGCGACGCTGAATTCGAGTCGCAGGCATTTGCCGGCCGGCTTGCTGTTGCCTGTCTCGAAAGCGACATGCCGTGCGAGATCGTCGGTCACGTGACGGCTTTTGACCGGATACCACAGCAGATAGCTGCCGGTCGGCCATTTGGCGAACGCCTCCGAAAAGCCTTGCGCCAGCCGCTCGAACTCGTCCTTGGCTTCAAAGGGCGGGTCGATCAGGACCAGGCCGCGCCTTTCTTTCGGCGGGACGAAGGCCGGCAGCGCGGTCCAGCCATCGAGGTCGACCACCCGCGCCTGGGCGTCGCGGCGCAGCGCGTCGATCAGGCGTCTGCGCGCCTCCGGCTCGAGCTCGCAAGCGGTGAGGCGATCCTGGGGTCGAAGCAGCGCCCGTGCGATCAAGGGCGAGCCCGGGTAGGCCTTCAGTTCGCCCGGCGGGCTGAAGGCTCTCACAATGTCGAGATAAGGCAGTACCAGCGGCAGCGCTTCGTTCGAGAATCGCGCCTGCATCACGCGCGCGATTCCGGTCAGCCATTCGCCGCCGCGCCGTGCCTCGTCGGAGGTGAGATCATAGAGGCCGGCGCCGGCATGGGTGTCGATGAGGCGGAGCGCCGCCGGCTTTTCCTGCAGATAGAGCAGGATTCGCACCAGCACGATGTGCTTGATGACGTCGGCAAAGCCGCCGGCGTGAAAGGCGTGACGGTAGTTCATGAGATATCTGCTGGTCTGTACACCGCACTTCTACTCGTCATGGCCGGGCTTGTCCCGGCCATCCACGCGGTCGCCGCTGTCACGAGGGGCCTGGATGCCTGGGGCAAGCCCGGGCATGACGATGGAGAGACTGTCTAACCGCCCCGGATCGGCGGCATCACCACCTGGTCTCGGCGGCAGGCGCGGCGATCGGTTTCCTCGCAGGCACGGAACTGCATGTCCTTGCTCATGCAGATCCTGACCTCGCTGAGTCGCTTGCTGTCGCAGGTGACCGAGATTGCCGAGCTGCTGAGGCCCGGATTGGCCTTGATGAAGGCTTCCTCGATTTCGCCGGGTGCGACCGTCTTCGGCTCCGACAATTGCAGGAATTCCTCAGGGATCTTCACCGCCGCGCGGGCCTTGCGGATGCTCTCGAAATAGGCGCGTGCGGGGAGGCCCGAGCAGGTGCCGTGCTTGTCCCATTCGTTGTAGATCAGCCCGGGCGCCGGCATCAGGTCGAGCATCGAGCTCATGACATTGCGGGCAAGGCGTGGCGCGGGCCGCTGGCAATATTCCGGAAAGCCGCGCTCATATTGCGGCCAGAGCCCATGCACCACGAAGGAGTAGGGGCGTCCGCCGCATTGGACCTGCGCCCGCCTGCCATCGCCGCGCTCGGAGGCGGCTTCGCAGAACGACGGCGACCAGGACAGCGCAAGCACGTAGAAATCGAACTCGCCCGGCGCGTTTTGTCGGCGGTGCTGGGCGCTGACCGGGCCGATCACGGCAAAAAAGGCAAGGACGGAAATCAGCAGGCGGGAAACCAAGGCCAATCGAAACATCAAGCACCCCTCACACTCGACCGCGGGCGAGCCTAGCAGGGAGACCGAACATTTCAAGAACAAAGTGTGATGCGACGCATTGCTTGAGAACAAGCGTCGCCACACCAGCCCTAAGGATCAGGGCCGGGCCGACTTGCAGGCGGGATTATAGGCCCAGTTGCGGTCCAGTCCGACCACGCACCATTCGACGCCCTGGCCGATGCTGGCAAATCCGCCATCCTCGATGATCGAGAAATGCACGGTGCGTACCTTGCCGTCGCTCAACACCGCGTCGCCCGAACAGTAGCGGCGCGGGATGTTGTCGGACTGCCAGGGACGGAAGGCAGTCTCGTGGATGCGCGAATAGCCGGTGATCACCAACGGGGAATTCCAGAATTGGCTCTCTTTTTCCTGGAACTGAGACGCGATGGTCTGCAGCGCTGCCTCGCAGGGGGCCACCCGTCCTTCGTACTTCGGTCCGGACAGCCAGAAATTCAGCTCGAGCGGATTGGCGGCGTGGGCGGTCTGGGCGGACGCCAACAGGCCAACCAGCAGGCCGAATGCGGCGCAGAGGCCAGTTTTGGTCGAGGAACGAACAGAGTTGCGCATGAGAATCCGCCGGACAATCCAATGCGCCGGACGGTGCCGTGAAGGCCGGGCGAGGTCAAGTGCAACGCGGCAACACTGGCGGAGAACTCCGCAAATCTCCGGCCCACGATTCTTTTCACGGTCGCCCGCGCACTTTATGGTGCCGCCCAAGGATTTGAGGAGAGTCTGCAGATGCGAAAAATTCTGGCCGCTGGCATGGTTGCCGCAGGCGCAATGCTGGCCGTTGCACCGGCCCAGGCCGACTGGGTGCCCCCGTTCAAGGGCAACGATACCGGCGGCATAATTGCCTATTCGCTGGCCCAGCAGGCGGACGCCCGCCAGCTCGCGGTCGATCACTGCGCTTCCTACGGCAAGGTGGTGAAATTCCTCGCGGTGCAGCCCTATGAGGGTGGCTACGTCTCCTTCTCGTGCCGCTGGGTGCCTTGGGGCGCCGCCGAGCGGCCGCTGCGCACGCTTTATTGATCGGCACCGGTACCGGCATCGCCGCATGACGCGATATTTCGTTCTGCTCGGATCGGCCATCGGCCTGGCTGCGCTGCTGCCCGGGACGGCCGGCGCCGTCGATCTGCCGGTCCGCAAGGCGGGCCTGTGGGAGATGAAGATCGCGCGCACGGGCTCGACCACGCCCGAAATGACGATGCAGCATTGCACCGACGAGACCACCGACAAGGACATGAGCACGGCGGTCTCGCCGATGGCGAAGGATATCTGCTCCAAGCAGGATATCCAGAAGACCGCGACCGGCTATGTCAGCGATTCCGTGTGCGGCGTCGCCGGCGTCACGGTGACCTCGCATGCCGAGATCACCGGCGACTTCAACTCCGCCTACACGGTCAAGACGACCTCGCACGCCGATCGCGGCTCGACCGGTGCGGCGCACGATACTACCGGCACGATCGAAGCTAAATGGCTCGGCCCCTGCAAGGCGGACCAGAAGCCCGGTGACATCATCATGGCCGGCGGCATGAAGATGAACATCAAGGACATGGAAAAGCTGAAGGGCATGATTCCCAAGCTGCCGAAGTAAGTTCTTTTCGTAGCCGCATGCGCTTCAAGCGTCCGAGCTAGCTCAGCCTTGTGATGCCAATTGTCGTGCCCTCTCCCCTTGTGGGAGAGGGCTGCTTAGCTACTTGCAGCGGGCTCGCTTGGGTGAGGGGTTCTCTCCACGAACACCACCGCCCGTGGAAAGAACCCCTCATCCGGCGCTTCGCGCCACCTTCTCCCACAAGGGGAGAAGGGAAGAATTGTTACACCGGCACTCTCACCGTCGCGCGGAGGCCGCCCATCGGGCTGTCGCCGAGCATGATGTCGCCGCCATGCGAGCGGGCGATGTCGCGGGCGATGGCCAGTCCGAGGCCGGTGCCGCCCTCGTCCTGATTGCGGGCGTCGTCGAGCCGCAGGAACGGCTTGAACACCTCCTCGCGCATATCAGCCGGAATGCCCGGGCCGTCGTCATCGACGGTGACCGTGAGATAGCGGTGGTCGCGGTGGCCGGTGATCGAGATCGCGTTGGCGTGCCGCGCCGCATTGGAGACGAGATTGCCGAGGCAGCGCTTGAACGAGGCCGGCTTCACCGTCACGACAGGCAATCCGTGGAAGGCGACGGTCGCGGTATGGCCGTGGCGTTCGGCGTCGTTGCGCAATTCCTCCAGCGCCATCGTCATGTCGGTCGGCTGTGCGACCTCGCCGGAGTCGCCGCGGGCGAAGGCGAGATAGTCCTCCAGCATCATCGACATCTCGTCGACGTCCTTGCGCATGGCGTCGATCTCGGGGCCTTCGCCGAGCAGCGCGAGCTCCAGCTTGAAGCGGGTCAGGATGGTGCGCAGATCGTGCGAGACGCCGGCGAGCATCGCGGTGCGCTGCTCGATCGTGCGCTCGATGCGCGCCTTCATCTCCAGGAAGGCGTGCGCCGCACGCCGCACCTCGCGCGCGCCGCGCGGCCGGAAATTCGGTGCCTCCCGGCCCTTGCCGAAGCTTTCGGCGGCGTCCGCCAAACGCAGGATCGGCTTGATCTGGTTGCGCAGGAACAGCACCGCGACAATCAAAAGGATCGTGGAGGTGCCGAGCATCCAGAAGATGAAGATTTCCGAATTCGATGCATAGGCGGCGCTGCGCAGCGCGAAGATGCGCATGATCGCGTCGTCGAGTTGCACGCGGATCTCGACCAGGTTGGACCTGCCGACGGTGTCGATCCAGAACGGACGGCCGATCTGGCGGCCGAGCTGCACCGACAGCGACTGGTCGAGCAGCGAAAAGAACGGCTTCGGCCCGGGTGGCGGCATGTCGCCGGGAGGCAGGAAATCGACCACGAGCTGGAGCCGCTGCGCGATCCGGCGCACCTGCGCGCGGTCCTTGTCCTGCGGATAGGTCTTGTAGACGTCGATGAGGGCGGCGATGTCCTGCACCACAGCGGTGGAGAGTCGGCGCGTCACCGTGTTCCAGTGCCGTTCCATGAACACGAAGGCCACCACGGTCTGCAGCACCACCATCGGCACGATCATGATCAGTAGCGCGCGGGCATAGAGGCCGGTCGGCATCCAGCTCTTGAACGCGTTTCCCATCCGGCCATTGGCTCTGGAGACGCGCTGCGAGGCGTTGCGGATCAGGCTCAGGCCCGTGTCGATCGTGCTCATGGCGGATAAGGCTTAAGGCGAGGCCACCAGGCGATAGCCGATGCCGCGCACCGCCTGCAGGAACAAGGGATTGGCGGGATCGCGCTCGATCTTGCGGCGCAGGCGGTTGATCTGCACGTCGACGGCGCGCTCGTTGACGGTGCCGCCTCCGGTCAGCGCGCCGCGCGGCACGGTTTCGCCGGGGCTCGCGGCGAGGATGCGCAGCATGTCCCGCTCGCGGTCGGTCAGATGGATGATCTCCTCGCCCTGCCGCAATTCGCCGCGGTCGAGATGGAAGACGTAGGGGCCGAAGGCGATCTGCTCCAGCGTCTGCGCCGGCGGCGGCGCGGTCCGCTTGAGGATGTTGCCGATCCGCAGCACCAGTTCGCGCGGCTCGAACGGCTTTGCCACATAGTCGTCGGCGCCGATCTGCAGGCCCTCGATGCGTGCTTCCGCCTCGTGGCGCGCGGTGAGCATGATGATCGGCACCGACGAGGACGAACGGATGAAGCGCGCGAGATCGAAGCCGTTCTCGCCGGGCATCATCACATCAAGGATCAGCAGGTCGAAATTGAGCCCGAGCAGTTTGGCACGCGCGTCGCTGGCGCTCATGGCGGTCGTGACGCGGTAGCCTTCGCCGCAGAGGAAGCGCGAGAGAAGATCGCGGATGCGGCGGTCGTCATCGACCAGCAGCAGGTGCGGCGCGTCGTCGGCCGGTTTCATCGGCATGCGTGCCGTCGCCGCGGCAATGGTTGCTCCCTGCGTCACCTTCACTCCCTCGTCTTCTTGGCCGCGCCGCCGAAGATCGTCTCCAGCACCTTGTCGGGGTCGTCGCGGTCGATCATCGCACGGAGGAACGCCCGCACGGTCTCGACGCCGCCCGGATCGAGGCCGGCGACCGCACGGTTGATGCGGTCGGTCTGCAGTCCCGCCAGCTTGGCCACCAGCGCTTCGCCCTTGGCGGTGGCGTAAAGCAGCCGCTGCCGCCGGTCATTGCTGCCGGTCTTCTGCAGGATGTAGCCTTCGTCGAGCAATTGCTTCAGCACGCGGCCGAGCGATTGCTTGGTGATGCGCAGGACGTCGAGAAGGTCGGCGACCTTGAGCCCGGGATAGCGCGTGACGAAGTGCATCACCCGGTGGTGGGCGCGGCCGAAGCCGAACGCCTCCAGCTCCTGATCGGCATCGCCGACGAAGTCGCGATAGGCGAAGAACAGGAGCTCGATGATGTCCCAGCGCAAATCGCCCGTCCGCGGCCCGGGGGCGGATACGTCCGTTCCCGGAGAATCGGGCTGCGCTGCTGCCGTTGAGAAATTTATGTCAGCCATATTGACGTATCTTGGGTTCAATGTTACAAAACTGCCAGTCACGACGAAATTTTAAATCGTTTCGTCCCTGGCAAAGTTTAGATCGGCCACGAGCAGACCAGTGATGGAGGCTTGGGCCGCAAATTGGGACTACCGTGTGATTGTCGAGCGGCATTTCGACAAAACATACTGGACTTCAGCATCCGGCAAAAGCATGTCCTTTCGGACATGACGCCATGGAAACCGGCCGTAAGGCTGGCGGTGAAGTCCAGGCCGACTAAGCCAGTTAGGCCCGGCGAGACCGGCGCCAGCAATCGCGCGGATTCCGACAGCGGGAAGCAAGGGTATGAGTTTGAAATTCGAAATCCAGCCTGCGGCGAATGCGACCTCCGACAAGGAGCGCGCGGCAAGGCTCGTGGACCCGGGCTTCGGCCGGATTTTCACCGATCACATGGCTATCGTTCGCTACAATCAGGCGAAGGGCTGGCATGGCGCGCGCGTCGAATCCCGCGCGAATTTTCCGCTCGATCCGGCCGCCGCCGTCATGCACTACGCGCAGGAGATTTTCGAAGGCCTCAAGGCCTACAAGCGCGACGATGGCGGCGTGAACCTGTTCCGCCCCGACGCCAATGCCCGCCGCTTCTGGAATTCGGCTGAGCGCATGGCCATGGCGCCGCTGCCCGAGCCCGTGTTCATCGAAGCGGTCGAACAGCTCGTGCGCATCGACCGCGCCTGGATTCCAGGCGGCGAGGGTAGTCTCTATCTGCGGCCCTTCATGATCGCGAGCGAGGTCTTCCTCGGCGTGAAGCCATCAGCGGAGTACATCTTCGCCGTCATCGCCTCGCCGGTCGGCTCCTATTTCAAGGGCGGGCCCGCGCCGGTGTCGATCTGGGTGTCGGAGCACTACACGCGCGCTGCGATCGGCGGCACCGGTGCCGTCAAGTGTGGCGGCAATTACGCCGCGAGCCTGCGGGCGCAGGCCGAGGCCATCGAACACGGCTGCGATCAGGTGGTTTTCCTCGATGCGATCGAGCGCCGCTATATCGAGGAACTCGGCGGCATGAACGTTTTCTTCGTGTTCGACGACGGTTCGCTGCTGACGCCGCCGCTCGGCACGATCCTGCCGGGCATCACCAGGGATTCGATCATCGCGCTCGCGAAGGATGCCGGTACGCCCGTGCGCGAGGAGACCTACACGATCGACCAGTGGCGCGCGGATGCCGCCAGCGGAAAGCTGAAAGAGGCCTTCGCCTGCGGCACGGCCGCCGTCATCTCGCCGATCGGCAAGGTGTGTTCCACGAAGGGCGAGTTTCTCATCAATGGCGGTGCAGCCGGCCCTGTCGCCATGGGGCTGCGGAAGCAACTGGTCGACATCCAGTATGGTCGCGCGGCCGATCCGCACAACTGGATCAGAAAGGTGCTGTGACCGGCGGCGGAATTATTCCGCCGCTTCGGCGTGACGGTTGCCGCATTCTCCATCCGCTGGTAAACGCGCGCCCATGGCCGACAAACCCAAAAAACCGCAGAAGCTGAAGGCGCGCTTGCCGCGCGGACTGGAAGATCGCGGCCCGACCGCGATCGCCGCGACGCGCCGGATGACCGAGACCATCCGCGAAGTGTTCGAGCGCTACGGGTTCGAGCCGGTGGAAACGCCGGCGATGGAATATACCGACGCGCTCGGAAAATTCCTGCCCGACCAGGACCGCCCGAATGAGGGCGTGTTCTCGTTCCAGGACGACGACGAGCAGTGGATCTCGCTGCGCTACGACCTGACCGCGCCGCTTGCCCGCTACGTCGCGGAGAATTTCGACGCGCTGCCGAAGCCCTATCGCAGCTACCGCGCCGGCTACGTCTTCCGCAACGAGAAGCCGGGCCCCGGCCGCTTCCGCCAGTTCATGCAGTTCGATGCGGATACGGTGGGCTCGGGCTCGCCGGCCGCCGACGCCGAAATGTGCATGATGGCGGCGGACACGATGGAGGCGCTGGGGATTCCGCGCGGCAGCTACGTCGTGAAGGTCAATAACCGCAAGGTGCTCGACGGGGTGCTAGAAGCGATTGGCCTCGGCGGCGAAGACAATGCGGGCCGACGGCTCACGGTGCTGCGCGCGATCGACAAACTCGACAAGTTTCCTGCCGACGAAGTGCGCAAGTTGCTCGGTCCCGGACGCTGGGACGGCGGCGAGGAGGGCAAGGGCGACTTCACGAAAGGCGCCGACCTCAACTCGGCGGATGCCCATGTTGTCCTGAGCGTCACGGAAAAACGCGAAGATTGGAAAGAGTCGATTGCAGCGGCGGACATCTATTTGGCCAAAAGTGAGATCGGCCAAGCTGGCGTCAGTGAACTCGAAGAGATCGCCAAGTTAGTCACGGCATCTGGCTACGGATCGGATCGCATCCGCATCGATCCCTCCGTCGTGCGCGGCCTCGAATATTACACGGGACCCGTTTACGAAGTAGAACTGCTTTTCGAAACGAAGGACGAGAAAGGCCGTCCTGTTCGCTTCGGCTCGGTCGGCGGCGGCGGCCGCTATGACGGCCTGGTCTCGCGTTTCCGTGGCGAACCCGTGCCGGCGACGGGATTTTCCATCGGCGTGTCGCGGCTGCAGGCGGCGCTGACGCTGCTTGGCAAGCTCGACACGCGGCCGCAATTCGGGCCTGTCGTGGTGACGGTGTTCGATCGCGAGCGGGTCGCGGATTATCAAAAGATGGTCGCGCAGTTGCGTAGCGCCAACATCCGCGCCGAGCTCTATCTTGGCAATCCCAAGAACATGGGCAACCAGCTCAAATATGCCGACCGCCGCAATTCGCCTTGCGTCATCATCCAGGGCTCCGATGAAAAGGCGCGTGGCGAGGTGCAGATCAAGGACCTCATCGAAGGCGCCAAGGCCGCCGCGGCGATCGCGTCGAACCAGGAATGGCGCGAGGCCCGGCCGGCGCAGTTCTCCTGCGCGGAAGCTGACCTCGTCGCGAAGGTCCGCGAAGTGCTGGCGCGGCATGACGTGAGGTGGGGATAGGTGAATTCGTCATACGCGGGCTTGACCCGCGTATCCATCTTCAAAATGATGGATTGCCGGGTCAAGCCCGGCAATGACGGTCGGGCGAGTGAACGACAACAAAGGGAGCGCTAAGAATGCCTGAGATCACCGTGAACATGGCTGCCGGCCGCACCGAAGAGCAAAAGAAGGGCATGATGCTCGACATCACCCAGGCGCTGGTCAAGAATCTCGGCGTCGACGCCGAAGCCGTCGTGATCCAGATCAATGAGGCGCCGCTCACCCACAAGATGAAGGGCGGCAAGACCTTTGTTGAGCGCGCCGCCGCGGCGAAGAAGTAGTCAAGAAAAGTAGGGTGGGCAAAGGCGCACTTGCGCCGTGCCCACCATCAAGCACTCCGCTCGCAATGGTGGGCACGCGGAGCCTGTCATCGGGCGCGCGTTCGCGCGACCCGTTGGCTTTGCCCACCCTGCAGAGCTTGGCTACTTCGCCAGCTCCCTCGAGCGCTTGGTTGCGGCTGCGATCGCGCGGATCATCAGTGGACGCAGTCCGTCACTAGCCATCAGCACGTCCAGTGCGGCGGCGGTGGTGCCGCCGGGCGAGGTGACGTTCTGACGCAGTGTTGCCGCCGGCAAGTCCGAGCGATGCAACAATTCGCCGGAGCCCGCGACGGTCGCGCGCGCCAGCTTGGTCGCGAGGTCTTCCGGCAATCCGGCCTCGACACCGGCACGCGCGAGCTCTTCGGCGAGCAGGAACACATAGGCCGGGCCGGAGCCGGAGACCGCGGTCACGGCGTCGATCAGGCCCTCGTCCTCGACCCATTCCACCGCGCCGGTCGCGCGTAGCAGCGCATCCGCTATCGCGCGCTGCGCGGCACCGACGCTGTTCGCGGCGACTGCGACCGTGATGCCGCGGCCGATCGAGGCCGGCGTGTTCGGCATCGCCCGCACCGCCGCGCCGCCGCAGACTTCTTCAAGCGAGGCGATGGTGGTTCCGGCCATGATCGAGACGACAAGCGTCGATGGCGCGACCAGCGACTTGAGGGCGACGCCGGCATCCCGGAACAATTGCGGCTTGACCGCGACCACCAGCGTATCGACCTTGCCCGCGTCTTTGGGATTGAGACGGACGCCCTTGGCGGCCAGCGCACTGATCTCGGCCGAAGGCTGCGGGTCGATCACGGCGACGCGCGAGGCATCGAGGCCTCCGGCGAGCCAGCCGGTCAGCATCGCCCCGCCCATCTTGCCCGCGCCGGCAAGCGCGATGGTGCCGGTGATGTCTTGCAAAGAGCTGCTGTTACTCAAGGGCGCCACCATGATCGTCGTCCCGGCGAAGGCCGGGACTCCTCCATCAGCGGTTCTAGTGAGGCGCAGAACCCGCGACAAGCATGAAACCGTCATTGCCGGGCTTGCCCCGGCAATCCATCAAGCCAAGGATTCTTTGCAGATGGATGCCCGGGTCAAGCCCGGGCATGACGGCTGGGGAGAGCCTAAGCCTCGCCCTCGGTGTCGAACATCGCGGCGTTCATCGCCTCCTGGGCGGTCTTGCCGGCCCACACCACGAACTGGAGCGCCGGGTAGTAGCGCTCGCAGGCGTGGATGGCGCCGACCAGCATGCTCTCGCATTGCGCGGTCGATGCGTTCAATCCGCCGGGCAGCACCAGCGCCTGACGATGCATGATCATGCCGGTGTGGGTCCACAGATCGAAATGGCCGATCCACAATTGCTCGTTGATGGCGGCGATCAGCCGCTGCGCTTCGGGGCGGCGCGCCGGCGGAATCTTCATGTCGAAGGCGCAGGCCAGATGCAGAGCCTCGATCTCGCTCATCCAGGTGAAGGAGAGCTGATAGTCGGTCCAGTCGCCTTTGGAGACGATCGTGACCTCGTCGCCAGCGCGCTCGAACGCCCAGTTGTTATCGGCCGCAATGTCTTCGACCACCGCAAGCGGATGGTTTTCGGAATCGATTATGCCTTCGAGGAGGGACATGCCGTCTCGACCCTTGTTCTTCTGACTTTCTTGGTACGCATCCGGAAGGCCGGCCTGCACCAGATAACGCATGGTTGCCGACTGCAGGCCCCCGTGGCCTTCCCGATCGCTCCGAGGCTTGCCAGGATGAAGTGATGTGATTTGCGGAATCCGCGCAACCGGCCCCCGAGTCCGTCCACAGCCAAAGGCGCGCTCGTCCACAGCTCATCTCCGCCATAATTATTAACGCGAGAACAAACCGGAATCGGATTTGCGCGATCGTCGCAATCGTTAACGCGCGTGCCGCGCGTTTCGGCTCAGCCAAGTGGTCGCTAAGCGGTCGTCAAGGCTCGCGTCGGGCACATGGGGAACATGCCGATTCGCCATGCCAAGGCGCTTGCCGCGTCCCTCGGTTTGGCAATAGCTTTGGGATAGGTCGTCCATTCCGGGCGGCCGATGTTCTCAGGGCGGGGTGAAAGTCCCCACCGGCGGTAAGGGCCCGATGGCCCAAGCCCGCGAGCGCCTTTCTCCTCCTAGGAGGAAGGGTCAGCAGATTCGGTGCAATTCCGAAGCCGACGGTCAAAGTCCGGATGAAAGAGAACGGTTGCGGCAGCCTCGCCATCGCGCGTGGCTACAGTCGTTTTCCGTATGCCCTGATTCTGGTCCTGAAAGAGGAAAGCCATGAATCAGATGTTGCAAGAAGCCGAAGTCCAAACTCCCGAAGCCGAGGAAGTCCAGTCGCCCGCGGATGCCACGCCGGCAACGCCAGAGCCTCCGCCGGCGCCCACGCATCCGCGGTTCGCCAAGCCGCAGCGGGTTGCATTCGTGCAATCGTCCTGGCACCGCGACGTCGTAGAGGAATGCCGCATCGCCTTCCTCGCCGAGATGGAGGCGCGGCATGTCACGAACATCGACGTGTTCGAGGTACCGGGCTCGTTCGAGATCCCGCTGCATGCGCAAATCCTGGCCAAGACGCGCCGCTACACGGCGATCGTTGCCGCGGGCCTTGTCGTCGACGGTGGCATCTACCGCCACGAGTTCGTCGCCGACACCGTGATCAAGGCGCTGATGGACGTGCAGTTGCGCACTGAGGTGCCGGTGTTCTCGGCCGTGCTGACGCCGCAGCAGTTCCACGAGACGGAGGTGCATTTCGATTTCTTCCGCAAGCATTTCGCCATCAAGGGCGTCGAGGTCGCGGAAGCCTGCGCCAACACCCTGCACAGCCTCGAGCGTCTGCGCGGCCAGGTCGCCGCGGGGATCGTGGGGTAGAGAGAAAACGCGGGCCGCTTCGCGCGGCCCGTTATCTTGCAGTGATGCACCAATCACGTCGTCCCGGCGAAGGCCGGGACCCATAACCACAGGCGTTTGTCGTGTGCTCCGCCGCAACCGCTTGCGCACGCCACAACACACGCCTGTGGTTATGGGTCCCGGGTCAAGCCCGGGACGACAGTGTCAGTCGAACAGGCTCGACACCGACTCTTCGGCGGCGGTGCGGGCGATGGCCTCGGAGATCAGGCCGGCGATCGAGAGGGTGCGGATGTTGGCGGAGTTTCTCACGGCCTCGGTCGGCAGGATCGAGTCGGTGATGACGAGCTCTTTCAGCTTGGACGAGGCGATGCGGGCCGCGGCGCCACCGGACAAGACGCCGTGGGTGATATAAGCGAACACTTCCTTGGCGCCGTTGGCGATCAGGGCATCGGCCGCATTCACCAGCGTGCCGCCGGAATCCACGATGTCGTCGACGAGGATGCAGGTGTAGCCGGCGACATCGCCGATCACGTTCATCACTTCGGACTCGCCCGGCCGCTCACGACGCTTGTCGATGATCGCCAGCGGCGTATTGATGCGCTTTGCGAGGCCGCGTGCGCGCACCACGCCGCCGACGTCGGGCGACACCACCATCACATTGCTCAGCGCGAAGCGTTCGCGGATGTCGCGCACCATCACCGGCGAGGCGAAGAGATTGTCGGTCGGGATATCGAAGAAGCCCTGGATCTGCATGGCATGCAGGTCGAGTGTCATGACGCGGTCGGCGCCGGCATGGGTGATCAGGTTGGCGACCAGCTTCGCCGAGATCGGGGTGCGCGAGCCCGATTTGCGATCCTGCCGCGCATAGCCGAAATAGGGCACGACCGCCGTGATGCGGCGGGCGGAAGCCCGGCGCAGCGCGTCGGTGATGATCAGAAGTTCCATCAGGTGGTCGTTGGCCGGAAACGACGTCGACTGCAGGATGAAGACGTCGGAGCCGCGGACGTTTTCCTGGATCTCGACGAAGATCTCCATATCGGCGAAGCGCCGGACCACCGCTTTGGTCAAGGACATCCCGAGCCCATCGGCGATCTCTTGCGCCAGCACGGGATTGGAATTGCCAGCTACCAGCTTGATCGCGCCGTTCTTGGCCGACATGGACGGTTCTCCCCGAGGTTTGCTCGATACCATGTCCAACATCTCAAGTACCTACAGAACCGGCGGGTTTCGATGCGCGACGAGATATCAGGCGAGGCAGGCAGCGGCAACCCGTCACACCCGTTATCCCGGCGAAAAAATGACAGGTTTTTGACTATCCCGAACGTTTAGTTAGCGCTGTAGCCGAGCGCGACGACGCCGGATTCTTCCGGTTCAGGCGCGCTTGCGACCGCAGGTCCCTGCCGGCTGGGCGCCGAGGCCGGTGCAGGCGCATCGGTCGGGCCGCCATTGATCATGCTGCTGAGCCCGCTCAGGCCCGCTTGTGCGATCTTGCGCAGGACCAGGTCGTCCGCGGCAGCCCAGGCGTCACGGCCGGTCTTGCCGGCTGGTTCTTCGCCGGAGAGGCGCAGGGCGCGCTGCTGGTTGGCGTCATAGACGTCCCAGACCCAGGCGATGGCGGTCTTGCCGCGCACGACCTGCGCCGAGAGATAGCCGCGCACGCGGTAGGCGGCCGCGCCCTCGCGCGAGACGATTGCGATGTCGCGGAGTTTGGCTTCACTGTCCAGCACACCCACCATGCGGTCGAACACCTGCGGCGGCGGGCCGTCGATCGATTCGAATGCGATTGTCGGTCCACTGGCGCTGTTTCCGGCCATGGCATAGGCGTTGCTCGCCGCGCCACCATTGGCGCAGCCGCCGAGCGCACAGGCTGCCATCAGCAACGTTGCGGCCACCGCGGCGCGCGCAATTCGGGAAAGGGTGACGATGGTGTCGCTCATCATCACCCCGATATCGTTAAAATACGTTAAGGTCTAGGGCAGTGAAGCCACGGCGCCGGTTCGATAGATTCCGGGCGGTGATCGAAATTTTCTTTGAAGTTTAAGCACTTCCCCTGGAAGCGGTTATTTCTCCAGGGCGATGGCGTGAACGTGCCGGCCATAATCGCCCTCTTTCCGATGCACCGAGCGTCGGTAACTATAAAAGCGTTCGTCGGAATAGGTATCGATCCCGATGTCGTCGATCATCAGGATACCGGCGTTCTCCAGCCGCATCCGGATGTAGCCGCCGAGGTCGAACATCGCGTGCCCTTCGCGTTCACCGGGCAGGAAGAACAGGGCGTTGTCCGCATCGGCCTCCAGAAAACGCGCCACGAATTCGGGCCCCACTTCATAGGAGTGCTGGCGGATCAAAGGCCCGATCGCGGTGACGATGCCGCTGCGGTCGGCGCCGAGCTTCTCCATCGCCTCGACGGTCGATTCCAGCACGCCGGTCAGCGCGCCCTTCCAGCCGGCATGCGCCGCGCCGATCACGCGCGCATTGGGATCGACAAACAGGATCGGGCCGCAATCGGCCGCGGTGACGCCGATCGCAAGGTTCTCCGTGCGGGTGACAATGGCGTCGGCTTTCGGCCGCGCATCGCTCGCCCACGGTGTGGTGGCGACCACGACGTCGGGGGAATGCACCTGATAGAGCGTCAGCAGGCGGTCGGGCCCGACCCCCAAGCGCTCCGCCATGCGCCGGCGGTTTTCCGTGACATTATCGGCAGCGTCATTGGAGCCGATGCCGCCATTGAGGCCGGCATAGATGCCCTCGGACACGCCGCCTTCGCGCGAGAAAAAGGCATGGCGCAGGCCGGGAATGGCTGAGAGCAGCGGGGAGGCCAGGGTCATGAACGTTCCGCGTCGTTTGGATGATCGCTGAGGCCGGCGATCGAGGTGAGCTCCGGGTGGGAGATCGCCATTGCCTTGAACATCGAGCCCATGCCGCCGCGGCCGCTGTCGGTCAATCGTTTCAGTGCGCCGGCGATCTCGGCGCCGATCTCGGGCGTGGCCTTTGCCATCAATCCCGCGGCGCGCGCCTCGATGCCGAGGCGCTTCAGGAATTCACCCTGCGTCACCGGGCCGTGGACGCGTGCGCCGACGTCTTCGGCGGCGCGTGCCAGCGCCTGGAAGTCGACATGGGCGGTGATGTCGGCCTGGCCCGGATTCTTCAGCGGATCGGAAAAGCTGTGGCGGGCGATGGCCTGGAAGGTGTCGCCGGCGTCGCTGCGCATGTGGCCATAATCGATGATCAACGCCGCGCCGTCCTGGTCGCGCACGCGGCGGGCGAGCTTCATGATCTCGGTGTCGGGCCGCCATTCGAACACGGCACCTAAGGGAGCCGCGCGCACCAGCGGCGGCAGCAGCACGTCGAAGCGCGGCATCGGCTCCGGCGCGGTGCCGAATGCGAGCTTGCCATTGCTGTCGAGCTCGATCACGCGTTCGTGCCAGCCGTTCTCGTGCCGCACCACCTGGTGGATCGGCAGCACGTCGAAATATTCATTGGCGAGGATCACCGCCGGGCCCTCCGGCACGTCGTCGATGCTCTCGTGCCAGGTGATGTCGCGGACATTGCCCAAGGTTGCGCGCTGCTTCTCGCGCAGCACCGGATTGATCTCGACCAGATGGACGCTAAGCGACTGATAGAGTGGCGGCAGCACCCGCAGCGCCCGCAACGCGTCCGCCATCATGGTGCCGCGGCCGGGGCCGATCTCGATGAGCCGCAGCGAGTCAGGCGAGCCGATCGCGCGCCAGATCGACGCTGACCACAGGCCCAGCAGCTCGCCGAACATCTGGCTGACTTCGGGCGCGGTGGTGAAATCGCCCTCCCGGCCCAGCGGATCGCGCGACACGTAATAGCCGTGCTGGGGATGCATCAGGCATAGTTCCATGTAGCGCCAGACCGGCATCGGGCCGGATGATTTGATCAGTTTCTTGATCTCGAACAGCAGCGGCGAAACTTCGGTCACATCCAGCCTTAAATCGAATTCGGCACCGGCTGTGGCGCCCTGCGGCGCCAAGCCATCACAACCATGATACTGCCGACAATAACCATCGGCACCGACAACAGCATTCCCATGGTTGGACCGCCCCACAGGAATCCGAGCTGCGGGTCGGGCTCGCGGAAGTGTTCGCCGATGATGCGGGCGATGCCGTAGATCAAAATGAAGCTGCCGAGCACGAGGCCGGGCCGCTTCAACGCACCCATCCGGATCATCACCGCCAGGATCGTGAACAGGAGGATGCCCTCGAGCCCGGCTTCATAAAGCTGGCTCGGATGCCGCGGCAGCGGTCCGCCGTTGGGAAACACCATCGCCCAGGGCAGGCTCGGATCGGCGGGCCGGCCCCACAATTCGCTGTTGATGAAATTGGCGAGCCGGCCGAGGAACAAGCCAATCGGCGCCACCGCGGTGGTTAAGTCGCCGAGCGATAGGATCGGGATGCGATTCCGGCGCGCAAACCACATCACTGCGACGACGCAGCCGAGAAAGCCGCCATGGAACGACATGCCGCCCTTCCAAAGCTCGAAGATCTCAGCGGGATGCTGGATGAAGAACGGCAGGTTGTAGAACAGCACATAGCCGGTGCGGCCGCCGACGATGATGCCGAGGGTGACCCAGAGGATGAAGTCGTCCATCTGGGTCATCGTGATCGGCGCGGGGCCGCCCCACAATTTTTCGTTCTTGATCATCTGCCGCGCGTAGATCCAGCCGATCACGATGCCGCAGATGTAGGCGAGCGCGTACCAGCGGATCGCGATCGGTCCGATCGAGATGGCGATCGGATTGAACACGGGGAAATCGATCAAGAGGAAGGGCATCGCGCCTCGGGCTATGCGGAAAGATTGCGGCGATAGAGCGCCAGCAGACGCTCCCAGTGCCGCTCGGCGGCGTCGCGGTGATAGACCGGGCGCTTCGGGAAGGCGAAGCCGTGATGGGTGGCGGGATAGATCTCGACCTCGTTGTTCGATCCCTTCATGCCGGCCTGCACTTTTTCGATGATCTCCATCGGCGCGTAGATGTCGGTCTCGGCACAGGCGAAATAGAGCTCGGCCTTGGTCTTCTCGGCTGCCAGATGCGGGCTGTCGGGCTGGTCGGTCGCCAGATGCGTGCCGTAGACCGAGGCGGCGGCTTTCACGCGATCGGGGAAATGCGTCGCTGCGTTGATCGCGTAGCGCCCGCTCATGCAATAGCCGACGGTGCCGACGAGGCGCGTATTCGCGGCGGCCTCGCCCTCGGCATAGGCGAGCAGGGCCTTGGTGTCTTCCATCACCATGGGGATGTTGATCGAGTGCATCAATTCGAACATGCGCTTGCGCTCGGGCGATTCCGGGTCGGGATTGATCGGCCCGAGCTCCATGACGCCGGCGCGGTAATAGAGGTTCGGCAGCATCACATAGTAACCGGACGTCCCGAGCCGGCGCGCCATGTCGCGCAGCTCCTCGCGGATCGCCGGCGCATCCATGTAGAAAATGATCACCGGAAACGGTCCGCCGCGCTCGGGATGGGTGATGAAAGTGGTGATCTTGCCGTCTTTGGTCGGAATATCGATCTGCTGGTCGATCATGGGCGCTTCTTCGGTTCGCGATTCTCTACTCCTGCGCGCTGAATACGATTGCAAGGAAAACGGAGCATGACAAGGCGAGCGGCATCATGGGTCATTTGCGGCCTTGAACCCCGCGCCTTTGATTGCCATTGTCTTGGTCGCCCAAGGGAGTGCGGAGAGCTAGATGACCCAGACCACGAACCGTTTTTTTGACGAGATCGGCCGCCTCATGAACGACGCCGCCGGCGCCGCCCAGGGCGTCAAGCGCGAAGTCGACTCGGTCATGCGCAACCAGGCCGAACGCGTCCTGCGCGACCTCGATGTCGTCCGGCGCGAGGAGTTCGAGGCGGTGAAGGACATGGCCCGCCTGGCGCGCGAGGAAAACGAGGCGCTGAAGGCGCGGATCGCAGCGCTGGAGGCCAAGCTCGGGATCGCGCCGAGCACGTGAAGGCGGACGGGTAGGGCCGTTTCCCACGCACTCTACCGTCATGCCCGGGCTTGCCCGTCTTCGCTATCGCTTCGCCGGACTGACATTAGAGTGCCCGGCGAAGCCTCGGCGGAGTCGGGTCCCGGGCATCAACGTTCTTTCTTCCTGTCGACCGAAGGGCGTGGATGGCCGGGACAAGCCCGGCCATGACGAGCTAGGAGGCGTATCGCTTCCCAGATCGCCGGCCATTTTCCTTGTCATTTCGGCCCTTTGGGGCTAAAAGCCCGCCACGTCCGCAGCCCCCGCACCCCTGGAGGCTTGCTGCGGGACGCGAAACGGGGCCGCGATGCGGCCTTTAACTTTTTGCAAAACAAGGACTTAGACTGATGGCGACCGTCAAGGAATTGAAGGCGACCGCACGTCCGAAGAGCGGCAAGGGGGCCGCCCGGGCTGAGCGTCGCGCCGGGAAAGTTCCCGGAGTGATCTATGGTGACAACAAGCCCCCGCTGACCATCTCGGTCGACGACCGCGAGCTGCGCCAGCGCATCCTCGCAGGCCGCTTCCTGACGACGCTGTTCGACATCGATCTCGACGGCAAGAAGCACCGCGTGATTCCGCGCGACTATCACCTCGACCCGGTGAAGGACTTCCCGCTCCATGTCGACTTCATGCGGCTCGGTGAAGGTGCGACCATCCGCGTCAGCGTTCCGCTGCATGTCATCAACGCGGAAACGGCGCCCGGCGTGAAGCGCGGTGGAACCGTCAACATCGTCACCCACACGATCGACCTCGAATGCTCGGTCGAAAACATTCCGCAGTACATCGATGCCGATGTCGGCGCGCTGGAAATCAGCTATTCGCTGCATCTGTCCGACATCAAGCTGCCGAAGGGCGTGAAGGCGCTGTCGCGCGAGGACGCCACGCTGGTGACCATCGTGCCGCCGTCCGGCTACGCCGAAGAGCAGAAGGCGGCGGCAGGTGCGGCCCCGGCGGCAGGCGCTGCGGCTCCGGCTGCAGGTGCGGCTGCTCCGGCGGCGGGTGCTGCGGCTCCAGCGGCGGGTGCCAAGGCACCGGCCGGTGGCGACAAGAAGAAGTGATAGCGCGCCAGCGCGGGATGCCGCGTCATGCGACTCTTTGTTGGTCTCGGTAATCCCGGCGCGAAATACGCTGATAACCGGCACAACATCGGCTTCATGGCCGTCGAAGAGATTGCGCGGCGTCATGGTTTCGCACCATGGCGCCGCCGCTTTCAGGGCGAGACATCCGAAGGCCTGCTCGGCCACGAGAAGGTGGTGCTGCTGAAGCCGACCACCTACATGAACGAGTCCGGGCGCGCGGTGCAGGAAGCGCAGAATTTCTTCAAGCTTCCGGCGGGCGACATCACTGTGTTCCAGGACGAGCTCGAGCTGCCGGCGGCGAAGGTGCGCGTCAAGGTCGGCGGCGGCATTGCCGGGCATAACGGCTTGCGCTCGATCTCCGCGCATATCGGCAACGAGTATCGTCGGGTCCGGCTCGGGATCGGTCATCCCGGGATCAAGGAACTCGTGCACAGCCACGTACTGTCGGATTTCGCCAAGAGTGACTGGCCGTGGGTCGATGCGCTCTGCGAGGCGGTCGCCGACAATGCCGGCCTGCTGGCGGCGGGACAGGACTCGTCGTTCCAGAACAAGGTGCATCTGACGATGCAGGCGAAGGGCTTTTTCGCGAAGGACGAGAACGGAGAGAAGCCCGCCTGAGGTTTCTCCTGTCATGGCCGGGCTTGTCCCGGCCATCCACGTCTTGAAGCTGCAAGAAAGGCCGTGGATGCCCGGGACAAGCCCGGGCATGACGAATACGGACACAGAGGACGAAATGGGATTCAAATGCGGGATCGTCGGGCTGCCCAATGTCGGCAAGTCGACGCTGTTCAATGCGCTGACGGAGACGGCCGCTGCACAGGCGGCCAACTATCCGTTCTGCACCATCGAGCCGAATGTCGGCGAGGTCGCCGTCCCCGATCCGCGGCTCGACAAGCTCGCGGCCGTGGCAAAGTCGGCGCAGATCATTCCGACCCGGCTGACCTTCGTCGACATCGCCGGTCTCGTCCGCGGCGCTTCCAAGGGGGAAGGGCTCGGCAACCAGTTCCTCGCCAACATCCGTGAGGTCGATGCGATCGCGCATGTGGTGCGCTGCTTCGAGGATTCCGACATCACGCATGTCGAAGGCAAGATCGCACCGCTGGCCGATATCGAGACCATCGAAACCGAATTGATGCTCGCCGATCTCGACAGCCTCGAGAAGCGCGTCGATAACCTGACCAAGAAGGCCAAGGGCAACGACAAGGACGCCAAGGAACAGCTCGACCTCGTCAACCGTACGCTGGTGCTGCTCCGTGAGGGCAGGCCCGCGCGTGCGCTCGAGCGCAAGGTGGAAGAGGAGCGCGCCTTCCGCATGCTCGGGCTTCTGAGTTCCAAGCCGGTGCTCTATGTCTGCAATGTCGAGGAGAGCTCGGCCAAGGATGGCAACAGCTTCTCAAAGCAGGTGTTCGCGCACGCGAAGCAGGAGGGCGCGGTCGCCGTCGTGATCTCCGCCAAGATCGAATCCGAGATCGCGACGCTGTCACGCGAGGAGCGCACGGAATTCCTGGACACGCTCGGGCTCGAGGAAGCCGGCCTGGACCGCCTGATCCGCGCCGGCTACGAGTTGCTCCATCTCATCACCTATTTCACGGTGGGTCCGAAGGAAGCGCGCGCCTGGACCATCGACCGCGGCACTAAGGCGCCGCAGGCGGCCGGCGTGATCCATACCGATTTCGAGAAGGGCTTTATCCGCGCGGAGACCATCGCCTATGACGACTACGTCGCGCTCGGCGGCGAAGCCGGCGCCCGCGACGCCGGCAAGCTGCGCCTGGAAGGCAAGGAATACGTCGTCGCCGACGGCGACGTGATGCATTTCAGGTTCAATACCTGATCACCGCATTCCGCCCTGGCCTTGATCGCGGATCGCGCCAAGATGCTCGTTGATGCGGAACACGATCAGGATGAATTCGGCGACGATGCGCGAGAGCACGATGCCGACCACGATGCTGGTGAGCGAGGCGAGCAGCAGGATGAAGCCGCCGAACGGGCTGATCGCCATTGCGGCCAGGCTCCAGAGGATTCCGTAAATGCCGAACAGCACGATCACGCCGATGACTAGCCAGTAGAACGTCTTGATGATCGTGGGGGTGATGAAGCGGTCCCACTGAAACAGGTCTTGAAAATCGAACATCGGTGGATTCTCCCGGCCAATCGATCTTGAGTCGCGCGCAAGCAGGGCTAGCTCCGAACCTCAGTCCGGGCAAGTCGGGGAGCGGTACGCAAGGACGATGCTCCCCCGCTATGGTGGTCCCCCTTGAAAGCAAGCCATGCGGGCGGGCGGGTTGAGATTGCCGCAAATAACGGCCACAATCAGGCCCCTCTCTCCTGAAATCCCCAACATGACCACGCTCACTTTCGAAGACTTCAACATCGGCCATTTCGGCACCTTCGGGCCGCGCCACGTCACGCGCGAGGAGATACTGGCCTTTGCCGCCGAGTTCGATCCACAGCCGATGCATCTCGACGAAGAGGCGGCGAAACGATCGATGCTCAAGGGCCTGTCCGGCTCGGGCTGGCATCTCGGCTCGCTCACGATGCGGATGCTGGCCGATGGCTTCATCTGCCGCACGGCCTCGCTCGGCTCACCCGGCGTCAACGAGATGCGCTGGCTGTCGCCGCTCCGCCCGGGCGACGATTTGACGCTGGATGTCGAGGTGGTGGAAGCGCGGGTCTCGCAGAGCCGACCTTCGACCGGCATCGTGACGTTCAAGTGCACGGTGCGCAATGCGGCCGGCGTGATGTTGTGCGAGATGGAGTCGCCGATCATCATCGGTCGGCGCGCGGAAGCGGTGACGGGGTAGCATCGATGCGCTTCTTCGAGGACATTGAGATCGGCGCGCGGCGCGAGCTCGGCTCGTTCACCTTCACCGCCGAGGACATCAAGCGCTTCGCGGCGCAGTTCGATCCGCAGCGCTTTCACCTCGACGAGGAGGAAGGGCGAAAGTCGCTGTTCGGCGGACTGGCAGCGTCGGGCTGGCACGTCGCCTCCGTCTGCATGAAGCTCCTGGTGGCCGACGGCAAGCGGCTGGCGCAGGAGATGGCGGCGCGCGGACAGGAGGCCGCGGTGTGGGGGCCGTCGCCCGGCTTTCGCGAGCTGCGCTGGATCAAGCCGGTCCTGGCCGGGGACACCATCAGCTACGCCAATGTGGTCGAGACCAAGCGCACCTCCGAGAAGCGTCCCGAATGGGGCATCCTGCAGGGCCGCAACACCGGCACCAACCAGCACGGCGAAGTCGTGTTCTCGTTCCTCGCCACCGCCTTTGTTCCGCGCCGCAAGGCGGGCTGAAACACAGCCGGCGTGGCTACGGGAACCTTGCCGCGCTCTTTAACCGTATTCGACGAATTCCGGATACGATCTATTTGCTAACCCATTTTGAACTTTCTGCCGGCCATATCAGACGCAAGGGTAAGCACCGTGGGGACGACTATGGCAGATCGTGTCGGACTGAAAGTTCTGGGCGCAATTTTCGCAACTATCACGGTTGCGGTGATGCTGACCACCGGCATGGTGGTGAAGGGCTACGCCGACGGCGCGTTCACGCTCGAGGGCAGCGCGATCGTCCGGCGCTGATCTTCAGCTTCTGCTAACCATCAGCGGCCATCGCGCCGCGTCAGCGGCTCCAGATCAACACCATCACCACGGTCGCCGCGATCAATAGTCCGACGAAGCGGAGCATGATGGTGCCGACACTGTGCGGCGATTGCCGCAGCGGGATGGGATCGGTGTTGTCGGGCCGAACGCTTTGCATCAGTGCTGTTTTCCCCAAGAAACGGCGTGCCAAAGCGGCATCCGTCACGGCGTGACCCGCATCGAAACGATCACGCGCAAGTCAAGAAATCTCACGCTTCAGGTTTGAGCATGATCGTTTCCCCATCATGCTCTGGCGCGCGTTGCGCTTTTGTCTTTCAAATCATTTTAGTCAAATAGAAACCGCCGCATCCTCCGCATGGGTGATGCGGCGGTCATGAACTCCCAAGCAATCGCCGAGATTAGCTGTTGCGCAGCCCGTCGGCGGCGCGCTTCCACTGCGTGACGTTGTCGGCGATCATGCGAGTCGACTTCATCGCGGCCTGGCTGAGCTGGGCATAGCCCGAGATCTCGCGCTGGACGCGCTGGCCTTCGGCATGCAGGAGGTCGCGCAGGCTTTCGAGCTCGGAGATCAACTTCTCGATCTCCGCGAGCGACGTGCCGGCGACGCGCTGGATCAGCGAGTTGACATTGTTCACGGTGGCCTCGGTGTTGGGCTCGAGTGGTTCCGTGTTCACCTGCGGCTGCGGCGACCGGCGCAGATAGGCGATATCGTTGCGCACGAATTCGCGGATGCCGGCCTCGACGTCCGAGACGGCGGCGAGGTTGTTGTCGACTTCCGTCCCTTCTACTTCTGTTTCAACTTGCTCGGAACGATTGGTGGCGTTCATCGGCTATTCCTCTGTTACGCAATGACGCGAGCGCGGAAGTCCCCCCGCCGCACGACGACGTGAAGGGCAACCATAGGCGCCCGATTTTGACCGCATCTAGGCCAAGTTGCGGCAATGGTTCGATCATTCCTTAAGGGATTGCGACCGCGGCCGGCCT
Source organism: Bradyrhizobium elkanii WSM2783 (assembly GCF_000472865.1). Classification (GTDB taxonomy): domain Bacteria; phylum Pseudomonadota; class Alphaproteobacteria; order Rhizobiales; family Xanthobacteraceae; genus Bradyrhizobium; species Bradyrhizobium elkanii_A. The sequence goes on along the minus strand of NZ_AXAP01000013.1, from coordinate 106,788 downwards.
CACCAGCTCCGCTTGAACCCGGCCGTTAGGCTCTTGTTAACCGGGCCCTGGGCGCTTTCGCCGATCGAGCCGGAGATGGTGACGCCGTCGAACAGCTTCTGCTCGGCGCCGATCCGGTGCAGCCATTTGTCGTCGCCGGTCGCGAGCGTCTGGCCGGCGATGAAGCTGGTTCCGCTGCTGTTGATGCTCAGCCTGGCCGATTGATCGGCCTCATAGCTCCGCGAGGGATGGCTGACGATGCCGGGCACCGGCACCACGCCCTGCTGGATCAGGTTGTAGCCGTTCTGCAGCGTCAGCGAATACTGGTCGGCGAGCGGCACCGATTTGCTGATTGAGGTCCCGAACCGGGTCTGGTCGCTGCCGGGATCGACGCGGGCCTCGACCGAGGTCTTGTCCCAGATCGAGGCAACGCCCGGCGCGGTGATCGCGGCCCAGGCGGTGCCGGAGGATTGCGGCAGGCTGCCGCCATTGGCGAGCCGTTCCGACAGCAACTCGGAATTGGTCAGCGTGCCCTGGCGCGCGACCGTCATGTCGGCACCGATCCGCGTGTCCCAGAACGGCGAGATCGATTGCTTGACCGAGACCGCGGACGTGCCGTTCGCGTTGTTGTTCGACGACCATGCGGCATTACTGCCATCCGCCTTCTTCGGCGCGGCGGCCTTCTTCGGCGTCAACACGGTGTCGGAAGGCGAGGCATCGGCGCTGAGCAGGCTCCAGTCGAGCTTGTCCACGTCGACGTCCTTCAGCGCGTCGGCGCCATTTGCCCGGGGCTCGGACGCAGCCTCCTCGGCGGCCGGCGTCTCATCGTGGATACCGCTCCAAGGAGAAATTTGCGGCGACGTCTGCGCCATCGCCGGCAGCACCATCGCGATGCCAAGGCCCGCGGCCAGCATCGGCAACCACGCCCAGCCAGATCGTTGTTTGGAAGTCATTCCCGCAGCCCGCATTCCAGGCAGAGTAGTACGTATAGCGTAGCGCAAATTTATGACGACGACGTTGTTGTCGGCGCGACAGCTTGTAGCACGGATCGGATCGTCGTGGCCGGGCACAAGAGCGTGAAGGTGTCAGCTGATGTCCCGGCCATCCACGCCTTCCCGGGGCTGGCGAAGGAAGGCATTTGGATACCCGAGAGAGCCCGGGTACGACGAAACTGGAGGTGACTATTGCGCCGCTGCGATCCGCGGCAGGTGGATCGGATAGCCGACGGTCTGCTCGACCAGGTCGAAGCTGTCGACCAGCACGCGCAAGCGGGTCAGCAGGCCGCCACGGAATTGCGCGAAATGCGCGATCCGCACCGCGATCGGCTTGTTCGAATCCTGCGCAGTCAGCGAATAGCGCATCATCGATGCCGCGGAATCGACTCCAAGCATGATGGACTCGCGCTCGAAGCGGCGGACACGGAAGTTCTCGCCGATCTGCCTGATCACCTCGAGCGCGGCGGGCTTGCCGTGGCGCGCACCGAAGAAAGAAAATAGATCGATCGGTCCATAGATCGCCCATTCGACGTCCTCGTCGAGCAGGGCGGCAATATCCGCGAATTGGCGTTCGTTGATCGCGCGGTGAAACGCGCGCGAAAAACGCCAGAGACTATGCTCTGTCATTCATCGTCTTCCCGAATCTGGATTGCAAATCAGCAACGGCAAAAAGGGCGTCCGCACCGACGCCGCGCCAGATTGCTGCACCTCAAATTTCACTGTCTCAAATAGAGCGACCGTGCCAGAACGCAATTGTTATTTTTGCATTGCACAAATGCAGACTTTTTGCGGGATTTTGCCTGAATCCGCCAACCGCGGCCCCGTCAGCGGTCGCGACGGGCTACATGCTCGTGCTCGATTGCGACCTCGGCGCCGCGGATCGCGAGCACGGCGAACAGCAGCGCGCCGCCAATGCCGCCGATCACGGCGCCCAGCGGCATGAAGGTGAAGAACACCAGCGCGCCGCCATCGCCTTCAAAATTCGAGGTTTTGAAGATTCCGATCCAGGCAAGCCCGGCACTGATGCCGAGCGCGGCGCCGCTGAGCGCCCCGAATGCCAGACCCAAGAGCGCCAGCAACGCGATTTTCATGATGTCTTGTCAGCCCCATCGTCCGCAGCATGCCGAGTAGTTGGTCACGCAAGCGCCGGCGAGGTTCAACCTGACGGGGAATTGATGGAGAACGTTGTTCCGTCGTTTGTCACTCGCCCGCTCGCCGAGTTGCTCGGCGCTCTCACGTCTCACTCCGCTGTCGTCCTGTCGAAAGACGGGACCCATAACCACAGGGAGCTGTTGTAGCGCGAGCAAGCGGTTGCAGCGGAGCACGCGACAAGCGCCTGTGGTTATGGGTCCTGGCCTTCGCCAGGACGACGGGGGAGAGGCTCTGATTCAATTGTCAAACAGCTCTCCGCTGTCATCGGCCGGCTTGACCGGACGATCCAGTATTCCAGAGGCGGTCGTACTTGAGCCGAGACGCCGCGGGGTACTGGATGCCCGCTTGCGCGGGCATGACGGTGGAGTGTGAGGAGAGGATGTGAGTCCGCGTTCTCGCGGCATGGATTGCCCGAGCTTTGCTTCACTTTCCACCCTCCTCGAATCAGAGGGCGCAGGGAAAGCCGGGTGCTGGTTGCACCCATGGGTCCCGTGCAACAAAAAGCACGGGCGTAGGACCACAGGTTCAACCGAAGCATTCCGGCTTTCCCTGCGCATTGGTTTTAACGGTTTCCTTCGCGCTCTCCCCGGTGACCGGGCTTTCTTGCCACCGTCATCTCTCGCGCGAACGTGTTCACGCGAAAAACTTAGCGCCAGCGTCGGGGCGCCAGGACCACACGACTTCGCCGTCCGCTAGTGCCACGCTCGTCAGTCGTGACACCCTCGTCCACCGCATCTCACCGCAACGTTCGTGACGATCGCGAGCCGCCCCTCATCCGCCGTGAGACGCGCGGAGTTAAATCACTGATTTGCCCGACGGCGAAAGCGGAATGTATTTTCCGCGAGGGCTGGACAGACTTTCGATGATTTGCCCGTCGGGTTGATATGTCGCACCCAAACTGGCCACATCGTCATTGCGAGCGCAGCGAAGCAATCCATAACGCGGCAAGTGGAGGAATGGATTGCTTCGCTGCGCTCGCAATGACGGGCATGCTCATCGCTTCTTCCACCCGCCCCGTCGCCCCGGCGTGCCGCCGCTCGATCGTGGCGACGGCCCGAACTCCGGCCCTGACTGCCGCGAGTCGGTTGGCTGGATGATCCGGCTGGTACTGCCGAACGGCTTTGCTGGCTTCGCACCAGGGTTCGGGCGGAAGGGCAGGGACTCCGGGCCGTGCATTTCGTCGAGATGGGGCTTGTGGACTTTTGATCCGGAGCTGCCGCCGGCCTTGATGGCCGACGACACGCTTTTCTTCTTCATCGCGCTCACCGGCAAATTGGCGGCGTCGCCGTATTTTCTGGTGCCGGCGTAGGCGCCGGCCTTGCCTTGCACGGTGCGCTGCTTGACGGTGGGATCGTCGACGACGGCCATTTCAGTGGCGCGCAGGCGCTTGACCTCGTCGCGCAGGCGCGCGGCTTCCTCGAAGTTCAGGTCGGCGGCGGCTTCGCGCATCCTTGTCTCGAGATCGGCGAGCACCGCCTCGAAATTGTGGCCAATCGAGATCACGTCCTCGGTGACGCTGCCGTCGCGGATATCGACCAGCACATGGTCGCGCTCGTAGACGGAGTTGAGGATGTCGCCGATCGACTTCTTCACGCTCGCCGGCGTAATGCCGTTGGCGGCGTTGTATTCCATCTGCTTTTCGCGGCGGCGGTTGGTCTCCGCGATCGCGCGCTCCATCGAGCCGGTCATGCTGTCGGCATAGAGGATCACCTTGCCGTCGACGTTGCGCGCGGCGCGGCCGATGGTCTGGATCAGCGACGTCTCGCTGCGCAGAAAACCTTCCTTGTCGGCATCGAGGATCGCGACCAGCGCGCATTCGGGAATGTCGAGACCCTCGCGGAGCAGGTTGATGCCGACAAGCGCGTCGAACGCGCCGAGGCGGAGGTCGCGGATGATCTCGATGCGCTCGATGGTGTCGATGTCACTGTGCATGTAGCGCACGCGGATGCCCTGCTCATGCAGATATTCGGTGAGGTCCTCCGCCATCCGTTTTGTCAGGACAGTGATCAGCGAGCGATAGCCCGCCGCCGCCGTCGCGCGGACCTCGCCGACGAGGTCGTCGACCTGGGTGCGTGCAGGACGGATGTCGACCGGCGGATCGATCAAGCCCGTGGGGCGGATCACCTGCTCGACGAACACGCCGCCGCTCTCGTTGAGCTCCCAGCCGCTGGGCGTGGCCGACACCGCGACCGTCTGCGGCCGCATCATGTCCCATTCCTCAAACCGCAAGGGTCGGTTGTCCATGCAGGAGGGCAGGCGGAAGCCATATTCGGCCAGCGTTGCCTTGCGGCGGAAGTCGCCGCGGAACATGGCGCCGATCTGCGGGATCGAGACGTGGCTCTCGTCGGCGAAGACAAGCGCGTTGTCAGGCACATATTCGAACAGCGTCGGCGGCGGCTCGCCGGGACGGCGTCCGGTGAGGTAGCGCGAATAGTTTTCGATGCCGGCGCAGCTCCCGGTCGCCTCCATCATCTCGAGGTCGAAGGTGGTGCGCTGCTCAAGCCGCTGCGCTTCGAGCAGTCGGCCCTGGTCGTTGAGCTGGTCGAGCCGCTGCTTCAGCTCCATCTTGATCGACTTGATCGCCTGCACCAGCGTCGGGCGCGGCGTCACATAGTGCGAGTTGGCGTAGATCTTGATGAATTCGAGCTCGTCCTGCTTGTGGCCGGTGAGCGGATCGAACTCCTCGATGTTCTCGACGACGTCGCCGAACAGGTTCACGCGCCAGGCGCGGTCCTCATAGTGCGCCGGGAAGATGTCGATAACGTCGCCGCGGACGCGGAAGGTGCCGCGGGTGAAATCGGCCGAGGTGCGCTTGTACTGCAGCGCGACGAGGTCGGCGATCAATTGCCGCTGGTCGATGCGCTCGCCCTTCTTCAGCGCGAACGTCATCGCGGTATAGGTTTCGACCGAGCCGATACCGTAGATGCAGGAGACCGAGGCGACGATGATGACGTCATCGCGCTCGAGCAGCGCGCGCGTCGCGGCGTGACGCATGCGGTCGATCTGCTCGTTGATCGAGGAATCCTTCTCGATATAGGTGTCGGTCCGCGGCACATAGGCCTCGGGCTGGTAGTAGTCGTAGTAGGAGACGAAGTATTCGACGGCGTTGTCCGGGAAGAAGTTCTTGAACTCGCCATAGAGCTGCGCGGCAAGCGTCTTGTTCGGCGCCAGGATCAGGGCAGGGCGCTGCGTCGCCTCGATCACCTTGGCCATGGTGTAAGTCTTGCCCGAGCCGGTGACGCCGAGCAGCACCTGGGTACGGTCGTTGCGGCCGATGCCTTCGACCAGTTCCGCGATGGCGGTCGGCTGGTCGCCCTTCGGCTGATAGTCGGACTTAATCTCGAAGCGGACGCCGCCCTCGGACTTTTCCGGGCGCGGCGGACGGTGCGGGGTCCACACCCGCATCGAGCCGTCGTCTTTCCGGAACTCGGGACGGCCGTCGCGGATCAGGTTCTCGAGCGCCTCAGCGGTCGCCTTGACCCCGAGCGCCTCCATCTTGTTGCGCGGCGGGCGGGCCAGCGCCTCCTCATCGTCCTCAGCGGTGGGCAGGCCGAGCTGTCGCGCCAACTCCGGATCGAGCGTGGGCACCGTCGCCGCGGTGCCGTAGTTGGCCTGGGGCGCCTCGTCGAAGCCGCCGCCTCCATGCTGGTCCGCCGGAGCCAGGCGATCGCTCGGAAATTCCTTCGGCGTCGAGGCGCGCGCGCGGTGCGCTGCGGCCTCGCCGCCGGCGCGGCGGTCGCATGAATTGTCCGGTGGCGGCTGCAGGCCCGTGGACGAGCCGATGCCGCTTTCGCCGCGGTTGATGGCGGGGTTCAAGAGTTCGGCGAGCGCCGGCGCGATCGGGAGAACGTCGGGCCGATGCGCTTTTGACTTGGGGGATTTGCCGGGCTTTTTGGGGGTATCAGGTTTCTTCGCCATGGGGCGAATATGGGACTGAAACCGCCGCCATGAAAGGGCGAATGCGGGTGCGCGGTCGCTCTGTCAGCAGGTGTCAGCAGCCGCGGAACAGGCGGAGGCGCGCCATCTATTCGCCTCTCCGCAAGCCGAGCATCGCAATTGCGGCGCTACCAGGCGCTGCGGCTCCTTCCCCCTGAAAAGGGGGAAGGCTGGGATGGGGGTCAGCCGCGAGTCACACTGTTCGTGTGGAGAGAGATGATCCCTACCCGGCTTGCGCTGAAGCGCAAGCCGACCTCCCCTTTTCAAGGGGAGGTGTCGCGGGGCGAGGTGAAGCGAGCCGTCAGCAGGCGGGCGAGGTCTTCTCGACGATGTTGAGATGAATCCCGCCGCAGCCGGTGCAGCGCATTGCCCAGTATTCGGCCCTACCGGGAATGACGCGGAGCAGGGCGAGCTCGGCCTTGCATTCCGGGCAATTGTTCAGGAACGGCCGTGCGGGCGGAGGTGACGGCGCCGGCTCGGCTTCGCAGCGCGGCGCGACCACGGCGGTGCCGATTATCGCGAAGTCGGCGACGGTTCGGTTGAGATCACCCCATAGCGCCGGCCGTAGCGGTCGATCTGCGCTTTCGCGTGGGCGATCGCCGCATCCCGATCGGACCACGCAAAGCCGAGCTCGAGTGTCGGAAACGAGATGCCATCGATGACGACCGGCTCGCGATCGGCTCGTTGAATCCTGGCGTGCCATAGCCCCTTCCCTGCCTCGAATGAGTTGATCTCAAAGGCTCCGTAAATCATGCCTGCGATCCCAGGTTTTTCCCGCGGGGGACCAAAGCACGCCCTGGGCAGCGAACTTTGTGAACTGGATCACACTGCGTAAGAATCTTTCGTTACAGGCGCGCGGACCGGTGCGGAAGTGGCGTGACGAGCTCACTCCCTCCGGTAAGGCGCGCAAATGTATCGCTCCGTTGATGTGCAGACTCGGGAAAAGCTCGGCGCGGTTGGTGAATGCCATGCAACAACTCGTTCGCAATCATCTTCGGTGTGAGAGCGGCCAACAGAACTCTGACCTTGGACATGGCGTTTTCCATCAACGCGACCAGGGGGTCGTCAAATATAAATGCAACCAATAATTGTTTATTATTGCCAGTCTTGGTCGCGCTGTCCAGCCGTCAGGGCTGCGACAATGTGATCATTACCTGCTCGTCTCGTCCCTCACGAGGGATCGCTGCCCCTTGGCCCGCGTGGCGGGCTCGGCCGCGGCGCGGATGATCCAGCGGCGGAAGGCGGCAAAGTCGCGCTGACCGGTGCGGAAGCCGTGATAGACGAGATACCAGCGCATGCCCTTCGGCACGCTCAGCTCGAACGGCGCGACCAGCCGCCCCGCGGCGAGGTCGTCGTCGATATAGGGACGGATTCCCATCGCGACGCCAAGGCCATCGACGGCCGCCTGCAGCGCCTGACCGTAAAATTCGAACTCAGGCCCGCGCGCCGTGACCCTGGCAATGCTCGCGGCCTTCAGCCATTTCGGCCAATCGTCGGGCGAGTGCGCGACGCGGAGCAGGCTTCTCCCCTTCAGGTCGCTCGCGCGCTTGAGCTGGCTCGCCAGCCGCGGCGCGCACACCGGGAGGAGATCGGCGGCGAACAGCGGCTCGGCCACCAGCCCAGGCCAGTCGCCGTCCCCGAGCTTGATGCCGCAGCTCCAGTCGTCGCTGAACGGCTCCGGCGCCGCGGCGCCCCCGGTGGTGATGCGGACCTCGATCTCGGGCTCTTCCTTCTGGAAATCGGCAAGCCGCGGGATCAGCCATTTCATCGCAAACGTCGGCCCGACGCCGATAGTCAGGACACGGACGCTCGCGGGCGAGGTCACCTGTGCCGTCAGGCTCGCCAGCGCATCGAAGATCGGCGTCAATCCGCTCTGGTAGAAGCGGCCGGCCGTCGTGGTGACGAGGCGATTGGCCTTGCGCTCGAACAGCGCCACCCCGAGCCGCTCTTCCAACAGATGCACCATCCGGCTGATCGCGGCCGCCGTGACGTTGAGCTCGGCGCCCGCGGCGGCAAAGCTGCCGGTGCGCGCCGCCGCCTCGAATGCCTTGATGCCGTTGAGAAATAGCAGCCGCCGCAAGCCTTTTACCCTCAGGAAAACTGATGCCAGGAGGAGATAACTCAGTTTGCGCGCCGTGTCCAAGCGGGGCACAACAATGAAGATAAGATCTGAGGTTGAGTCGGTGCGGCCCTTCTTACCTCGCCCCGCTTGCGGGGAGAGGTCGGAATTCGCGCGGAACGCGCGGATTCCGGGTGAGGGGGTCTCCGCGCATCCGTCTCTTACCGTCTTCGCGGAGAGAGCCCCTCACCCCAACCCTCTCCCCGTAAGAACGGGGAGAGGGAGAGGAAGCAGTTTGCCGCGTATCGATCCGAGTTCGCCTCAGTGGAGATTTTCGTGAGCCCGCTTGTGATTGCAGCCCTTGGCGTGCTGATGGTCGCGACGGCATTCTTGTCGGGGCTGTTCGGCATGGCCGGCGGGCTGATCCTGATTGGCGTGCTGCTCACCATCCTGCCGCTGCCCTCGGCGATGGTGCTGCATGCGATCACGCAGATGGCCAGTAACGGCTGGCGCGCCTTGCTGTGGCGGGCGCATATCCGCTGGCGGCCGGTCGCGGTCTACCTGATCGGCTGCGGCGTGGCGCTGGCGATCTGGTCGGCGGCGCGCTACGTGCCGGACAAGCCGATCGCGCTGCTCCTGCTTGGCGTCACGCCGTTCATGGCACGGCTGATGCCGAAGGGAATCAAGCCGAACCCCGACAGCATCTGGCAAGGCAGCTTCTACGGCTCGGTCTGCATGGGGCTGATGCTGATGACCGGCGTCTCCGGCCCACTGATGGACACCTTCTTTCTCGGCGGCAATTTCGGCCGCCGCGAGGTGGTCGCGACCAAGGCGACCTGCCAGGTGGCGAGCCATTTCACTAAGCTGATCTATTTCGGCGGCATCATCGACCAGGCCGCGACGCTCGATCCGGTGCTCGCGGGCGTGGCTGTCGCGGCCTCGATGCTCGGCACCACGCTGGCGCGGCGAATCCTTGAAGCGATGAGCGACGCGCAATTTCGCACCTGGGCGAACCGGCTGATCACGACGGTCGCAAGCTACTACATCCTCTATGGCGGCTGGCTGCTCGTCGCGCGTAACAGCGCGATGGCGCATTGACGGAGGAAGTCCGATGGCGGAGGCGACGGATGCGTTGGTGCTCGATCTCGTCGAATGGATCGCGCGCGAGCCGCGGCCTTATGCCGAGGTGATCGAGACCTGGCGCACCTCGTGCCCACGGCTGACGATCTGGGAAGACGCCGTCGACCGCGGCTATGTCATGCGCCGCCCGACAGTCGAGGGTTTGCGGGTGGTGGTCACCGAAACTGGCGAACGATTCCTGCGCGAGCACGGCCGCGCTGGCTGAGCTGGCTTGGTGCCGCACAACAGCGCAGTGGCAAACGCTCTACCTGGCGAGGTGCGGGCGGATGATCTCGATCATGCGGTCGGCCGAGGTGCCCGGCGGGAAGAAGCCGAGATAGCCGCCATCGCGATCCATCAGATAGATGAACGCGGTGTGGTCGACAGTGTAGTTGTCTTTCCCAAGCGGCACCTTGGCGCTGTAGACCTTGTAGGCGTCCGCTGCCTTGCGGATCGCATCAAGGCTTCCGGTCAATCCGATCAGGCGCGGATGAAACAGCGGCACGTATTCCGCCAGATGCTGCGGCGTGTCGCGTTCGGGATCGACGGTGATGAACAGGGGTTGCACCTTGTCGGCATCATTGCCGAGCCGGTCCATAGCAAGCCCGATCGCCTGCAGATCGGTGGGGCAGACATCGGGGCAATAAGTAAAGCCGAAATAGACCAGCATCAGCTTCCCGCGGAAATCGCGCTCGGTGCGGATATGGCCGGTGTGGTCGACAAGCTCGAACGGACCGCCGACCGGCTCCCGGTTCCACATCAGGATGTCCATGATCTCAGCCGCCGATCGCGCCGGCGCATCGCCCGCGCAGGCAGGCGCCAGCATCAGCCACAGGCCGATGCCGACGCTGCTGATGGCGCGCAGGATCATGCCCCGAAGGAGAGGCGGCTGCCCGTCGTGGTGACGAGCACCTTGTCGCCCATCTGCGCGCTTGCCTCCTGGACGAAGTTCAGCCCGCTGCAATGCATGGGCACCACGACATCGGGCTCGAGTTTCTTCATTTCGGCCACGATTTCGGTGAGGTAGTCCTTCGGCGCCGGTCCGAGATGGAAGCCGCCGACGACGGCGTGCACCTTCTGGATCCCTGAGACCTCCTGCGCCTGCTTCACCGAATTGACGATGCCGACATGGCCGCAGGAGCTGATCACCACCAGCCCCTTGTCTTTCACGTTGAAGCAGGTCGCATGCTCGTGGATGTGCTCGTCCGGGACGATCTTGCCGTCCATCTCGGCCGGCAAATAGTGGCCGGCATTGCAGCCGAGCCCATCCTTCATGCCGAACTCGACCCAGGTCTGCGGCAGGATACGCTCGATGCTGCGTCGCGTGATCTTGCCCGTCGTGAACGCATGGCCGGCGATCACGGTCGGCGTTTCGCAGAGAACGGTCGTGACGTTATGCGCGGCAAGCTCGCGGCGGTCGAGCGTGCCGAAATCGGCGAACTGACCCTTGGTCGGCGTCGCGTTGACGCGATGGCAGAAATTGTCCTCGCCGCCGGCGTAGAGCTTCACGTCCGCCGGAAGCTTGCCGCGATATTTATCCAGAAAGCCGATCAGGCCGCCGAAATGATCGTAGTGCCCGTGGCTGACGATCAGGGCGTCGAGCTTCGCCGGCTCGACGCCCACCAGCTCCATATTGTTGATGAGCACGTCGGGCGTGTAGCCGTAGTCCAGCATCAGCGTGCGCTGGGTGTCTGCGGCCTGAGATTCCAGCCACAGCGACAGGCCCCATTCATTGTGCAGCGACTTGCGGAAGTCTGCGCTTCGTGCCGGCGGCGCGATCGATACGCCGTTTGCCTGTTTCGGGCGGAAGAACATGTCGTAGCTGCTGTCGACCAGCACGCGGATCGACAGTCTGTCGACGGTCGGCACCTCGATCGGCGCTGCACTCGCGATCTCGACGCAGGAAAATCCGCCGGCAGCCGCGATGCCGGCGAGCGCGGCTGAACCTTTCAGAAAATCACGTCGTGGCAAATCTCTCGTCATTGAATCCTCCCAGACGACATTCTGACTGCAAAGAGCGCTCAAGCGTAGGACCGAGGCGAGCCCGCCTCAATCGCGCGGCGGTGCACCCGCCGATCAAATTCGCGCGCATGGCGTCAAGAAGCGGATTGACTTGGCACCGGTTCTGCGAGATTCATGCATTCGCATCTTTCTCCGATGCGCGTTCCCTCCCAGCCGCAGGATCATGCCCATGATCGACCTCCATTACTGGACCACGCCGAACGGCCACAAGATCACGATGTTCCTCGAGGAGACTGGGCTCGACTACAAGATCATCCCGGTCAACATCGGCAAGGGCGAGCAGTTCGCGTCGGAATTCCTGGAGATCGCGCCCAACAACCGGATTCCTGCGATCGTCGACCATGCGCCGAAGGGCGGCAGCAAGCCGATCTCGCTGTTCGAGTCCGGCGCGATCCTGCTCTATCTCGCCGAGAAGACCGGCAAGTTCCTGCCCGCCGATCTCTATGGCCGCTATGATGCGATCCAGTGGACGTTCTGGCAGATGGCCGGCCTCGGGCCGATGGCGGGGCAGAACCATCACTTCCGCAACTATGCGCAAGAGAAGCTGCAATATGCCATCGACCGCTATGTGAACGAGACCAACCGGCTCTATGGCGTGCTCAACAAGCGCCTCGCCGACCGCGAATTCGTCGCCGGCGACTATTCGATCGCGGATATGGCGAGCTATCCCTGGGTCGTCGGCTACCAGAACCAGGGCCAGAACATCGACGATTTCCCGCATCTGAAGCGCTGGCTGGAAACGATCCGGGAGCGGCCCGCCACGGTGCGCGCCTATGCCAAGGCGAAAGAGGTCAATCCGAATTTCGGCCAGCCCGCGATCCGCACCGAGGAGGAGCGCAAGATCCTGTTCGGCCAGACCGCGGCGGTGGTGCGGTAGCGCGGTTGTTGCCGTCATTGCGAGCCACCGGGTCGGCGCGTAGCGCCGCCCGACGACAGGCTCCGCGAAGCAATCCATGTCGCCGCGTGCGGAAGCGTGGATTGCTTCGTCGCTTGCGCTCCTCGCAATGACGGCTAGTCTGACGGCCGACATCAGCGGGATTGATCCATGGCCATGAAACTGTTCGAACTGGTCGGCACGGACACGTCCCGTCCGTTCAGCCCGTATTGCTGGCGCATACGGATGGCGCTGGCGCACAAGGGGCTTGGCGCCGAGTCGATCCCCTGGTGCTTCACGCAGAAAGAAGCGATCGCGCCGCACAAGTCCGACAAGGTGCCGGTGCTGCTCGACGGTGACACCACGGTGACCGATTCCTGGGCGATCGCCAATTATCTCGAGGACACCTATGCCGACCGTCCCTCGCTGTTCGGCGGCGAGGGCGGCCGCGCCATGGGGCGGATGCTGAACTGGTGGGGCGATGTCACTGTGGTCGGCGGCATCTTCCCGCTGATCGTCGCCGATATCCCCGCGCATCTCGCGCCTGACGACGTTGCCTATTTCCGCAGGACGCGCGAGGCGCGGCTCGGCAAGTCGCTGGAAGAGGCCGCTGCGACCCGCGACCAGGCAGTGGAAGGCTTCCGTAGGAGTCTCGATCCGCTGCGGCTGACGCTGCGGACCCAGGCCTATCTCGGCGGCGACAGGCCGAACTACGCCGATTACATCGTGTTCGGCGGCTTCCAGTGGGCACGCGTCGTGAGCCCGTTCAAGCTGCTGGTCGAGAGTGATCCGGTCTACGCCTGGCGCGAGCGCCTGCTCGATGCGTTCGACGGCATGGCGCGGACGTCGCCCGGCTTCGAGGTGTAGCTACAGCGCGCCGCGTTCGCGCAGCATCGCCAGCGCCGCGTTGAGGTCTGGCAGCACCGCGGCGCATTTGGCGCGCGTTTCCTCGGTCGGCGGGATCATGTCCGGCACCATCAGCGTGATCGCACCGGCGGCGTGGGCCGCGGCCACGCCGTGGTTGGAATCCTCGATCGCGACGCAGGCTTGCGGCTTCACGCAGAGCCGTTGCGCAGCCAGCAGATACAGATCCGGGCTCGGCTTGCAGTGCGTAACGTCGTCCCGCGTCAGCACGGTGTCAAAGCGCGCGCGGATTCCCGCGAGCGCGAGGTGCCGGTCGGCAGAGCCGCGCGAGGAGGAGGTCACGATCGCCATCGGGCGTTCCGCGGATCGAAGCGCATCGAGCAGCTCGATGGCGCCGGCCTTCAGCGGCAGGCCTGCGCGAAACATTTCGTCACGGTTCGCAGCAAAAGCCCTGTTGATCTCGGCGAGCGGGAAGTCATCGCCGTAGCGCCTCACCAGCATCAGCTCGCATTCCGGCCCGGGAAGGCCAATCATGGCATGACAGAGGGTAACGACATCGTCGGTATAGCCATGCGCGTTCAGCGCCGCGACCAGGCTGTCGAAATAGACCTTCTCGGTGTCGAGCAGCGTTCCGTCCATGTCGAGCAGAACGGCGCCGATGTCCCAGCGCATCGTCACGTCGCGGCCGCATCGGTTTGCTGCCTCGCGAGCGCGCGGAGGCAATCGGGGCACAGGCAGTCGCCGCCATCATGGGCCGGCATCGGCAGGCGGTAAGGTTCCGCCCCGCACCAGCATTCGCCCGACAGGCTGCAGGTGAAGGCGCCGCCGCAGCGTCTGCAGGAAAGCTGACGCGGGGTGCTTTCTTTCCGATTTGTCATGTAAGCGGCCGCTCTCCTATTGCGGAATTAATCCGTGGTTCATCCCGGCGCGCGCTATGATGTCGCGCTTCTTTGTTTGAGCATGATCTTTTCGGAAAACCGGTTCCCACTTTTCCGGATCATGCAAATCATAGACCGAGGACGCCCGAAGGGAAATCCGATGGCCCGCGATTCGCAAGCAGCCCTTGTTGCGCTCAATCGCTTCGGCTTCGGCGCCCGCGGCGGCGCTTCCGGCGATTTCGTCAATGCGGCGTCCGATCCGCGCGGCTTTGTCAAATCAGAACTCAATCGCGCCAATGCCGCGCTCCTGGAGATGCCCGGGCTTGCCTCGACGCCGGCGCTCGGCAAGGCCCTGTTCGACTATCAGTTCGAGATTCAGCAGGCGCGCGACGCCGTCGCAAAATCGGGAGCAACGGAAGCGCCGCCGACGGAACCCAAAGCGCAGCGCCGCAATCCCTCGCTCTCCTCGATCGCCACGGACATGACGGCCAAGGAGTCGATGGCATCATCCGCCGACGGCAATAACGTGAATGCCGCGATGGCGCGGCCGGATGCGGTGCAGCCCAATCCGCCGAAGCCTCCGCCGCAACCGCCCAATGTCATCCAGAAGACGTTTCGCACGGAAGCGCTGGCGCGCATCCAGCGCGCGAGCTTCGCCGATTGCGGATTCGTCGAGCGCCTGGTCGTGTTCTGGTCGAACCATTTCTGCATCTCCGCCAATAAGGGCGGGCTGGCGCGGATCTGGGCCGGCTCGTTCGAGCGCGAGGCGATCCGGCCGCATGTGCTCGGCCGCTTCGCCGACATGCTGAAGGCGGTCGAACAGCATCCGGCGATGCTGTTCTTCCTCGACAACCAGCAATCCTTGGGTCCGGACTCGCGCGCCGGCATCAACCGCAACCGCGGCCTCAACGAAAACCTCGCGCGCGAGATCATGGAGTTGCACACACTCGGCGTCGGCGGCGGCTACACGCAGGACGACGTCACCGCGCTCGCGCGCGTCATCACGGGCTGGACCTTTGCCGGCCGGCAGGGCCAGCTCGGTCCGCCCGGTACGTTTGTGTTCAACGCCAATGCGCATCAGCCCGGCGCGCAGCGCGTAATGGGCAAGGTTTACGAGCAGAGTGGCGTGGCGCAGGGCGAGGCCGTGCTCGCCGATATCGCCCGCCATCCTTCGACGGCAAAATTCATCGCCACCAAATTCGCGCGCCACTTCGTGGCCGACGATCCGCCGCCGGCCCTGGTGGCGCGGCTGCAGGATGTCTTCGGAAGGACCGACGGCGATCTGAAGGCGCTCGCGACCGCGCTGGTGGATTCCAGTGAGGCGTGGGACGCGCCGCTGACCAAGATGCGCTCGCCTTACGAATTCCTGATCGCCTCCGGCCGGCTGCTCGGGCGCAATCCCGAAGATCCCTCCCCCTATCTGGGCGGCCTCAACGTCCTTGGTCAGCCATTGTGGTCGCCCGCCGGGCCGAACGGTTTTCCCGACACCAGCGCGGCATGGGCCGCGCCTGAAGGCATGAAGCTGCGGCTCGATATCTCGGCGCAGATCGCCTCGCGCCTTGGCGACGGCATCGACCCGCGCGAGCTGCTCGACCTCGTCGCCGCGGATGCCGCCTCGCCGGACACGCGGCGCACCGTCGAGCGCGCGGAATCGCGGCAGCAGGCGCTGGCGCTGCTGTTGATGTCGCCGGAATTCCAGAGGAGGTGACGATGCAATGCTGTGAAGGGCTGCGATCACAGGCCGCCTCGCGCCGCTCTCTGCTGCTTGGCGGCGCTGCGTTCGCCGCCTGGGCGTACTTGCCGAAATTTGCGCGCGCGGCTGACGGAGGCGATCCGCGGCTGGTCGTGGTGATCCTGCGCGGTGCGCTGGATGGCCTTGCGACAGTGGCGCCGATCGGCGACCCTGAATACGCCGGCCTGCATGGCTCGATCGCGCTCCGGCCGGATGGCCCGAACGCAGCCGTCATGCTCGACTCCTTTTTCGGCCTGCATCCGGCGATGCCGGAATTCGCGCGAATGTATCGCGCCAAACAGGCCGCCGTGATCCATGCCGTCGCGACTTCCTATCGCGAGCGCTCGCATTTCGACGGACAGGACGTGCTCGAAAGCGGATTTGCCGGTCCGGGCAGGGTGCAATCGGGCTGGCTCAACCGCGCTCTCGAAGCGCTGCCCAGAGGCGAGCGGGTCACGCGCGCGCTCGCAGTCGGCCCGACGACGCCGCTGGTGCTGCGGGGCGCGGCGCCGACCGTCGGTTGGGCACCGGTCGCGCTGCCGCAAGCCGATGACGACACCGCGATGCGCCTGCTCGAGCTGTATCAGCATCGCGATCCCGCACTCGTCTCCGCGCTGACGCAGGGCTTGCAACTGGAGAAAGTCGCGCAAGGCGACGAGATGAAGCCGAAGCCCGGCACCAATGGCATCGGTGCGATGCGGCTGGTGGCGCGCGGCGCGGCGAAACTGATGGCGGCCGATGACGGGCCGCGGATCGGCGCGCTCGCCTTCGATGGCTGGGATACCCACGCCAAGGAGGGCGGGCCGGTCGGCCGTCTCGCGCAACTGCTCGGCGGCCTCGATGGCGCGCTGGCGGAATTCGAAGGCGGGCTTGGCGACCGCTGGCGCGATACCGTGATCGTGGTTGCCACCGAATTCGGCCGCACCGCGCGCATCAACGGCACCGAAGGTACCGACCACGGCACCGGCACCATTGCGCTGCTCGCCGGCGGCGCGGTGAAGGGCGGACGCGTGATCTCGGATTGGCCCGGCCTGAAGCCCGCCAATCTCTATCAAGGCCGCGACCTCGCGCCGACCACCGACCTGCGCGCCGTGATGAAGGGGGTGCTGCGCGACCAGTTCGGCCTCGCCGACCGCGTGCTGGCGGAGAGCGTGTTTCCAGACAGCCGCGCCGCCAAGCCGATGCAGGGGTTGATATCGTAAAACGCAGACCCCAGCCACACTGTCATCCCGAGCTTGACCCGGGACCCATAACCACCGGCTTAAGTGATGCGTGACGCTGCAACCGCTTGCTCGCGCCAAAACGCTTCCCTGTGGTTATGGGTCCCGGGTCAAGCTCGGGATGACGGCGTCGTGTGTGGTTAGCTCTTCGTAATCTCGTCGATCTGCGAGAGCTCTTCCACGCTCAGCGTCCAGCCGATCGCCTTGACGTTCTGCTCGACCTGCTCGACGCGGGTGGCGCCGGCGATGACGCTTGAGACTTGCGGGCGGGCGGCGAGCCAGGAGAAGGCGAGCTCCAGCAACGTGTGGTCGCGCTCCCTGGCGAAGGCCTGGAGCTTGTCGACGATGTCCTCGTTGCGCGGCGTGACGTAGCGGTCGCGCAGCATCGGCACCTTGCCAAAGCGCGTGTCCGCCGGCGCCACTGCGCCACGCTGGTATTTGCCGGTCAGCAGGCCGCTCGCGAGCGGGAAGAACGGCAGCAGGCCGAGATTGTATTCCTGCGCGGCCGGCAGCAGGTCCCTTTCGATGTCGCGCACGAGAAGGCTGTATTCGTCCTGGCAGGAGACGAAGCGGTTCACGTTCATCGCACGCGCGACATATTCGGCTTCCGCGATGCGCCAGGCCGGGAAGTTCGAATTACCGATGTAACGCACCTTGCCCTGCCGTACGAGATCGTCGAGCGCGCGCAGGGATTCATCGATCGGGGTCAGCGGGTCGTAATCATGCTGCTGGTAGAGATCGATGTAGTCGGTCTTCAATCGCTTCAAGCTCGCTTCGACCGCCGACATGATGTAGCGTCGCGAGGCACCCTGCTTGGTGCCGTCAGTCGCCATCGGCTTGGAATATTTTGTCGCCAGCACGATGTCCTTGCGGCGATCGCCGAGCACGGTGCCGAGCACCGTCTCCGAGCCGCCCATGCCGGCATAGATGTCGGCGGTGTCGAACAGGGTGATGCCGAGGTCGAGCGCGCGGTGGATCACTTGGCGCGAGGTTTCGAGGTCGGTGCGCTGGCCGAAATTGTTGCAGCCGAGGCCGACGGCGGAAACGCGTAAGCCCGAGCCGCCGAGATTGCGAATTTGCATGGAGCGATCCGAAAATTGGAGGGAAGAGAGTGTATTGTGGCCCGCACGCCAGTTCCTCGCAAGGCGGCGGCGGGCTCGCACATCATCGTCGGCTGCAGTGCAGCCATGAGCGAATGTCGCGAAAAAAAAGCGGCCCCGGTCAGACGCGGCGACTGACGGGGACCGCTCGGGGGGCGTGTGATCTGGGACGGGGGGCCTGATCAGACGCGTAAGAAAGCCTAGCCGTGCTTTGTTACGCGCGGGTGACAGGCAAGTTATCCACAGCCGGCGGCGTGGCTCGCTTAGTCCATGCTATTCGGCGGCGCGCAAAGCCGGGCCAAGCTCGCGATCAAGGGCGCGACCGATGCCGCGGAGGGAGCGATAGTAGTCGGCCTTGGCCGGATCGTCGGTGCTGCGCACCAGATCGGTCACCGGCGTGTAGCTCAGCATGCGGCCGCCGTCGGGCAGCGCCGTGCAACTGAAGCGCAGCACCTGGCCATCGGCGAGGTTGATGTTGATCGGGGTGGAATCGCCGATCCGCATCATCTCGATGCGTCGCGCGATGAAGTCGTTCAATTCGTGCTTCGGCAATTCGTAGGCGCCGGTGTCGCGGCCATGATACATCAGCGCGATGAACGGCGGTTTGCTTTCGGCTTGCTCGTCGGTAAGCGCGAAATAGTCGCGGAAAGCGCGATTGATGAACTCCGCCCGCGTGTCCGAATCCAACAGCACGATGCCGATGTCGACCCGGTCGAGCGCGGCCTTCAGGCGCTCGGCCGTGGCATGATGCTTCTGCTCCCAGGCGAAGGCATCGATCCATTTTCGCCTGAGCAGACCGGTGATGACGGCCGTGACAATGGCGGTCGCCGCCAACATCGCCATCCGCGCCAGGTCCGACAGGTCGTACCCTGGCGTGGCGCGATGGTTGAGGAAGAAGATCGCCGAGCCCGCCACCGCGATGGCCGCACTCACGAGGCCCGACGCGATGCCGCCGATGGAACTTGCCAGCGCGACGATGCAAACAAACAAGGGCGCCGGATTCGGCACGGCGGCGAAATGTCTGTCGACGGCGAAGGCGGATAGCGCTGTCGCCATCGTCAGGGCAGGGCCCAGGATCGTGCGCCAGTTCAACTGCATGTTTGCGCCTCGTTACAACCAACGATAGGCGCGCAGTTTGACGACGGATTTCGCTGGCGGCGGGATTTTGCGCGTCACGCTTAAGAGCGGTTTAATGGCGCGCGCCAAGCTTTCGCATTGTTGGAGTCAAATGCTATGCGAATTGCGTCAAACCAGTTCCGTGGCATGGATCGCTCGAGAAGATCTGCTCGGTCATGCTGTAGCGGACCATTGCAAGAGGATATCGATGCCCACGATTTCGCCGACCATCCTGCCGATCCTGATGCTGTTTGCCTCCAACGTCTTCATGACCTTTGCGTGGTACGGGCATTTGAAGTTCAAGGCGAGCCCGCTGCCGGTGGTGATCATGGTGAGCTGGGGCATCGCCTTCTTTGAGTATTGGCTCGCCGTGCCAGCCAACCGCTGGGGCAGCGCGGTCTATTCGGCGGCGCAGCTCAAGACCATGCAGGAGGTGATCACGCTGGTCGTGTTCGCGGGCTTTTCGGTGCTCTATCTCAAGGAGCCGCTCGGCTGGAACCACGCACTCGGCTTTGCGCTAATCGCCGCCGGCGCGTTCCTGATCTTCCACAGGTTCACGTGATCGCGGGTGACCTGCGCTCCCTTCACCTCCCCTTGAAAAGGGGAGGTCGGTTTGCGCGCGAGCGCAAACCGGGGGGATCAACTCTCTCCACCCGCACCTTCGCCCGCGGCAGACCCCCATCCCAACCTTCCCCCTTTCAGGGGGAAGGAGCGCAGCGGGGCGCAAGCTACCGGCATATCACCTCCCATGAGATGGCAGGACCCGCACCACGGGCGCGCGATCCTCGCCACGGGTGCTGGTGACGATCAACAGCGAGGCCGCGAGCAGGATCGCGACGGTCAGTCCAACTGTTACCAGTCCAACAGGTGTCTTCAACATGCTCTGGTCGCGATCTCAGTCATCGCGCCTTGCGTTGGTGACGATTGTAGAAAAGGAAACCACCGGATCAGGTCGAAAGCGGCATCGCCATCGTGACCTCGACACACAGTGACAACGCGCCGATCGTGACCGAAATGGCGATTGCGCTCGCCAGTCGGGACGGGACTGCTGGCGCGGGGCGGCTCTTGGAGCCGGCCGTGCCGGGCGACCATGTCATGGTCAAAATCCTCGCATGCGCGGGCGAATCACCCGCGTTGTCTGGCCCGAGGATTCGCAATCGTCGCCGGCAATATTGCGGCGGTGACCGTGAGAAAAATGGCAGAACCACGGCATAGCGCGAGGTTTTACCCGTAATTCTACGGGCTATGCCCGCAATTCCCGCTATTCAGCCCCTGCCGCGATGCCGGTGGCGTCGTCGAATTCGGCCTCCCGCCGCCAGTCCATCGCGACGAAGCCGGGGACCTGCTCGACCCGCCTGAGCCAGGCGCGGATCGCGGGAAAGGTGACGAGGTCGAAATCGCAGCGGTCGGCGAGGTGGGTGTAGCCGTAGAGCGCGATGTCGGCGACCGTGAGCTGGTCGGCGGCGAAGAAGCGCGCGATCTTGAGATGGTTTTCCATCACCTGCAGCGCGGCATAGCCCCGCTCCATCCAATCCTCCAGCGCATGGGTCTGGAGGTCGCGGCCGCCCTTCACCAGCGATAGCCAGAAATAGGCCGCGCCGATATTGGGCTCCAGCGCATGCTGTTCGAAGAACATCCATTGCAGCGCCTCGGCGCGGTCGATCGCCGACTCCGGCGCGAGCGGCGTGCCGCCGGCGACATACCAGAGGATGGCGTTGGATTCGGCGAGATAGCGTCCGTTCTCGACTTCGAGCAGCGGCACCTGGCCGCTCGGGTTCTTCGCCAGAAACTCCGGCGTGCGGCTCTCGCCGCGCAGGATGTCGACCTCGACGGCCTCATAGGGCGTATTGAGCAGCGCCAGCGCAAGGCGAACCTTGTAGCTGTTGCCGGAGCGCTGCATCGAATAGAGCTTGTACATCTTGCCCGAGTTCACCAATCGAAGGGCGCAAGCGGCAGGTGGCGCCGCAAAAACGCAACCCCACAATGATGCCGATAGGTGTGTGTCGCAAGACCTGCAGGATGGAAAAAGTCGAAAACAGCTCCCGCACCGCACGCGTGCAGAATGATTCCATTGGCACAGCAACGATCACGCCTCTGCTATCCGGTGATCGCAGCGGGTCTGATCGAGGGTGCGCGAAGTGAAGCTGCGGCAAAAGTGCCGAGGAAACCCCGCTTTTCGCTTGCCACTGCACCGCAACAGTCCTAGAAACAGTTGTGCGCCGTTGTGCGTTCTTTCCACCAAAATTCGGAGACGATGATGCCCTTCCTGTCCGCTGCGCTTGACCGTGTGAAGCCGTCCGCGACGATCGCGGTCACGGATAAAGCACGCGCGCTGAAAGCGGCGGGCCGCAATGTCATCGGGCTGGGCGCCGGTGAGCCGGATTTCGATACGCCGGCCAACATCAAGCTGGCGGCCATCCATGCGATCGAGGCCGGCAAGACCAAGTACACCGATGTCGGCGGCATTCCCGAGCTGAAGGAGGCGATCATCGCCAAGTTCGAGCGGGAGAACGGCCTCACCTACAAGCCAAACCAGGTGATCGTCGGCACCGGCGGCAAGCAGGTGCTCTACAACGCGCTGATGGCGACCATCAATCCGGGCGACGAGGTCATCATTCCCGCGCCCTATTGGGTGAGCTATCCGGAAATGGTTGCACTCGCGGGCGGTGAATCGGTGCCGGTGGTGTGCACGGCCGAGCGCGGCTTCAAGCTCAGCGCGGAGGATCTTGAAAAGGCGATCACGCCGAAGACCAAATGGATCATCCTCAACTCGCCGTCGAACCCGACCGGCGCCGCCTATACGCGCGCCGAGTTGAAGGCGATCACCGACGTGCTGGTGAAGCATCCGCATGTCTGGGTGATGACCGACGACATGTACGAGCACCTCGTCTATGACGACTTCGTCTTCACCACGCCGGCGCAGATTGAGCCGAAACTCTACGACCGCACGCTGACGGTGAACGGTGTCTCCAAAGCCTATTGCATGACCGGCTGGCGCATCGGCTATGCCGGCGGCCCTGCGCAGCTCATCAAGGCGATGGCGACGATCCAGTCGCAGTCGACCTCGAACCCGTCGTCGATCTCGCAGTGGGCCGCCGTCGAAGCGCTCAACGGTCCGCAGGAGTTCATTCCCGTGAACAACAAGGTGTTCAAGGAACGGCGCGACCTCGTGGTCTCGATGCTGAACCAGGCGGCCGGCATCGACTGCCCGCGGCCGGAAGGCGCGTTCTACGTCTATCCGTCCTGCGCCGGCACGATCGGCAAGACATCGCCGGGCGGCAAGGTGATCGAGAACGACGAGGACTTCGTCACCGAGCTCCTGGAGAGCGAGGGCGTCGCAGTCGTGCATGGTTCCGCCTTCGGCCTCGGCCCGGCGTTCCGCATCTCCTACGCCACCAAGACCTCGGATCTCGAAGATGCCTGCAAGCGCATCCAGCGCTTCTGCGGCAATCTGCGATAGTTCGATCGGTCGAGCGAGAATGAGAGGCCCGCGCAAGCGGGCCTTTTTCGTGTTCGCACGCTCTCTCTCCGCCGTCATTGCGAGCGCAGTGACGGAGGGGCCGATCTGGCTTCGCACCGTATGTCCTGAAGATGACGACGCGGTACAACTTGCTTGTGTCGCCAATCTGGCACTGCCTTGAAGCTTGTGGCATAGACGAACACGCGCCGCGGGCGGGCGCGCGGTCCTTCGTCTCACCTCACGTCAGATTTTTTCAGCCGGAGATATCTTCATGCGTCGCTTGGTCTTTCGCGCGGGCACGGCCATCGTCATGCTCGCATCCCTCATCGCCGGCGCCAGCGCGCAGCAGCCAGAGCGCGTGCGGGTTGGCGTTCTGGAATGCCGCGGCGGCGCCAGCGTCGGCTTCATCGTGGGGTCGGTCACTCATCTCGGCTGCGTGCTGCGCGCCGAGGGCGTACCGGAGGACCGCTATATCGCGACAATCCAGAAGGTGGGCCTCGATATCGGCATCACCGAGGAGACGGCGCTGGCCTGGGGCGTCTACGCGCCAGTCTCGCGCATCGGGCCCGGTGACCTCTCCGGCAATTATGCGGGTGCGCAGGGCAGCGCGACGCTCGGCGTCGGTGTCGGCGGCAACGTGCTGGTCGGCGGCTCCAACAATTCGATCGCGCTGCAGCCGCTGAGCCTGCAGGGCCAGGTCGGCCTCAACGTCGCCGCCGGCCTAGCGAGCCTGGAACTCCGGCCGGGACGCTAAGACAAGCATGGGCAAAGCGTCGCGCCCACCATCCAAGCCATGCGTGCGCAGTGCCAGTTGACGCGCCCTCTCCCCTTGTTGTGGGAGAGGGCAGCTCAGGCGCGGGCCACCAACACGTTTGGGTGAGGGGTCCTCTCCACGAGCACTGTCGCCCGCGGAGACAACCCCTCATCCGTCGCGCATTGCATGCGCGCCACCTTCTCCTACAAGGGGAGAAGGGAAGGAGTCGTGCACGCTTCATTGCATTACATCGCAACGCAGCGACGTTTTCGCGCGTGTTCCCGCTTGCCAAACGCCCGCGACGGGCGGAGCATTGTTGATTGCCGACCCAATCAAGGGCCGAGCTCCAGACGAGGAGACGGCAATATGGGACAAGACGTCAGAAGTCCCCGAGGTCCACGGTGCATCGCACTGGTGGGCCCTTTCCAAAGCGGTAAGACCACACTACTCGAAGCGATCTTGGCGCGAACCGGTGCGATCCGGACAGCCGGCAGTGTCGATGCCGGAACTTCCGTTGGCGATGCCAGTGCGGAAGCGCGCAATCACAAGATGAGCGTCGGTCTTACCGCCGCCACCACGACCTTCATGGGCGACAGTTACACCTTCCTCGATTGTCCCGGCTCGGTCGAATTCGCGCACGACATGCGCATGGCGCTTCCCGCGGTCGATGCCGCGGTCGTGGTCTGCGAGGCCGACGAGAAGAAGCTGCCGCAATTGCAGCTCATCCTGCGCGAATTGGAAGAGCTCGCCATTCCCCGTTTCCTGTTCCTGAACAAGATCGATCGCGCCAACAAGCGCGTCCGCGAGACGCTCGCGACGCTGCAGCCGGCCTCGCGCGTGCCGCTGGTGCTCAGGCAAATTCCGATATGGAACGGCGATCTGATCGAGGGTTTCGTCGATCTGGCGCTGGAACGCGCCTTCGTTTATCGCGAGCACAAGCCGTCGGAGGTGGTCGCGCTCGAAGGCGGCAATCTCGATCGCGAGAAGGAAGCGCGCTTCTCGATGCTGGAGAAGCTCGCCGACCATGACGACGCGCTGATGGAGCAGTTGCTCGAGGACATCCAGCCGCCGCGCGATGCCGTGTTCGACGATCTCGCCCGCGAACTGCGCGAAGGCGTGATCTGCCCGGTGCTGCTCGGCTCGGCGCTGCGCGAGAATGGCGTGCTGCGCCTGCTGAAGGCGTTGCGTCATGAATCGCCCGGTATCGCCGACACCGCCAAGCGCCTTGGCGCCCCCGAAACCAAGGATGCGCTCGCCTACGTGTTCAAGACGGTGCATTTGCAGCACGGTGGCAAACTGTCGCTGGCGCGGCTGCTCGCCGGCCGTCTCGACGATGGCGCGACGCTGACCTCCTCGTCCGGCGAGACCGGCCGCGTTTCCGGTATCCTCGCCGCTGGCGGCGCGTTCGACACCAAGCGCGCCTCCGCGGAAGCCGGCGATACGGTTGCGCTCGGCAAGCTCGATGCGATCAAGACCGGCGACACCGTGGCGAGCGGCAAGACCGCGCCGCCCTCGCTGGTGAAGGTCGAGCCGACCTCGCCGGTGCTCGCGATGTCGGTCGCGGCCACCGACCGCAAGGACGACGTCAAGCTCGGGCAGGCGCTGCTGCGGCTGAACGAGGAGGATCCGTCGCTGACCCAGATCCAGAACGCACGCACGCACGATACCGTGCTGTGGGGGCAGGGCGAGATGCATCTGCGCGTCGCGGTGGAACGGCTGCGTGACCGCTTCGGCGTCAACGTCAAATCGCACCCACCTGCGATCGGGTATCAGGAGACCATCCGGAAACCGATCACCCAGCGCGGCCGGCACAAGAAGCAGTCCGGCGGCCACGGTCAGTTCGGCGACGTGGTGCTCGAGGTGAAGCCCTTGCCGCGCGGTTCCGGCTTCAGCTTCGAGGAGACCGTGGTCGGCGGTGCAGTGCCGCGGAACTATATCGGCGCGGTCGAAGAAGGCGTGGTCGACGGCCTGCAGAAGGGGCCGCTCGGCTTTCCCGTGGTCGACGTCCATGTGTGCCTGACTGACGGTTCCTACCACAGCGTCGACTCCTCCGATCTCGCGTTCCGCACCGCAGCGCGGATCGGTGTCAGCGAGGCGCTGCCGAACTGTCATCCGGTGCTGTTGGAACCGATCCACATGGTCGAAATCGTCTGCCCGACCGACGCCACCGCCAAGATCAACGCGATCCTGTCGGCGCGGCGGGGCCAGATCCTCGGTTTCGACACCCGCGAGGGCTGGGCGGGCTGGGACTGCGTCCGCGCCACCATGCCGGAAGCCGAAATCGGCGACCTGATCGTGGAACTCCGCTCGGCCACCGCCGGCGCCGGCAGCTTCACCCGGCAGTTCGATCACATGGCTGAAGTGACCGGCCGGACCGCCGATCAAATTATTGCGGCGCATCGCGTGGCGGCATAAGTGTTGCTAGGATCATGGCCCCGGATCTAGGGTCATGATCCCCGCATCGCCATGGACGTTGTCGATCTCTCCTTGAAAATGCGGCGGCTGACGCAATGGCTGGACGGCCGTTGTCAGCCCTACCGCCTCGTGCGCCGGCAGTTCGACGGTCCGCCGTTCGGTCACTGCTACGTGACCATCGATCCCGAACGTCAGGCGCCCTTTCCATCCGCCAATCTCAATCGCGTCTATCTCTGCGGCGCTGATCCCGCGATGGCGGATGATGCGGTCCCGCGCTTCATCGATCTGTTCACGGCTGAGGGTGTGAAGCGCTTCTTCGTCTGGTTGAGCCCGGGTCCCGATATGGACGTGATGCGGGCGCGGCTCGAGGCGGGCGGCCTGTCGCGCGCGCGTCGCACCGGATATCCGACCTTGTGGCGCACGGCCTGTTCGCCGCTTCATTTCGCCACAGATCTCAGCATCCGCGAGGTGACCACCGACGAGATCGACGCTGCGCGCGATCAGCTCGGCGACACGCTGTGGCCGGAATATGCGCGCTCGGCCGGCCGCAGGGGCTTCGTTCACTACATGGCGTTCGACGGCAATCAGCCGGTGGCGATCGCCGCGCTCTGCCTGTTCGAGGACATCGGCTATCTCCTGGCCGCGACCACAGCCGAAAGCCATCGCAAGCGCGGCGCGCAGCAGGCGCTGATTGCGAAGCGGGTCGAACGTGCCGAGCAGATGGGCTGCAGAGTGCAGGTCTCCGAGACCATGTACATGCTGGAACATTCGTACCGCAATCTGCTGCGCGCCGGCTTCACCGAAGCCTACGAGAAAGAGGTCTACGAGTGGACGGCGTGACGCATGCTTGACTCGCGCCGTAACATGACGCTGGCCTGCGCGCTGAGCGCGCTCGCCGGTTATCTTGACGGCATCGGTTATCTGCATCTCGGCGGCCTGTTCGTCTCCTTCATGAGCGGCAATTCGACGCGTCTCGGCGTCAACCTGACCGAGGCGAACTGGTTCGCGGCGGCGCAAACCATCGGCATCATCGTGACCTTCGTGTTCGGCGCGGCGGCGGGCAGCCTGATCGTGCTCGCGCGCGGCGGCCGTCGCCAGACCTGGCTGTTGCTGACGGAAGCGCTGCTGCTCGTCGGCGCCGCGCTCGCCTACACATTCGGCTGGCCGACGGCCGCGGTCGGCGGCATCGTGTTCGCGATGGGGCTGGAGAATGCGATGTTCCAGATCCGCGGCGGCGCCGGCCTCGGCCTCACCTATGTCACTGGCGCGCTGGTCAAGGCTGGCCAACTCCTTGGGGCGGCGCTGACCGGCGGCCCGCGCTGGGCCTGGCTGCCGAACCTCCTGCTATGGGCGGCACTGGTGCTGGGGTCGACCGTCGGCGCGCTCGCTTATCTCCACCTCAATCTGTCCGCGGTCTGGTTCGCCGCTGGCGCCGCCGTCGTGCTTACGGCGTTCGTCGCGGTGCGGGATAAGTGAATGTTGACAGTCCGCATTGCTTGTCCGATTGGACTGCAATGACCGCACCGACCAAAGCCCGCGCCGCATGCCTGATCGGATGGCCGGCCGCGCATTCGCGCTCGCCGCTGATCCATCACTACTGGCTGAGGAAGCTCGGCATCGAGGGCGGCTACAACATCGAAGCGATCCCGCCGGAAGGCTTTGCCGAGTTCGTGTTGCATCTCGCGTTCCACGGCTTCGTCGGCGCCAATGTCACGATCCCGCACAAGGAGCGCGCGCTGGCGCTGTCGCTGCCTGACGAGCGCGCCCGCGCGGTCGGCGCCGCCAACACGCTGTGGTACGAAGCCGGCGAGCTGCGTTCGACCAATACCGACGTCGAAGGCTTCATCAACAATCTCGACGCCTCGGCGCCCGGCTGGGATCAGGCGACGGAAGCGCTGGTGCTCGGCGCCGGCGGCTCGGCGCGCGCCGTGGTGTTCGGATTGCTCGATCGCGGCATGCAGCGCATTCACCTCGTCAATCGCAGCATCGAGCGCGCCCGCGCGCTTGCCGATCAGTTCGGTTCTCGCGTCGAGCCGGCTGGCTGGGATGCGCTTGCCGATCTGTTGCCGCGCGCAGGGCTGCTCGTGAACACCACCTCGCTCGGCATGCACGGCCAGCCGGCGCTCGCGCTCGACGTCGGCTTGCTGCCGTCAAATGCTGTTGTTGCTGACCTCGTCTATGTTCCACTGAAGACGCCGCTGCTTGCAGCCGCCGAGGGGCGCGGATTGAAGACGGCCGACGGGCTCGGCATGCTCCTGCACCAGGCGGTGCGCGGCTTCGAACTGTGGTTCGGCCAGCGCCCGCAAGTGACGCCGGAACTGCGTGCGCTGGTCGAGAACGATCTCACAAAGGCTTGAGGGCAGGAAATATCGCCGCGAAAGCGGGGTCTCTGTAGAGATGATCCACCCGGAGCTCTCGCTATGCCTCCCTACCGTTCCACGCTCGCCCGCCCGCTGTTTGCCGTCGCCATGGTTGCGGCATCAACCCTTTATGCGATCGCGCAGCAGCCGCCGGTGTCGTCGCGCCTGCGCGGCACCATCGAAAGCGTCGACGGCGACACGCTCGCGGTCAAATCGCGCAGCGGCGAGGAGATCAAGCTGCATCTGACGGGCGATGCGCGTGTCGCCGGCATCGTCAAGATCGCGTTATCCGACATCAAGGTCGGCTCCTTCATCGGCGCCACCACCGTGCCGGGTTCCGACGGCACGCCGAAAGCGGTGGAGGTTCACGTCTTCCCGGAGGACATGCGCGGCACCGGCGAGGGCTCGCGGCCCTGGGACACGCGCCCCAACAGCAGCATGACCAATGCGACGGTCGCCGAATCCGTTGTCAGCAATGACGGCCACACGCTGCTCGTCAAATACAAGGACGGCGAGAAGAAGATGCTGGTCTCGCCCGATACGCCTGTCGTGACCTACGTCCCCGGCGACAAGTCCGAGCTCAAGGCGGGCGCCAAGATCATCGCATTCACCAAAAAGTCGCCCGACGGCTCGCTCGAGGCCGACCGCATCAGCGTCGGCCGCGACGGCATCACACCGCCGATGTAAGTGCGGGTTGCTGTCTTCTCCCCTTCTGGGAGAAGGTGGCGCGCATGAAATGCGCGACGGGTGAGGGGTTCTCTCCGCGGGCGGCGCCACTCGCGGAGAGAACCCCTCACCCCGAACGCGCTCGTTGCCGATGCCGGAGCTGCCCTCTCCCACAAGGGGCGAGGGCACATCAATCGGCATCGCGCGCGTGTTGACCTAAACCGCCAGCACCTTGTCGTCGATCTCGGCGATGGTGTTGACGCCGCACAGGCCCATGGTCGTCAGCAGTTCCTTCGCCAGCACGTTGATCGCCTCGGTGACGCCGGCCTGTCCGCCGGCGCCGAGACCGTAGGCATAGGCGCGGCCGATCATGCAGGACTTTGCGCCGAGCGCAAGCGCGCGCATCACGTCCATGCCGGTGCGGATGCCGCCGTCAAACATGACTTCGACCTGCGAGCCGACGGCGTCCACGATCTCGGGCAGCACCTCGATCGAGGAGGGGGCGCCGTCGAGCTGGCGGCCGCCGTGGTTGGAGACCACGATCGCCTGCGCCCCGGTCTTGGCCGCGATCTCCGCGTCCTCGACGTCGAGGATGCCCTTGAGGATCAGCTTGCCCGGCCAGATGCTGCGGATCCAGTCGATGTCTTTCCAGTTCAGCGAAGTGTCGAACTGCGAATTGATCCAGGTCGACAGCGACGTGATGTCCTGGTCGATCTTGAGATGGCCCGCCAGATTGCCGAAGGTGCGGCGCTTGCCGCGCAGCACGCCCGAGACCCAGGCAGGCTTGGTGGCGAAATCGATCAGTTTCGACAGCGACCATTCCGGCGGCACGGTCATGCCGTTCTTGATGTCCTGGTGCCGCTGGCCGATCACCTGCAGGTCGACGGTGAGGACCAGCGCGCTGCACCTGGCGGCGATGGCGCGCTCGATCAGCGCCTTGATGAAGCCGCGGTCCTTCATGACGTAGAGCTGGAACCAGAACGGCTTGTCGACGGCGGCCGCAATGTCCTCGATCGAGCAGATCGACATCGTGCTCTGCGTGAACGGAATCCCGGCGGCCTGTGCGGCGCGGCAGGCATAGATCTCGCCATCGCCATGCTGCATGCCGAGCAGGCCGACAGGGGCGAGGATCAGCGGCATCGCGGCCGGCTCGCCCAGGATCGTGGTCCTGAGGTCACGCTTGGAGACGTCGACCAGGATGCGCTGGCGGAATTTGATCTGCTGAAGATCCTCGCTGTTGGCGCGCAGCGTGTCCTCGGTATAGGAGCCGCGGTCGGCATAGTCGAAAAATGCCTTCGGCACGCGGCGCTTGTGTAGCTGGCGCAGATCTTCGATGCAGGTGATGTGCTTCATGGACGCTCCCGGCCCGTCTTGTATTTCGCGAATGCGCCGTCATCTAGCATGGTTGGATCGTCTGCCAAATCGCCCCCGCGAAATCCGACCTAGTAGGAGGCCACCATGACCGGATCGACCCCCAAGCCGAAAGATGCCGAGAGCGAAAAGCGTGCGCTCGAGGAGTCCCTGGAGGAGGGGTTGGAGGAGACTTTTCCGGCCTCCGACCCCGTCAATGTGACGCAACCGGCGCCGTCCAAGGACGACCATCACATCCTCCGCAAGCGCTAGAGTCGCCGCTGGCCGCTGTCCGTAGGAACCCCGGCCTCCGAAATATACATTATTTTACAATATATTAACCTAAACTCTTGCCTTCGGGCGACGGTAATGATTCATCATATATTTTGAAGCCGCCTTGGTGGCTGACGCATTATAACGCCTGCATGGTGGCGTTTCGGGCTTCTCGCTGAGGTGGCTGGAGAAGCCCAGGCCTTACTTGGGGGTTATATGAGCCGTAAATATTTCGGGACCGACGGGATTCGTGGCCGTGCCAATGGTCTGATTACGCCGGAACTTGCACTCAAGGTGGGGCAGGCCGCCGGCCTGGTATTTCAGCGCGGCGACCATCGCCATCGCGTGGTGATCGGCAAGGACACGCGGCTGTCCGGCTACATGATCGAATATGCCATGGTCGCGGGCTTCACCTCGGTCGGCATGGACGTGCTGCTGCTCGGCCCGATGCCGACGCCGGCGGTCGCGATGCTCACCAAGTCGATGCGCGCCGATCTCGGCGTGATGATCTCAGCCTCCCACAATCTGTTCGAGGACAACGGCATCAAGCTGTTTGGGCCGCAAGGCTTCAAGCTCTCCGACGACGTCGAGAAGCAGATCGAACAACTGCTCGACGAGCCGATCGAGCGCCGGCTCGCTCAGAGCGCGAGCCTCGGCCGCGCCCGCCGCATCGACGGCGTCCATGACCGCTACATTGAATTCGCCAAGCGCACGTTGCCGCGCGAATTGAGCCTCGATGGCCTCCGCGTCGTGATCGATTGCGCCAATGGCGCCGCATACAAGGTGGTGCCGGAAGCGCTGTGGGAGCTCGGCGCCGACGTCGTGCAGATCGGGGTCGAGCCCGACGGCTTCAACATCAACAAGGAATGCGGCTCCACCGCGCCGGAAACGCTGGCCAAGAAGGTGCGCGAGATGCGCGCCGATATCGGCATTGCGCTCGATGGCGACGCCGATCGCGTGATCCTGGTCGACGAGCGCGGTCATGTGGTCGACGGCGATCAGTTGCTCGCAGTGATCGCGCAGAGCTGGAAGGACGAGGGCCGGCTCGCCAAGCCCGGCATCGTCACCACCGTGATGTCCAATCTCGGGCTCGAGCGTTTCCTGCAGGGCATTGGCCTTGACATGGTGCGCACGCCGGTCGGCGACCGCTATGTGCTCGAGCGGATGCTGAGTGATGGCTACAATCTCGGCGGCGAGCCGTCGGGCCACATCATCCTTTCCGATTACGCCACCACGGGCGACGGCTTCGTCGCTGCGCTGCAGGTGCTTGCCGTGGTGCAAAAGCTCCGCCGCCCGGTGTCGGAAGTCTGCCACCGTTTCGATCCGCTGCCGCAGATCCTGAAGAATGTGCGTTATCGCAGCGGCAGGCCGCTCGATGATGCCGAGGTCAAGTCCGCCATCGTCGACGCCGAGAAGCGGCTCAACGGCCACGGTCGCCTCCTGGTCCGCTCCTCCGGCACCGAGCCGGTGATCCGCGTGATGGGCGAGGGCGACGACCGCCTCCTGGTCGAGGAAGTCGTCGATCACATCGTCTCCGCACTCGGCCATGCTGCGGCTGCTGCGGCGTAGCTCTTTCTTCCCCCGCGAGGCGGGCCTCATGGTTCGAGACGCGCCGCAGGCGGCGCTCCTCACCATGAGGGTCTGAGATTGCGCCGCGAAATCAGACCTCATGCTGAGGAGGCCGCCAAAGGCGGGCGTCTCGAAGGATGGGCCGCGAAGGGACCGTCCAGCGCGCGCCGGTAGCATCGCAGCCATCATCTATTGTCGGTAGTCGCAGCGTTTGGTGCGGCGTAAGCAGCACCGATTGCCGCTTCGCGGCTCCCTGCCAGGAATTTCCGTTGAACAAGCCCGTTGCCGTCTCAGAAGAAGCGCTGGCTGAACCGGTGCTGGTATCAGACGTGACGCCGCGCGTGGCAGCCCGTGCGACCGCGGTGGGGCCGGCTTACATCGTACTGGCCGGCATCAGCTTCTCGCACTTCCTCAACGACACCATGCAGTCGTTGATCGCCTCCATCTATCCGATCCTGAAGGACGCCTACGCGCTGGACTACACGCAGATCGGCATGATCACGCTGGCGTTCCAGTTCACGGCGTCGCTGCTGCAGCCGCTGGTCGGGCATTTCACCGACAAGAAGGCGCAGCCGTTCTCGCTTGCGATCGGCATGGGCTTCACCTTCTTCGGCCTGCTGCTGCTCGCTGGCGCGCATCACTACGGCATCATCCTGATCGCGGCGTCGCTGGTCGGGCTCGGTTCGGCGGTGTTCCATCCGGAATCGGCGCGGATCGCGCGGCTCGCTTCGGGCGGCCGTTACGGCTTTGCGCAATCGGTGTTCCAGCTTGGCGGCAGCTTCGGCACCTCGATGGGTCCGGTGCTCGCGGCGCTGATCGTGGTGCCGTTCGGGCAGCCCTCGATCGCGTGGTTCTCCTCGATTGCGGGTCTTGCGATCCTGATCCTGTGGCGCATCGGTGCCTGGTACAAGCCGCAGATCGTGACCAAGAAGGCGGCGGTCGTCGAGCGGCACCCGGACGCACCCACCGGGCGGCGGGTGACGATCGCGCTCGCCGTGCTGGTCGCGCTGTTGTTCTCGAAGCAGCTCTATGTCTCGAGCCTCTCGAGCTATTACATCTTCTATCTGATCGAGAGGTTCGACGTCTCGACGCAAGCGGCGCAGTTCTATCTCTTCATCTTCCTTGCAGCGAACGCAGCTGGCGCCTTCGTGGGCGGACCGCTCGGCGACCGCTTCGGCCGCAAATACGTGATCTGGTTTTCGATCCTCGGCGCGCTGCCGTTCACGCTGGCACTGCCCTATGCCGGCCTCGTCACCAGCGCCGTGCTCAGCGTGTTCATCGGCCTGATCATCTCGTCGGCGACGCCCTCGATCATCGTGTTCGCGCAGGAACTGATGCCGCATCGCTTCGGCATGATTTCCGGCCTGTTCTTCGGCTTTGCCTTCGGCATCGGCGGTTTGGGCGCGGCGGTGCTCGGTAAGCTTGCCGATCACACCGACATCGCCTTCATCTATCAGCTCTGCGCGTTCCTGCCGGCGATCGGGTTGCTTGCGGTGTTCCTCCCGAAAATGCCGAACCACGCGCATTAAAGCGTTTTCGAGCGAAGCACGCCCTCGGACTTGATCCGAGAGTGGATTCCGGTTCGCGTGAAGAAACCGCGAAGACAAGAGCCAAGATTTCGTCAACGCATCGTTAGCATTTGTGGCGCGACCACTTTCTGTTCGACAGCGGGAATAGCGCAATACCGCGAGCTTTCGGGAAAATCGTCAGAGGTTGTCAACCTTAATAATTAGGGTTAAGCGCCGCTTAAGCATTTAGTGCCATCGTCCGGCCGTGGGTTTTCAGACGTGAGGCTTCCCTGCTCGCCTCACTGGCCAAAAGGACGAAGCCAATGCGTTGCGTTAAATCTCTCTTTGCCGCTGGTGCGGTCTCCTTGATTTCCTCGGTGGCATTCGCGGCCGATATGCCGATCGCGCCGCCACCGGCCTACGGACCGCCGCCGGTAGAAGATTTCGGCGGCTGGTATCTGCGCGGCGATATCGGCTTCAGCAATCAGAGCGTGAAGGAAGTGCGAAACGGCAACAATGCCTTGTACACGCCGCTGCTCTCCTTGAACCAGCAGACCGGCTTCGATACCGGCGGCATCTTCGGTCTTGGTGTCGGTTATCAGTTCAACAACTGGTTCCGCGCCGACATCACCGGTCAGTATCGTGGAAGGACGAACTTTCACGGACAGGATCTCGTGACCTATCCGCTTGGCGGCGGAGTTATTGGCGCAGGGTCCGACAACTACAACGCAAGCAAGTCGGAATGGCTTGTGCTTGCCAACGCCTATGTCGATCTTGGCACGTGGTGGTGCGTGACGCCGTTCATCGGCGCCGGTGTTGGCGCAGCGCGCGTGACGGTCTCCAATTTCACTGATCAAGGTCTTGCCGATTTCTCTCCCGGCGTGATTGCGCCGGGCTTTGCGACCGCCGCTTCGGCTTCCAAGTGGAATTTCGCCTGGGCCGCGCATGCAGGTCTTGCCTACAAGGTCAGTCCAAACCTGACGCTGGAAGTCGCCTACAGCTACGTCGACCTCGGTTCGGGACTGACCGGACCCGTGACGACGTTCCAGGGCTTCACGACCAACAATCCAATGAACTTCAGGGATATCACTTCGCACGATCTCAAGCTCGGCGTGCGCTGGAATCTGGACAGCCCGCAGCCGGTCTACGCACCGCCGCCGCTGGTGCGCAAAGGTTAATACGAACCTTCATCGGTTAACGATTGCAAACGGCGCGGGATGCTCCCGCGCCGTTTTCGTTTTGTGGAAAGCGCGGCCATCACGCGGAAGATTGTGGCAAACGCGGCGCGTGACAACCATTGGTTAAGGTTAACGAGCGATGATCGTCTCCGGGTTTGGTTAAGTCGATTTGGGGGCGTGGGCGATGCGTAGGTTTCTGCTGGCGGCGGCAATGTGTGGCGCGGTGACGAGCGCAGAGGCCGCCGATCTTCCCGATCTCCCGGTGCTTCGCGGCAGCTTCACCGATGGGCTGACAACCTCCAGAGCTTACTGGGAAGGTCTCTACATTGGTGGCCAAGCCGGCTACGGATCATCCGATGCCAATTTCGACAGCAAGCCGTCATCTTTGATCTCCTCGCTGATTTCCGACAACATCGTCCAGCAGATGGGCGTTGCGCAATGGAATCTCGGTCTCGGAAAGCAGACGGCGCGTTCGTCCGCATATGGAGCCTTTGTCGGATACAACTGGCAATGGAGTGACGTCGTGCTCGGCCTGGAGGCGAGCTACGTGCACGGCAGCTTCGGCGGCGCGGCCAGCGCCAGCAAGGAGCTTGTGAGCGGCGCCCCTCTTACCGACACCCGCTACCATGACGTCGGAGTCACCTCGGCGTCCTCGATCTCGATCTCGGACATCGCGACGTTCCGGGGGCGCGCAGCCTATGCGTTCGGATGCTTCCTACCTTATGCGTTCGGCGGCTTCGCGCTAGGCAAGGCCGACATTTCGCATAGTGCACTCGTTACGGACGCGGTGAGTGCCGATCCGTTTGGACCTTTCAGACCGTTGATGCCATTGCGCGCGACTGATGCCGTGCACAATCACCTGATCTACGGCTACACCGCCGGCCTTGGCATCGACATCAATCTGGTCGGGGGCCTCTTCATGCGCGCGGAATGGGAATACATCCGCTTCACCACAACGGTCGATACCAACATCAACACAGTGCGCGCCGGTCTCGGCTACAAATTCTAGGCGCATTTGTGCCCCATGTGTTGACAGCTTCCGTTTCCACTGGTGCTCTGTCATTCGGGAGCAGGACAGCAGCCAGCCATGAAAATCTACGGTGACGACAAGTCGGGCAATTGCCTGAAGGTGAAATGGGTGTGCGATTACCTCGCGCTGCCCTACACATGGATCGACGTCGACATCCTCAAGCAGGAGACGCGCAGTGCGGACTTCCTGAGCATGAACAGCGCCGGACAGGTGCCGACGATCGTGCTCGACGACGGCCGCGCTTTGGCGCAGTCCAACGCCATCATCCGCTATCTCGCCCGTGGCAGCGACCTAATCCCGTCAGATGATTTCGCCGCCGCGAAGATGGATGAGTGGCTGTTCTGGGAGCAATACAGCCACGAGCCCTATATCGCCGTGTGCCGGTTCCAGATGCGCTATCTCGGCAAATCCGCTTCCGAGCTCGATCCGGAGAAGGTCAAGCGCGGCCATGCGGCGCTGGCGCGGATGGAGCAGCAGCTTGCGCTGACGCCGTTCCTGGCCGGCAAGGCGCTCTCGCTCGCCGATGTGGCGCTGCTTGCCTACACGCGGCTCGCGCATGAGGGCGGCTTCGATCTCGGCGGGTATCCCGCGCTTCGCCGCTGGATTGGCGAGGCCGAGCGCTCACTTGGCCTGGCGCCAGCAGGCTAATTTTTTTTGGAACACATCATGGCAACTGCGTCCTCGATCACGATCCGCCGCGCCCGTCGCGACGATGTTCCCGTCATCGTCGGCATGCTTGCGGACGATCGGCTTGGCAGCGCGCGCGAGCGGATCGAGGATCCCTTGCCTCAATCCTATTTCGCCGCGTTCGAGAAGGTCGATCGCGATCCGAATTTCAAGCTCGTGGTCGCCGAGGACGCTGACGGTGCAGTGGTCGGCTGCCTGCAACTATGCATCCTGCCGGGCATAAGTTCGCAAGGCGCCTCGCGCGGCTTGATCGAGGATGTGCGCGTTGCAACCCACTGCCGCAGCCGCGGCATCGGCGAGCAGATGGTGCAATGGGCGATCACTGAAGCGCGCGCGAGCGGTTGCATCCTCGTCGAACTGCTGACGCATCACACCCGCACCGACGCGCAGCGCTTCTATGAACGGCTTGGATTTCAACGCAGTCATATCGGCATGACGATGCGCTTCTGACTTGCGCCAAGTTGCGTGGGCAAGATCGCTGATCGCAGTGGTAGTCGTCGCTCTGCGTTCCGGTTAACAAGCGATAAACTACGCCGGCCTCCGTAATTTTACGGCCGGGAACGCTGCTGCTAGTTACGCGTCTCCCAGCGGCAGAACATGATCCGCAAGAGATCATGATCAAGCAAAGATCGAACGCGATGCCGGTCCAAAGTCTTCGCGTTCTGGGACAGCTTGGGGATATTTCAGATGAAGCGATATTCAATCGTCAGGGCGGGCAACGAATACATCGTGCAGGCCGATGAAAAGAGCATCATGAGAGTCTCCAGCCGGCGGAAGGCCGTCAAGCTGGTGAACGATGCGGCCGGACTGCTTGATCAGGCGCCATCGCCCGACGAGGCGCCATCAATCGCCTGTGATCATCAGGAAGTTCCTTGACGAGTCTTTACCCTTCCACTATCTCCGACGGCGGGAAACCTCTCCCCACCGAGAGGCAGCTATCTGGAAGGGTAGATCATGACTGCAGCGAAGCCCGCTTCGCGGCCGAACGCGCCGCATTTCTCCTCCGGCCCCTGCGCCAAGCGCCCCGGCTGGACTCCCCAAAATCTCAAGGACGCCGCGCTCGGCCGCTCGCATCGCGCGAAGATCGGCAAGGCCAAGCTCAAGCAAGCTATTGAGCTGACGCGCGAAGTGCTGGAGGTGCCGGCCGACTACAAGATCGGCATCGTGCCAGCCTCCGACACCGGCGCTGTCGAGATGGCGCTGTGGTCGCTGCTCGGTGCGCGGCCCGTCACGACGCTGGCCTGGGAATCCTTCGGCGAGGGCTGGGTCAGCGACATCGTCAAGGAATTGAAGCTGAAGGACGTCACCAAGCTGAATGCCGGCTATGGCGAGATCCCGGATCTCTCCAAGGTCGATCCGGCAACCGACGTCGTCTTCACCTGGAACGGCACCACCTCTGGTGTCCGCGTGCCGAACGCCGACTGGATCAGCGCGACCCGCGAAGGCCTCACCATCTGCGACGCGACCTCGGCGGCATTCGCGCAGCCGCTCGACTGGCCGAAGCTCGACGTCATCACCTTCTCCTGGCAGAAGGCGCTGGGCGGCGAGGCCGCGCATGGCATGCTGATCCTCTCGCCGCGCGCGGTGGAGCGGCTCGAGACCTACAAGCCGGCCTGGCCGCTGCCGAAGATCTTCCGCATGACCAAGGGCGGCAAGCTCAACCAGGGCATCTTCGAAGGCGAGACCATCAACACGCCGTCGATGCTCTGCGTCGAGGACTATCTCGATGCGCTCGACTGGGCGAAATCGATCGGCGGCCTGAAGGCGCTGATCGCCCGCGCCGACGCCAGCACCAAGGTGCTCGCCGACTGGAAGGCGCGGACGCCGTGGATCGATTTCCTGGCCAAGGATCCCGCGATCCGTTCCAACACCTCGGTGTGCCTGAAGATCACCGATCCCGCGATCACCTCGCTCGCGCCGGACCTGCAGGCCGACTTCTGCAAGAAGCTGGTTGCCCTGGTCGAGAAGGAGAATGCCGGCTTCGACTTCGCGCATTACCGCGATGCGCCCGCCGGCCTGCGTATCTGGTGCGGCGCCACCGTGGAAGCCAAGGACGTCGAGCTGCTCACGCAGTGGATCGACTGGGCCTTCGCTGAGACCAAGGCCTCGCTGCCGAAGGCCGCGTAAGTAACGTCACCTCATCATCGTCATGGCCGGGCTTGACCCGGCCATCCATCACGAAAAGAAGATGGACTCGCGAGGCAGGTTCGCGGGTGACGCCATCAGTGCATCGTCCATCGAGGGAACTACTCCCATGAGCAAACCCAAAGTTCTCATTTCCGACGCCCTGTCGCCCGCGGCCGTGCAGATCTTCAAGGATCGCGGCGTCGAGGTCGACTTCCAGCCCAATCTCGGCAAGGACAAGGAAAAGCTCGCCGAGATCATCGGCAACTATGACGGCCTCGCGATCCGCTCGGCGACCAAGGCGACCGCCAAGATCATCGAGAAGGCCACCAGGCTGAAGGTGATCGGCCGCGCCGGCATCGGCGTTGACAACGTCGAGATCCCGGCGGCGACGGCGAAGGGCATCATCGTGATGAACACGCCGTTCGGCAATTCGATCACGACCGCCGAGCACGCGATCACGCTGATGCTGGCGCTCGCTCGCGAGATCCCGCAGGCCGATGCCTCGACGCAGGCCGGCAAGTGGGAGAAGAACCGCTTCATGGGCGTCGAGATCACCAACAAGACGCTCGGCGTGGTCGGCTGCGGCAATATCGGCTCGATCGTCTGCGACCGCGCGCTCGGCCTGCGCATGAAGGTGATCGCCTTCGATCCGTTCCTGTCGCCGGAGCGCGCCAAGGATATCGGGGTCGAGAAGGTCGAGCTCGACGATCTCTTCAAGCGCGCCGATTTCATCACCCTGCACACGCCGCTCACCGACAAGACCCGTAACATCATCGATGCCGCGGCGCTTGCGAAGATGAAGCAGGGCGTCCGCATCGTCAATTGCGCCCGCGGCGGCCTCGTCGACGAGCAGGCGCTGGTCGACGCGCTCAACTCCAAGCATGTCGCGGGCGCCGCCTTCGACGTGTTCTCCGAGGAGCCGGCGACCTCGAACATCCTGTTCGGCCATCCCAACGTGATCTGCACCCCGCATCTCGGCGCCTCCACCACGGAAGCGCAGGAGAA
Source organism: Bradyrhizobium elkanii WSM2783 (assembly GCF_000472865.1). Lineage (GTDB taxonomy): Bacteria > Pseudomonadota > Alphaproteobacteria > Rhizobiales > Xanthobacteraceae > Bradyrhizobium > Bradyrhizobium elkanii_A. Next base: position 67,360 of record NZ_AXAP01000013.1, on the reverse strand, counting down.
TGTCGCGCTGCAGGTCGCCGAGCAGATGTCGGATTATCTGCTCACCGGTGCGATCTCCAACGCCATCAACTTCCCCTCGATCACGGCCGAGGAGGCGCCCAAGCTGAAGCCGTTCATCGAGCTCGCCGAGAAGCTCGGCTCGTTCGCCGGCCAGCTCACCGAGAGCGGCATCGTCAAGACCCAGATCACCTATGAGGGCCATGTTGCCGAGATGAAGATCAAGGCGCTGACCTCGGCGGTGCTGTCGGGCCTGCTGCGGCCGATGCTGGGCGACGTCAACGTCGTCTCCGCGCCTGTCGTTGCCAAGGAGCGCGGCATGGTGGTCGACGAGGTGACGCGCGCCGCGCAGAGCGACTATGAGAGCCTGATCACCGTGACCGTGACGACGGAGCGGCAGGAACGCTCGGTGTCCGGCACCGTCTATCACGACGGCAAGCCGCGGCTGGTCGACATCAAGGGCATCCGGGTCGACGCCGAGTTCGGCAAATCGATGATCTATGTGACCAACGAGGACAAGCCGGGCTTCATCGGCAAGTTCGCAAGTCTGCTCGGCGACGCCAAGATCAACATCGCGACCTTCCATCTCGGCCGCGTCGCGCAAGGCGGCGACGCGATCGCGCTGGTCGAGGTCGACGGCTCGGTGCCGGCGGACGTGCTCGCCAAGGTGCAGGCGCTGCCGCAGGTCAAGCAGGTCAAGGCGCTCGTATTCTAGCTACCATCTTTCGTCATGGCCGGGCTTGTCCCNGCCATCCACGCTTGTCCGCGTTCGCCGAAAGACGTGGATGCCCGGGACAAGCCCGGGCATGACGGCGCGCGGACACGGACTCGCACACACCACATATTCCGACCTGCGGAACAACAACGCCGCCTCCGGCATCGGAGGCGGCGTTTGTCGTTTGGCACCCGACAAAATCCGTGTACGAATGGGCCAAGACCGGTCATATCAGGCCGTCCGAACAAGGGAGAAAACACAATGCGTGAAGCCGTTATCGTTTCCTATGCACGCACGGGCCTGGCGAAGTCCGCCCGCGGCGGGTTCAACATCACTCCGCCGATGTCGCTGGCGGCGCACGCTATCAAGCATGCCGTCGAGCGCGCCGGTGTCGACAAGGAGTATGTCGAGGACTGCTATCTCGGCAATTGCGCGCACGGCGCGCCCAATATCGGCCGTCAGGCCGCACTGCTCGCCGGCCTGCCGAAGTCGACCGCGGGTGTCTCGGTGAACCGCTTCTGCTCCTCGGGGCTGCAGACCATCGCGATGGCCGCCAACTCGATCCGTTCCGACGGCGCCGAATGCATCGTTGCCGGCGGCGTCGAGAGCATCTCGATTCCCGGCGGCGGCACGCCGAAGGAATCGGTCGATCCGGAGCTGCTCAAGACCGCGCCCGACATCTTCATAGCGATGATCGACACCGCCGACATCGTCGCCGAGCGCTACAAGCTGAGCCGCGAATACCAGGACGAGTTCTCGCTGGAGTCGCAGCGCCGCATGGCGGCCGCACAGCAGGCGAACAAGTTCAAGGACGAGATCGTCCCGATGAAGACCAAGATGAAGGTGGTCGACAAGGTGACGAAGGAAGAGAGCATCAAGGACTATGTCGTCGACCGCGACGAGTGCAACCGTCCCGACACCACGATCGAGGGTCTGGCGAAGCTCGAGCCGGTGAAGGGTCCGGGCAAGTTCATCACTGCCGGCAATGCCAGCCAGCTCTCCGACGGCGCCGCCGCCGTGGTGCTGATGGAAGCCAAGGACGCCGAGAAGCGCGGCCTGGAGCCGCTGGGCCGCTTCGTCGCCTGGGCGACCGCCGGCTGCGAGCCGGATGAGATGGGCATCGGCCCGGTGTTCGCGGTGCCGAAGCTGCTCAAGCGCCACGGCCTGAAGATCGACGACATCGATCTCTGGGAGCTCAACGAGGCCTTCGCCAGCCAGTGCCTGTATTGCCGCGATCAGCTCGGCATCGATCCTGAGAAGTACAACGTCAACGGCGGCTCGATCGCGATCGGCCACCCCTTCGGCATGACCGGCGCGCGCCTCACCGGCCACCTCCTGCAGGAAGGCCGCCGCCGCAAGGCCAAGTGGGGCGTCGTCACCATGTGCATCGGCGGCGGTCAGGGCGGCGCCGGCCTGTTCGAGATCTATAGCTGAGCCTTGCTCGGCTGAACGCCACATGAACGGAAAACACGGCGCGTTTCCGCGCCGTGTTTTTTGTTTCGGGCCACGCCTCACGCAAACCGCAATCGAACCGGTTTCTTTCTCGCTGCGTCTCACCACCGATGGGGGTGTGACATCAGCCACTGTCCGGCAGTGCCGACAGGCTGAAGTCTGCGCGCTATGCAGGAAAGGAATCCAATGCGTTTGATTGCCAATTGTCTTGTCACCACCAGTCTGGTGCTGGTCACCGCGCTTGCCGCTTTGCCGGCGCGCGCGGCTGACGTCGATGCATCTTCGACGGTGGATGCGGTGACCGTCTATCCCGATGGTGCGAGCGTCACCCGCGTCATCACGCTCGATCTGCCGTCCGGCGACAGCACGCTGGTCGCCAGGGATTTTCCGCTGTCGCTCGATCCATCCTCGCTGCGCGTTGAAGGCGACGCCGACGGCAAGCTGACGATCGGCTCGATCGACACGCGCCAGCCGCGCGCGGCGCCGCCGGTCAACCTGCCCGAGCTCGACAAGCGGATCGAGGCGCTGAACGACGAGCACGCCAATCTGCAAGGCGCGATCGACGCCGCCAAGGCCCGCCGCCAGTTCGCCGAGCGTTTTGCCGAAGCCGCTCCGGTCGGCATCGGCGAGAAGGGCGAGGCGCGGCCGCTGTCCGAATGGCGCGCCGCTTTTGCCGCCGTTTCCGAAGAGATCGCGATCGCCGATACCGCGACCCGCGAAGCCGAGCGCAAGCAGCGCGATATCGACCGCGAGATCGCGCGGCTGGAATCCGACCGCGCCGCCAAGCCGCCAGGCAAGCTCGAGGTCCGTATCGACCTCGCCGCCGCGACTGCTGCGAAAGCCACCCTGCGCGTCACCTATTCGGTGCGCAATGCGCGCTGGGCGCCGATCTACGACGCGCGTCTCGATACCGGCGCGAAAGATCGAAAGCCCTCGCTGGAGCTGGTGCGCCGCGCCGAGATCACGCAGTCGACCGGCGAGGACTGGTCGAACGTCGCGCTCGGCGTCTCCACCGTGCGCATTGCCCGTGGCGACAGCGCGCCCGAATTGAATTCGCTGCTCGTGCAGTATCCGCAGCCTCCGCGCCCGGTGCCGCTGTCAAGCGCCGTGCCGGAGCTGGCGCGGCCGGCGACCGCACTGCGCTCGGCGCCAGCCGCGAAGGCCGCCGAGGCGTTCGATGCGCGCGAGCGCGCCGACGAGCAGCAGGCCGTGGCCGAGATCGGCGACTTCCAGGCCACCTTCAAAATCCCCGGCCGCGTCAGCCTCGGTGCCAGCGAGGGAGCCAAGAGCCTGCGCATCGGAAGCCACGTGATCGCGCCCGAGCTGACGATCCGCGCCGTGCCGGTGCTCGATCCGACGGCGTTCCTGGAGGCGAGCTTCAAGCAGGCCGAGGACGCGCCGCTGTTGCCGGGCCGCGTCGCGATCTATCGTGATGGCGTCTTCGTCGGGCGCGGCAAGATCGCGTCCGCCGGCAAGGACGAAACGGTGCGGCTCGGCTTCGGCGCCGACGACAAGGTCAAGGTCGAGCGCTCGGTGGTCAAGCGCAACGAGGGCTCGGCGGGTCTGATCGTGACGACATCGAAGACCGACGAACGCGCGTTCAAGACCAGCATCCGCAACGGCCATGATTTCCCGATCCGCGTCGCGATCGAGGATCAGCTTCCGGTCAGCGAGAGCGAGGAGATCGTGGTGGAGATGCTGCCGCAGACCACGGCGCCGACCGCGACCAATCTGCGCGACAGACGTGGCGTGCTGCAATGGACGTTCGATGCGAAACCAAGCGAGCTGAAGGAGATCAACTTCGCCTGGCGCATCCGCTGGCCCAAGGACAAGGGCGTCGTGATGACGCCGGCGGGGTAGGTGGTTCTTACCTCGCCCCGCTCTTGCGGGGAGAGGTCGGATTGCGAAGCAATCCGGGTGAGGGGCTTTCTCCGCGAATACATCTGCCACCGTAATCGTGGAGAGAGCCCCTCACCCCAACCCTCTCCCCGTGAAGAACGGGGAGAGGGAGTCACTCACTTCGCCTTCAGGAACTCACCCACTTCCAGCAGAACGAACTCGTTGTCGTCGGCCTTGTTGGGATCGCGGCTCGAGGAGAACGGCAGGTTGTTGTCGTTGCCGACGATGATGTGGGTGTCGTCGACCTTGTCGACGTTCTCGATGGTGAAGAACGGGAAGGTCAGCACGCCGTCATTGAGCGGCTTCTTCGCCTTCTTGTCGGGATCGCGGATCTTCATCAGGTCGATATAGGCGACCTTGCGCACGGGCTTGCCGACATTGGCATCCGAGAGCTCGACCTTGTAGACGCGCTTGAACTTGGCGAGATCGGGGAAGCAGTTCTCGCCGCGCTGTCCTTGCGGGCACGCCTTGTCCGCGGTGCCTTCGCCATTGTCGCGCTCGATGATCAGACCATTGGTGGCGTCGATCATGTTGAAGTCGCCGATGGCATTGCCGTTCTGCTCGAACACATATTGCCAGTAGCGCCCGGTGAATTTCTCGTTCGCGACGTCGAACTCGAGGATGCGTGAGGCTTCCTTGCCGTCGACCTTCTCCCAATCCTTCTTCTCGGCATCCCACAGCGGGCCCTCGAGCAGGCCGTACAGGAACTTGCCGTCCTTCGAGGAGGCAAAGCCTTCGTAACCCTTAGAGCGGCGCAGGTTGACGGTGGTGTAGCTGGCGCCCGGCGCGCCCGGCGACTGCACCGACCAGTGATCGGGCGAGCGCACCGGCTTGCCATCGGCGACGCTGTCGAACACGGCCAGCACCTTGCCGGTCTTGTCGGCCTTGATCACGTAGGGTCCGAACTCTTCGCCGATCCAGAACGTGTCGCCGATGATCTGGAAGCCTTCGGTGTCGAAATCGGCGCCGGTGAGATAGCGCTTGGCGGTATCCTCATGCACGATGCGGAACGGCACCTTCTTGTCGGGGTCGTGCAGGAAGACGGTTTCCTGCCGCTCGACCTTGCCGCTCGCCCAGTCGATCTTGTGCCGGTTCAGGTACAGCATCGAATCGGCCGAGTTGTAGCGCGAGCCCATGCCATTGTCGGTAAGCACCCAGAAAGTGCCGTCCGCCATCACCTTGATGCCGGAATGGCCCTGCAGCGGCTGACCCTTGAACGGCAGCGAGACGCCGGTCGGCCGCTCGTAGGACTTGCCCATCACGGTGCCGGTGGCGTCGACGCGGCGGCCGGTGGTGTATTTGCCCGAGGTCTTGAGATCGTTCGGTGCATCGGCCGGCGCGTCGATGAAGCTTTCCGCCGGAAGCACGGCGTGGCCCTTGAGGGTCGCCGGATATTCGCCTTCGCCTTGCGCGAAGGCGGCTCCCGAGAGCAGCACGATGGTCGCGACGGAGCAAAGCAGTGATTTGCGCATGTTGATCTCCCCTGAAGATGAACGTGGCGGAGTTCTGGGAGGCGCGTGTTACAAGCGGCTGACAATTTCGTGACGGCTAGAGCATATTCGGTTCTGATGGAATCAGAACCGAAGCTCTAGATTCTTGTCTTGACGCGTTTTCTTCACGCGAACCGGTGTCCACTTCGCTCGAAAACGCTCTAACGATTGCCGCTGGATATGCCTGCGGCGTTACGTCACCGGTCGCATCGTCTGCGGCAGCAGGAAGGGAATGCCGCCGTCGGTATGGTCGATCGTGGCGTCGACCTCGAAGATGGTGCGGATCGTCTCCGCGGTCATCGCCTCACTACGGCCGCCGTCGACCGCGAGCCGGCCGCGATGCAGGAGAACGAGGCGGTCGGCAAAGCGCATCGCGAGGTTGAGGTCGTGCAGGATCGCGATCACAGCGGTGCCGTTCTGCGCGCGGCGGCGCGCGGTCTCGACCAGGTCGATCTGGTGCCTGAGGTCGAGGCTCGAAGTCGGCTCGTCCAGCAGCAACAGGCCCGGACCGTTCTGCGTTTCGCCGCAGGCGAGCTGCACCAGCACGCGGGCGAAATGCGCGCGCTGCTGCTCGCCGCCCGACAGCGTCGGCAATTGGCGATGGCGGAAGCCGCTCAGCCCGACCTCATCCAGTGCGGACTCGACCAGCGGCGCGGCCGTCGCGCGCGAATTGTCGCCCGCGCCCATGTAGACGATTTCCTCCACCGTGAACGGGAAGGTGACGTTGACATGCTGCGACAGCATGGCGCGATGCCGCGCCAATTCGCGCGGCGGATAGGCGCGGAGCGTGCGCTGCTTCAATTCGACCGTGCCGCGCGTCGGCGTGATGTCGCCGGACAGCATGCGCAGCAGCGTCGACTTGCCGGCGCCGTTCGGCCCGACGATCGCGATCATCTCGCCCGGATTGACACGCAGATCGACGGCATCGACCAGCGTGGCGCCACTGACCACGACCGAGACCGAGCTTGCCTGCAGCATCGGAATCATAGCGAAACCAGGCTGCGCTGCCGCAACAGGATGGCGAGGAAGAACGGCGCGCCGACCGCCGCCGTCAGGATGCCGATCGGCATTTCCGCCGGCGACACGATGGTGCGGGCCATCGTGTCGGCGCCGACCAGCAGCACGGCGCCCAGCAGCACGGAAGCCGGCAGCAGCAGCCGGTGCGCCGGTCCGATCGCAAGCCGGAGCAGATGCGGCACCACGATGCCGACAAAGCCGACGACGCCGCACACGGAGACCGCGACCCCGGTCATGGCTGAAACCAGGATGATGGAAATCCGTTTCAATCGCTCGACGTCGACGCCGCTGTGAAAAGCCTCGGCCTCGCCGAGCACGAGCACATCGAGCCCGCGCGCGATCGACAGGCACGCGAGCAGCGCAACAGTGAGCACCGGCGCCAGTGTCGCGATCTTGCCCCAGGTCGCGCCGCTCATCGAGCCCAGCATCCAGAAGGTGATGTCGCGGAGTTGGCGGTCGTCGGCGACGAAGACCAGAAGCCCGATGCCCGCATTGGCGATCGCGGCGATCGCAATTCCCGCCAGCAGGAAGATCGCAATCGACGTCCGACCGGCGCGGCTTGCGATGCTGTACAGGAGGATGGTCGTCACCAGCGAGCCGACGAACGCCGACAGCGGCAGCAATTGGTGCTGCATGAAGCGGACGCTCTCGCCGATATGGCTGTCTGTGAAGACGATCGCGGCGGCTGCAGCAAAGGCGCCGCCGCTGGAGACGCCGACAAGCGCGGGATCGGCGAGGGGATTGCGGAACAACCCCTGCATGATTGCGCCGGACGCCGCCAAGAGGCCGCCAACCATCGCGGCGGCGACGATCCGCGGAATCCGGATCGACCACAGCACGAGCTGGTCGCGCGCAACCAGCGGATTGGCCGCTCCGTCGCCCCACAGGCCGAGCGCGGCGGGAAGGCGGGCGAGGGGGATTCCGGCCGCACCCAGGGTCACCGCAATGAGCGCAGTGCCGACAAGCGCGGCGCAAAGGCAAAGCAGCGTCAGCGTTGCTGGCGGCCGCGAGCGCTTGGTACGAGGATCGGCAGTATTGCCACGCGCGTCCGCCAAGGCGCTCATTGCCGGCAATTCGCCGTGAGCGCCGCGGGCACGAACTTCTCCGCCTGCGGCACCAGCGCCGGATAGAGTTTCGTCGAAAGGTCGCGCGCTGCAGCCGCCGTGCGCGGTCCGAAGCCAAGCAGATAGAGCCCTTCCATCGAGATGAAGCTCTTGTTCGCTGCGACCGGCGTCAGCGCGAAGGCCTGATGCGCATAGATCGCCTCGGCCTCCAGCGAATCCTTGCCGCGCTGGATCGACAGCACGACGTCGGGCTTGGCGGCGACGATCGCCTCGTCGCTGATGATCTTGTAGCCGTCATAGCCTTCGACCGCATTGACGCCGCCGGCGAGCTGGATGATCTCGTTCGCCGCCGTCTTGTTGCCCGCCGCCATGGCGCGGCCGTTGAGCAGCGACATCACGAACATCACCCGCACCGGCTTCGTGACCTTGGCGCGCAGCTCCCGCAATTGCGCGAGATCATGCGCGACGGCGGTGGTCAGGCATTCGGCGCGCGGATCGGCATCCATGGCGTGGCCGACCAGCTTGATCTTGTCGAGCAATCCCTGCTCGGAGAACGTCTCGGGCACCAGCACCAGCGGCACCTTGGCCGCTTCCAGCACGTCCATGGTTTCCTTCGGCCCAGAGCCCTGCACCGCCAGCACCAGCGACGGGTTGAGCCCGAGCACGCCCTCGGGCGAGAGCTGGCGCATATAGCCGACATTGGGTTTGTCGCGCAGCGCGGCGGCCGGATAGAGGCTGGTCGCATCGACGCCGGCGACGCGGTCCTCGAAGCCGAGCGCATAAAGGATTTCGGTGATCGCCCCGCCGATCGAGACGATTCGCGAGGGGTTGTCGACGATGACGTCGCGGTCGCGCGCATCATGCACGGTGGTGTTTGCGGCCAGTGCCGCCTCAACGGGCAAGAGGCTGGCGATCAGCAGGATTGCGAGCGTGCGACAAATTGCCATCGAGGGATCACTTGGTCAGGATCAGCTTGTTCTGCGAGGTCAGACGCAACCGGTAAATCTCGTTGCCATGCGCGATCATGATCTCCCGTTCGGTCTGAAACAGCTCGCGGCTGTCGATCCGGTTGCCGGTCATCGAGAGGTTTCTCACGGCAGGTGAGGCATTTGCTGCGCGCCCCCCGGCGCCTTCGGTATTGTCTCCGGAAGTTGCCGCCATATCCTCTTTGCTGCGCCCCGAACGTTCTCTGGATGGCTGTTTGTACAGGTCGCCCGCGCCGCAATCCAATCGCTGCAGTTTACAATCGATATAAACTGCGCCGTGCCGTTGTTGACCACTTTGTTACCGCGACGTAACGAATGTGAACGTAGCGCGGGCGTGTGACCCGCACTGTGTATTTTGGTAGCCAGCAAGCCGCTCGCATCATTTCGCGAGCGCACGCCAGCCAGACCCAAAAAGCAGACCTTTGGATTGGGGCAATATGGCTGACGGGGCTAGGATTTCGCGCGCCTTTATTTTGGGCGCATCAGTGGTTTCAATCGGGTTGTTGCTTTCGGAGTCCGGGTTCGCCCAGACTGCGGACGCGCAGCCGGCCGGTCGCGCGTCGGAGCGCGCCAAGCAGGCCAAGCGCAAGCCGGCGAAGCCGAAAGTCGAACAGCAGGCGGCGGCGCCCGTAATGAATGCGCGCGCGCAGATCGGTGCCGTGACGGTGCAATCGCTCGACACCATCACCGTTGCCGCATCGAAGATCGAGGAGCGCGCAATCGACGCGCTAGCGCCCGTCAGCGTCGTTACGCTTGAGCAGATCCAGGGCCGCCAGCCCAGCACGATCGGCGATCTCCTCTATAATCTGCCCGGCGTCTGGGTGCAGGACCGCGGCGACGAGCCGTCGACGTCGATCAACATCCGCGGCCTGCAGGACTTCGGTCGCGTTGCGGTGGTGGTCGATGGCGCCCGGCAGAACTACCAGCGCACCGGCCACTTCGCGAACGGCTCCTTCTTCCTCAATCCGGAATTGATCAGCAGCATCGACATCGTGCGCGGCCCGACGGCGAACATCTACGGATCCGGCGCGATCGGCGGCGTGGCCTCGTTCCGCACCAAGGACATCGAGGATGTGGTGCGCCCCGGCGAGCGCTGGGGCGTCGACTACAAGAATGTGTTCGGCAGCAATGAGGGGCGCTGGCTCACCTCGGTTTTCGGCGGCGTTCGTGTCAATCCCAATGTCGACGTGTTCGCCGGCGGCACCTACAGCACGCAGGAGAACTACAAGGACGGCACCGGGTTCGAAGTCGCCAATACCGGCAACCGGCTCTCCAGCGGCATCGCCAAGCTGACGGTGCGCCCGGCCGACGGACACGAGGTCAAGCTCGGCACCATCTTCCAGGAAGACATCTACAGCGTCGGTCAGCCGCCGCGTCGCGCAGGCGATCCGAACTCGAGCAACGCGAACGGAACCAACAACCTCTCCGGTACCTCGATCTACGCCAGCAACGTGAAGAACTACACGACGACGCTCGGCTGGACCTATTCGCAGCCCGATGACCGGTTGTTCGACTGGGATGCGAAGGTCTATTGGAATCGCACCGAGAACGACCAGATCAAGACCGCGCATACCAGCACTACACCGTCGGCCTTCTGCGGCGGCGTGCCCGGCAACGCCGTCTCCGGCTGTATCGGCAGCAATCGCGGCTATCTCCTCGATACGTACGGCGTCGACATCCACAACACCTCACGTTTCGATTTGTTGGATTGGCACAATGCCATCACCTACGGCCTCGATGCATTCCAGGACGAGGTGAGCACGAACGACAGGAGCGGCACGTCCGAGGTGACGACGCCAGGCGGCCGTCGCACGGTGTCCGGCGGCTTCGTGCAGTGGAAGGCCAATTACCAGAACCTGGTCGAAACCATCTCGGCGCTGCGTTACGACAATTACCAGTTGGAATCGGGGACGACGTCCTCCAGCGGCGACCGCCTGTCGCCGAAGATCACGGTCGGACTGATGCCCGCCGCGATGCTGACGCCCTATGTCAGCTATGCCGAAGGTTACCGCGCGCCGTCGATCACCGAGACGCTCGTCAACGGCCCGCATTCCGGCGCCACCATCAACGACTCGTTCTTCCGTTGTCCGTCGGGCACGCCGGGGCCCGGCGCCGACTCGACATTCTGCTTCGTCCCCAACCCGAACCTGAAGCCCGAGATCGGCAAGAACAAGGAAATCGGCTTCAACCTGAAGAAGAACGACCTGTTCGTGCCTGGCGACAGCATCCGCGGCAAGTTCAACTTCTTCCGCAATGATATCGAGAACTACATCGATCTGGTGTCGTACGGACCTCCGCTCGTGGTTCCGACCGGTCCGCCGCCCGCACCGCGCATCACCGTATTGCCCTTCGTGCAGTACCAGAACATCGCCGAGGCCCGAATCGAGGGTTTCGAAGCCGAGACGATGTATGATGCCAGAACCTGGTTCGTCGGCATTGCCGGGAGCTACATGCAGGGCAAGAACCTCCAGACCGGCCTCGGACTCTACAGCATCCCGCCGCAGAAGATCACCACGACGGCCGGCGTGCGCCTGCTCGACAACACGCTGGTGATCTCCGCGATGTGGACGTCGGCGCTGGCCAACAACAATATCCCGCCGACCTTCACGCCGGCGACGTCCTACGATCTCGTGAACCTCTACGTGGCCTACACGCCGACGCGGGATCTGGTGCTCAACTTCTCGGTCGAGAACCTCCTGGATCAATACTACCGTCCCTACGCCATTCCGGTCGGCTCCACCGGCGACGCCCAGAACGACGTCAAATGGGCCAGCGCGGGGCCGGGGATCGTCTTCAAGGGCGGCCTCAGATATCACTTTGGAGGGACCTGATCGAGGAACCCGGAGCTCTTTCATCCGTGTCGTGGCCGCGCTAACGCTCCAGCGCGGCCTGGCGCGTTCTTGTTTTCAACCAACTTAACCGGCAGGCTGCGCAAGCGGCGCAGCGCCGAAAACCCGACAAGCGGCCAACGCCGCGAACGTAGGAAGGAGAATTCGACAATGTTTATCGCCATGAACCGGTTTCAGGTGAAGAAGGGCTCGGAGCAGGCGTTCGAGACCGTCTGGGCCACCCGGGAGTCCTATCTCGGCAACCTGCCGGGCTTCGTCGAATTCCATCTGCTCAAGGGGCCGGAGGCCGAGGACCACACGCTCTATTCGTCGCACACCACCTGGGTCGACAAGGCGGCGTTCGAGGCCTGGACGCGCTCGGAAGAATTCCGCCGCGCGCATGCCCGTGCCGATAACAAGACCGGTGAGAGCCTTTATCTCGGTCATCCCAAGTTCGAAGGCTTTGAGGTGATCCAGAGCGAACGCAAGGCGAGCGCCGCGCCGTAAGGAGACCGTTATGTCGAGTACGGAGCTCGCCGATCTCAGGGCCTACATGGCCGACAATCCCGGCGCCGTGATCGAGGACGTCGCGCGCGAGCGAAAGATTTCGCCGCGCGCGGTGATCGAGGCGTTGCCGGGCGAGATGGCGCGGATTGGTGCGGGCGGCGAATTCGCCGCCGCCATGCAGGACATCGCCGGTTGGGGCGAGGTGACGCTGATCGTCCACACCGACGATGCGATTTTCGAGTTCACTGGCGCGATACCAGCGGGCGAGATCGGCCGCGGCTATTTCAACCTGATGCAGCCGAAGGGCCTGCACGGCCATCTCCGCCACGAGCGTTGCGCGGCGATCGCCTTTGTCGAGCGCCCCTTCATGGGCAAGTCGTCAGCCTTCATCGCCTTCATCAATGTCGACGGCGGCATCATGTTCAAGGTGTTCGTCGGTCGCGACGAGACCCGCGCGCTGCGCGGCGACCAGCTCCAGCGCTTCCGTGCACTCGCGGACCGGATCGCGCCGGGAGATGCGGCCTGAGGAAGCAAGGTCGGGAGGCGATCATGCAAGCATGGTTCGATGGATTTTGCCGGCGCCCGATCGTCATGGCGCTGATCGCTTCCAACGCAATGCTGTGGCCGGCCGCCTGCTTCGCCGCCGACGACAACGCGCTATTGCCGCGCAACCTCTCGCCTTGGGGCATGTTCCAGAGCGCCGACATCGTGGTGAAGGCGGTCATGATCGGTCTCGCTTTCGCCTCGCTAGCGACGTGGACGATCTGGCTGGCAAAGACCATCGAGATCCGGCGCAAAACGGCGCTCGCGAAACAGCGCCTGCGGCTGCTCGAGAAGGATACGGTGCTGGCCGAGGCGGAGCAGGCGAGCCGCGGCGACGACGACGCGGTGGCGCAGATCATCCAGTCCGCGGCGCGCGAGGCGAGCCTCTCCGGCGGCGTGTTCGATGACGGCTTCAAGGAGCGCACCGCGCTCAGGTTGGAGCGGGTGGAGGCTGCGATGGCGCGGCAGATCGCGCGCGGCACCGGTGTGCTCGCGACCATCGGCGCCACTGCGCCCTTTGTCGGCCTGTTCGGCACGGTGTGGGGCATCATGAATTCCTTCATCGGCATCTCCGAGGCGCACACGACCAATCTCGCGGTGGTCGCGCCCGGCATTGCCGAAGCGTTGCTTGCGACCGCGCTGGGGCTGGTCGCGGCGATCCCTGCGGTTGTGATCTACAATCACCTGATACGGTCGATCGCGGCACATCGCGCGCTGCTTGGAGACGCCTGCGCGATGGTGCTGCTCCTGGTCAGCCGCGAGGGCGATCGCGGCCTGTTTCGCCTCGCCCGCGCCGCGGAGTGAATGATGGGCGTCAGGCTCGGGGCGGGCAGTGCAGGGGGCGGACGGTTTCGCGCCGAGGACGATCTCGTCGAGGCGCATGAGATCAACGTCACTCCCTTCATCGATGTCATGCTGGTGCTGCTCATCATCTTCATGGTTGCGGCACCGCTCGCCACGGTCGATCTCGGCGTCGATCTGCCCGCGAGCACCGCCGAGCCGCAGCCGCGTCCCGACAAGCCGGTGTTTGTCACGGTGAAGCCCGACCTCTCGGTCGCTGTCGGCGAGGACATCGTCGCGCGTGACGCGCTTGCCACGACGCTGGACGGCGCCACCAAGGGCCGCAAGGACGAGCGCATCTTCGTGCGCGCCGACAAGGCGGTGAGCTATGGCGAATTGATGGAGGTGATGAACCTGCTGCGCAACGCGGGCTATCTCAAGATCGCGCTGGTCGGCCTCGACGGCCGAAGCTGATCGCCATGAACGCGTTTGCGCTGCATGACGTCACCGATCAGGCCGCGTTGCGGCGCTGGGGCATCTCGGCGCTCGTGATCCTCGCCACGCATGCAGCGCTAATCGCAGCCGGCATGAAATGGTATCGCGAGCAGCCGCTGCCCGGTGTCACCCTGCCTGCGATCATGGTCGACATGGCGCCGACAACGTCGGCGCCGCAATCGACGCCGTTGGATCTCGCGCCGGGCCCCGAGATGCGGGCCGCTGACGCTTCGCCGCCCGAGCCGGTGCCGCAGCAGGCGGTGGAAGAGCTGATCCCGCCGACCCCGCCGCAGGAGAAGCCCGAGGTCGTGGCGCCACCGGAGCAGAAGGTGCAGCCGGCACCACCAGCGCCCGAACCGGCAAAGCCCATTCCCGACCGCAAGCCCACGCCGGCCAAGCCGAAGGTGGTTCGCCCCGACGCCAAGAAGCCGACGGAGGCACCGCCGGCGCCGCGCACCACCGCGTCACCACGCGCCGAGCGCCAGGGACCGACCATGTCCGCCGTCAGCAGCGGCGCATCTGCTGCCGCGGTCGCCTCCTACAATCAGATGGTCCGCGCCCATCTCTTGCGCTTCAAGCAATATCCGCCGGGCGCCAAGTCCGCCGGACAGCAGGGCATCGCCAGCGTGGTTTTCACGCTCAGTCGCGGCGGACAGGTGACGTCGAGCCGGCTCGGCCGTTCCTCGGGCAATCCCGCGCTGGATGCGGAGGTGGTGGCCATGGTTCGCCGCGCCCAGCCATTTCCGCCGTTTCCATCAGACATGAAGCACGCAGCGATGGGCTTCAACGTCCCGATCTCGTTCTCGCTGCGGTAGCCGTATTCCCACCTCCCCTTGAAAAGGGTGGGGATCCGGTCTCACCACGCGCACCTGCGCCCGTGGCTTGACCCCCATCCCAGCCTTCCCCCTTTCAGGGGGAAGGAGCTTGAGCCACGCGCTCGCCGCGGCCTCTACTCCTTCACCGCGCCCGTCAGCGAGGATACGTAATAGTCCACGAACAGCGAGTAGAAGATCGCAACCGGCAACGAGCCGAGCAGCGAGCCTGCCATTAGCGCGCCCCATTGATAGACGTCGCCGGAGACGAGCTCGGTCAGGATCGCGACCGGCACAGTCTTGTTGGCGCTGCTCTGGATGAAGGCGAGCGCGTAGATGAACTCATTCCATGACAGCGTGAAGGAGAAGATGCCGGCCGAGATCAGGCCGGGCACGGCGAGCGGCAGTGTGATCCGCCGCAGGATCTGCAACCTTGTCGCGCCGTCGACCAGCGCGCATTCCTCGAGCTCATAGGGGATCGACTTGAAATAGCCGATCAGGAGCCAGGTGCAGAATGGCACCAGGAAGGTCGGATAGACCAGGATCAGCGCCAAGGGGCTGTCGAACAGGCCGAACTGCACCACGACAGTTGCGAGCGGAATGAACAGGATCGATGGCGGCACCAGATAGGCGAGGTAGATGCCGAGGCCCACATAGGGACTGCCGCGGAAGCGCAGCCGCTCGATCGCGTAAGCTGCAAGCGTGCTCGCGAGCAGCGACAGGAAGGTGGAGCCGATTGCCACCAGCATCGTCGTCTTCAGCCAGCGCGGATAGGCGGTGTTGAACAGGAGGTGCTGGATATGCGCCAAAGTCGGCGAGGAGATCCAGAACGGGTTGTGCTCCTTGTAGTTCAGCAGCTCCGCGTTCGGTTTGAACGCGGTCACCGCCATCCAGTAGAACGGGAACAGCAGGATGATGACGAAGCAGGCCAGCGGCAGATAGATCATCATCATCCGCCGCGCGCGGGAGTCCCACGCCATGGTATCGGGAGCGGCGCTGGCGACGTTGGTTGGTTGCGCGACCGCGTCAGTCATCGCTCTCTCCCTGCTGCCATTTGCGCCGGGCGAGGCCGAAATAGCTGAACAGCGTCGCGAACACCAGGAACGGCACCATCGATACTGCGATCGCCGCGCCCTCGCCAAGCTCGCCGCCGGCAATGCCGCGCTGGAACGCTAGCGTCGCGAGCAGGTGCGTCGAGTTCACCGGCCCGCCGCGGGTGATGGCATAGACGAGCTGGAAATCGGTGAAGGTGAAGATGATCGAGAACGTCATCACGATGGCGAGGATCGGCATCATCATCGGGAAGGTGATGTAGCGGAAGCGCTGCCAAGATGAGGCGCCGTCCAGCATCGCCGCCTCGTACAGTGACGGCGAGATGGTCTGCAGGCCCGCCAGCAGCGAAATCGCCACGAACGGGATGCCGCGCCAGATATTGGCCGCGATCAGCGAGAACCGCGCCGGCCAGGCCGAGCCGAGGAAGTCGATATTGGTCGAGCGCCAGTGCAGCACGTCGACCAGGAGATATGAGATGATCGAGAACTGCGGATCATAGATCCACCAGAACGCCAGCGCCGACAGCACGGTCGGCACGATCCATGGCAGCAGCACGATGGCGCGCAGGATGCTCTTGAACGGGAAGTGGTTGTTGAGCAGCAGCGCCAGCCAGAAGCCGAGCGCGAATTTCCCGAAGGTCGCGACCGCGGTGTAGAACACGCTGTAGAACACCGCGCCCCACCACAGGGGATCGCTGAGGAGGTACTGGAAATTCTCCAATCCGACATAGATGCCGCGCCGCCCGATCGTGGTGTCGGTGAAGGCGAGCCAGACGCCGAGCCCAAGCGGATAGGTGAGGAACACGGCGAGCAGCCCGATCGCCGGCGCGAGGCAGACGACGATCAGGAACGGCTTGTAGTCGAGCAGGCGCGCGAACCAGTTCGGCTGGCGGAGCGCCAGGTCTCGGGGAGAGAGTGCGGTCACGGACATGAATGCGTGTCCTGTGCTGATCAAAGCCCTACGCCGTCATTGCGAGCGGAGCGAAGCAATCCATCTCACCGCTTGTGGAGACATGGATTGCTTCGTCGCGTTGCTCCTCGCAATGACGGTGTTTGTCGATTTAGCGCCGGAAATAGCGCTTGCAGCGCCGCTCGGCTTCGGCGGCGGCAGCCTCCGGCGTTGCGGCATCGGTGGCGACAGACGCACACATCTGCACCAGCACATAGTCGGCATTGACGGCGCCGGTCGCGGTCGAGATCGGGCCCTTGTAGCCGGCGTAGTATTGGCTTTTCATGGTGTCCTTGAAGATCTTGACCTTGGGATCGCCGGACCACACGGCAGCATCCGCGTAGGCCGCGAGCGGCTGCGACCAGTACCCGCTGTTGGCGTTGAGCCACTGCTCGTACTGCTCCTTCTCCAGCATGAACTGCAGGAAGGCTTTCGCCGCGTTCGGATAGGGGCTGTGCTTGAACACCATCGCGTTCAGCGTCAGCCCCGACATCGGCGTAGAGCTCGCCAGGCCCTTGGGCAGGAACTGATGCTCGGTGTCCTCGGCGATCGCAGCGGTCGCCGGATCGTTCTTCAGCGCGAAATAGAGCGAGACGCCGTTGGCCGTCAGCGCGATTTCCTGCGAGGAGTAGGCGCGGTTGTTGGAGACGTCATTCCAGGACGGCGTGCCGGCGATGAAGGTCGGATACAGCTCCTTCAGATATTTCAGCGCGGCCACCGTCTCCTTGCTGTTGATGGTGACCTTGCCCTCTTCATCGAGCAGGGATGCATTGTGCGACCACAGGATCCAGTTGGCAAAGCCGTTGCCGTCGCCGACGGCGTTGCCGAGTGCGTAGCCTGCGGGCTTGCCGGCCTTCTGCAGCTTGCGGCAGACGTCCAGCACGCCCGCATGATCCTCCGGTATCTTGTCGTAGCCGATCGATTGCAGCACCGACTTGCGGTACACCAGCGGGCCGCCGCTGGCGCCGAACGGCAATCCGATCCAGGCGTTGCCCTTGGCGCGCTTGCCGTATTTCTGGGCCAGCGTCTGCCAGCCGCCATAGCGCTTGCCGAGATATTCGGCGACATCGGTGAGTTCGATCAGCTTGTCGGCGTAGATATGCGGCGCGTCCGAGAAGCCGATGATGATGTCGGGACCAGCGCCAGAGTTCGAGGTCACCGCGGTCTGCTGGTTGATGTCCTCCCAGCCGACGAAATCGACCTTGACCTCGACGCCCATCTTCTCGGTGAATTTGGCCGCGTTGGCGCGGAACACGTCCTCGTCAGCCTTGACGAAGCGGACCGGGCGCAGCATCCGCAGGCTTGCGCCCTTCTCGATCGGTAGCGACGGTGCCGCCACGTCGGCCGCCTTGACCAGCGATTCCGTTGATTGTGCCGAAGCGCCGGTTGCCGCCAGCGCCGCGGCCGAGAGGCCAAGCGCCAACGCGTCACGACGGGTGAGGTCGCTCCCCATAGTCTCCTCCCTGTTTTATCGTTCCCGGCGTTACTCGCCGGTGAACGTGAGCTTCAGCCCTCATGGGGCCGAAGCGATCGCCTAATATTGTTTGAGCATGATCTTTTCGAAAAACCGCTTCACACTTTTCCGGATCATGCTCTAGAGACTTTTGCCCCGCACAATTTCCGTTTCGCGGGAAACGTGCGTTCCCCGCCGGCTAGCTGTTCGGGCCGCGATCCATGCTGACAGGCTGCCAGCGCCGGAGCGAGGTGTTCTGCAGCACCGACGGATTGACGCAGCTTACCGGCCACAGCCCGGAAAGCACCAGTGACAATTCGTAGCCCACGCGCCGCTTGCGCGCTTCATCGAAACGTGCAGATGCGGAGGCGACATGGGCGGTCAGCGTGACCTTGTCCATGCGGAGCAGGGGATTGTTGTGCGACGGCGGCTCCTTCTCCAGCACGTCGAGCGCAGCATGCGCGATCCAGCCTTCCTGCAGCGCCTTGATCAGCCCTTCCTCGTCCACCGTGGCGCCGCGTCCGGTGTTGATGAAGATCGCGCTCTTCTTCATCTGCCGGAAATGCTTCTCGGTGAGCATGTGATGCACCTCGGGCCGCGCCGGCGCGTGCATCGAGACGAAGTCGGATTGCGACAGCACCTCCGACAGCGTCGCCGGCAGCACGTTGTGTTCCGACATCAGCGTTTCCTGGATGAACGGATCGTAGGCGATCATCCGCAGGCCGAAAGGCGCGGCGCGCTTCGCCACCGCGCGTGCAACGCGTCCGAACGAGATGAAGCCGAGCGTCTGTCCCATCAGGCGCGGAATTTTCAGGAGCGCCGGGCGTCCTTCGGTCCAGCGTCCTTCGCGCACAAGCTTGTCCTGCTCAACCAGGCGGCGGAAGCCGGCAAGCAAGAGCATCATGGCGTGATCGGCGACTTCCTCGATGAAGGTGTCGGGAATGTTGGTGACGGGGATGCCGCGGGCGGTTGCCGCCTTGACGTCGACGCTGTCGACGCCGACGCTGCCGAGCGTGATCACCTTGCAGTTCTCGAGCGCATCGATGACCGCCTTGGTGATCGGCATGCCCTTGGCGTAGATCGCGTCGGCGGTCTTTGCGGCTGCGATGAATTCCGCCTCGTTGGCGGGAGCCTCGATGATCTCGGCGCCGATCGGATCGAGCGCTTCCTTCTCATAGTCGTAGCCGCCGCCGGCCACCGTGAAGCTTGCGCCCTTCGGCGTCACCACCCTGAACTTCGACATCTCCTGCTCCCGATTTTCTTCTTTGGTTGTTGGTCGTTCTGCCGTCATCCGGCCGCGACAAGTCGTCGCTGCCGCGCCCTCGCGGGCCGAAGCGCTCCGCGCCGTTCCAGGTCGCCTTGAGCGCGGCGTTCCCGGGCTTTTACGGGGAAGCTTCGTAACCTGACGCTAAAGGCTCTCACATTAGGGTGGACCGAATCAATCCGCCAAACATGCAAGCGCGCCATTCCCGGAGACGCCCTGTGAAGCTGACCAACCTAAAGATCACCCCGAAACTCGGCATTTTGGTGGGGGTGACCATCCTCGGCCTCTGCGCCGCCGGCGTGCTGGCGGGCCATCTGATGCAGCGCGAAATGATGAACGCGCGCATCGATCAGACCAAGGCGATGGTCGAGATGGCCGTGAACATGGCGGCCGGCCTCAAGAAAGAGGTCGATGCCGGGCGAATGACCAAGGAGGCGGCGCTCGCCGAGCTCGGCAAGCGCGGCAATTCCATGACCTATGACAACGGCTCCGGCTATTTGTTCGGCACCTCCTATGACGGCATCACCGTCCTTGCGCCCGATCCCAAGCAGATCGGCACCAACCGTATGGACGTGGTCACCAACGGCCGCAGGTTGTCCCGCGAATTGATGGATGGCGTGAAGGCGAAGGGCGAAATCCTCCTCACCTATGAATATGTGCGGCCCGGCGAGCAGAAGCCGATCCGCAAGATCGGCTATGCCGTCGCCGTTCCCGGCTTCGACATGTATCTCGGCACCGGGGCCTATATCGACGATATCGATGCCAAGCTGGCGCCGATCGCGTGGCTGCTCGGCCTCTCGATCCTCGGCATCGCCATCATCTCCGGCTCGATCGCCTGGCTGATCGGCCGCAGCATCACCAGGCCGCTCGGCCAGCTCGGCACAAGGATGCGGGAACTCGCCGACGGCAAGCTCGATGGCGATATTCCCGGCGTCGGCCGGGGCGACGAGGTCGGCGCCATGGCGGCGACCGTGCAGATATTCAAGGACAATGCGGTTCGCATCCGCGGCCTCGAGCAGGCAGAGGCGGAGACGCAGGCCCGCGTTACGGCCGAACGCCGTGCCGCGATGGAGAATATCGCCAACGATTTCGAACGCAGCATCACCGGCGTGGTCCGTTCGGTCGCGACCGCCGCGGCCGGCATGCAGACCACGGCGCAATCGATGACGGCGACCGCGAGCGACGCCAGCGCGCGGGCTGCGACCGTCAGCGCGGCGTCCGAAAGCGCCTCGAACAATGTCGGCACCGTGGCTGCCGCGGCCGAGGAACTGTCGAGCTCGGTGACCGAGATCTCGCGCCAGGTCGCGCGATCCAGCGAGATCGCGAGCAAGGCGGTGGGCGATGCCGAGCGCACCAACGCCACCGTGCAGGCGCTCTCCACCGGCGCGGAAAAGATCGGCGAGGTGGTGAAGCTGATTCACTCAATCGCCGCGCAGACCAACCTGCTCGCGCTCAACGCCACCATCGAAGCCGCGCGCGCCGGCGAGTCCGGCCGCGGCTTTGCGGTGGTCGCTTCCGAAGTGAAGGCGCTCGCCAATCAGACCGCGAAAGCGACCGAGGAGATCTCCGCCCAGGTCGCCGCAATGCAGGCCTCGACCACGGAGGCGGTTGCCTCGATTGGCGGCATCAGCGAGACGATCGCCCAGATGAGCGAGATCACCGCCAGCATTTCGACCTCGGTCGACCAGCAGGGCGATGCGACGCGTGAGATCGCGCGCAATATCCAGCAGGTCGCGACAGGCTCCAGCGAGATCTCCACCCATATCGGCGGCGTCACCACGGCCGCCGCCGCCACCGGCACCGCGGCCTCCGACGTGCTGTCGAACGCCCGCGAGCTCGACACCCAGTCCGGAATGCTCCGCAACGCCGTCGATCAGTTCCTGGCCAAGGTGCGGGCGGCGTAGCGCATTCACCGTCATGCCCGGGCTTGTCCCGGGCATCCACGTCTTTGACTGCCTCCGCAAGTACGTGGATGGCCGGCACAAGCCCGGCCATGACGCAGAACATCAGGAGCGCGGCTTAAAGCTCACTGCTTCTCGATCCCGGCGTCTGTGATCAGCCGCTCCCAGAGCACGAGCTGTTCTTTCAGGAATGCGTCGAATTCCTCGGGCGTGCCCGAAAATGCTTCCATGCCGCGTTCGGCGAGCTGGCTCTTGATGTCCGGACGCTCGACGACCTTGCGGATCTCGGCGTTCAGCTTGACCACGATGTCCTTGGGCATGTTGGCCGGGCCGAGATAGCCCTGCCATGAGGTGATGTCGAAGCCCTTCACCGTGTCATCCATGGTCGGCAGCTCCGGCAGCAGCGCCGAGCGCCGCTTGGTGGTGACGGCCAGCGCCTTCAGCGCCTTGGCGTTGACATGCGGCAGCCCGGTCGGGACGTCGACGAACATCATGGAGACGCGGCCGGCGATGACGTCGGTGAGCGCGGGCGGCGAGCTCTTGTAGGGGACGTGCAAGAGATCGATGCCGGCGAGGCGGGCAAAGGTCGCGCCCGACACGATAGCTGACGAACTGCCGCTGGCGTAGGAGTATTTGCCGGGCTCCTTCTTGGCGAGCGCGATCAATTCGGCCACCGAATTTGCCGGGATGTCCGGATTGATCACTAGCATGAATGGCAAGTCGCCGGTGCGCGCGATCGGCGTGAAGTCCTTGACCGGGTCGTAGCTCATGGTCTTGAGCAGGAAAGGATTGGCCGAATGCGTCGTGTTGGTCGTCACGAACAGGGTGTAGCCGTCAGGCGCGGAGCGGGCGACGTAGCTTGCCGCGATCGAGCCGTTGGCGCCCGCCTTGTTGTCGATCACCATGGTGACGCCGAGAGCAGTGCCGACCTCCTTCGAGATCAGGCGCGTCGTGGTGTCGGTGCCGCTACCGGCCGCAAACGGTAGCACCAGCGTGATGTTGCGGTTCGGGTAGCCCGGCGCCTGCGCCGTCGCCGCGCCGGATAGCAGCGCGAGCCCCACGGATGCTGCTGCCGCGATGCGCCAATGGTGTTTCAGTCCCGAGATCATATCGTGCTTTCCTCCGCTGGGTTTATGGCAGTTGGTTGCCGGGGAAACTACTCGGTCCCGTCTGAAAGCGGAAGGCGTTGCCGCGCCGCATTCACCGTTTGGCCGAGCCTCGTCGTGAGGCGATCACGACGCCGGCCAGCACCAGCGCGTAGCCGATCAGGTGAAACGGCTGCAGCGCCTCGCCGAGCAGGAAGATCGCCATCGCCGAGCCGAATACCGGCACCAAATGGAAGAACGGCGCGGCCCGGTTCGGTCCGATCAGCGCGATACCGCGGTTGAAGAACAGATAGGCCATTGCCGACGGGAAGATCAGGACATAGGCCAGCGTTCCCAGCGTGAGCGCGTCGAACTTGAGCGTGGCGCCGGTCATATATTCCCAGATCGAGCCGGGAACCAGCATCAAGGCGCCGCAGCCGGTGGTGAACGCGATCAGCGAGAGCTGATGCGTCACCGGGCGCCGCATCATCAGCGCGGAATAGAGTCCGAACGACAATAGCGCGGAGGCGAGCATCACATCGCCGCGATTGAAGCTGATGGAGGCGAGCGCGCCGAGGTCGCCGCGCAGAATGATGGTGAGCACACCGGCCAGCGAGAGGGTGATGCCGGCGAGCTGCGCGCCGGTCAGCCGCACGCCGAACAGCACCAGCGCCCACAGCGCAACGAACAGCGGCCCCGCCGACTGGATCAACAGCGCGTTGAGGGCCTCGGTGTATTGCAGCCCCCAATAGGAGATCGCATTGTTGAAGGCGAAGCCGGTCAATGAGAGCAGCAGCAATAGCGGCAGGCGGGCACGCAGCGCCGGCCAGTCACGCCGCAGATGCGGCCAGGCAAAGGGCAGCAGGATCAGGCTGGTGCCGAGCCAGCGCAGGCAGGACAGCGTCAGTGGCGGCACGTGATTGCCGACATAGCGTGCGATCACGATATTGCCGGCCCAGAACAGCGAGGTCAGGCTGAGCAGCAGATAGGGCTGGTTGTTGAGCCAGGCGATCGCGGAGCGGCGTACGGGAGCGGATGCGGACGGCAAGGCGCGGAGATCGGTCATGCTGCGGGACCTTTTTGCCGGATTCTCCGCGTGCGACAAGACGCTCCGGAAGAGAGCAGCCATGCGCGCTGCCGCTGGCGCGTCATGGAGGCGACATATGCGATGCTGAACTGCACAAGGAATCATCGGAGAGACGGATGGGCGTGGACCTCTTGAACGTCGAAGGCCTTAAGGCGCTGCAGCCGCAGGAGCCGGTCGTGATGGTGAACCTGATGCGCTTCCGCGAGCGCTCGCTCGATGGCGACGGCTCGGGCTGGGACGCCTATCTGCGCTACAGCGCGCTCACGGTGCCGATGATCAAGGCGCGCGGCGGCACGCTGCTCTGGACCGGCAACGCCAAGGCGGTCGCGCTCGGCCGGCCAGACGGCAACCAGTGGGATTATCTGGCGCTGGTCTATTACCCCGCAGTCTCGGCCTTCATCGACATGATGATCTCGGCCGAGTACGAAACTCTCTGCGACCCTCACCGCCGCAACGCCTGCGCCGAGCACGTGATCGTTGCGACCAGCGAGGCCTACAGCAAGTTCAGGATAGGGTAGGGCCGAGCGGCGAGCTCGGATTGCCTCGCCCCGCGTGCGGGGAGAGGCCGGAATTCAAGCGCAGCTTGAATTCCGGGTGAGGGGGAGCCTCCGCGAGTTCGTCTATTTCCGTGCTTGCGGAGAGAGCCCCTCACCCCAACCCTCTCCCCGTAAGAACGGGGAGAGGGAGAAGCGATCTCAAAACTTCCGCACCAGGTCCGGCGTGATCTCACTGAGACTGCGGATGCCGAGCAGCGCGAGGTCGCGGTCGATTTCGTCGCGTAACAATGTGATGGCGCGTGTCACGCCGGCTTCGCCGGCGGCGACCGCGGCATACAGGAACGGTCGCCCGACCCACACGAAGTCGGCGCCCAGCGCCAGGGCCTTGATGATGTCGGTGCCGCGGCGGATGCCGCCGTCCACCATCACGGTCATGCCGTTTGCCTTCGCGGCGATCTCCGGCAGCGTGCGCAGTGCGGAGACCGTGTAGTCGAGCTGGCGGCCGCCGTGGTTGGACAGCATCACGCCGTCGACGCCGCTTTCGCGCGCGATCCGCGCATCCTCCGGCGACACCAGGCCCTTGACCACCAGCTTGCCGTTCCAGCGCTTGCGGATCAGCTCGACATGCTTCCAGGCGAGCTGGTCGCGTGCGCCGATGTTGCGGATCAGGTTCTTCGAGAGCACCGGCGGGCCGCGCTGCGCGTCCATGTTCTCGAAATGCGGCATGCCGTGATTGAGAACCGTGCGCGCCCAGGTGTTGAGCAGCCAGTCCGGATGCGTGATCGTGTCCCAGAACACCCGCGGCGTGATCGCAAGCGGCACCTGGAAGCCGTTGCGGATGTTGTTCTCGCGGTTGGGCGCCACCGGCACGTCGGCCGTGACGACGAAGGTGTCGTAGCCGGCCGCAGCCACGCGGTCGACCAGAGGCTCGATGCGTGCGTCGTCCCCGGCGAGATAGGCCTGGTACCACGCAGCCTCGTTCTCGCGGCGGACGTCCTCCAGCGTGATCAGCGAGGAGGCGGACAGGATCATCGGCACGTTCATCGCGGCGGCCGCCCGCGCCAGCACGATGTCGCCGCGATAGGCGCAGAGCGCGGACGAGCCCATCGGCGGAATCCCGAAGGGCGCGGCGTAGGTCTTGCCGAACAAGGTCGTGGTCTGGTCGCGGCCGGAGACATCCTTGAGCACGCGCGGCACGAAGCCGTATTCCTCGAAAGCCCTGCGGTTGTCGCGCTTGGCCGCATCGGTCTCGGCGCCACCGTCGATATAGCCGAACAGGAATTTCGGCAGCAGCCGTCGCGCGGCCGGCTCGAAATCGTCAAGCGTGAGATAGCGCTGCAGACGCCGCGGCACGGCGCTCTGGGCGCGGGATACCGTGGGCGGCGGCGCGGGCGGGCTGATCGTCTTGTCGTGCACAGCGGGCGTTTCCGTATTTGTTATGGTCGCGCTACGTTAGCGCCCGCCGCCGGTTCCGCCAAATTTTCGGTTCGCCTGGTTCACGGACTGGCTGATATCGCCGAGCATCTTCCTCGTGTCGGCCATCAGCGCGCCGGACTTCTTGTCGAAGCTCTCGATCAGTTCGCGCAGCGAGATCACGGTCGGCGGCAATTCGCCGCCATATTTGTCGCTGCCGAGGCTCTTCAGGAATGCTTCGGTGCGGCTCATACCGTCGTCGACGGCACTGACGCCCGCCTCGGCGGTGCTGATGACGCTGCTGATCTTCTCGCCATTGCTCGACAGCGAGGCGGTGAAGGTCTCGAACCCCCGCAACGTGTCCTTGATCGCATCCTCATTGTCGTCGATGACCGTGTCTACATTGCGCAATACGGCACGGATCTTTTCCTGGATGCCCATCGTCCCCAGGGGATCGGCGGTCAATTCCGGAATGCCGTCGGCGCCGGTCGGCGGAAGCGGCGCCTCGTCGGTGCCGCCGGTGAAGGAGATCGCGGCAATGCCGGTCAGGCCCTGGAATTCGAGGCCGACCTGGGTGTCCTTCTTGATCGGCGCCGTTTTGTCGATCCGTGTCATCGCGATCACGCGGTGACGGTCGAGCCTGATCCACTCCACCTCGCCGATGCGCACGCCGGCGAAATTCACGCTGCCGCCGCGGCGCAGACCCGAGGCCGAACCCTCAAAGATCACCCGGAGCGGCACCTGCCGCTGGATTCCGGCATATTTGCGGTAACCGAGCCAGCCGCTCAGCGCGCCGGCGATCAACGCCAGCGCCAACGTCCCGATCATTACATTGCTGGCGCGCACCATGTTTCGACCTTCGAAATGAGCTGCGAAAATAGCGGATTTGCGGCGGCCAGTCACCGCGGCGAGCGAACAATTCGGCAAGATCGCCGTGATGTTCCGTAACCACTTTGTACCGAGAGGCAAGAAACGCGTAAAAAGGTTGGTGCAAGGAAGCGAGCTGTGCAGGCCGGCGGGCAGCAGGCGGGGGAGACCAATGTCCAGCATGATCTCAGGAGATCGCGGCGGCGGCGTCACGAGCCGGCAACTCAATCGCCGCGACGCCCTGGCGGCAACGGTCGGCGGCGGCCTCGCGCTGTCGAGCCTGGCTCGTTCCGCAGGCGCCGGGGCAGGGCCCGCATCCGGCGTCCGCGTATTGCATTCGCCTGAGCAGCTCGCTTCGTCCTACGACCACATCATTGTCGGTGCAGGCTCGTCCGGTTGCGTCATGGCGCATCGACTCGCCGTCGCTGGACGACGGGTGCTCCTTGTCGAGGCCGGCGGAGAGCCGAAGCTGGCAGCGGTCAGGGATCCACAGGAGTGGCCCAAGCTGCAGGGCAGCGAGCTTGACTGGCGCTATTTGACGACCCCTCAACCGGGGTTGGGAGGCCGCATCATCCGCTGTCCACGCGGCAGGGTCGTGGGCGGCTCCAGTACGATCAATGCGCTCGCCTATCAGCGCGGCCACTCGGCTGCCTATGACCGCTGGCCCGCAGGGTGGCGCGCCGCGGACCTTTTGCCGTACTTCAAACGTGCCGAGACTTTCTTCGGCGGTGCCAGCGCATGGCGGGGCGGCAGTGGTCCTCTCCACGTCCTCTCGCTCGCGGATGTCGGGGATCGCAATCCGGTGGCATCCGCCTTCGTCACGGCGTCACAAGACCTCGGGTACCCGATGTCACCGGATATCGGAGGGGAGGTCACGACCGGCGTCGGCTGGAATCAACTCAGTATCAAGGACGGCGCTCGCCACGATGCGGCGACGGCGTATCTCGGAAGTCTCGAAGACGTGAGCGTCGATCTGCTGGTCGACACGGACGTGCTGGGCCTCGCGATCGAAGGTGGACGGTGCATCGGCGTGCGGCTCGCCGAACGCATCTTGCGGGGCCGCGAGCGAGGTGCTGCTTTGTGCCGGTGCGATCGATTCGCCACGCCTTTTGATGCTGTCGGGAATCGGCCCGGCCGACCAGCTCCGATCGTTCGGCATTCCCGTTGTCGTGGACCTGCCGGATGTCGGCGGCCATCTCGAAGACCATCCATTGGTCGCGGGCGTGGCGTATGCCGCACGGCGCGAGGTGCCGCGCTCGCACTACAACCATGCCGACGCTGTCCTCTACGTGCCGGGCACCGACCCAGATGACAGCCCGGAGCACCTTGTGATGTGCCTGTCCTTGCCGTTCGTCCTGCCGAGCGTCGGCCCGTTGCCTCCACCGGCTTACGTGCTCGTTTCCTGCCTGATGCGACCCCGCAGCCGCGGCAGCGTGAAGCTCGCCTCCGACAATCCACGCGCCCCGGCTCTGATTGATCCGAACTATCTCTCCGAGCCGGCCGACATCGACCTTCTTGTCGAGGGCGTTTCTCTCGCCCGCGAGATCGGTGCCCGCGCAGCCTTTGCCGACTGGCGAGCCCGCGAAGTCTATCCGGGGCCCGAGGCAAAGACCGCCGGCGACATCCGCAAGTTCATTCGCGGCGCGACAGATTCATTTCATCACCCTGTCGGCACGTGCCGCATCGGGGCCGTCGTCGACGAGGCTTTGCGCGTGAAAGGCGTGGCGGGCCTGCGCGTCATCGATGCCTCGGTGTTCCCCGGGATCCCGCAGGCGATGACCAATGCTGCCGCAATCGCAGTCGCCGAGAAGGCCAGCGATCTGGTGCTCGCGGGGTAGAGCAATCTCAAATGAACACTTTGTGCGCAGATCAGGCAGTCGTCGCCTCGCGGCACTACGATCGTAACGCGCTTCTTCCGCGCTGAAATCACGCTGTAACCCGTTCGTCCCCTCATGATGCGACGCCGCTGCGCGAATGAGGAGAGACTGCGATGGTAGGCAGAGCGATCGGTAAACAGGCCGTAGTGATCGGTGCGAGCATGGCTGGTTTGGCCGCGGCGCGTGCGCTGGCCGACCACTTCGAACGGGTGATCGTGCTTGAGCGCGACCGCCTGCCTGAACAGGCAGTGCCGCGAGCGGGCACGCCGCAAGCACGGCATCTGCACGTTCTGCTGCCGGGCGGCCAGCGGGCGCTGACCGACCTGTTTCCGCATTTCGAGCGGGATCTGGCAAATGCCGGTTCGGTGCCGCTTCGAATGTCACGCGACGTGCGCATGGAGATTCCGGGTCTCGGTCCACTCCCGTCGCGTGATTTCGGCTGGTTCCTCTACTGCGCATCCCGTCCGCTGATCGAGCTGATCACGCGCCGACAAGCCGAGAGGCTGACCAACCTGACGATCCGGCCGGGATGCCGGGTGCTCGAGATCACCGCTACATCAGATGGCACCATGGTCACAGGCGTCATATGTGAAGATGCCGATGGGCGGCAGGAAACCCTCGCAGCCGATCTCGTTGTCGACGCTTCCGGACGTGGTGCGCCAACCTTGGCGCTGCTCCGTTCGACCAGGCAGCCGGTACCTGATGAAATCGTCATTGGTGTCGATCTCCATTATACGACGACCACCTTCGCCATTCCCCAGGATGCATCCACCGATTGGGGAGGCGTAGCCACTCATCCCCATGCGCCGGAACGCAGCCGCGGCGGCTATCTGATGCCGATCGAAGGCAACCGCTGGGTCGTGACGCTCTCGGGACGGCTCGGCGAGCAGCCGCCGGCTGAGCCGGACGGCTTCATGGATTATGCCAGGCGTCTCGAGACGCAGACGGTCTACAACGCCATTGCGCACGCCGAGCGGCAGGGCGGATTCGAGCGCTATGCCTTCCCAGCCAGCGTATGGCGTCGTTTCGACCGGCTAAGCGCATTCCCGCGCGGCCTGCTGCCGATCGGTGATTCGATCTGCCGCTTCAATCCCGTCTATGGCCAGGGCATGAGCGCGGCAGCGCAGGAAGCTCGGCTTCTGAAGCAGCTTCTGCAGGGGCGCGCGACCAAGGCCGATCCGCTTGCCGGCCTGGCGCTGGCGTTCTTTTCCGAAAGCCTGCCGTTGGTCGAGGGTCCCTGGAACATGTCGGCGATCCCGGATCTGGTTTATCCCGAGACACGCGGCGAACGCCCGGCGGATTTCGAGAGCCGGCTCCAATATAACGGAGCCCTGCTTCGGGCCGCGATGCGCGATCCCGCCGTTCACCGGCTGCTCGCAGAGGTTCAGCAATTGCTGAAGCCGCCAAGCGCTCTCCAGGAGCCGGCCGTCGAGCGGCTCGTTCAGCTTGAACTGTCCCAAATGGCTGCCGAATAGCTCAGCCCTCCGCGAGGTTGAAAAGGGCGAAGCTTCGTTGCGGCAGGGCTGTCAATGAAGGCTGTCAATGAAGCTCGCCAAGCAAGGCTCTGGCGTTGCGCAAGTCGCGTGTGTCAAAACCTTCGGTGAACCAATCGTAGACCGGGGCGAGAAGGTCGTGGGCCGTTTCTCTCTTGCCCTGCTCAGCCAAAAGCCGTGCCAGGCTCATGGCTGCGCGCAATTCCCACGACTTGGCCTGCTGTGCGCGCGCAAGAGTGAGGGATCGCTCGAAATATGCTTTCGCTTTCGCCACGTCACGCTGCGGCGATTTGAGCGCGATTTCGCCGGCAACGCGATGCGCCTCAGCCTCACACCACTTTTCCTTGGTGACTTGCATCGCCGCCATTGCCTTGTCGATGCAGCGCCAGGCATCGTCGAATTGGCCCGAATCCGCATGCGCGATTGCCAGCATGAACTGGTGCTCCGGCGTGAATATGGTCGATCCGGCCGATCGCCATAAATCGATGCCCAACGTGACCGTCTCGACTGCCTCCGTGGCTCGTCCCATGAGGGTGAGGACATAGCCTCGCCGCAACACCCCTTCTGCCTTTCGGAATGGCGCGCGCTTCTCCTCCGCCAGGATGGCAAGTTCCTTGAGATACTCGTTTGCCGCGTCATAATTTCCGCAATAGGTGTTCACAAGAATTGGGAAGTTCAGCGTGAACATCAAAGTGGCGGCATGTTCAATCTGGCGCGCTTCCATCAGCGCGCAGTCTGCATCCCTGAGCGCAGCATCGGGATAGCCGAGCTGCCACAACGCCATTGAACGAAAGCCCAGGCACGTCATCCGGAGGTCCTGGCCGAAGCGCGTCATCAATCGCCGGTGCTCGGCCGGACGGTAAAGCGCCAGCGCCTCGTTGTAGTGCGCCAGAGCCTTGACCTGGTCCCCCATGAACGCGAGCGTACTCCCCATGGTGCGGTGTCCGACCATGAGCGGTACCGTCGTCCCGTCCTTCTCACCGAGAGCAAGAAACCGCGCGGCGAGCTCCCGCGCAGCCTCGCCGTCAAAGCTGATGAAATTGACGAGCCATTGCCCGAACAGCGCCGAAAGCAGCAATGAGGCGTCGTCGGGAGATTCTCCGAGCTGTTCCGCCTGCTCGATCAGCGCTCTCACCTGAGCCACGGCAGCCTTGGTTTCGGGCGCGCTATATCCCTTGACATGCATGAGCGTGTTCACGAGCGCGGTTTGCCAAATGATCTGCTCGCGCCGCAGATCGGGCGTGCTGGGCAAGGTCGCGATCTGCGCCAGGGCGTGGGTAAGTTGTTCTGCGGCTTCGGCCAGTGCCGAGCGCTCCTGTGAGCGTTGTCCCGCCTTGCCCCAGAGGAACGCGGACTTCTCGATCAGGTCGGCATTCATGTAATGACGCGCCAGCAACTCGGGCTGGCTTTCGGCGATTTCGGGAAACTCTCTCTCGAGGACTTCGGCGATGCGCGCATGCAGCACGCGCCGTGGCTCGCGCAATAGCGTGCTGTAAGCTGCGTCCTGCACCAGCGCATGCTTGAACAGATAGCTCGCATGCGGCGGGATGCCCTGCCGAAACAGCAAACCCGCCGCTACCAGCCGGTCAAGCGCGCCGGCCAATTCCGCCGGCGGCTTTCGCACCACCGCGGCCAGCAACATGTGGGGAAATTCCCGGCCAATTGCCGCGCCAACCTGCGCTATATCTTTCGCCGAGCCGAGCCGGTCGAGCCGCGACATCAACGAGGCCTGCAGGCTGGCCGGGACCGGCACCACCGACTTTGGCTTTGCTGCGGCGGCCCGCTGCGCTTCGTTCTCGCCCTCCGCATCCAGCACCGCCTTGGTCATTTCCTCCGCGAACAGCGGAACGCCGTCGCTGCGCTCGATGATGTCCTGGCGGATGCCTGTCGGCAGCGACCAGATGCCGACGACTTCCTTGATGAGGGAATCGATGTCGCGCCGCGTCAGCCGATTGAGCGTCAGCGCAGCCACATGCGACCGTCCGATCCAGGGCGGGCTGAATTCCGGCCTGAAAGTGACGAGCATCAAGAGCCGGTGTCCGGCGACCAGATCCACCACCCGGGCAAACAATTCGAGGCTGGTTGGATCGGTCCAATGCGCATCTTCGACAATCATCAGCACGGGACTGATCCGCGCCAGCGCCTCGAGCTGCGAACAGAGAGCTGCCAGCGTTTTCTGACGACGGAGCTGCGGCTCGACTTCGACCGGAGGGTAGCGCCCATCGTTGGGCAACGACAGCAATTCGGCGATCAGGGATGCATCCTCAGGCGGCGTCGAGCTCTGTGCCAGCAGCGCGTCGAGCTTGTCCAGTTTCGATTGCGGGCCGTCATCGTCTTCCAATGCGGCGACGCGCATCAACTGGCTGATGACCGGATGAAGCGCGCTGTCGGTGTGTTGCGGCGAACAGACGTAACGCAGGCGTATGTGCGGCTCGAGCGCAAGTTGCTGCAACAGTCCGAAGGTGAGCCGTGATTTGCCGATCCCCGCTTCGCCGGAAATCAGCACTACCTGACCTTCGCCGGCCTTGGCTCTTGACCAGCGCCGAAGCAGCAACTCGAGTTCTTCTTCCCGCCCCACCAGCGGCGTCAGCGCACCCGCGTGCAGTGCCTCAAAGCGGCTCGCCACCGAGCTGGATCGCAGTGCCGCCCAAACGCGCACATCGCCCTGGATACCCTTGAGGTCTCTTGTCCCGAGATCCTGCAGCTCGAACAGATTTCCGAGCAGCCTCCGGGTGCCGTCAGCAATGACCACCATGTTGGGTGACGCGGCCTGTTGCAGCCGCGCGGCCAGGTTTGGAGTTTCACCGACAATGCCGCGCTCCTGAGCGTTGCCCGACCCGCTGAGATCTCCCACGATCACCACCCCGGTCGCAATCCCGATGCGGATTTGCAGAACGACCGGAGCCTTGAGGGCGGAAATCGCCGAGATCAGCTCCAGCCCGGCCCGTACCGCACGCTCCGGATCATCCTCGTGCGCCTCCGGATAGCCGAAATAGATGAGAGCGCCGTCGCCCATATATTTCGCCACGAAGCCGTCGAAGCGTCGCACGGTCTTCGTGACACATTTCTGGTAGGTTGAAATGATGTCTCGCAAATCCTCCGGATCCATGCGCGTCGAAAGTTCCGTCGAGCCCACGAGGTCGACGAACATCACGGTGACCTGACGGCGCTCCGCCGTGTCGGGCGCCTTCGGTTCCACCGAGGCTACGGCGCGCTCGGGTGCAGCCTGCGTGGGGGCTGGCGGCTCGCCGATGGCTGCAAGGATTTTCCGCCGGTGCCCGAGCGGAATTGCGATGTCCTTCAGGTCGTCGTCCGTCAGGTGGGGCAGAACGGACACGTCAATCGCGTGGTCGGCAAAACGCTGCGCGTATTGCCCGAGACCAAGTCGATCAAGCCACTCGGCAATCTCCTGCACGTCGCCTCCCGGCTGAGCTGCTGTCAATCATGGCCTTGCCGGCCGACCTGTGTTCCCGCGCGGCAACGGGACAAAAGGTGTGCGCTCGCCACGCCACTATCGATCGGAACGCCGCACTTGCGAGGCAGCCGGCCCATTCGCCGCGCCTCCGAAAGGAAAATGAACTTTGCATCCGGGCTCGTCAGGGCCCCAGGCTGGATTACCGCAGATTACATCGATTGAGAGTGAAATGCCGCACAGATCAGACGGCCAACGTCATTGCGCCGATTGTTCCGCTGGCGGTCAAAAAGCGGCGTCCTGAGCAGTGGCCGGTCGCTTCCGCCTATCCCGGATCACCGTTTCCCGAGAGGATCTGGGCCGCGCCGCCGATGCCGCGGCGGAAGGCTTCATCAAATGTGACGCCGCGAAGCTGCCATCGGTGCGTCCGGCCATTCCAGTCCATCCGCCACTCCGTCGCCCATCCGAGCTCGGACTCGTCCCACTTTAGCCGTCCGACTAGGACGACTTCGCCACCCCGTTCGGCTGCCACAGATGCCAATGTCGAGGATGCCGTCGTCAAGAGCTCAGTGGCATTGATATGGGCTTTCGCCAATGCCGCGACATCGGGCAGCACGATCATCATGCCCCGCTTCAGGGCGGCGGCGAGAAGCGAGTCACGTTGCAGGTCGGACTGCCTTGCATCCGATGTGGCGATATATTGTCTTGAGCCCTGCTCCATCTCGACAAAAACGCCAAGGATCGGGCGGCGCGACAGCCAGGGCCTGACGCCGAGCGAGTTGAGAACATTGTTGATCTTGTTGTCATCGAAATCGACGATCAAATCGTACGGCCGGTCGCGGGTGCCCTGCTCGTCGCGCTTCGGCTTGCCGGACATCTGGTCGTGGTAGCTATAGGCGCTGACGAAATCAGCCGCGCGCGATTTGTACGCATCTAGCCGAGGATCGCTCTCGAGTTTGAGGGCTCCGGAAACCTTGACGAGAACGTCCTCGAGACAAGCGGCAAAGCCGATGATGCGATTGCCTTCGCCCTGTCCGGTGACGATTGTCTGTGCGCGATAGAGATTCTCCGCCGCAACTGCAGATGTGCCGGGCCAGTTCGCCAAGACAGCCATCAGCGATATCTTGACGATGAGGGCGACCACACCTGGACATCGCACGATCATCTCTTAACAGCGCCAAGAGTAAGAGAATGAGGGTTGACGATGCCGAGCCGCTTGGTGGCCACGCGGCGGCAATACTCCAGCCCGCGCTACATTGTAGTGCTGATCGATCCGCAGGGCTTGAAGGTCTGGATCGAGCGTCCGTGCAAGCACCCTTCGTGTTTCTGGGCGAAGGCAAGCAAGCCCATGATAATCAAAGCCACCAAGACACCTCCGGCCACGAGGTTCTGCATCATGGCTGTCACTCCACGGGGTTGGCAGACTACGCATTAGGTGACCGCTGCCAAGGATGATGAACACGCCGGGCGCGGCCGTCAATACGCCACACGACCGATCGAGCCTGGTCGACCGGAGGCTGGAAGGCGGGACATGACCCAAAATTCCCGGCGCTTCGAGCGGCCACTCCCGAGGGGCAGATAGCCGGGGTTCGATGATGCAGCCTTGGAAGCTCACTCACATCGGCTCGATCTCTCCGGGACGCCAACTCTTGTCGAGCCAAGGTTCGACCGGCCCGTAAAGGCGCAGCTGCGTGCTGCAGCCCTTCCTGCGAGCCTCAGCGTCCAGCGACGGCAAAGGTCGTTCTGATGCGTGCGTTGGGTGAAATCAAAACCGGTGCCGGGCAGCAACGTTGATCAAGATCAACACAAGTCCGCTGTGGGGCAAGGCGGCGCTCGAGGCGTGTGAGTGAGGCGTTTCGCAAGCGACCCCAGCGGCGATCAAATCCATCACAAACTCTTGTTGGACTAAGGCTGCGACGAAATCGATCTGGAAAGATGAGCGAGCCTGTTGGGGTCCGCTCACTCGTTCCTGGTAAACCTCTGCACGGAGAATCGCGATGATGGCCGACAAATCACGACGTGCCGTTCTCGCTTACGCAATGTTGGCCGTGAGGACCATCGCGCTTGGCACTCCCACTGCGCTTGCAGCTAACGCAGTGGATGTCCCTACCAAATATTTGGTTCGTTCGAGCGCGCCCGTGCGCCACGTGGATTGCACCTCTGCCCCGCGAACCGCTCAACCTGCCAAGAATGCCGATGATCCATTCGCATCCATGTTGTTGGGATGACAAGCCCGTCGAGCTTGGTCGTCACAACATGCTCAACAATTTACCGAGCAGGCTGATTCACACGCTCGATAACGTTTTCCCATTCTGATGAGCGGCGCTTCTGTCTCAGCCTCGATAGCTGATTGAGAGCGAGCCATGTCAAGAAACATTCTCCTTGGGGTCGCATTGGCTGTAGCGTCGTTAGCGCTGGCAAACATCGCATCCGCAGAGGACGCCCCGCCCGTTCACAAGGAGCCATGGCCGATTCGCAATGGTCGCAATTACCAGCCAACCGAGCGTGAGCTGAGAGCCTTGCATCAGGAGGATGTCACGCCCAACCAGGCGCGCGAGATCGACCGATTGTATGATCAACTCCTGGCGAGTAGTGAAAAAATTCGCAAGCGGCATCCCGCACCGAAAGAATGATCGCGCTGTTGCCGAAACCGCGCGAGAGCGGCGTGCAGCGCCGCGGTGCCGCCGAAAAATTTGAGTGTCGACAGGCGTAGACTCCCTACGCAGTCGGGCTGGCGAGGTCTGCCAGCCCGACTCATTGTCGTTATTGGAACGTGCCAGCAGCGGCATTGGGCATGCAGGGGGGGGACAATATAGGGATCCGAGGCAAATGCGCCGACGTCTGGAGCCCGCACACAGTCCATAACGCCCCTATGGGCCTTGGTCGTGGCGTGCCGCGCCGCGACATCGTTGCGTGCAGCCATGGCCTGCGTTGTGAATACGGCGGCTGCGATGAGCGTGGCCGACACGAAAGTCATTTTGGTCATTGGTTTCTCCATATGATGACAGAAGCCAAGGAAGCGCTCGGCTCCTTATTGTGAAGAGCGGCCGGCCTTCGGAAATATTTCATCACGCGCCCTCAACGAAGCGTGACCTTCTGCGCACGCTGCGCGGCGCGCCGAGCACACTTGACGCTGCCGCATCGAGGCTGAGCATCGGCGCTGGCAGACTGCGATCGCATCACTGCTATCCGTCGCCGTCTCGCCGTTACGGAAGTGGCCCAGCCTTGCCGTGAACCCATGCGGTGTCTGCCTCATTGAGGCAGATGGCAAACCGCCAAACGTTTGCGTGATCGGGAAATATCGAGGCTCCGATCTCGGTCTCCCTTTCAGAAACGAACATGCTTCCGTTCAAGATAGCTCGCGATCCAGACAGCACGTTCACCTCACGAAGCGGGATCAATTCGTCTCGTCCCTCGCCGGACTACAATCGATCCATGCAGGAGAAACGAAAATGATTTCATTCAAAGCTCTTGCAGCGGCCGCGCTGCTGTCCGCCACCGCAGCGACGTCGGCATTCGCGCAAGCTCCCGCGCCGGGCGCTGCGAGCAGCAGCGCCCTGTACATGAAAAATCGGCGCGACTCCGGGTATAATCCGAGGAACGACTTCAATCCGGACGGGACCATGAGGGCAGCCATCCAGGAGCCGGGATCATTCTCGTTCTATTATCCCAACCTGGACGTTCTGAATGGAGGGGTGCCAACTCCTGCCGCCAAGATGTCTCCCGGCTGGCCCGCGTTGAAGGGCGCGTGTGCGTCGGCTGGCGGCGGCATCTCTTACTGCGGCCGCCGCTAGAGCATGATCCGGAAAAGTAGAGGCCGGTTTTCCCTCGCGACAAACGCGAAGCGTTTGCGCGGAGATCATGCTCAAACAAAGAGCTAGAGCGGGATGACGATTCGAAGAAAAGTCATCGCGCTCTAGGGTTCTCGTGATTTTGCGCCCGACGCATTCCCGCGTTGTCATGCTCGCCGCCATCACCGGCCGTGACTCGATCGTGCGGCACCGCGGGTGTTTTCCAGGGAGCCTCGGGCGCCGCCGCGAGGGCGTTTCTTCGGTTGCCGGTCGCAGCTCACTCGTGGTGATATCGGTTCATGAGCCCATCTGTACGACCGCCCGCCACCAACGGCCTGTGCATCCGGACGATGCGGCCGGACGAAATCTCCATCGCCGTGGACTGGGCGGCGGCCGAAGGCTGGAATCCGGGCCTCGCCGACGCCACCTGCTTCGCCGCGGCCGATCCG
This sequence comes from Bradyrhizobium elkanii WSM2783, assembly GCF_000472865.1. Lineage (GTDB taxonomy): Bacteria > Pseudomonadota > Alphaproteobacteria > Rhizobiales > Xanthobacteraceae > Bradyrhizobium > Bradyrhizobium elkanii_A. The sequence goes on along the minus strand of NZ_AXAP01000013.1, from coordinate 30,185 downwards.
GAAGGCTTCTTCATCGGCGAGCTCGACGGCGCGCCGATCGCGACCGTCTCCTGCGTCAATTACGACGAGAGTTTTGCCTTTCTCGGCTTCTATATCGTGCGGAAGGATCTCCGCGGCCGCGGCTATGGTCTGCGCATATGGAACGCGGCCATCGCGCACGCCGGCCGACGTGTGATCGGGCTCGACGGCGTGGTGGCGCAGCAGGAGAACTACAGGAAGTCCGGGTTCGAATTCGCTTATGTCAACGTCCGTTACGGCGGCACCGTCGCGGCTCCGGATGTGCCGCAGGCTAATATCGTCCCGCTCGCCGACGTCCCATTGGCGAGTGTGGAGGCGGATGACGCGACGGTGTTTCCGGCTCGGCGCACCGCATTCCTGCGCGCCTGGATCGGCTCGCCCGGCCATGTCGGCTGCGCGCTTGTCCGCGACGGCGGCCTTGCCGGCTGGGGCGTGATCCGTCCGTGCCGGAGGGGCTGCAAGATCGGCCCGTTGGTGGCCGACGACCGCGCCAGTGCCGAGGCGGTTCTGTCGGCTTTGCTGGCCCGCGTGGGCGGCGGCGAAATCTTCCTCGACGTTCCCAGCATCAACCGCGACGCGCTCGCGTTGGCGCAAGATCTGGGTCTTGCGCCGGTGTTCGAGACCGCGCGCATGTATACCGGCGCAGTGCCGCCGTTGCGATTGGAGCGCGTATTCGGCGTCACCACCTTTGAGCTGGGATAGCGCAAAACCCCGCTGCCTCACATAGGCGCGATGGACAAGGCTCAAGGCTCAAGGCTTTGGACGGGGTCAGTCGTAGGCTGCTCTGGCATCGGCCGGGCGTTTGCGATAGGTCCTTATGTCGTCGGGCCGGACGCGGAAGCGGTGCCCAATCGAATTGCAATCCGAAGGAGTGATGACATCATGAAACGCCGTACGTTTCTCAAAGGCGGCGCCGTGACCGGCGCGGCGACGCTGGTTGCGGCACCGGCGATCGCGCAGTCGATGCCCGAGATCAAGTGGCGTTTGACGTCGAGCTTTCCGAAGTCGCTCGATACCATCTACGGCACGGCGCAGACCTTTGCGAAATATGTCGCGGAGGCCACCGACAACAAGTTTCAGATCCAGACGTTTGCGGCAGGCGAGATCGTGCCCGGCCTGCAGGCGCTTGATGCCGTGAGCGTCGCGTCCGTCGAGATCGCGCAGACGCCGCTCTATTTCTACATCGGCAAGGAGCCGGCGCTTGCTTACGCGACGGGCGCGCCTTTTGGCATGAACCATCGCCATCAACATTCCTGGTGGACGTTCGGCGGCGGTGCCGAACTCTGCGACGAAGCGCTGAGGCCTTTCAAGGTGCATGCCATTCTGTGCGGCAACTCCGGCACGCAAATGGGCGGCTGGTTTCGCAAGGAGATCAAGACGGTCGATGATCTCAACGGCCTCAAGTTCCGGATCGCGGGCATGGGCGGTCATGTGCTCGCAAGGCTCGGCGTCGTGCCGCAGCAACTGGCGGGGGGCGATGTGTATTCAGCGCTCGAAAAGGGATCGATCGACGCCGCGGAGTTCGTCGGACCCTATGATGATGAGAAGCTCGGCTTCTACAAGGTGGCGAAGTACTATTACTTCCCCGGCTGGTGGGAAGGCGGAGCCATGCTGCACATGATCGTCAACGACGAGAAGTGGAATGCGCTTCCCAAGCAATACCAGTCGATCCTCACCCAGGCCGGCTCGGCGGCAGGCGCCTGGATGCTCGAGAAATACGACAGCGTGAACCCTGCGGCCCTCAAACGGCTTGTCGCTGGTGGGGCGGAGCTGCGCGCGTTCCCGCAACCGGTCATGGAGGCGAGCTACAAAGCCACCCAGGATCATCTGAACGAGCTTGCCGAGAAGAGCCCGCTGTTCAAGAAAACAAAAGAGAGCCACGACGCGTATATGAAGGACGTGCTCTTCTACACGCAGATCGCAGAAAACTACTACGACAACTATCTGCTGAGCAAAATGCGTAAGGGCTGATTTCGCCCGATCGCGCCAAGAACAGCTTCGGTTCTGATTCAGTCAGAACCGAAGCTCTAGATTCTTGTTTTGACGCGTTTTCTTCACGCGAACCGGTGTCCACTTCGCTCGAAAACGCTCTAGGCCGGCTTCGGCTTGCGCGAGGCGACGAACACGCCTGACAGCACCAGCGCAAAGCCGATGAAGTGGAACAGTTGCGGATGCTCGCCAAGGAAGATGATCGAGAGCACAGTGCCGAACACCGGCACCACATGGAAGAACGGCGCCGTGCGGTTGGCGCCGATCAACTGGACGCCGCGGTTGAAGCAGAGATAGGCCAGCGTCGAGGGAAACACCGCGACATAGATCAGTGAGAGCACATTGTCGACGTTAAGCTGCATCACCGGTCGCGCCAGCAATTCCCAGATCAGGAGCGGTATCAGGCATGCCGCGCCGCAGCCGAAGGTGAAGGCGACGAATGACAGGCCATGGATATCCGGCCGCTTCAGCGACAGCACCGAATAGATCCCGAACATCGTGAGACCGGCGAGGAAGATCAGGTCGCCCTTGTTGAACTCGACGTTCGACAGCGCGGTGAGGTCGCCGTGCAGGATGATCACCAGCACGCCCGCAAGGGACAGCAGGACGCCGAAGGCCTGTGCCACCGTCAGCCGCACGCCGAGCAGGACCAGCGACCACACCGCGATGATCAGCGGCGCCGCCGATTGCAACAGCAGCGTGTTCAGCGCCTGGGTATATTCGAGCGCCCAGTACTGCATGGTGTTGAAGACGCCGATTCCCGTCAGCGAGAGCAACACCATCAGGCCGAGACGGCCGCGGATCGCGGGCCAGTCCCGCTTCAGGTGCGGCCAGGCCCAGGGGAGGATCAACAGGAACGCCAGCGACCAGCGCAGGAAGGAGAGCGTCACCGGCGCAATATGGCCGGCGGCGAGCCGGCCGACGATGGCGTTGCCGGCCCAGAACAGCGCCGTGAGGCTGAGCAGCACGTAGGGCTGGTTGGCCAGCCAGTTGCCGGAGCCGGCAGGGGAGGTGGTCTCGGAAGCAGACATGCGTCGGGCCCGGTTCATGACGCCGCGGCCCGCCCGGCGGGTTCACGCGCCGGGCCGGAATGTGAAAGGACCCGGCCGAGGCCACAGACACGCATTTTACGGCGGCGGCAATGGCGCTGGCTGCATCGCGACCATGCGCGGGCTCTATCCCCGGCCAGCCTGCCGGCCAATCTCGGCGACTGCTTGGCGGGGCGCCGGCGCGCCGAGGGATAGCGTCAGCCGGCCTCGCCGGGAGGACCGGCCTGGCGCTTGACGATCTGTGCGGTGAGGTCGATCAGGATCCGTTTCGTATCGGCGTCGTGCAATTCGCGAAACAACCGGAGCAGGCGCAACTCGAGCAGCGACTGCAACGATGCCGAGCCCGGCGCAGGCAACCGCCGTGCCCGGGCGGCGGCGCTGGTGGCGCGGCCGTTGAAGAGATCGACGGAGACGCCGAGCGCATTCGCCACCTGGCGCAGGCGCTCGATATCAACCGCATCCCGGCCGTTTGTGCGCTCCGACCGTTGTGGGGGCGGGGGCGTTGCTCCCAGCACTTCCGCAAGGTCGGACAGCGACAGTCCGATCTCGCGCCACTTGGCCTGCACCAATTGATCGATGTACCCGTCGGTCGATTTGCTCATTGGGTTGCTCAGCCGATCTTGGAGCGTGTTTCGTTCACGAAGCCTGCGAACAGATTTACCAGTGGCTCCCCCTTGTAGGTTTTCTGCAGATCGTTGGGATGCACGAACTCGTCGCGGAACCACGGATACTTCCGGCCGTCGAAGGCCTGGATGGTCCAGTCGATCAACTGCTTGACGCGCGGAATCCGCTTGGCGTCGGGATGATAGGCAAGCCAGATGTCGAGCGAGAAGTTGATGCCGATGTCGAGCGGGATCAAAGGCCCCGCCACCGCCGGCACATAGGTCGGCAGCCAGCCGATGCCGGCGCCTTTGGCGACCGCCCAGACATGGGCGCTGCTGACATTGTTGCGCATGGCGACGAAGCCGACCTGCTCGCGGCCGGCATATTGCTCGTACATCTGCTGCGCGCGGGTCTGGTCGGCGTCTTGCAGCACGATGCGGTGGTTCTGCCTTATGTCGTCCTGGTCCTTCGGCATACCGTAGATCTCGACATAGGACGGGCTGACGAACGGCATGACGTGAAGACGGCCGATCTTGACGCGCTTCAGATCGGGCTTGTCCGGTTCTTCGAGCTGCACCGCGACGTCGGCCTCGAGGCGGAGCACGTCGGCGGAGCGCATCTCGCATTTGAGATCGACGAGCAGCCCCGGATAGACGCGCTGGAATTCGATCAGCCGCGGCGCGACCCAGAAAGTGCCGAGACCTTCGGTGATGGCAAAGCGCACCTCGCCGGAGAGCGCCGGCGTGGTCTGGCTCAGCGCGCGGTCGAGGCCGAAAGCGGCTTCCTCCATCCGCCGCGCCGCCTCCAGCACCTTCTCGCCTTCGGGCGTTAGCCGCACGCCGTCGACATGGCGGGTGATCAATGTCGTTTTATAGGCACTCTCTAGTTGCAGGATCTGCTTCCGCAGGAAGTTGGCCGAAGCGTTCAGCTCGAGGGCTGCAGCGCGGAAGCTGCCGATCCGTGCCACCTCAAGGAAGATCCGCACCGAATCCCACTGGGCGATGCGGCCCGGAGGGTGTGCACGGTGGTGAACACCCCTGCGCTCAGGTGAGTGCATACAAATCGCCTCGTTTGTCGCCTTTTAGCTTAACGGGAACAACCCTCTATTCTTGGCAGAAACGCGGCAAATTCACAACCGCGAGAGATGATCGATGACTGCTCTGGACCTCGATTTTATTCGCAAAGCCGCCACCAGGCGCCAGGGGGCGGGTCCCGCCCGTTCGCTCGACAAGATGACCATGCTGCAATTGGCGAAACGCACGGTGATTTTCACCGTCGATGCCGCCGGGATTGCGGCGCTGATGGATGCGGCGAGGGAAGATATTCCGGGACTGACCACCAACCGCATCGTTCAGACCGTCGCCAACCATAATCCGGATGCGTTCTGGGCGATCGCGCGGCGTGATCAGTTCGACATTGCCGCGCCGAAGGGCGAAGGTTTCCTCGCGGTGCTTCCATTGACGCATGAAGGCACGCGCCGCCTGATCGACGGACGGCTCGATACCAAGAATCCGGATCTCGCCTTCGTCACGCGGCAGTCGGAGCGCCCGGCGGGCATCTATGTCTGGTGCATCCACGCCAAGGGGCCGACGGTCGCCGCGATCCCGCTGGTGCTGCAGAAATTCTCGAGCCCGCTCTACCAGGGCGTCAACATCTATTCGCGCCCGATCACCAAGGAAGGGCTGCGCGTGCTCGAGCCGCTCGGGTTCACCCCGGGCGCCCGCTATGACGGATTGTTCGCGCCGCATCTGCAGATGCTCGATCGCTCGCACGAGATGCCGCCGCCGAAGCCGGTGCCGCCGGATCCGATCTCGGTGCGTGTGGTGCGCTCGATGGACGAGATGGCGCGCGTGATGGCGATCCGCAGCGCCGTCTACATGGGCGAGCAGCATTGTCCGTTCGAGGAGGAATTCGACGGCAATGATTTCTCCGCGACGCATCTGATCTGCCATCAGGGCCGCGAGCCGGTCGGCTGCCTGCGGATCCGCTACTTCGCCGATTTCGCCAAGCTGGAGCGGCTGGCCGTGCGCAGCGAAAGCCGCAGCGGCGGCATTGCGGGGCGCATCGTCGATGCCGCGATCGAGCTCTGCCGCAAGAAGGGTTACAACGTCCTCTATGCGCATGCGCAGAAGCGATTGCTCGGCTTCTGGGAGCAGCGCGGCTTCGAGCGCATGTCTGGCTCGCGCGAATTCGTGTTCTCCGATTTCGATTATGTCGAGGTCAAGCTTCAGGCCGAGCGGCATCCGCAGCGCATCACCCTTGGCGAGGATCCTTACGTCCTGATCCGTCCCGAGGGACAGTGGGACGTTCCCGGCATCCTGGAAATGTCCGCCGGCCGCGGCGCGGCCGCGCAGCCGGCCACGATGTGACCGCCATGGCCCCGGTGATCGACCTCAAACCCTATGTTGGCGCTTCCAGCAGCCGTCTGTTGGTCATGGTCGACCTGCAGGAGGAGGCGTATTTTCGCGGGGCGGCGGGTTGCGCTGACGATATCGAGCGTTCGCTGGAAAGCTGCAGGGCCGCGATCCAGCACGCCCGCAATGCCGGGATGCCGATCGCTTTCACGCGGCGGGCTGAAGGCTTGGATCTCGTCGACAGGAAGGCGCAGTCGCCCTGGATCATGGGCCTGGAGCCGAAGCGCGCGGACATGGTGTTCGAGCGCAGGCAGCCTTCCTGCTACGCCAATCCGCTGTTCGAGGACGTCGTCTCGCGGATCGGCAGCTTTGCGATCGGCGGTCTGGCCGCGGAAGAGGTCTGCCTTGCCACCGCCATCGACGCATCACATCGCGGCCATCGCGTCACCTTCCTGACCGATGCCGCCGCGAGCCGGCAGCGGCGCGATGCCGATCCTGGTTCAGTGCACCTTGTCGCGACGAAAGCGATCGAATTGTTCGCCGACGTCGCCACCACCGCCCACTGGCTGGTCGCGACCGCGCAGCGGCCTCTGAGAGGGCATCGCTATGGATGAATTGAGGGCCCGTCGCTTGCGTAACGTGATTCCGGTACTGACCGAACAGCGTAACATTCTGGTTTCCGGCGGGCTGTCCTTTGCGGGCCACCTTGTCGATCTCGCGATCATGCAGCTCCAGCTTTCGCTGCATGAGATTTCCGAAGACGAACTGTCCGAATTCTCAGACGCGGTCAGCCTCAATCTCGCCAGCGGCGACTTCCAGGATTGATCGGGAGGCAGGGATGCCCCGCAGATGGATCGTGCTTGCCGTGCTGTTCGCGGCGCGCGCGGCGACCGGGTTTCAATTCCAGTCGGTCGGATCCACGACCAACGTCCTGATGCACGATCTGGCGCTCAGCTACGTCCAGCTCGGCATGCTGCTCGGCGCTTATCTGTTGCCCGGTATAGTCGTCGCCTTTCCGGCCGGCTTGATCGGCCAGCGGGTGCGCGAGACGACGCTCGGGCTCGGCGGGCTGGCGCTGATGGTGGTGTCGGGCGTTGCTCTGTCCTATTGCGACAGCTTTGCCGCCGCGCTGGTCGCGCGCGTGATCGGTGGCGTCGGCGCCACCATCGTGATCCTGGTCGCCACCAAGATGACGACCGACTGGTTCGCCGGCCGTGAGATCGTGCTGGCGATGTCGCTGTTGCAGATGAGCTGGCCGTTCGGCGCGATGGTCGCGCTGCCGGCGCAGACCTATCTGGCACAATCGCTGGGGTGGCCGGCGGTGATGGCGTCGAGCGCGATGTTGGCCCTGATCGTGCTCGGCGCCTTCGCATTGCTGCCACGGAGTCCCGTTCAGGCCGAGACTGCAGCGGCCGCGCGCACCGGCCTGCCGGTCAGGATCCTGGTCCCGGTCCTGGTCGCGGGCGTCATCTGGGGCGCGATGAATCTCGCCTGCGTGCTGTTCTTCAGCTATGCGCCGCCATTGATGGTGGCGCACGGATCAAGCCCGACGGGCGCGGCCTCGCTGGTCAGCCTCGCGATCTGGTTCACCATCGTGGCCATTCCCGTCGGCGGCTATCTGGTGGAGCGGTCGGGGCGGCCGGTCGCAGCGATCATTGCTTGCGGGCTTGTAGCGGCCCTGGCGCTGGCGCTGTTCGTTGCAAACATCCATCCAGCGATCGCCTGCCTCGTCTTCGGCGTCGCCATCGGTCCATTGTCCGGCGCGATCCTGTCACTGCCGACGCGCGTGCTCGAGCCGCGCGACCGCTCGCTTGGCTTCGGCCTGTTCTTCACCTGTTTCTATCTCCTGATGGCGATCGGGCCCTCCGCCGCCGGCCGGCTGCAGGATGCCTGGGGCAACCCAGCGGCCGCGCTGATCGCGGGCGCCGCGCTGCTGGCCGCGATGGCGCCGCTGTCGCTGCTGTTCTCGCTGTTCTCGAAGTGCGGTGAGGTGCTGACGCTCAAGCCCGCGACGGCCTGAGCCTCACCTTACGCCGTCAGTGGCCGCACGATCGCGCCGACAGCCTTCACGGCATCACCGGGCGCCAGCTCGATCTGCAAACCACGCTGGCCGCCGTTGACGAACACGCTTTTCTCGGTGAGCGCCGCCTGCTCGATCGCGATTGGCACGCGCTTCTTCTGCCCGAACGGGCTGATACCGCCCACATGGTAACCGGTCAGCCGCTCGGCGTCGGCCGGCCGCATCATCTTCGCGGTCTTGCCGCCGAAGGCGCTCGCGAGCTTCTTCATACTGACCTCGCAGTCCGACGGCACCACGGCGCAGACCGGCTTGCCGTCGACCTCCGCCATCAGCGTCTTCAGCATCCGTTTGGGCGCCACCTCCAGCGCCTCGGCGGCCTGCAGGCCGATGCTGTCGGCGTTAGGATCATAGTCATAAGCGTGCAGGGTGAATGTTACGCCGAGCTTTGCCAGTGTCTCGGTGGCGCGGGTACTCTTGGACATCTGGCCGGCTGTTCCCTTAAACCTTGTCCATGATCGAGGCCTGCCTTGCGGCGGCCACAAATTTTCCGGGGATATCAAAGGCTTGGAGATTGTCCAATTGGCGCAAAAACTACCCTTCTTGCTTGCTTAAGCGTAGCGCTTCCTTTATCGGGGTTAGCGTCCCGCGTGCGAACGGCTAACGCCGTGATTTCGGCTGGGCAGCTTAAACCATGATCCGGAAAGTTCGGCACCGCTTTTCCGCGTCGATCATGATCGAACCTTGAAGTGTTACAGGGAACGCTTGCGAAATGGCCAATGTTGTCGTGGTCGGCGCCCAATGGGGTGACGAAGGGAAGGGCAAGATCGTCGACTGGTTGTCGGAGCAGGCCGACATCGTCGTGCGCTTCCAGGGCGGCCACAATGCCGGTCATACCCTTGTCATCAATGGCGAGACCTACAAGCTCGCGCTGCTGCCGTCGGGCGTGCTGCGGCCGTCGAAGCTGGCCGTGATCGGCAATGGCGTCGTGTTCGATCCGCAGGCCTTCCTCGACGAGGTCGAGCGGCTGAAGGGGCAGGGCGTCGCGGTCAGCCCGGACAATCTGCGCATCGCCGAGAACGTCACGCTGATCCTGCCGCTGCACCGCGATCTCGATGCGCTGCGCGAATCATCCAATGCGGTGACCGCGATCGGCACCACTCGCCGCGGCATCGGCCCGGCCTATGAGGACAAGGTCGGCCGCCGTGCCATCCGACTGATGGACCTCGCCGATCTCGACACCTTGCCGCACAAGATCGACCGCCTGCTGGCGCACCACAATGCGCTGCGCCGCGGCCTCAGTCTCGAGGAGGTCGACGGCAAGGGCATCCTGCGCGAGCTGACGGCGCTGGCGCCGAAAATCCTGCCCTACGCCGAAACAGTCTGGCGGCTGCTCGACATCAAGCGCCGCGAGGGCAAGCGCATCCTGTTCGAGGGCGCGCAAGGCGCGCTGCTCGACGTCGACCACGGCACCTATCCCTACGTCACCTCCTCCAACACGGTGGCCGCGCAGGCCGCAACCGGCGCCGGCCTCGGCCCCGGCGCAGTCGGTTATGTCCTGGGGATCTGCAAGGCCTACACCACCCGTGTCGGCCAGGGCCCGTTCCCGACCGAACTGACGAACGAGATCGGCGAGGAAATCGGCCGCCGCGGCAAGGAATTCGGCGTCAACACCGGCCGCAAGCGCCGCACCGGCTGGTTCGATGCGGTGCTGGTCCGGCAGACGGTGCGCACCTGCGGCATCACGGGGCTGGCGCTGACAAAGCTCGATATTCTTGATGGATTCGATACCATACAGGTCTGCACCGGCTATAAGCTCGACGGCAAGGAAATCGACCATCTGCCGGCGGGCGAGGGTGCACAGGCCCGCGTGGTGCCGATCTATGAGACCATCGAGGGTTGGAAGCAGCCGACGGCGAACGCCCGGTCCTGGGCCGACCTGCCGGCACAGGCCATCAAATATGTCCGCCGGGTGGAAGAATTGGTCGGCTGCCCGATCGCGCTTCTTTCCACCAGCCCGGAACGCGAGGATACTATTCTGGTACAAAATCCGTTCGAAGCTTAACGGGATATTACCTATATCCCACCAATTTGACTGGAAATGGCTGATTACTACCCGCTGATTGCCCGCGCCATCGCCGGATTGGACCCCAATGCTCCCGGTGAGAGCCGCCGCGCGCTTTATGAGCGCGCGCGGGCTGCGCTGATCCAGCAGCTCCGCAGCGTGCAGCCGCCGCTTTCCGAGTCCGAGATCACCCGCGAGCGCCTGTCGCTCGAAGAGGCCGTCCGCAAGGTCGAATCGGAGGCCGCCCAGCGCGCCCGCGAGACCACCCGTCCTGCCACCGGTTCCCGCAGCGGCGATGCCTTCCGCCGCGCCACTGCCACCGCCGCCACCACCCGCCCGCCGGAAGGCGCTCCGGCCGCAGCAACCACCCCGCCGCGCCCGCGCACTCCAGCGCCGCCGCGTCCGCCCGGTGGTGAGGATCGTCCGCCGCGCAATCTCCGTGGCGAGGCGCCGCCGGTCGCCCCGCGCCCGCCCGCGCCACCATCGCCCGATCCGCAGCAGCGGCCCCCCGGTGCGCGCCGCGGGCCGGATAACAACGGTGCCGCGAACAATGGCGCGCCGCCGGCGCCGCAGCCGCCGGCTCTGCGCGGCTTCCGCGATCTCGCCGCCGACGCCGACGATCTCGGCCGCGCCGCCGCGCAGGCGAACCGCAATGCGCGCAAGACCTACGCCAATGTGCCGTCGCCCTCACCGGAGTTCGACCGGCTCGAGCCGAATATGGAGAATCGCGGCGCCGATCCGGACGCGCCCTATTCCTATGACGAGTCGAGCGAGGAGGCCGAGCGCTACGGGCCGCAGGGATCGCAGCCGCGGTCGCGGATCGGCAATGGCGGTGATCGCGACGCCAAGAAGGGCGCGCGGCTCGGCTCGGCATTCCCGTTCAAGAGCGCGATTGCGGTCGGCATCATTCTGATTCTGGTCGGCGCCGGCATCCTCTGGGGCAAGCAGGCGGTCACGGTGGTGAGCGGCCTGCTCAAGTCGTCCCCCTCGGTGGAGGCGCCGAAGGATGTCGCGACGCCCGCGACCAAGCCGAAGATTCCGGACCGCGTCGGCCAGCCGTCCTCCAGCGAGCCGGTTGCACCGGTGGCGCAGCGTGTCGTGCTCTATGACGAGGACCCCAGCGATCCCAAGGGCAAGCAATATGTGGGCTCGGTGATCTGGCGCACCGAACCGATCAAGGCTTCGGGCAACGCGGCACCCGACATCGCCGTGCGCGCCGACATCGAGATCCCCGACCGCAAGTTCAAGATGACGATGTCGTTCCGCCGCAACACCGACTCGTCCTTGCCCGCGAGCCACACCGCCGAGCTCACTTTCATCCTGCCGCAGGATTTCCCGAACGGCGGCGTCGGCAATGTGCCGGGCATCCTGATGAAGTCCAACGAGCAGGCCCGCGGCACCCCGCTCGCAGGCCTGGCGGTGAAGGTCACCGACGGCTTCTTCCTGGTCGGCCTCTCCAACGTCGATGCCGACCGCTCGCGCAACCTGCAGCTCCTCAAAGAGCGCTCTTGGTTCGACGTGCCGCTCGTCTACTCCAACCAGCGCCGCGCCATCATCGCGATCGAGAAGGGCGCGCCGGGCGAGCGCGCGTTCAACGACGCGTTTGCGGCGTGGGGGGAGTGAGGGGAGTTCTCTTCGCGTCGGATAATGTCGCGGGTCGTCCAGGTCTCGTCGATGAACACCAGGCGAGACGGATCGATCCGCTCCCGACATTTGCTCCATTGCGTCCGCCGACGGGCAACATCGGGACGGTCCTGCTCGGCAGCAATCAGCGTCTTTTTTTGTGACTGAGCTTCTCGGCGTGGACGAAGTCCCACACCGTCCGGTAGTCGACCTTCAGACCTCCGCCTCCTTCAGAGTATCGATGAACGCCCGTAGCGTGGAAGGAACGTGGCGATTGCGGGGGTAATAGAGGGCGAGACCCGGAATCGGAGGGCACCAATCCTCCAGAACGGCGACAAGGTGCCCCGAATCCAGAAGCGTTCGGGCGAAGCTTTCCGGCACATAGGCAATGCCGAGCCCATCCGCTGCTGCTTCGACGATCAGGTCATTGTCGTCCAGGGTCAGAACGCCCGGAACGTCGACCACCACCTCCGCGCCGTGTCTTGAGAATTCCCAGCGATAGCGCTTTCCGCTTGGCAGGCGCTGGCGGATGCACCGGTGGGCGTGCAAATCGTCCGGCGTGATCGGGGGATCTCGACCCTCCAGATAGGCTGGCGAGGCGACTGCAATGAAGCGGGCATCGCCGCCGAACCGGACCGCAACCATGTCCTGCGGCACTGCTTCGGCAAGCCGGACACCGGCATCGAAACCCTGCTCGACGATGTCGACGAGCCGCCCCTCGGAGACAAGATCGATCTCGACCTCCGGATGATGAGCGAGGAAGTGCGGAATGACATCACGCAGCAAGATTGCAGCTCCGCTCTTGTTGGCGTTGATCCGCAGAGTTCCGCTGGGCGTTCCGCGCACTTCGGCGAGCGAGTCGAGAGCCGCATCGAGGTCTTGTAGCACCGGACCCAGGTGCGCGAGCAGCCGGGCGCCAGCCTCGGTGAGCGAAACACTTCGGGTGGTTCGATTGAGCAGGCGGATGCCGAGATTCCTCTCGAGCCCAATCATTGCGTGGCTCAGGGCCGAACGCGATACGCCTATCGTCTCGGCAGCTCTACGGAAGCTGCGAAGGTTGGCGACGGAGGCGAAAGCCGCCAGATCGTTCAGGCTCGGGCGCGGCACTGGTGAATTTATTTCACTTACTCATCCAATAATGGACGTCTTATAGCACCAATTGGTCCCCTCTACATCATCGGAGTAATTTCAGAGGGAATATCCCATGAGCAAAACCTGGTTCATCACCGGCGCGTCGTCAGGCCTCGGCCGCGAAATGGCGCAACGCCTTCTTGCCCGTGGCGACCGCGTCGTCGGGACGGTGCGACGGCAAAGCGCCCTGGCCGATCTTCAGCAAGCACACGGCGAGAACCTCAGTACGACGATACTTGATGTGACGGATACCGCCGGGCTCCGGGCGGCCATAGACGACGCATTCGAGCGTATGGGGCGGATCGATGTCGTCGTCAGCAATGCCGGCTACGGGCTGTTTGGAGCGGCTGAGGAACTTACCGACCCGCAGATAAACCATCAGATCGCTACCAATTTGACCGGCTCGATCCAGCTCATCCGCGCGGCAGTGCCGCATCTGCGTCGTCAGGGAGGTGGGCGCATCATCCAGGTTTCGTCGGAAGGCGGGCAGATCGCGTATCCGAATTTCAGCCTTTATCACGCGAGCAAGTGGGGCATCGAGGGATTCGTCGAGGCCGTGGCGCAGGAGGTCGCGCCCTTCGGAATTGACTTTATCATCGCCGAACCCGGCCCGACGGCCACGAATTTCGGAGCCGGTCTGGTGCGTCCCGCGCCGATGGACGTCTACGACGACACTCCCGCCGGCGCCGTGCGCCGGGCGATCGACAGCGGGAGCTTCGCGCTGAAGGGTGATGCGGGACGGACTGCGGCAGCGATGATCGCCGCCGCCGACAGCACTAATCCTCCACTGCGTCTCGCGCTGGGCAGCACCGCTTACGATTCGATTTCGAAGGCTTTGACGCAGCGACTCGTCAGGATCGAAGCGCAGCGCGAGGTCGCGTTCTCAGCCGATCGCGAAGACGTTTGACATCTGATGCGGCGGTTGCCCTCACACCCGCGACGTGAGTGCAAGGTTGGCCGCTAGTTACTTATGACGCAGGCAGGTACAAACATAGGCAGGAAAAATGCCAATTCGTTCAATGTTCTTGGCCATCATACTTGGAGCCTCTGTTGTCGGTTCTCATGCCCAAGCAGCTTCAGCAAACCAGGTGGTGGGTACTTGGCGTATGGTATCGGCGCAGATTGATCCAGAAGGAAGAAACCTTCCTGCTTACGGTCAGCGGCCAAACGGCATGCTGGTCTTCACGCCAGATATGCATTTTATCGAAGTTTTGACGGATGCAGATACGCCACGTTTTGCGTCGAATGTGCGTGGTGGGGGCACGGATGCCGAAAATCGAACCGCGATGTCTCGAAGCATCGGTTTTTTCGGGACTTACACTGTGGATGAGACAGGTGAGTTCAGCGGCAACCGCGTCGAAGGGGCCACTTTTCCAAACTGGGTTGGGGATACCCGCACTCGGAGGGAGCTGACCCTGAAGGTTTCTGGCGATCAGATGACAGAGCATTTCCAACGCCCGGACGGAACGAGGATCGTCATCGAATGGCAGCGGGTAAGGTAAGTAGCTTCTGGCTTGCCCTTCCTTCCCTCACGCTTCGCACCATTGCCTCTCGACCTTTGCGCGTCAAACGCGCATTCTTGTGGCTGTTCATCCGGTCTCTCTCTGGAACACTGAAGCTTCGCAACCTCGGCTTCCTCGGTTCGGACCAGATGGACAACCTCCTGAAAGACCACAGCTAGAGCATGATCCGGCAAAGTGGAAACCGGTTTTCCCTCGCGACAAACGCGAAGCGTTTGCGTAGGAAGATCATGCTCAGACAAAGAGATGAGATTATGATCCGATTCCGTCTAATCGGATCATGATCTAGTGCAGTGAGTGGGACGCAATGAAACGCTACCTGATCTTCGCCGCTATCGGCCCGTTCATCGGCGGTCTCATTCTGCTGTTCGCGACCTCCTACCAGTCCGGCTATTGGACCGAGACAGGCGCGCACGAGGTCGGAAAGTTCTTCCTGGCGTTCGTCAAGACGCTGCAATACGCGTATCTGTTCGGCATCGTGCCGTCGCTGATGCTGGCGGCGATCGACGACATTGTTATGCATGTGCGCAAGATCAATCCGTTCGCGCGGATGCTGATCGTTGGCGCCATCGGATTCATCGCGGCCGAATTGCTCTACGGCTCGCGCGGCCCGGACTCCGGCGCGGTGCAGTTCATTCTCTACGGGCTCGTCGGCCTGGTGCCGGCAACGCTGTCGTCCTGGCTGGCGCACAAATACGCGGAAGAGCCGCAGCCGGCAACGACTTAACCGCTTCTGCAATGACGGCGTCGTCCCGGCTTGAAGTGCGCGGTGATGTCTCGTCAGAACCGCCGATCGATGAAGACGACTATCTGACGGCCATAGGCTGCGATGCTTTATTGCAGGCCATACTTATGCAACGCGACGAGCAAGAGGCGAATGATGCAGTCCGAGATCGTTTCGCCTGGCAGGCGCAGTTGCTGCAGCCCCGCCAACGTTGCCTCGTTGACCGGTATGAGCCAGTTGCCGTTTGGCAGGCGCCGTCCGGTCGGGGCCCCAGCCGCACTCTCTATCAAGGCGCGGCACTCCTCAGTGATCTCAACATTCGGCATCGCTTTGATCGGAGTCCTCGCGGGATTAAAGCCGCCGGTGTTGGCCTGAGCCAACATCATAGCTCGCGCTGCGCGCGCCCCGGCTACTGCACATCAGAGAATCCATTTCACCGCATGCTCTGCTGTTGGATGGGTTGCGGGCTCGTCCTTCGGGCGCCCCGTCTCGGGAGGATGGCGATGTCGGAGGCGATCTTGCTTGCTGAGGAGACTGACCTGTTCGGAGACCCGGACCATGCCAAGGATCCGATTGAGGGCAGGACGAAAGGCGCGATTCATGTAGGTAGCGATTTGCCGGGCAGGTGGAATTGTCCAGCAAACACACCGGCAACGTGACGGCTACCCCGTGGTACGGAAAACATGAAGTTTTGGACGGAATGCAAAATTTTCGATAGCAACGGGTGCTATCCGAGCGCACGCATCGGGAGCGATGGAATTCACTACGTGGCTGGATGGTCTATGGTTAATCATTCCGACGATCGCCCGGACCCGCGCGACCCCTCCCGTACCCCTCCCGAAACGTCGTCCCCAAAACGTCCCGCGCGCTTCCTCTACGGGGAGCGAAGCAGCCTCGATCCCCGTGCGAACGGCGCGGACTATCTCGCGGACGCCAACCTGTTTCGTCGCAGCTATGTCCGAACCATCGGCGAATCGGAGGGGATGCCGCTCGACAGCACCGTGGCATGGTTCGTTGGGAACAACGTCGCTTTCTACAAGCTGACGTCCAATTCCTGCGTGGAGGCAAAGCGAACCGAAGCGGATGCGGCAGCCGACAAGATCGACGGCGTGGTATTCGACTACGTCCTGTCCGGAGAATACAGCGAGGAGACCGCAATCGGTTTCGTCAGCCTAAGAGCCGGAGACCTTGGGATGGTCCAAAGCACGGTCGAGGTGACGGCGCGGTCGCGCCTGGCTCGCATAGCGACAATTTTCCTGCCGCGAACACGCCTCGCTGCTGCACTCGAGACTGACCTCTCCGGCGAGCCCTTCGTCCTTCGCTCCCTCAGTTCAGCTCCGCTGGCGCCCTTTGTCGGCGCCCAGATGCGGTTGCTGTTCGAGTCCTACGGGAGGATGGACGCGCAAGACTTCGAGATCGTGCTGGAGGCGACAGCCGAACTCCTCATTCATCTGCTGCGGGGCGAACTGTCGCGGGGCGAGCAGCCCCAGGGACGAGCGAGCAAGGAATTCATGCGGGCGATTGCCTATATCGAGGAGAACTATCATCGCCCCGAACTGACGCCGGACGATATCTGGCGGGGCATCAACGTATCGCGGACCCAACTCTACAAGCTGTTCTCGGAGAATGGCCTGACCGTGGCAGGATATCTGCGCGACGTTCGGCTGCGCCGTTTCGTCGATGCCTTGAGGACGACGGACGCGTCCGGAATCGGCCGCCTCGCCTGGACCTGCGGATTGGATATGCAGGCCGCCGACTTCACGCGTTTATTCAAGCGTATCTATGGGATGACGCCGCGCCAGGCGCGAGCGGCTCTACAAGCTGGGCAGCCGGTTGTAACCAAGGCTTTTCCTGCGCCCTCTGATATCGAAGAGGGTGGAAAGTAACGCAAAGCTCGGACGCAAAGCGCCGCGAGAATGCGGACTCGCATCCCTCACGCCGTTTGACATTTGAATCAGCACTCGCGGCCATGCTGTAGGGTGGGCAAAGCGAAGCGCGCCCACCATCACGAGCACGGCGCTGGATGGTGGGCACGGCGCAAGTGCGCCTTTGCCCACCCTACAACTCTACAACCGGTTGCTCGCGCCACAAACGCTTCCCTGTGGTTATGGGTCTGCTTTCGCGGGGGCGGTAGGATGGGTAGAGCGAAGCGAAACCCATCATTGGTGCCGCTTGATCCATCGCGATGGGTTTCGCTGCGCTCTACCCATCCCACGGGACGGCTGCAACGCTTTATTGCAAGCCGTACTTATGCAGGGTGACGATCATGAGGCGAATGATGCAGTCCGAGATCGTTTCGCCTTGCAGCCGCAGTTGCTGCAGCCGCTCCCATGTTGCCTCGTTGACCGGGATGACCCAGTTGCCGTTTGGCAAGCGCCGTCCGGTCGGCGGCTCAACGGCGCTCTCAATCAGGGCGCGGCACTCCTCGGTGATCTCGATATTCGGCATCGCTTTGATGGAAGTTTTCGCGGTATTAAAGCGGCCGGTGTTGGCCTGAGCCGACAAGATCCACCAGTTAAATCGCGGCAATGCTTTTAACTGGTATCGCGAATGAGACGCTGCTAACGACTCAATAACGGCGAGTGTGCGGCTCGGCCGCGAGGTGACAGAGCGGTAATGTGACGCAACTTGTACCGCGCGCCTGCGTTACCATCTCAATGCTCATGCCCGACGACATCTTTACGCCCAACCGCGCCCGCTCGCAGGGCCCGTTCCGCGACACGCGGCCGCGGGGGAAAGTCATCGACCAGGACGGACGCGAGATTCCGGAGGCCGCGCTGCATCCGCAGTTCGAGGCGTTCCGGCTCGACTTCGAGACCGCCAATCCGTTCGGCAATCTCACCCGCGAGCAGCGGCTGGCGCGGCTCGAGGCGATCGCAAAGCTGCTCGACGTCGCCTTCATCGTGCCCGGCACCAAGATCCGCTACGGCATCGACGGCCTGATCGGCCTGATCCCGGTGGTCGGCGACATCATCACGACTGCGATCTCGCTGTGGCTGGTGCGCGAAGCGCGTGCGCTGGGCGCACCCTGGCATATCACCGCGCGGATGCTCGCCAATGTCGCGCTCGACGGCGCGGTCGGCCTGGTGCCGCTCGCGGGCGACGCATTCGACGTCATGTTCCGCGCCAATGTCCGGAACGTGCGCATGCTCAAGCGCTGGCTGGACAAGCAGCACGGTTATAGGTCCGAAAAAGAGAAAGCCCCCGGAGCATCCCGAGGGCTTTTCGCTTGGGTAGGTACGGATCGGTTTAAGCGGCGTCGGCGTCGGTATTGGCCTGCACCGGGCGCGGACGACGCGGCAGCGGGAACGCCTCGCTCTCATAGAGCGAACGGATGCCGTTCTGGTCGAAACGGGCTTCCTCGACCTGCAGGTAGGCGCCGTTCAGCGAATCCGCCGGCAGCTCTTCCATGGCATACTGCACGGCTTCCGCCGCGGTGCCAAAGCGCCGATAGGCGAATCCGGCCCGCTTCTTCTTGCGAATGGCGGCAGGAAACAGCTCGGCGGAGGTGTTAAAGTTGAACGGACGCATAGGACGCATGGTCGACGACCTCTTACTCTTCTTAGCGATAGCGCGATTGGGGGTTGAGGACGGCGGGCCACAACCGGCGGCGCGCCGCACATGTCATTTCGTCCCCTAATATAGGCTTATTTGACAAAATTGCGACCCCTGAACCGTGCCGACAGACCTCATGATGAATCCGCGCATGACAGTAAGGAAATCAGGATAAGCTAAATTAAATCAATTAGTTGCGTGAGTTCCGGGCCGCCTGCGTCTACCGGAAGGGGGAGAATCCGAGGTGATCGCCCGGTGTCCGGTCCGCGCATTATTCCGCGGCGCGGCGAAGTCGGCGACGGAATGACGACCCGGAAGGATTGCACGCATCGCGACGCGTTGACGCGGCTTGCGCCGCCTCGCTTCCCGCTCGGGTCGATCAGCAACGCTCTCAGCGGCAGCGCATAAGGCGCGACGTGCAGGGGCACCAAGGCTTGTGCGGGGCGCGCGGCGCTTTAAAACTGACGACAACAACAGAGCGACCGGTCATTGCGACGCCCGGTCCGCGAGGAAACGCTGGGAACGCCGAGGACATGCTCAAGGAAGCCGCAACCTACGACGAGCTCTACCGCAACTTCCGCTGGGACGTGCCGGCGCGCTTCAACATGGCGACCGCCTGCTGCGACCGCCATGCCGATGGCTCCGGGCGGCTCGCGCTTGTCTATGTCGACGAGGACGGCGCCCAGACGCGCACCACCTTCGACGAGGTCGCGGAGATGTCGCGCCGCTTCGCCAATGTGCTGAAGGCCGACGGTCTTGAGCGCGGCGACCGCGTCGCGGTGTTCCTGTCGCAATCGCTGGAATTGCCGATCGCGCATTTTGCCGCCTTCCGCTCCGCGATGATCTCGATCCCGCTGTTCGCGCTGTTTGGCGAGGATGCGCTGGAATTCAGGCTGTCGAATTCGCAGGCGAAGGCGATCGTGACCGACGCGGCCGGCTGGGAGAAGCTCGCCAAGATCCGCGACCTCCTGCCTGAGTTGAAGAACATCTATGTGGTCGGTGACGAAGCGGCCGCAGGCACCAGGCCGTTCTGGCCCTCACTGCGTGCGGCCTCGGCGGAGTTTACCAGCGTCGACACCTCGGCCGACGATCCCGCGCTCATCATCTATACGTCGGGCACCACAGGAAATCCAAAGGGCGCGCTGCACGCGCATCGCGTCGTGCTCGGCCATCTGCCGAATGTCGAGATGTGCCACAACTTCCTGCCGCGGCCCGGCGACCTGATGTGGACGCCCGCGGATTGGGCCTGGATCGGCGGCCTGATCAACGGCCTGTTCGCGTTCTGGTACCACGGCATTCCCATCGTCGGCCATCGCGCGCGCAAGTTCGAGCCGCAGGCGGCGATGCAGATGATGGCGGACCTCGGAATCCGCAACGTGTTCCTGCCGCCGACCGCATTGAAGCTGATGCGGCAGGCGGGCGTGAAGAATTCCGGCGTGAAGCTGCGCAGCATCTTCACCGGCGGCGAGTCGCTCGGCGGCGAACTATTGGGCTGGGTGCGCGACACCTTCGGCATCGACGCCCATGAGGTGTTCGGCCAGACCGAGTGCAACCTCGTGATCGGCAGCAATTCGAACCTGTTTCCGATCCGACCGGGCTCGATGGGCAAAGCGACACCCGGCTTCGACGTGCGCATCGTCAACGACAGAGGCGAGGAGCTGCCGCGGGGGACGCGCGGCATCATCGGTGTGCGGCAGCCGTGCCCTTGCACCATGATCGAATATTGGCGCAACCCGGAAGCGACCGCGAAGAAATATGCCGGCGAGTTCTTACTGACCGGCGATCTCGGCGTGCAGGATGAGGATGGCTATTTCTGGTACGTCAGCCGCGAGGATGACGTCATCACCACCGCCGGCTATCGCGTCGGCCCGTCGGAGATCGAGCATACGCTGATGAAGCATCCGGCAGTGGCGATGTCGGCCGTGGTCGGCATTCCCGATCCGATCAGGACCGAATCCATCAAGGCCTGGATCGTGCTCCGCCCCGGCTATGCCCCGAGCGACACGCTCGCCCGCGAGATCCAGGACTTTGTCAAAGTACAACTCGCCGCCCACGAATATCCGCGCTTCGTCGAGTTCGCGGAGTCGTTGCCGATGACCGCGACCGGCAAGGTGCTGAGGCGCGAGTTAAGGGCGCGGGGGTGAACCAAACACCGCTGTCGTCCCCGCGAAGGCGGGGACCCATAACCCCAGGCAGTTGTTGTGGCGCGAGCAAGCCGTTGCGGCGGAGCACAATACAAACGCCTGTGGTTATGGGTCCCGGGTCAAGCCCGGGACGACAGCGTGCGTGTGGTTACTTACGGCGTCGCAATCCCCAGCTCCTTCAGCGCCGCCAGCATCCGTTCCGGCGGTTGCATCTGGATGACCATGGCCTCACCGGTCTCCAGCAGGCTCTTGAGGCTGGAGAGGATAGCGGGCCAGCCGGCGCGGCCACCAGAAAGGATATCGTCGCTGATCGGCCGGTCGTGCGATTGCAGTAGCGTGAGCTTGACCGCATCGCCGGCTTGCTCGATCTCATAGGTCACGAGCGTCGGTCCGAGCTTTTCCACCAGCGCCGGCCAGTTGACGTTGAAGGTCACCGTCAGCTTCCGCGCCGGCTCGCATTCGATCACCTCGCCGGTGATGTGCGGCGCGCCATCGGGCGTGCGCACCATGAATGCGCCGCCGACGCGGAGATCGACCTCGACCGCGTGGCCGGAAAAATACTTCCGGCTGAACTCGGCATTGGTCAGCGCCTCCCAGACCTTCTCCGGTGTGGACGCGATATAGATCGTGTAGACGATCGCCGGCTTGAATTTCTCGATATTCATGTCCTCTGGATTCCTCCGATAGATCTTCATTTCTATTCGAACCCTTCGATCTCAAGCGCACGAGGCGGGATCGCGATCACTGTCCCGGTCTCGAGCAGGGTCTTGAGTCCCGACAGAATCGCCGGCCATCCCTTGGAAATGCCGTCGAGAAGTTTGCTGCCTTTGGCGAATCCTTCATGCGTCACGGTCAGCTTCACGAGGTCGCCGTGGGGCTCAATGGTGAAGGTGACCTTGGTCGGCGGTTCCTTGCGCATCTCCTCATCGAGCTGATGCTTGAAGGTGTAGGCGAGACGCCGCGGCCGCTCGGCTTGGAGGATCTCGCCCACATCCGTCGTGGTGCCGTTCATGACCAGTGCGAACGGGGAACCCACCTTCCAGTCGGATTTCACTTCCGTGTTGAACCAGTAACGCCTGGTGAACTCGCTATTGGTCAGCGCCTCCCACAATTTCTCGGGCGTGGTCGAGATATAGGTGACGTACACGAATTCCGGCTTACTCATCACGTTTCTCCAATTGCCGCTTCAATTCGCTGAGCGCGACCAGCTTGGCGCGCTCGAATTTTTTGATCCACCGTTCGCCGATCTGATGGATCGGCACCGGGTTGAGATAGTGCAGCTTCTCGCGGCCATGCTTGAACGTGGTGACGAGATTGGCCTGTTCGAGAATCGCAAGGTGCTTGGTGACCGCCTGCCGCGTCATGGCGAGGCCTTCGCACAGTTCGTTTAATGTCTGCCCGTTTCTGGCGTGAAGCCTGTCCAGGAGCGACCGCCGCGATGCGTCCGCCAGCGCTTTGAAGACTTCGTCCATGCCATCGACAATAGGCAACTAAATGGTTGCATGTCAAGGGTGTGTTTTGGCGCGGAATTCAGCCGTGTTATCGTAGCGTCAGCCAACGAAGATTGGCTTTGCAACAATGGGAGTGACGCATGAAGGGTGGCGGCAAACTTGCGCTGTGTGTGGCAATTGCTTTTCTCGGGAGCGCGGGCGCTTATGCGGAGCAGCAGAAGGTCGGAGCACCTCCCGAAGCCTCCAACATGAGATTGGTGGGAACCAACGACCTGCAGGCGCGCAGCGCCTATCAGCCCACCATCCATCATCAGGGCGACCGCTGGATCGCCTATATCGGCCATCACGGCGGCACTGATGAGATCCCCGATCCCGTCAATCCGATGAGCGGCAAGCCGGAACCCAACGGCACGTCGATCGTCGATGTCACCGATCCCGCGCATCCGCAATATCTGCGGCACATTCCGGGGCAGGAGGGCAAATATGAATCCGGTGGCGCGCAGATGGTGCGTGTCTGCGACGGCAAGGATCTGCCGAAGGGGGATCGCAGCGCGGTCTATATGCTACGCACCTTCGGCAGCGAGGCGCATGAGATCTGGAATGTCGCCGATCCCGCCAATCCCGCGCTGATCGCGCGGATCGGGGGACTGAAGGATACGCATAAGAGCTGGTGGGAGTGCGACACCGGCGTCGCCTTCCTGGTATCGGGCGCGCCGGACTGGCGCACCCGTCGCATGACACAGGTCTACGATCTCAGCGATCCCGCGCATCCCGTGAAGATCAGGGATTTCGGCCTGCCGGGCCAGGAGCCTGGTTCGACCGGCGCGGTGCCGACCGAACTGCACGGGCCAATCTCAACAGGTTCATCCGGCAACCGCGTCTATTTCGGCTATGGCACCAACAAGGGCGGTTTCCTCCAGATCGTCGACCGCGAGAAATTGCTCAACGGACCGAAGCAGCCGATCGCCGAGAATCTCCGCTATCCCGAAATATCGCGCATGCCGCTCTCGGCGCTCAACGGTGCACACACGACGTTCCCGATGCCGGGCATGCCGATCGCGGAATTTTCGCATGACAAGGACGGCAAGACCCGCGACATCGTGATGATCGTCGACGAGGCGATCTTGAACGAATGCGGCGAGGCGCGGCAGATGGTGTGGTTCGCCGACGTCACCACCGAGACCCGGCCAATGATGATCTCGAGTTACACCGTGCCGGAGGCGAGCGGCTCGTTCTGCGAACGCGGCGGGCGGTTTGGTTCGCATTCCTCGAGCGAGAGCATGGCGCCGGTTTACTACAAGAAAATCGCCTTCATCGCGTTTTTCAATGCCGGCGTGCGTGCGCTCGATATCCGCGATCCCTATCACCCCAGGGAAGTCGGCTACTTCATCCCGTCGATCACACCGGCAACCGACAAGCGCTGCGTCACCATCGAGGGCAAGGATCGCTGCAAGGTCGCGATCCAGACCAACAATGTCGAGACCGACGAGCGCGGCTATATCTATGCCGTCGACCGCGCCAATACAGGGCTGCATATACTCGAGTTGACCGGCGAGGCGCGCGCTGTCGCCGGCCTGCCGTGAAGGGGACGAATGCGCGCCTGGCTGGTCATCGCGATTGCAGCACTTGTGCTCGGCGTCCTCTCGGGCGTCGCAGCCTACGAGACTTCGACGCCGCGCGAGACATGGCAAGAGATCGCCTGGCCGTTTCCGCGCGACGGCTGGCCCGCCGGTCGCGCATTCCGCTGCAATGCCGTGGCCTGCGGCGGAGATATCGAGGTCTACATCCGGCCAAAGCTCGGCTTCTGCAACTGCACGACCGGCGTCGCCGACGATGATGAGGTCGACCGCGTCGCGGATGTCGACTTGATCAGTACGCAGTTTGTACCGCTGCAGGCAGGAAAAGCAGTGCTTGTCGCCGATATGCCCGGACGCATGAGGACGTACGATCTGAAGATTGGCGATGGCGTGCCGCATGGAGCGATCGGCATCGCGGTCTCGCACCGCTGCGATCTCCTGGTGGCGGCGGCGCAGGGCAGGGGAGATGCAGCGGTCGTGCAGCGCGCGGCACTGGAATTGCTGGCATCGGCAGAGACGGCGAGATGGGTAAAATTCGCGATGAACACGCAGTAAGAATGCTCATGCCCGGGCTTGTTCCGGGCATCCATGTCCTTATTATGCAACGAAAGCCTCGAGCCGAGTCCTCCCATGTCCCTGCAAGCCTATCTCGCCTATGTCGCCGCCTGCATTGCGCTCGCTTTGTTGCCCGGCCCGATCGTCACGCTGGTGATCGCCAACGGCCTGCGGCACGGCACCCGCGCAGCGCTGACCAATGTGCTGGGCGCGCAGGCGGGGCTGGCGATCGTGATCGGCGTCGTCGCCGTCGGTCTCACCTCGCTGATGGCGACGATGGGGTACTGGTTCGACTGGGTGCGCTTTGCCGGCGCGGCTTACCTGGTCTGGCTGGGCATCAAGCTGATCCGCTCGCCGGTTGCGGAGGTGAGCTCGGATGAACCGCCGCCGCCACCGCGCGGCGGTTTCTTCCTGCAGGGATTTCTGGTGCTGCTGTCGAATCCGAAAGTGCTGGTGTTCTTCGGCGCTTTCATTCCGCAATTCGTGGACCTAAACAAGGATCACTTCCCGCAAGTGGCGCTGCTGGGCGTGACCTTCATGGTGACGGCGGCGATGAGCGACATGGTCTACGCGCTGCTCGCCGGCCGCGCGCGAAAATTCTTTTCCAAGCGGCGGACGCGCCTGGTCTCGCGCGTCTCTGGCGGCTTCATGATCGGCGGCGGCATCTGGCTCGCGCTGACACGGGCGCGTTGAGAGCGAGCGTCGCGGTCAGGCGAATAAAGAAAAAGACCGCTAATCGAGGCGACCTCAAGTGCAGGTCCGTAATCGAAGCGTCGATAATTACTTCTTGCCGTGTTCCTCCATGTGGGCCTTGGCAGCTTCCTCGGAGTGATGCATGGCGTGAAGGGCGTGAGCTCTTTGCCGTATGTGCATGGTGGGCCGCTTTTTGGTGATGTCCGCCCTCATGGTGCTTAGCGGCTTCGCGATCCCCGGAATGTCATATGCCTGTCATGAAACGTCGCCATGTCTCGTGGGAATGCCGACACAGGCCGACTGCCGCGACTGCGTTGTGAGGGACGTCGAGCCTGTCTTCGCCGAGATGCTGATATTGCGCGGCGCATGAGTGCAGAGACCGACAGCGAAAATCGCAACATCCTGCTGAGCGAACGCTTTCCCGGTGGATCGTTCAAGGTGGTCGTAGCCCGTGCGCCGCGCGATTTGCACCGCTACCATTTGCGCCCAGACTTCTAGATTAAGTTCCAGTCTGTGGCAGCATGCGGACACTGCGAACGTCGCACTGAGGCATCTCAACGATGGCGCTGCCCAATACACAGTTTGTGCCAATGTCCACGCAGCAATATGCGGAGGCGATGGGTTGGCGCGAGCTCGATACCGAAAGCGCAGAAGGCCACCAAATCCAGACGTGCACTTATTCGAACTGAGATTGCAGACATCGTCAGAGACCTCTCGCATGACGCTGCAGGCAAGAACTTGCGGGTGACGCTCACTGGTTGACTGCACCATTGCTCCGAGACTCGCCACCAAGCGTTGCAGACGCGTTCGGCCTCGACGTACGTGGTTCCACTCGAAACAGATTGCGATCCGAACGCTTGCGCTCCCTCGCACGGCAAGGAGCGCTGGCTACTTCTAATATCGACGCGAAGGCCACATGCCGACATCATCGTGGCGTTGTCGCGACCACATTACAGGTGTCGCCGAAGCGTCACATGCGCGTCGTCAGCCAAGCCCGATAATCGTTGCGTCGTTGCCGACCAAGCGCGCGTAGATTGCGCAGCGAAAATGGGGCGTCCATATGAACTCGAAGAGTTTTCTCTCCTTGATATTGGCAATGTCGCTCGCTGCATCGCTGACCGGCGTTGCAGCGCCGGCGCACGCCGATAACGACGGCGGCAACCGCGACCACGGCGACAACCGCGACCATGATCATGACGGCGATCAGGACGGGAACCATCATGGTCGCAAGTCGCCGCGGGTGGTGGTGATCTCGCTCGACGGCGCGAAGCCCGATTTTATCCA
This sequence comes from Bradyrhizobium elkanii WSM2783, assembly GCF_000472865.1. Taxonomy (GTDB): domain Bacteria; phylum Pseudomonadota; class Alphaproteobacteria; order Rhizobiales; family Xanthobacteraceae; genus Bradyrhizobium; species Bradyrhizobium elkanii_A. The sequence goes on along the minus strand of NZ_AXAP01000013.1, from coordinate 3,833 downwards.
GAAGTTCATCGACGAGGGCGTGTTGCCGCATGACGGCGGCCTGGCGCGGCTGAGCCGCCGCGGCGCGGTGGCGGAGCAGAACGTGACGGCGTCGCCGTCGCTGACCGCGGTGTCGCACATCGAGATTGCCACCGGCTCGACGGCGGTTCACAACGACATCCCGTCGAACACCTTCCAGGCAATCGTCGGGCCGATCTCATCGAGCATCAGCGGATTTGCGGCACCGATCGGCGGCTATCGCGAGAGCCCGCTCGGGCCTTCGACGCGGCCGACGGCATTGCCGTTGTGGGTGCAGTTGCGCCAGCAGGGAAAAAAAGTGGTCACCGCGACCTGGCCGGGCGGCGACGGCGCCGACATCTCCATCAACAACACCGTGGTGCAACCGGCCCAGCCGATCCGCGTCACCGACTTTACCGTGCCGTTCGGGGCGTTCGGCGGCATCGGAGCTCAGGGCTTCTCGCTGTCCCGGGGTGATTTCACATTCGATCCGGCTGTTGTCACGGCGCTCCAGGCGGCCGGCCGTTTCTCGTTTAGCCCGGTGCTGGTAACCTCAGCGCCGATCGAGACGTTCTCGTGTTCCTCGGCGCCATCGGCGACCTGCACCAATGCGGCGACGCTCGACGTCAAATATTCGATCCGGGTGGCGGCGCTCGACACCACCAATGACCGCAAGGTGAATTACGACACGCTGGTGTTCTTTGACGCGACGCGCGGCATCACGGCAGGACCGTTCCACGCGCCGTCGACCGGACCGGCCTACGTCAAGCTCGGCGGCGAGAATGCGCCGTTCTTCTTCGAAGGCAGCGGGGCCAGGGCCGGCGCCGCATACTTTGTCTCGGCGCTGGCGCCCGATCTTTCGGTGGTGCGCTTCGCCCGCTACGGAGCCAACTACATCCCGCGCAACGCGGCGGTGCTGGCCGATGTCGATGACATCAACAACAATGTCGGATTCTGGCGTCCGCAGGCTGACTTCCGCATTCCGGAGCGGCTGAGCCCGGGCTTCACCAACTTCCCCGACCTCGAGATCGAGACGATGTTCGAGGACATGGTGAAGACCTTCGTGCGCTACCAGGCTGATATCGGCGAACGCGCGATCCGGAACCATCCCGACGCTGATCTCGTGATGGTCTACATCGAGCAGCCCGACGGCTCTGAGCATCAGTTCCTGCTTACCGACCGCCGCCAAGGCACCAACCCGACCGATCCGAACTCGATCGGTGCGGGCCAGGATCCGGCCAAGGTCGCGCGGTATGCTTCATATATCCGTTTCGCCTATCAGACGGCCGACAAGGCGGTGAAGCAGATCGCCGATGCGGCGGGCCGTGACAGCAACGTCATCGTGGTGTCGGACCACGGCTTCGCGCCGTTCCACACGTCGGTCAGCCTGACCAACATCCTGCGCAACGCCGGCATCGACACCACCAAGATCGCGATCCGGACCTCGGGTCCGGCGGCCAACATCTACGTCAACCTGCAGAACCGCGAGTTGGGCGGCACCGTCGATCTGGCGGCCTACAAGGCGCTGGTAACGCAGATCACCGACGCGGTGAAGAACGCGGTCGATTCCAACCCGAAGTTCAACTACTCGCTCAAGGACGGGCGGATCTTCACCGTGGTCGAGACCCGGCCGCTGCAGTGCGAGGAAGGGACCGGGGAATGCACCAGCAAGACCATCGGACAGGATTTCGGCGATGTGTTCGCGCTGATGGCCCCGGGCTACAACTTCGACGGCATCCAGAACCCCGGCGTCGCCCGTCTCGGCGATGCGCCGTTCAATGCGACATCGACCATGCTGTCAATGCCTAACTTCTACGGCGCCCATGGCCACGATCCCGAGCTGCCGGTGATGAGCGCGACCTTCATCGCCGCCGGCCCGCAGATCCGCAAGGACGCCACGATCCGCCGCATGCGCAACACCGACGTGGCGCCGACCGTCATGCAGATCCTGGGCGTCACGCCCCACCGCGTCGACGGCGAGGTGCTGCGCGAAATCCTGCGCTGAAAAGTTAGCGCGCGATCCTCAAACTCGTCCGATGGGCGCTGACCAGCGCCCATCGGAACCGGCCTCGTTGTGTCCTGGCTTCTCTTCGCCAACTTTTTGGCCGCTCGCCTACAATCGCAATCGTTTCACGGCGGACTGAAACAGCTCTGTAATGCGGCCGGTTCAGGCTTTTACGGCAGAAGATTGGTAGCGGGACAGAAGTCAATGAGAATCACTCTATCGCCCTGACGTGCCAAGGGCCAACCCAACCGATAGATCGGCCTTCCTCGTCCGCGCCGAGCCGTGGACCTGCGGGGCCAGTCGACGATCACTAGAGCTCCAGCGATGTCGAGCGCCCAATCCGAGGACGCTGCATTGGGCCTTGGGGCTCAATGGTTCGTGAGGCTGTTGAATGCTACCCGTGCCGCCATAGGCTCACCTGCCGCCAGCCTTCTCGTCGCTCTGCCATCCCTGGCATCGACATGGGCCAACCTGTCTTCACGGCCGTGGGTGCCACTTCTCCGCGACGAACTGGTCAATGAAGGCTCGGAATAACGCCACCGCTTGATGGCGTCGTTTCCGATCGCAGTTCGGAGAACTCTTGATGCAATGGCGCTTGTCGGTGGACTGGGCACGGTCGGTCTGATGCCGCCGATCATGCGTAGGAAAAGGTCGAAATGAGCAGCCTGTTATCACGCTTGTTCGCGCTGGTGGCAGCCGCCATACTGCCGGCAATCGCGATACAGGCGTACAATGAGATCGACCTGCGTCGCACGCGCGAGGTCGAAGTGCAGGACGAAGCGCTCGGCCTCGCCAAGCTCGCCGCCGCTGAGCAGCAGCAGATCGTCCAGGGAGTTCGCCAGGCTTTGATTGCGCTCTCGGAGGTTCCGGCGGTAAAGGCCAAGGACGTCCAGGAATGCGATGCCTACCTGTCCCGGATCAAGCAACAATATCCGGAGTTCATCTCCTTTATCGTGGTCGACATGAATGCCAGTGCCTTCTGCTCCTCATTCACGGAGCATAGGGTAGCTCCCGTAGTGCATAAGCTGGCTCCCGCCACTGGACGTGCCTACTTCGCGAACGCCGTGAGGACCGGAAAATTCACAATTGGAGAGTTCGCGTTCGGCCGAAATACCGGTCGCAGCGTCCTCCAGTTTGCGCTGCCATTCTACGACGACGAAAACCACATGGGTGGCGTCGTCATAGCATCTCTCAGCCTTGATTGGCTCGCAGACTATATCGCGAAAAAGGGCGTTCCGGAGGGAGCCGCGCTCGCCATCACCGACCGCAACGGCATCTGTCTCGCTCGCTATCCTGACAATGCCCTGTTCGTCGGCAAGAAGCTGCCTGCCGGCAAAGATCCGACGCTTTCCAACGGGACTGTAGCTGANATGGTGAACGTTGACGGCGTGCGAAGAACTGTCGCATTCGCCGCTGTGGGGGAAGATCTTCTTGTCAGCTACGGCCTCGGCAAGGCCCAGACTTTCACCAAGATCGAACATCGCACGCAGCGCGACCTGTTGTTCATCCTCATGAGCGCCCTGATCGTCTTGATCCTGACNGCGTGGGGCGCNCAACGGTTCATCCANCGCCCGTTTGCACAATTGGTTGACGCCGCGAACCGNTGGCGGCTCGGCGAATTCGGCCGGCGNGTGGACATCCCGGGCAATTCGGAAATCGCACGGGTCGCCAGGGCNTTCAACGCCATGGCCGATGCGCTGAAGCACCGTGAGCACGAATTGTCCGAAGCGAGGGAGCAGTTTCATCAGAGCCAGAAGATGGAGAGCGTCGGCCAGCTCACCGGCGGCGTCGCGCACGACTTCAACAATCTGCTCACGGTGGTCTCCGCGAA
>NZ_AXAP01000120.1 GCF_000472865.1 Bradyrhizobium elkanii WSM2783 | reverse complement strand
GCCGCCGCAGCACACCATCGTGCAGCGCTTGTTGCGATCACTCAGACGCAACGCAACCGAGGTGATCATCCCGCGCATGGCCGGGGGTACGGCACCGGCCACCATTGGTGATCCCGGGAATGGGGCCGGCGCTGCGTGTGATGGGCACTCCGCGACGTCCCCAGTCCCTCCGATCCTGCGAGGAATGACGCAACCTCAGACCGGCCGACAGTCGGCGCTACGTCCGTCAAGCGAAAGTAACATCCTCAGATGAGGCAATACGGGGGGTCAAATTTGCAAGCCGATTGACAGCAACTGCTCCCGCGTTTGCGAATCCCTGCTCTGTGCTAGCTCGCCGGAACGCAAGTTGAGCTCGCGGATTCGTTTCACCAGGAGCCTTCCAAATGCTGATGACCAGGGAACGGCGCGCGACGATCCGGACGCTGCGAGGATGGGCCATCTCCGTGCTTCAGGAAGCCGGTGCCGTCCGCGAATGCGAAGAACACGGGCGGATGCAGGACCGCGCTGACCCACACGCCCGCGATCGCGCCTTCAACATCGCCCGAGAGGAGCCTCCGCCGGGCGTCTCCTCGCAAGCGGCCGCCGTCGCGATCGCCGAAGTGCTGGGCTCGATCGGCGACACTTGCCCGGAGTGCCCGCCCGACGACGTGGCTTAAGGGCTGCGACGACTCGACTGCGGACCTCTATAATCCGCGCATGGCCCGACCCGATCCCGAGCAAGGCGCTTCGACCGCGTCCTATCGCAAGATCATCCACATCGACATGGATGCGTTCTATGCCTCCGTGGAACAGCGCGACAACCCGGACCTCCGCGGAAAGCCGGTCGCGGTGGGTGGCTCGGCGGAGCGCGGCGTCGTGGCTGCCGCGAGCTACGAAGCCAGGAAGTTCGGCGTGCGCTCCGCGATGCCGTCGATCACGGCGAAACGCCAGTGTCCCGATCTGATCTTCGTCAAGCCGCGCTTTGAGGTCTACAAGGCCATCAGCAGGCAAATTCGCGAGATTTTCGCGGAGCACACGCCGATCATCGAACCCTTGTCACTCGACGAGGCCTATCTTGACGTGACCGAAAATCTTCAAGGCATCCCGCTTGCTAGGGACGTCGCCTCGCGCATCCGTGAAACGATCAAGGCCGAGACCGGCCTCAACGCTTCGGCCGGCATCTCCTACAACAAGTTTCTGGCGAAGCTTGCTTCCGATCATCGCAAGCCGAACGGCCAGTTCGTCATCTCGCCTGAGATGGGACCAGCCTTTGTGGAGGGGCTGCCCGTGGGCAAATTCCACGGGATAGGCCCGGCGACGAGCGCGAAGATGAATGCCCTGGGCATCTTCACGGGTCTCGACATGCGCAACCAGACGCTGGAGTTCATGAACGGTAACTTCGGCAAGTCGGGCGCCTACTACTACTGGATCTCGCGCGGCGTCGACGAACGGCCCGTTCGAGCCAACCGGATCCGAAAGTCTGTCGGCGCGGAAAACACGTTCGCGACCGACCTCACCGAATTCGAGGCCATGGAAGCAGAGCTCGAACCGCTGATCGACAAGATCTGGCTGCACTGCGAGTCGACGGGCACTCGGGGGCGGACGGTGACGCTCAAAGTGAAGTTCGCCGACTTCGAGATCATCACGCGCAGCCGGTCCGTCTCTTCGGCCGTCGCGAACCGCAACGATCTTGCACAACTGGCCACTAGCCTGCTCAAGGACAACATGCCCCTTCGGAAAGCGGTGCGCCTCCTAGGGGTGTCGCTCTCTTCCCTGCAAGGCGGGGACGACGCGAAGCCGCAACTGGACTTCGGGATTTGAACCGACTGGGGCATCCACTCATCATACCGCGGTAGCTCAGTCGGTGCGGACGTCTGCTGTAGCCCTCAGAGGAGGCACTAAAGCAGACCTCACAACATGTCGGGGATGGGCCACAAACGGACATGCCTACATGGCAACCGATGCGCGCCCCACCGCGCCGCCTTTCGGCGTTACCTATTCTGCCGCTACTTGAGCACCGTGTTCGTGTGTCCCTTCTCGACGATGTCGATAACGAGCAGCCTTGTCGGCTCCTCTCCTGCATTGGCGCCAGTGTGCCAACGCCCCACCGACTCCAACACAAAGTCTCCTGACCGATACGTCTTGCTTTGACCGGTTTCGGTGTCCGTCACGCGCAAGCTTCCCGACAAGATGTAACCGTATCGTGGATACGGATGCTCGTGCTCTGGAAGGTTCGCCCCTCGGGGGATTTCGAAGATAGACGCTACCAGTTCCGCATCCTTTTGGGGCAATACGATCTTTTGCCCGCCAGACGTAGTCGTCGTCGAGAGCAATTGCTTAATGGTGACGTCCGTTTGCTGCTGCGCACAGGCCGTTGAAGTAAACGATGCCAGCAATCCGACGGCCAGACATTTCAGGCTGCCGAACAGGGCAATTCTGCGCCACAGTCGGCGCGTCTTGGCGGAGATAACTCCGGAGAATCCAATCATTGTGAGCGGCTCTCAGTTTGGTGTGATAGCTCGGTAAATATTTGGGACATTGCCATCTCGGTAAGATGCGGATGCAGGTGCGGAAGCGCGCAATTACAGCGTTACGGAAGAGCTCCAACAATCTGTTGACCATTGCGCGCTGCGATCGTCGGCAGCATGTCCATATGCTGCTCGCGCGGATCCGGGTATTGTGGAGATCACGGAAGAACTCCTCGTGGCGGCGCGGCGAGGAGACCAGGATGTGCCTCGCGTCGGCCGCTCCCACGTTGGTGAATCCGTGAACAACCCCTTTGGGCACGACAACACGCGCACCGGGTGCCGCGACCTCAGTCTGATCTCCCACGAGGTACTTCAATTGGCCCTCCAGGACGATAAACAGCTTGTCTTCGCCCTCGGAGATGTGGGCCGGTGCGCCGAAGCCCGGCTTGATGGTCATATCCAGCACCGTGAACGAGCTTTCGTCCGGATTGACAATTTTGGTCGTGAGACCAGCAAATTCGGTCGTTTCGAAATTCGTCGTGATGGCACGCATTAATTAAGTCCTCGATTGGCTTCTGAGCTCAATAGATTTCATGAGGAATTGACGGGGGCGGGAAGATCCCGACCCTGTAGCGTTAGATGGCAGGGTGAAGGTTGCGGACGGGGCTCACTTCCTCGAGGAGCGAGGCAACCTTAAGCGCGGTCGAATCCGCGAGCCAGGCGGAGGCGATTTGTACGCCGATCGGAAGACCGTCGTGGCTTGTTCCGAACCGCATCGACAGGGCCGGCATGCCGGTTAGGCTGAACGGTGATGTCGCGCTCATCACGTGGAACGGGGAAACCGTTTCGCCATCAATCACGAGGTCAGCGAGGCCATGCTTGGTCGCGGGGAACGGGGTCACCGGGCAGAGCAGCGCATCATATCGCTGGAAATAGTCGACGAAGCGGTCGCGGAGGCGCTCCACCGCCTGTTCGGCGGCGACGAAGTCGCCTATCGGCGTGTCAGGTGTGTCAAGGATCAATTTGGCATGCCTGAAGATCTGGGCCTCGTGGCCGGCGGTGACCTTCTCGAACTCAGGCCGGGCTTCCATCTGTTGGAGTTGCCAGAGGATGCTGTTGGCATCGGTCTGCTCCAGCACGGGCAACCGGACCTCCTCGACCTGGCAGCCGACATTGCTCAGCGCATGAGCGGCTGCCTTCACGGTCGCGATAACCTCTGGATCGGTTGGTCCGAAGAAGCCCGGAGAGGCTAACCAGCCCACACGAACCTGATGGGGCGATGTCGTGCCCACCCCTGTATCGAAGCCGAGCGGGCTGATTGAGAAGCCGTCGGCACCGTCGGGTCCCGCCATCAAAGAATAAGCGAGCGCCACATCGCGAACCGAACGGGCCATCGGGCCGATGTGCCAGAAGCGACGTGGCACACGGGGCCAGTGACCTGTCATCGGCATTCGACCGTGAGTAGCTTTAAATCCAACGATACCGGTATGCGCCGCCGGGCCGCGCAATGAGATCGAGAGATCACTGCCCACGCCGAGTGGCGACATGCCAGCCGCGATGGCGGCGGATTCACCACCGCTCGATCCACCCGGGGTGTAGTCGAGGTTCCAGGGGTTGTTCGTTCGGCCCGTCAGGAAATTGTCCGTTTCGATCGAGTAGGAAAATTCCGGCGGGTTCGTCTTTGCGATTAAGATGGCGCCGGCGGCCTTCAGCCTGGCTACGACGGTGGCATCGGTATCGGGCACGCGCCCTTTGAAAATGGGCGAACCGCGCTGTGTCAGCACGCCCGCCGTGTCGATTCCATCTTTGACCGTGAACGGAACGCCATGGAGAGGACCCAATCGAGCGTCCGACTTGACCGCTGCCTCGGCTTTTCTTGCAGCGTCCAGTGCGCCATCAGCCATCGTCACAATGGCGTTTACCTTGGGATTGATCTCGGCAATACGATCGAGATGGGCCTTCATGACCTCCACCGGCGATAGGTCCCGATTGGCAACGAGTTCCGCGATGCGGCTGGCGTCCATCTGAATGATAGTATCGGTCATGATCCTCATCCTACCTTCACTCGGTTCACTTAATTCACTTGCCGGCTGCGTTCCGTCTCCCGGCTGGACGCCGATGATCAATCGCCCGCCGGTTCGGGTTGGAAAGCCGCGACGACGCTCGCTACAGTGAGGATGCCGACGGACAACCAGAGACCGGCACGAACGCCGTTCGGTCCATCGGACAAAGCACCGCTGAGGAGTGGGCCGATGCATTGCCCAGTCCCGAACGCAACGGTCAGTGCTGCGATCGCTGCTGTCCAAGCGTGCGGTTTCGCCGCCTTCCGCACGAATGAGGTGACTGCGGCGATGACCGCGAGTACTGACCCTCCAAAAAGGATGGAGGAGAGATAGGCGCTTGCTGGTCCGTGCCAGATCAGCGGCAAGGCCGCCCCGGCCGCGACCGTCGCGATTGTTGCGCTTGCTCCCCAGCCACCTTTCAGGCGAGCGAGTATGGGGCCCCACGCGAACGCGGCGACAACGGCGGCTAGACCTAAGATCGCCCAGAAGGCGGTAATCGATCCGCTATCGAAACCTTCATTGGTGCGCAAGTGCGCAATGATAAATGTGGCATAGGTGATGTATCCGGCGCCGAATAGCCCGTATGATAGTAGTTTGCGTGCCATGAAGCGGGCCGACCAGCCGCCAGGGGGGGGGTATGAACCTTATAGGAAGGTTCGGGTGTGCGACTTAGAACCAGTGACCCGCAAATGGTCGCAGCTAAGCCTAATGCGCCAAGAGCCAACCACCCGCCCCGCCAGCCTATGCCGGAAAGAAGCGGAGGGACTGCGAGGGCCGAGGCCGTAATGCCGATACCCGCCCCGGCAAAGTAGATGCCCAACATCGTCGGCGCGCGCGATCGAGACCCTCCTGAGGCTGCCGCAGATGTGAGTCCTGCGCCGGCGACAAAAGACACAGCTCCCGCAAGTCCGGAGGCGGCTCTCAAGAGAAGCAGGCTCGTAAAGTCAGCGGTGAGACCGGCCCCGGCTATGGCTGCGGATGTCAGGAAAAGGCCCAGGGAAAATGCGGCCTTGTCGCTCGTGCGACGACCAAAAGGGGCAGCTACGAGGGCCCCGATAAGATATCCAGCCGCGTTGGCGGTATTCATGGCGCCTGCGTCGGCAAAACTCCAGCCGAGATCAGCTTTCATCGATGGAAGCAACAGCGCGTAAGCGAACCGAGCGAGCCCAAGCGCAATCGCTGGGCCCATCGAAAGTCCGAAGATGACCCAGATTGGCGTCAAGAACTGCTTAGCTTCGTTATGCAGCGGCGCTTCCGAGCCACTGTGACCCATTATCAAGCCTTCTCGTACCCCACTGTCGGGCTCAAGAGGTTCATCGCCGTGCGGCTTCCGATGCGTATCCACGTCTCGGCTTCTTTCGGAAATTATGCTCTTACGCCTGTCACGGCTTCGCCGAGCGCCATCAATTTCGCATCAAGCTTATAAGCGGCATCTTGGACCGCCACGCTCCGAAGCCCACTCATGAGGCTTGATGGCTTGTTGAACACAAACCTCGTCTTCCCGTCAGAATGCTCATAGATCGCCAGTCTGACCGGCACATCGAGGCCCGCCTCGATGTCATGCCGCATCATTGTGATCGCGATCAGCGGGTTTCCGATCGTGTACATCAAAAACCGGGTCGGGCGCTCTTGCTTGCTGACCCACTCGCCGTGATCGATTGTCAGGAAACGTGTGAAGCCGCTGGGGCCCAGCACTTCACGAACTCGACGTTCGAAATCATCCTGATCACGTGAAGCTGCAGGTATTGCTGGCCAACCTAATTCTTCAAGCGTTCCGACTTGTTCCTCGAAGGCACGAACAACGTCCTGGAAGCTCCGGTAGCTGACAAAGGTGATATGCTCTACGGTGATCGGCTCGATCATGACTTTCTCCCGGATGCCATATTGATCTACTGAAAAGCTTCAGGAAGTTGCGCGCTCTCGGCGATGTCGCGCAGAGTCTTCCGCAAGCCAACCAATTGATTGTCCCCGAAGAAATGCTTGAATTTTTCATGCGCGCCGGCCCAATAGCGCCGTCCGCGGACCACTTTATCTTTGCCGGCCTTCGTCAACTTGATGGGCCGACGGCGCCCATCCCGCTCGTCTTGGCCCAAGTCGATGAAACCGTCGCGTACAAGCGGTCGAAGTGTTTGACCGAGCGCGGACCGCTCCATGGTCAGGATCTCAGCCAGGTCACCAACGGTTGGTGGATCAGCTGATCGTCGTTCAAGCTCCGAGAGAACGTGAAATTGAGTGACGCGCAAGCCAGTTGGCGCCATCGCTTCATCATACAGCTGCGTCAGTCGGCGAGTGGCTGCACGCATCGCGGCCACGATGCACGGGCTTTCCGAGCGAAATGAGCGTTTCACGTATCGTTCTCCATCATGCACGCCCGGTTTACTTGAGCCGGCTCGCCGATTTGCCCTCAGTTATGGTTTACGGGGATATCCCCATATCGCGTTTGAGGGCATTTAGAGGGGATATCCCCTTATTTCAAGTCAACAATGATTGAACCCGGCGTGACCAACCCTTTGGCTTCCATCCTCCGCAGCAATGGTGCGGTATGACGCCAGCCCACGCCGGCGAGGTCAGCTTAGATTTCCGGACGGAGAAGCGATCCGAGGTCGAGCCTGTGAAGGTCATGAAAATTTACCTTTAAAATCAATTGGACAATAATCGGTCCGCACTGAAACAGCGCTAGGATATGCCGACAGCATGTCCGTTCAGGGTCACGAGCCGCAAAACTCCAATTGAGCAGAACAGGACCGCTCGTCACCCGGTAACCGACGTGACAGCGGACATGCCGCGACTTCGCATGCGCGCCATCAACGGACTAAGTGCATCAGTTCTGTTTCAGGAATTCCAGGAGCGCATTGTTTACTTCTTTGGCGCGCTCTTGCTGAGTCCAATGACCGCAACCTTTCAAGACTATTGTCTCGCGAAGCAAGGGCACGAACTGTTTCAGGCTAGGGATGAGATGGTTCCAATTCGGTGATCTGTAAACCCCGTCTCGATCGCCAACGACATAGAGTGCCGGGACCTGAACCTTTGCGCCAGACCATGGTGCGAGCAGTTCCCAATTTCGATCAATGTTGCGATACCAATTCAGACCTCCTCCAAAGCTGGTGCGCTTGAACTCCTCGACGTAAAATCCGATGTCATTGTCCGTGAGCCACGTCGGCAATGATTGGGTTGTAGGCTTACCATCAAGCCAACCCCCCTCACTAGGAAGCATCGCGAGCGACGCAGGATCTTCAACCGGCGCATCGCCGGATAGAGCAAACAATGTTGTCTTGATTGCGTTGTGGACGTCTTTTTCGAGTTCTGCCTCGGCAACGCCCGGCGTCTGGAAATACAGTTGATAGAAGCGTTGCTTTTCGGTCCGCGGCATGACGGTGCTTGGTCGGTTGGGACCACGCACCTGAAACGGCACGCTCAAGCCAACGACGGCCCTAAATCGATCCGGTCTGAACAGAGCGCAGCGCCAAGCGACCGGCGCTCCCCAATCATGTCCGACAACGACTGCTTGATCCGTGCCGATCGCGTCGAGTAGTCCGACCATGTCTCCGGTCAAATGCAATAGAGTGTATTGATCGATCGCATCCGGTTTGTCCGTCTGCCCGTAACCACGCATGTCGGGCGCGATGGCGCGATATCCGGCGGCGGCGAGCGCTTCCAATTGGTGCCGCCACGAATACCAGCACTCCGGAAAGCCATGGCAGAGAAGCACGGCGGGGCCGCTCCCTGCTTCGGCCAGGTGCATTCGAATGCCATTTGTCTCGATAAATCGATGCGAGATCGTCATTGCCAATCTCCGTAAGATCATTGATCTGACAGCTAATCAGTCACATTGTGAGCTCCAGCCACAGCCGAAGTGGCTCCGCCAACACCCAGTCGAACGGCGGACCGCCAAAACGACATGCTCTATGAATTTATTTTCGAGCCCGCACCGCGCCTCCGGCAGCATCGGAGCACGGCCGGACCATTCCATTAGCCGAAGTTCCGACCAGTGTAGATGTCTACACGTCCGTCGTTGACATTGATCCCGTCACCCGGCCGATGAATGCGTCTATAATCTCGTTGACTGTATCGGCGTGCGTCAACGGACCCATATGGCCTGCACCTTCGATCTCGGCATACGCCGCTCTTGGCCACAGGCCGCGCAGCACGTCTATGACGGCCCGTGCGGCGGGTGTCGTCTGTGAACCGCCGATCAATTGGATAGGCATCTTCAATCCAGAGAGTGCCTCGACCGTTGCTCCGTATGGCTCGAATCCCGTCGGCCATTCGACGGGAAGCTTGGCTATACTTGCCCTCACCGCCTCGCGCTGCCTAGCGTCCATCGCGTCATACGCACCGAGGCCAACTCGATGAAGCTACGCGCGGCTTCGTCAGCATCGTTCTCACCAATGTGGCGAAGTACGCGATCTGCAATAGCCTTGATTTCGGCATGCTCGGATAGCCTTCCTGCCGCGGCCAGCAGGTAGAAGAGGCTTGGCTCGACCAGTGTTAGGCTTCGCACCTGTTCCGGCATTCGGGCGGCTACCCGGGCTAGAACGGAGGCTCCGAGCGAGTGACCGACCATATGAACCGGCTGCGAGATCAGGCGCACGAGCGCTTCCACGATCGCATCTCGTGCTTCATTAGTGGAATGTCGCCCGAGTACGCCGCTGTACGTCCGTATCCGATGTGATCAGGCGCGACCAAGCGATGGCGGCCCGACATTCGCTTGATGAGGGCTCGCCATTGTCCGCTTGAGGCAACGGAGCCATGCCCGAGCACCACTGGGACGCCCGTACCTTCATCGCGATAATAGGCGTCGAGGCCATTCACAGAAATCTGCGGCGTCGAGGCAGCCCCTCAGGGCAGCCCAGTATAAGTGCTATTTAGCAACAATGTAAGTGCGGTTGAGAGTCCGGACTTGTCCCCTTTGCGACCTGCCGGTCCGGCCGGATGTCCGGTCTACCCGAAGACAGTTCGCGTTCGACCAGGTCGCGCAACCCGGGACTCTGAAACGAACAAAGGCCCGGCCACTCCTTTCTGGAGCAGCCGGGCCAACGTTTTCCTGCAGGTAACCGCGGGGAGATTCGCGGGTTCGACCCACCGCTGACGAGCAGCGGTTCTTATGGCGCGGGCATGCGCCGAATTGCAATTTGCTGGAAGCTTTGCCGACGCGCGCCGCATACGGGTGAGGTCGCCACTAAGTTGGTCAGAACCTCGTCGATCGTAAGGTGGTTCGGAATGACCGAATTGGACGGTTCCAGTGCGTTCCGGTTGCGGCAGCAGGATTGCGCCGTGAGACTTACGCTGCGACTGAAGTCTCAGCGGTATGGCCTAGTCGGCCCCGCGATGGGTTCGACGCCGCGGCGACAGCGTAAGCATCACTGGCGTGCCGCCCGCCCAGTTGGCAGAAGCGAGATTGGCGGAATGCGCCGGCAACACAGAACTGCAACTCCGCTGTGAGGCGGGGAGGGCCGGACGCGTTCACGTCCTCGCGCGCCATTACAAGCGTAACCAATCGCTTCACCTCCGAAATGCTGAGGTAGCGAAGCCGGCCGAGATTGGCGGTCTCGGTCCACGCAATCCGGCCGGTGAAGGGCTGCCCACCACCTCGCCGCGGCCTGGGAGTGGTCTGGCAATGAAGGAGACGATGCACTGTGTCGTATGATTTTCTTCTGGTATCGTGGGGTACTTCCGGCAATCTCAATCCACTGCTGACCGCCGGTCGTCAGTTGCGGCAGTGCGGACATAACGTCAGGGTGATGGCGGACCCGGCGATGCGGGACGAAGTCTTGGCCGCCGACTTTGACTTTGTCACCTGGCGCCGTGCGCCGACCGGACGAGCTGCGGACCCCGCGGACTTTTCGGGCTTGCGCGATGCGTTTCGCCGCACCGTGGCGGATCCAGCTAACGACTATGCGGCTGACATCAAGGACGAAATAAGCAAAGCTGCAACAGATGCCGTGCTTAGCATTGATTTGTTGCTTGGCGCAGTGCTCGGCGCAGAAGCCGCGGGCGTGCCCATCGCCCTGCTCTCGCCGCATGTCAGCCTTCGGCCGCTGGCCGGGGTGCCGCCCGCCGCGAGTGGCCTCGCGGCGCCGAAGACGGCGCAGCAGCGAGCTGACGTCGACGCCGCCGCTCAGGAGATGATGGCGCTTTTCGACAGCTTCCTGCCGAGCTTCAACGCCGTCTGTGCGCGGATGGGCGTGCCAGGCGTTTCCCATGTGCTCGACCTGTTCGACAGGGCGGCGCGCGTGTTGCTCGCGATGAGCCGCGCATTCGATTTCCAGGCCGACTGGTTGCCCGCCAATCTGCGCTATGTCGGTCCGCTGCTCGATCAGCCGAGTTGGTGCGGGTCGTGGCGCGCGCCGTGGTCGACGGATCGGCCGCGTGTGCTGATCACCGGCAGCACCGGCGCTCAGGGACAGGGCGAGCTGGTGCAGAAGATCATTCATGCGATGGGTCAGCTTGACGTCGAGGCCGTTGCGACTGCCGGTCCGAACCTGGACGTCAATAGCCTTGAGGCCCCGGAGAATGTGCATTTGCTTCGAAGTGCACCGCACGATGCGGTAATGCAGGAAGTTTCGCTGGTCATCAGCCAGGGAGGTCACGGCACCGTCAACCGCGCGCTCGTCAATGGCGTCCCTCTGCTGGTGCTCCCGATGGGTCGAGATCAGGGCGACAATGCGATCCGTGTCGAGACCAATGGCGCCGGCCTGCGGCTGCCGCCGACTGCTTCGGCAGAGGAGATCGCTTCGGCAGCTGCGCGGCTGATACTGGAGCCGGATTTTCGGCTAGCTGCGCGCTGGCTCGGTGACGCTATCGCAGCTGACATCCGCAGCTCGGGACTAGTCGGGGAGATGGAGGCTATTGCCGCAATGCAGAAGCGCCATCGCGCAGCGTAACCCCACTTATCGATCGCTCCGGCTCCCGAAAGCGCGTCGTCCTCACGAATAGGAGAAGAAAGCGGTGATCGCCGCCAATCGCACGCGCTTCCATTTGCCCGACGGGCCGCTAACGCCGGGGCGTCGCTCCCTCTCCGCCGAGCCGGGGCTGGGGACGTAGGCGATCGGCTATAGGTTGCATTTCTCCTGTAGCGCACGCTCCGGCTGATAACAGTGCACATAGTGCCGCGCCATCTTTGACAAGCCAGGAACGAAACCTGTCGCTATCATCTAATCTTGGCCTCCGGTCCCGACTGCCCCTAAGCCCCCCGGCCGGAGGAAACCAGCCCTGTGGTTGGCGGCCCCAGCTGTCACAAGCTGGGGCCGTTTCCGTTGAGCCGTTACAGCGCTACTCGACTTCGCCTTTGGGATTAGCCAGCAGCATGGACTAACGTAGATCAATGAAGCTTGGTGGCCGTGGGACTAAACCACGGGGCATGAAACGCAAACGCAATCGAGCCAAGCAAACCACTTCACTCCAGGCGCGGCTGGTCAGCTTGGCCCAATACGCCCGCGAGCGCGCGAGAACCATGCCTCCGGGCGACGAGCGCGAGAAGCTACTCAGGCAAGCGGCCCAAGCGGAACAGGCTGCCGAGTTAAACGAGGCCCTCAGTTTGGGCCCGCCGAAATGAGCTTTGACCAATGAAAGACATGCAGGCGCACTTGGAGAAGCTTCGAAATGAAGCCGAAGAGTGCGAATTGATTAGCAAGCTAGCGACCAATGGGACCAAGAAGGCGTTGTTTGCCGGGCTCGCCGAACATCACCGAGCCTTGGTCAAGGAAGTCGAGGAAACCATAGTGGCGTCCTCGCTAAGCACAAGCGATTGAACTACCCTACGATAAAGATTGCTCGGCCTCGCCGCCACTGGTGGCCTCACTGCCCCTCTAGCTTCTTTTCGATGTAGGCGTTGACTGCATCGGCTAAGCTTCGCTGACTGCCTAACACAGCATCGCGCTGTTTCAGAACGTCTTGCTGGAGAAACTGGAGGCCGCTTTTCCTGGCCGGAGCGGGTGTCGCGTCCCAATATTCATTGATGGCCCTTTCGGCCAAGGGAATGCCGCTGACGTCTCCCTTGGCTATCAAGCGACGCAAGATCGCCAGACAAGCATCAATGTGTCCCATGTTGCGAATATGCGCTCCACATCGGCCTCTTTGTCATGGGCCAAACCACCCATCGCGATAGCCTATCGAGGCTTCTTGCCCGACTTTTGTTTCGTGCGCGCCTTTTCCTTGGCCTTGAGCACGTCGGCCTGACTGCGGTACCCCTTGGCAAGATTGAGGAAGGTTTCTGAGATTTCGGCATCCGAGAGCGACAGCGCGATCCGCTCAGCCCTTTTTGCCTGTTTTCGGAACTGCTTGGCTTCCTTCACTTTCCGCACTCCCGAGCCGAGCACAAGTCCCGCCCGCACCACAGCGGGCGGGAAGAGTTTCAATCTCGCCGGTCGTCGAGAACCGACTTCGCAGAAAACATAGCATCAGTGCGAACCAGAGAGGAAGGCGGTCGGCCGAGACCAGCCGCGTGCAGGCATCGAACTCCGTGCGTACTTTGAGTCGAAAGCTTTCTCCAAACACATCTTTTGGTTGGATCAGTTTCGGCCTAACGTGGTTTGGCCTGCTGATTTTTGAGAACGCACAGATGAAATACAGCTTGATGGCATTCGCTGCCGTACTTGCTAGCAGCACCTTGCGCCTTTGCTGACACTCCAGTGACGCCGGCGGAGGCCGACAAAATCAAAGCTACCTTGGAGGCGCTTGGCTGCACGGGCGGCAAGATGGAGAAGGAAACCGAGGGCAGTGGCTACTTTGAAATCGATGTCGCCAAGTGCAAGGACGGACAGTACGACATCAAGCTCGATCGGGAATTCAAGGTGATCGCGATGGCCCGCGATTAGGACCGGTCAATAAGCCGGTCTGCCTATTAACTGATGTGGCCTACTTCCCTGGCGGCCGCAGTCCCGGCGAGTTAATCCACTCGTAGATATGGGCAGCCACAGCAGCTTGGCGCTCTTGCCGCTCCAAATCAGGCGCCCGCCTTCGGCCCAAGAACGTGTCTGGGCTAGGTTGGCGAAGAATTCTGCCGACGTCCGCACAAGCTCGCGCGTCTAAGCAATTATTTGGCTGAGTGACAGATGTTCGTTTGGATGGGTATCTAGCATGCTCTTCTCCCGTTGCTTATGCAGACGGGAGCGCTATTGGTTTCTCAGCCACCGACGCCTACGGACGAGCCTTGGCCGGTGATGTAAACACCATAAGCCGCTTGCCGCACTGTTCCAAGGCAATTGGTGTGCATGCGACAGTGGAGCCAAATACGACAAACTCCCTGACCCATCGACAGACTCGCACAGCGGCTGTTCCCTCGTCCGATACAATCGTCTGTTCGCGCAGCTCGGCAGTCACTTCGTGAGTATAGGCGATCAGGCCGTCTTTGCGCAGCCATGTGAGCGCTTACGTGCTCGAGATTGAGCACGGCCGGGATGACCGAGGTTCGAGGGAGGCCCTAAGATTTTGCAGGACGGAGGCGCGCTCGCTCGTCCAACTCTTGGATTTCCGCTTCAATCTCGGTGGCCAATTCGCTGATGTTTTTGAGCGTTTCTGGGCCTCGAAACTCGTCAGAGAGCGCGCGACACCTCGCGAGCTTAACTTCGAGCTCCCGTCTTTTTGTTAAGAGGTCCATGCGCCGCTCTGCTGTCATGAAACATCGGAAGCTTATAGTTTCTGCTGTGCTTCGCCAATCAGGTTCCTCTGTGCAGAATAGCCGTAAGAACAACCATGCCCTCGGCTCCGTGTTGGCCCGGCCATGGCTATCTGCCCTTCGGGTCATTCGCGTCGATTTTGCAGCGCCTCGTCAATGGCGGTTTACCACTGACAGCTGACGTAGATAAGCACCGGGGTTGCTCGTGATGGGCCCGGAGCGGATATAGCCCTGCTACTCGATCATCTCGTCGGCGGCGCGAGCAGCAAGACCAGAAGACAGCTACACAATTAGATCGTGCGTAAAATGGTGCTCGGCTCCTCTTGCGCCATCAATGACGTTTTCCCGCGCGAGTGAAATATCAATCAGGGCCGCATCCTGGATCGGCGCCGGTCCATCGTGTCCGGCAACGTGCTGGCTAAGTGTTATCGAATCCGGTTCGTGGCGCACATGTACTTCAAAGATATCTGAAGCTTTGGAAGCTGCCATCTCATTCTTGAAATGAAACGAATCTCCGAGCTCTGGGGCAGCTGCCGGTTCTGCGTGCCCGGCGTCGTCGATAGAAACCTGGTTCTTGCCTCCACCGTTCTGGCTCGCTTCCGAATGCGGGTTGTTGGAGGCGTTTACCGGCGCCGCGTGCAAATCACGCTGCGATTCGCCGGGATTGGTAGCGTTCAGTGGTGAGGCGCCATGCTTGGCGTGCTGCTCGGCAGCCGCGGAGCCGTCTTCAGAAGCGTGCAAATCGCGATTCGACTGCCCATGATTGGAATCGTCTCCCGGTGCGTCATGCTCGGCATGCTGTTTGGCGGCTGCGGAGCCGCCTTCAGAAACGTGCAAATCGCGATTCGATTGCCCATGATTGGAATCGTCTCCCGGTGCGTCATGCTTGGCATGCTGCTTGGCGGCTGCGGAGCCGCCTTCAGAAGCGTGCAAATCGCGATTCGATTGCCCATGATTGGAATCGTCTCCCGGTGCATCATGTTTGGCTTGCTGCTGAGCGGCTGCGGAGCCATTTTCAGAAGCGTGCAGACCGCGCTGCGATTGACCACGATTGGAATCGTCCCCCGCACTTGGCGGTGTTGTGCCATGCTCGGCATGCTGCGACGCCTCGGTTGCGGTCTCGCCGAAACCGCCGTGAGTGTCCCCGGCGCGGACGTTGACGGGCGCGGAACCTTCGTAGATCGTGTCACCGCGATTGATCGCATCATCTGATTTTGCGTGAAGAGAGCTATCTTCGCCGTGGCGGCTCCCGCTATCCTCCCTTGCTTCTGCACCGAGAATCTGAGGTTCATCGCCGTCTATGGCGATGGTATCGCTTCGGGGAGTTTCGAAGGCGAATGACCGATCGTATATTCCGGGATTTAGCCAAGCCAGGTTGTCGAAACCATCGAGGTTCGCATCGGTGCTGCTGGAGCTATCGAGGCTTACCAATTCCTTGGTGCCGCCTGCGGTAGCTGACCCGAAGACATCGGTAAGGTTATTGCCAAGATCGAACGCTTGCGCGGGGCTGCAGATGATGTCGAGCTCGTAAATCAAGACTGCGGCCGCCGCCATCATGAAAGCGCTATAGCTGCCCGAGCTCGGCCTTGGAGAGTTGAGTGCCGCCAACGCACTCGTGCTGGCGGCAATATCGGCGCTGGAATCGACGAGTTTGCCGGTCGGTGTCGGCGTGCCCGCTGCGGAATTCTCGGCTCGGCCGGCCTTGCTCATGGTTCCAGCCGTGGTGCTCGAAGCACCGGCAGATTTTTTGGGATTGATAACGATGGTTACGACGTCGGCGGTGCCGTCTGCGGCCATTACCGTGAAAGTATCGGTAAACGTATGGCCGACTGCGTTCGGATGCGCGGCGTGAACGTCGTCTAGCGCTGCGAAAATCAGGGCTGCAAGCGCGCCGATTCCGCCGGAAAGGCGCGATAGGGCGAGCGCTGCGAGCTCCGTCCGGTTGTTGATCTGAAGCTTCTGAAATATGCGATCGAGGTCCGCCTTGATGGTGCCAGGCGGGACATTGAGTTGGCGCGCAATTTCTTTGTTCGACAAGCCGTAGGCGACCAGACGCATGATCTTCCGCTCTTCGACCGTCAAGACTGCCAGCACATCTTCACCAAACGTCCCATTTTCTGCCTGCGCCCGGTCGGGCCGCGGCGCCACTAGCCTCAGGGACTGCAGCACGGTTTCGGGCTTCGCGCGCATCGAAATCGCGTTGCAAGCACCGGCCGCGATTGCGGCGGCGAGGTCGCCACGTGCGACGGATGCGGTGTAGAAGACAAGCCGGGTAGGAAGGTTTTCGGCATTGGCAACGGCGAGCATTTCAGATGCCGTCACGTCAGAAAATCCGTCCTCTACAAGCACAACATCGGGTGCTAGATTCCGAACTGCTTCGAGGCAGCTGGCTCCATCGAGACAGGACGCAACGAGCTCGAAGTCGGGCTCCGCCGCAAACAGCGACGCAAAACCCTGCAGAACGACAGGGCGTCGATCTGCTATGACCAGTCGGATCCGACGCATTAGCGCTTCCCTCGCCGGCATCTCGCTGTAACCGCGCCCAAGGAATGCATCCTAGGGAATGGACGTGCACTTCAAAAGCAGCGCGGCAACGCACGATACCGCGCATGGTTCCCGGATCATTGCTACGCCGTTCCTACTCGCCATTGAAGGCGTGGCCCGCATCCGGCCAAATGCCTAATTAGGGTCAAATGCCGATTTCAACTCGGAGTCACGTCCGCTAATGGAATGGTCCGGCCGTGCTCCGGCCCTGCCAGTGCGAGAAGCTGGCAAGGGGCGCTCAAGACAAGGAACACACCATGTCTCAGAAGCTCAACGCAGCGATCGCCGTGATCGGCATCGATATCGGCAAGAACTCGTTCCACCTCGTGGTCATGATCACCGCGGTGCCATCGTGCTGCGACAGAANTGGTCACGCGGCCAGGTGGAAACGCGGCTCGCCAACCTGCCGCCGNGCTTGATCGGGATGGAGGCTTGCGTCGGCGCGCATCATCTCAGCCGCAAGCTCCAAATGCTTGGCCACGACGCCCGCCTGATGCCGGCGAAATACGTGCGCCCCTATTCGAAGGGGCAGAAGAATGACTTCCGAGATGCGGAAGCCATCGCCGAGGCGGTCCAGCGCCCGGCCATTAAGTTCGTCGCGACCAAGACCGCCGATCAGCTCGACCTTCAGGCGCTGCACCGCGTCCGCGATCGATTGGTCGGTCAGCGTACCGGCGTCATCAATCAGATCCGTGCGTTCCTGCTGGANNGGGGCATCGCCGTACGCCANGGCCTGCACTCCCTGCGGTGCGAGTTGCCGGGTATCCTCGCGACGCGCACCGATGTGCTCTCGCCTCGCATGTTGCGCATCATCGAGGATCTGGCGGGCGACTGGCGCCGGCTGGATGCACGTATCGANGGGCTGTCGAGCGAGATCGAAACGCTGGCCCATCAAGATAAGGCCTGCGAGCGATTGATGACGTGCCCGGCATTTGGCCCGCTCACCTCAAGCGCCATGGTGGCCGCGATCGGCACTGGAGACGTGTTCTCGAAAGGCCGCGACTTCGGCGCCTGGCTTGGACTGGTGCCGAAGCAGATCTCGACCGGCGACCGCACGATCCTGGGCAAGATATCAAGGCGCGGCAATCGCTACCTACGCGCGCTGTTCGTCCAAGCCGCATGGGTGGTGCTGGTCAGGGTGAAGTGCTGGGAGCGCTATGGCCTCAAATCTTGGATCGAAGCCGCCAAGAAGCGATTGCACCACAACGTGCTGGCGATTGCGCTCG
>NZ_AXAP01000119.1 GCF_000472865.1 Bradyrhizobium elkanii WSM2783 | reverse complement strand
TACCGCGGAGCAGCGACGGCCCAGGGGTGCTGGCTTGGCGCGCCCGCATGGCCAGTGACGCCGGCAAGGCACAGTACCAGGCCCGCTCGATCTGCGAATGCATCCATGCCCGCTGGCGCAACTGGGACCTCAGGCAATTGACGGTGCGCGGCATCGAAAAGGTCCGAGCCGTCGTGCTCTGGTACGCCCTCACCAACAACATCCTGCAGGGACATCGCCTCGCCAACCCATAGCTGCGCCAAACCATAGCGGCGCGCAAATCCCGCCCCGCTCCACCGTCGAGGNCTTCAACATCCGCTACTTCGGATGCCGTCTACCCGAAAACCGAATTGGTTCTCAGGCTCTACGGGTCCTCCGCCTTCAAGGCTCGTCCGGCTTCTGCAATGGCTCGCGTGTTACGGAGCTTGTTAACAATTATAAATTGTATTATGATGCTGCATTCAATTGATCATTGTTTGTTTGTACGAAGAGGAGTTGCCGTAGCGGGCAAAAACGCGCCCCGACTTCGAGAAGAATCCGGCGCGCAGCGCATCGCGCTGGTCGTGTCCGATGTAGCGTAGGCAAAGCGCAGTGTGCCCACTAGTGCGAGCGGAGTCTTTGATGGTGGCACGGCGCGATAGACGCGCCTTCACCTTACAGCTCCTCTCAACGAGAGATGCCGATGCTTGATGACTTCAAATGGCCTGACATCGAAGGCGAGGCGGACAAGGCGATCATTCGCAATATTCGCAAGCACGGATGCCATATCGTGGGCATCTTGGACGGTAATCCGGCATATGCGTTCTCGGTTGGCCTGTTTCTCAACTATGGCCACGCCGAGGTGGTGATCTTCGGCCTGCGGGCCTCCGACTCTGCCTCGATCATCAATGATATTCGCGACCGGGCGGCTGCAGGACGGAACTACGCCGCGGGGGATATCTGCGATGATATCCTGACGGACCGCCAAGTCGCATTCGCAGAGGTGCCGTTGCAGGCGTATGACGCGTATCTGGGAACGGCGATTTGGTTCTATCGCAAATGCCGGCGCCCGTTTCCATGCCTGCAGATCGTGTGGCCAGATCGCGAGGGATACTTCCCCTGGCAGACCGGACATGACGCCGCCTTGAAGCAGTATCAGCCGGTGTTGAAGTCTTTCTCCTGAGGTGCGAAGTGCCCGAGAAGGGTGGGCAAAGCGAAGCGTGCCCACCATCCACGGTTGGTGCAAGAAAGGTGGGCACGGCGCGATAGACGCGCCTTCGCCCACCCTACGCGTATTGCGATTCCACAACTCACAACGTGCAGCGGCGCTGTGTCCGCATCTGTTGCTGCTCGGCCATCGCGGCGGTGAAGGTCGGGACCGGCTTGCTGACGACCTGGTAGGTCGAGGGCCACTGCATCGGTTTCTGCTGCAGGTCCTCGTTCCAGATCTGGCAGATGCCAGTGTTCTCCCAGCGGATCACGTAATAGCCGGCCTCTGCGGGCCTGGCGGCGAAGGCCGCGACAGCGGAGCAGGTGGCGAGGCAGAGGGCGGTAGCGCGACGCATGACGTATCTCCTGTCGAATTGTTCTTCTGCCTCCGCGATTGGCCGAGGCGCCGCCGATCTTTTGTGATCGTTTGTGGCGGTATTGGTACGGCAAGAGCCTGCTCCCTCGAAATCGGGAGGCTGCAATGATTTCATCAACAGCAGTTCATCGGCGACTTCGAGCGACGGTATGTTGATCCTCCACTCGTTCGCCAGCCCGCAGCCAATCCGCCAGTTCCTGCCACGGCTGCAACGACCAGCTTCCCGAAGCCGCGCCCGATGGCGACGCCAGCACGAAGATATCCGGAAAATCCGGAAGCGCAGCTTGCCGGCCGAGCGCGATCGCCGGCGTCGGTCGTCCGAAGAACAGAGATGCAGCCTTCTTGCTGGTGAATGCGATGGTCTTCGGCCGGTAAGCCAGCATCTTGTTCCGGAACGCGGGCACATCGATAGGGAAGGCGAGCGCCTGGTGGTCCATGCCCGCGCCCGTCTTGCACATGTCGGTGAAGCCGATGCCGAGTTCGAGCAGCGCCGGAAATTCATGCGGTTCAAAGCGGCGCGGTGTGATGCCGACCTCATGCAGCGTCCGCCAGAAGCGATTGCCGGGATGCGCGTAGTAATGGCCGAGGTCGGCTGACCGCTGGCTGGCGGCGGTGCCGACGAAGACCTGGCGAAGATCGGCGGCAAGCTGGTCGGGCAGCCGCTCGCGCGGAGCGGGCGCGTCGCTCATGAAGCGCGAAGGTGTGCGACGCCCTCGATCTCCATCAGCATCTTCGGATCGGGCAGCGCCACCACCACGCAGGTGGTGCGCGCCGGGTAGGGCGCCGGCCCGAACGCCTCGGCATAGAGCTTGTTCATCGCGGCGACATCGGAGGCGCGCGTCAGCAGCACGTTGACCTTGGCGAGATCGCGCACCGTCGCGCCCGCCTCGTCCAGCACGCGCTTGAAGTTGGTGACGACGTTGGCGAACTGTGCCTCGAACGTATCAGGCAGCCCGCCATTGGCATCGAAGCCGGGAATGCCGGAGATGAACAGGAGATCGCCGACGCGGGCGCCGAACGAGAGCGGCGGCGCCTTGACGCCGGGTGGGGGAGGGAAGTGCTTTATGGACATGCATGCATCCTCGTCGTTGGACAGATGGGATGCAGGATAGATCAGTGGCCGATATGAGCCAACCGATCGCGCGAATGCACGTTGATGAATAGGCTTCTCAATATGCGGGACGTGCCCGCCCGATCCAGGCAGCCAGCCCCTCAGGGCAGAACTGCAAAGATCGTCCGACCGACGACACAGCCCAGATCAAGGAGCGTTGATGGTGCCAGTCTGCGATGGTGAGAAGAACTAGAGGAGGCTTCTGTTGTCGGAGAAAAATCGCTCGCAGAACCTGCGGATGTGGTCCGGCAGATCGTTAACGGCAGATGACTTCCTGGACTCATCGCAGTCGAGGCGAGGTTGCGTTCCGGCTGCTCTGTTCGCGAGGTGCGCGCCGCCGCTCTCGGCTCGATCCTCAATCCGACGGCGAAATGCAGCTCTTGCCTTGGCGCGGAAGGCGCTATTCGATCGCATGTCGTTGTCCCCATGTCCGCCAATTGAGACCTGCGCGTGTTTCTAGGATGTCTGGAGAATCTGACTAGCTACCAAAATGGCTGGCAACGGCATCCGAAAGTTTGTCGTTAGGGGACCCCTTCAGGTTCGAACATTTCTCGGGCGCGCCATGGCTGCAACAGAACGACCGGGCGGGTGCCCGGCGGTTCTCGCGGCTGTGAATGTTCAGACTAGGTCCTGGATTCGGAGGCCCGCCCTCACCTTGAATGCGGCTTGGCTATTCTGCCGCTCGGGCCACGCGCACGTCGTTGACGCCCTGCTGCTGGGAAATGACCGAGCAATCGGTGTGTCCTTGTCCTTCCACAGGTTGAAGGATGTGGGCGGCAACTAACATGGCACGGTCATCAGAACAAAACTCTGATGACTTACGATCCAACTCTTCGAGGCTTCTCGGAAATGAAAGAATACAGGCATCGGGGCTTCGTAGGCCCGCGACCCGTGCAATTGACTTGAGGATTAGCTTGTATGCGCGCCTCGCGGTGATCTCGGCACCTCCGCGGTGCTGCTGCTTTGGGTCCGCGACGTCGAGCCGAGCCGTTGAAACCACGCCGACGTGATAAGGAGTAGTCTCATTGCCGAAACTCGTCGAGAAAACATAGCGCCAAGGGGATGCCTTGAGATCGAACGGAACGAGCAAGTATTTGAATGACCGCGGTCCCCCATCCGTAGCAGTTGCCCGGATGAACTGATCTCCAACCTTGTCCACGTCGAACTGGGTCGGGGTTGCGAGCAATTCAGGGCCGAGTTGAAGGTCCAATGTTTGCGTTGAAACGGGTGCAGATAGCACTCGTTGGAGAGCGCAAACCAGCGGCTGAACGAAATCGACGCTCTTCAAATCCGAATGGATATAAAGAATGACCTCGCTAGGTGCAGTGAGGCCGCTGCTCGCCACGTGTGGCAGTCCCTGCGCCCATGAAACGGTTACGCTGACGGGAAGCCAAACAGTGACGAACAGAGGCAATAGTCCGCGGGTCAAACCCTCGCGCATCGGTTACTCTCAGAGCGCCTGATTGCTCTCCTTCACCTTCTCCGCATCCAGGTACACATCGCCGCCCATCTCCTTGAACTTGGCACTCATCGCCGCCATGCCATCCTCGATGGTACCCTGCATCGACATCCCGACGCTCGCCGGATCGTTCAGCGTTGCGGCGTAATCCCGCACGTCCTGGGTGATCTTCATCGAGCAGAATTTCGGACCGCACATCGAGCAGAAGTGGGCGACCTTGTGGGCTTCCTTCGGCAGGGTTTCGTCGTGGAAGTTCTTCGCGGTCTCGGGGTCGAGGCCGAGGTTGAACTGGTCGGTCCAGCGGAAGTCGAACCTTGCGCGCGACAGCGCGTCGTCGCGGAGCTGCGCGGCGGGGTGACCCTTGGCGAGGTCGGCGGCATGGGCGGCGATCTTGTAGGTGATGACGCCGGTCTTGACGTCGTTACGATCGGGGAGGCCGAGATGCTCCTTCGGCGTGACGTAGCAGAGCATGGCGCAGCCGAACCAGCCGATCATGGCGGCGCCGATGCCTGACGTGATGTGGTCGTAGCCCGGCGCGATGTCCGTGGTCAGCGGCCCAAGCGTGTAGAACGGGGCTTCGCCGCATTCCTTGAGCTGCTTGTCCATGTTGATCTTGATCTTGTGCATCGGCACGTGGCCGGGGCCTTCGATCATGACCTGGCAGCCCTTGTCCCACGCGATTTTTGTCAGTTCGCCGAGTGTCTCCAGTTCGGCGAACTGCGCGCGGTCGTTGGCGTCGGCGATCGAGCCGGGACGCAGGCCGTCGCCGAGCGAGAACGAGACGTCATACTTGCGCATGAGGTCGCAGATCTCGTCGAAATGGGTGTAGAGGAAGCTCTCCTTGTGATGCGCCAGGCACCACTTCGCCATGATCGAGCCGCCGCGCGACACGATGCCGGTGACGCGGTTGGCGGTGAGATGGATGTAGGGCAGGCGCACGCCGGCGTGGATGGTGAAATAGTCGACGCCCTGTTCGCACTGCTCGATCAGCGTGTCCTTGTACAATTCCCAGGTCAGCTTGACCGGATCGCCGTTGCATTTCTCCAGCGCCTGGTAGATCGGCACGGTGCCGATCGGCACCGGCGAGTTGCGCAAAATCCATTCGCGGGTGGTGTGGATGTTGCGCCCCGTCGAGAGGTCCATCACGGTGTCGGCGCCCCAGCGGATCGCCCACACCATCTTCTCGACTTCTTCCTCGACCGACGACGTCACGGCGGAGTTGCCGATATTGGCGTTGATCTTGGTCAGGAAGTTGCGGCCGATGATCATCGGCTCGAGCTCGGCATGGTTGATGTTGCTCGGAATGATGGCGCGGCCGCGCGCGATCTCTGAGCGTACGAATTCCGGCGTGATGAAGGCCGGCACCGAGGCGCCAAAGCTTTCGCCGTCGGCGAGCGCGGCTTCCGCGCGCTCGAGCTGTTGCTTGCGGCCGAGGTTTTCGCGCTCGGCGACGTAGATCATCTCCTTGGTGATGATGCCGGCGCGGGCGAATTCGAGCTGGGTCACCTTGTGGCCGTCGAGGCCGCGCAGCGGCTGGTGATGCGCGGTGAAGGCGCGCGCTGCCTTCTCAGTGGAGAGGTTGCCGTTGTCTTCCGGCTTGATCGTGCGCCCCTCGTATTCCTCGACGCCGCCGCGCTCCTTGACCCAGGCGAGACGATTGCGCGGCAGGCCGGCATTGACGTCGATCACGATGGACGGATCGGTGTACGGGCCCGAGGTGTCATAGACAGGAAGATTGGGCTCGCCGGCGCCTTCACTCAGGATGATCTCGCGCAGCGGCACCCGCACATCAGGCGCCGTGTCGGGGGTCGAGAAAATCTTGCGCGAGGACGGTAGTGGCCCCGTGGTGACGGCGGGAATGGTGGTATCAGGGTTGGAACGGATGTTCATGGAGTTCCTCCTTAAACTTCTTACTTCAGGCGGCTTTGGCTGAAGCGCCAAGCCATTGTCTGACCCGCGCATCGGGGTCGGCGTTCTGGGTGATGTCGGAGACGACGGCAATCGAGTCGGCGCCGGCGGCGAAGATTTCCGCGGCCTGCTCGAACTTGATGCCGCCGATCGCAACCAGCGGGATGTCGCCGATGCGCTTCTTCCATTCGGTGATCTTCGGAATGCCCTGCGGCGCGAAGCGCATCGATTTCAGTGTGGTCGGGAAGATCGGGCCGAGTGCGATGTAATCCGGCTCGGCCTTCAGCGCGGTGGCCAGTTCCTCATCGTCATGGGTGGAGATGCCGAGCGTCAGCCTGGCGTTGCGGATCTCGGCGAGATCGGCGCCCTCGAGATCTTCCTGGCCGAGATGCAGATGCTCGGCGCCGGCGACGATCGCCGCGCGCCAATAGTCGTTGACGACCAGCTTTGTCGGTGTGCCCTTGGTCACCGCGAGCGCATCGGTGACGATCTGCAGCGCTTCGGCATCGTTCAAATCCTTGGCGCGGAGCTGGATCGTGCCGACGCCGAGTTTCGTCAGCCGCTCGACCCAGGCGACGCTGTCGACGACGGGGTAAAATGGATCAGGATAGGGCATGCCAGAACGGAGTCCCGATGACAGGGGTGGAGGGGGAGGCGAAATCGCGCGCGTCCATCAGTCCGGCCTCATAGGCGGCGCGGCCGGCCTCGATGCCGAGGCGGAATGCATTGGCCATCGCGACGGGATCGGCGGCCTTCGCGACCGCTGTGTTGAGCAGCACCGCGTCATAGCCGAGCTCGAGGGCGTGGGCCGCATGCGAGGGCGCGCCGATGCCGGCGTCGACCACCAGCGTGATGTCGGGCAGGCGGTCGCGCAGCAGTTTTAGCGCATCGCGGTTGGTGATCCCCTTGGCGCTGCCGATCGGCGCGGCCCACGGCATCACCACCTTGCAGCCGGCATCGACCAGCCGCATCGCCACCGAAAGATCTTCGGTGCAATAGGGGAATACCTCGAAGCCGTCCTTGACCAAGATCGAGGCGGCTTCGACCAGGCCGACGACATCGGGCTGCAGCGTGTCGTTGTCAGCGATCACTTCGAGCTTGATCCAGCTCGTTCCGAACAATTCGCGCGCGAGCTTTGCGGTGGTCACCGCCTCGCGCACGCTGCGGCAGCCGGCGGTGTTCGGCAGAACCGTCACATCAAGTTCGCGGATCAGCGACCAGAACGCATCTCCGGTTTTACCGCCGGCGGCTTCGCGCCGCAGCGACACGGTGACGATGTTGGCGCCGGACGCGCGGATCGCGCCTTGCATGATCGCGGGCGAGGGATAGAGCGCCGTGCCGATCAAGAGGCGGGAGGAGAAGGTCTTGCCGTAGAAGTTCAGCATGGTGTCAGTGTCCCAACGCTTGCAGCCCAGCACTCACCCGTCGTCCCCGCGAAAGCGGGGACCCATAAGCACAGGCCGTTGTTGTGAACGCGAGCGTCCACCAGAGTGCCACAAGAGAGATCACGCGGTATGGGTCCCCGCTTTCGCGGGGACGACGAGGGGAGAGAGGCTGCGGTCATGGCGATCACCCTCCCTGCCGGGGCGTGATGATTTCGATCTCGTCGCCGGCTTTCAGCGCGGTCTCGGCCCAGCGGCTCTTGGGCAGCACGTCGTAATTCAGGGCGATCGCGAAATGGGTGCCTTCGTAGTCGAGCTCGGCGAGCAGCGCGTCGATGCTCGCCGAAGTGATCTCCCGCGGCTCGCCGTTGACGATCACGCGCATCGCATCACCTCATTGTCGATCTGGCCGCGCTCGACATAGGCGAGCGTCAGTTCCGCCAGCGCCGGCGCCAGCAGGAAGCCGTGGCGGTAAAGGCCGTTCACCGAGATCTTCGTCCGGTCGATCGTGATCCGCGGCAGATTGTCGGGAAAGGCCGGGCGCAGGCCGGAGCCGAATTCGAGGATGCGCGCTTCGGCAAAGGCCGGGTGCACCGCATAGGCCGCGCCCAGAAGCTCCAGTGCCGAGCGGACGCTGACGCCGGTGTCCTCGGCCTCGATCGAGGTCGCGCCCAGCATGAACAGATGATCCTCGCGCGGAATCACGTAAAGCGGCCAGCGCGGATGGATCAGCCGCACCGGACGCGACAGCTCCACCTCCGCGGTCTCGATCAGGATCATCTCGCCCTTGACGCCGCGCAGCTCCGGCTCTCCGTCGCGCGCCGACAGGCCGCGGCAATCGATCACGATGCCCTCGAGATCCTCCGCGCTGATGTCGCTGTTGAACTTGATGATGCCGCCGGCGGCGAGGATGCGCTCATGCAGCCTGGGCAGCACGCGGCGCGGCTCGACATGGCCCTCGGCCGGGAAGAACAGCGCGTTGCGGAAACGGCCATCGAGCGAGGGCTCGAGCTGCGCGACGCCTGACGCATCGAGCCGCTCGTGGCCTTCGGTCATCCGGGCAAAGCGCTCGAAATCGTTGCGTTCGCGCGCGTGCGCCACCACCAGCGAGCCGTTGAACGGCGTATCCGGCAATTCGCGCCGCCAGATATCGAGCGAGCGCAGGCCGAGCCGGCTGATGATGGGTTCGGCGACCTCGGCCTCGCAATAGGGCGCCAGCATGCCGCCGGCCCAATGGCTTGTGGATTCCGTCATCGCGGCGTCACTGCGCTCGTGCAGAGTGACGGCGTGACCGGCCTGCGCGAACAATAACGCTTGCCATGCGCCTGCGATGCCTGCGCCGATGATAGATACGGGGGAATCCCCCCGCGAAGACTTGCTCTGGTACATCCCTGTCCCTTCGCCGGTATGACCCGGATCAGGTTCAAAGGGTCACCGCGGTCCCGGATATCGGCCGGAATGGCCAACGCCAAGCGTGCGGTATCTCAGCTCCTCCTCGGAGCACCCCTCGGAACGCGTCTAATGTAAGCGGATACGCCGACCTGTCAACGCCGCGCTTCGCGGCCGTGCCCCTCAGTTGCCGGGGACCTGCTGTGCGTCGGCGTCGGCCGCGCTTTCCGGCGCCTCGGCCTCGGTCTGCTCTTTTTGCGCTGCGGCGGCAAGCGTCGGGCGGGATTCTCTCTTGGATTCCTTGAGGTGCTGCAGCCGCTGCTGCTTGGCGGCGTAATAATACCCGGCGGCGTAGTAGCGCACGGCGCGGTCATGGTTGCCGCCGGCGGCGCGATAGGCGCCCGCGAGATATTTGATGCCATAGGTGAGGTTGGTTTCGGGATCGCGAAGGCCCGCCGCATCGCCCTTGTAGCCAAGGCCGCGGGCGGTCGCGAGCTTGATCTGCATCAGCCCGATCGCGCCGCCGCGTCCGACGAGGTTCGGCTGATACTTGCTCTCGCGCACGATCACGCGGTGCACCAACGTATCAGGCACCAGATTGGCCTGGGCATGGGCGGCGACCAGCGCCTCATATTGCGAGCGCTGCTGCGCCTGCGCAGGCGAGCCTGACAGCACCGCGGCAACAGCCGCAAGCAAGGTGAGGGCGAAAGGGAGTTTCATCGGGCGAGATCTCGGCGACGGAATGGTCTGTTCCACTTACGCAACCGAATTGTTGCGGCCGCCGGGCAGATATGTGGCGAAAGCGGGGCGTTATGCGACGGACTTTAGTAAAGTCTTAGACGACGATTTGCTGCACGGCCGCAAGCTTCTTGTCGCGCAAATGACTCAAAGCCGCCTTAGGATTTTGCATGGCAGGCGCGGGGTTCAGTGCGTTCTGCCGATAAATCAAGAAACGCCAATCAAGAAAACCGACCAAGAAAAGTCGATAACGGGAGACGCATCATGACCCACTTTGATTCCGCTGATCTGCCGCGTGGAAATCCTTGCGCACAATGCGGCAAGCCGATCGCGAAGCCGGACTGGGTCGAGCAGG
Organism: Bradyrhizobium elkanii WSM2783; assembly: GCF_000472865.1. Classification (GTDB taxonomy): domain Bacteria; phylum Pseudomonadota; class Alphaproteobacteria; order Rhizobiales; family Xanthobacteraceae; genus Bradyrhizobium; species Bradyrhizobium elkanii_A. The sequence goes on along the minus strand of NZ_AXAP01000119.1, from coordinate 9,370 downwards.
ATGGTGGCCGGATATTCTATCTCTGGCATTGCCGCGCCTGCGATTACCGCTTCGAGGCCATTGCGATCTATCCGGAGCACGGCAGCGAACACGCGCCGCTCGCGGCCTGACGTCAGGCGGCTGAGCGTCGGCTCTCCGCGCGCATCGGCAACTCGATCCGCGCGAGGAGTCCGTGCGGCTGCTTGTCGTGCAGCGACAATGTCCCGCCATGCGCGAGCACGATCGCGTTGGTGATGGAAAGCCCGAGGCCGAAGCCTTCGGACTCGTCCATGTTACGCGCATCGTCGCCGCGCACGAACGGCTCCAGCACATCCTGCTTGCGCGCATCCGAAATGCCGGGGCCATCGTCCTCGACTTCGATTGTGATGCTATCAGGCGCAGTGCGGAGCCGGATCGTCGCCTCACTGCCGAAGCGGACTGCGTTCTCGACGAGATTGGTGACGCTGCGGTGCAGGTCTTCCTGCCGCACGGTTGCCATCGCGTGTGCGGGGCCGTCGTAGCCCACCTTGTGGCCCATGTCGGAAAACTGGTCGGTGGCGAGCTGCAGCGTGCTGGCGATATCGGTCAGCGTCATCGATTCCAGCCTGCGGTCGTTGCGCAGGAACGACAGCACCTGTTCCAGCATTGCGCGCATCTGGTCGAGATCGGCAAGCATGCGATTGCGATGAGTCTCGTCCTCGATGAATTCCGAGCGCAGCCGCAGCCGCGTGATCGGCGTGCGCAAATCGTGGCTGATCGCGGCCAGCATCTTGGTGCGGTCCTCGATCAGGCTGGTGATGCGCTCGCGCATGCGGTTCAATGCTTTCGCGACCGAACGGATCTCTTCCGGTCCACGTTCGGGCAGCGGCGCGGCGGCGCCATCGAGGCTGAAGTTTTCGGCGGCGCGGGCGAACGAGGAGAGCGGCGCGGTCAATGCGCGTGCCGCCCACAGCCCGAGCAGCGCGACGCTGATGACCATGAACAGCAGCGTCATCATCCACGGACCGCCGAGGACTGGCGGCCGGTGCGAATCCGCAAGCAGCCTTGCCGATATCATCGCGCCGTCGGGCAGCACGACGCCGATCCGCGCGCCGTCGCCTGCCAGCGGAAACAGCCGATAGGTGGCGCCGAGCCGGCGGTGGAGCAGGTGCAATTCGCGCTCGTTCAGTTCGCCGGCAGCAGGCGTGGTGCCGGGCGGCAGGCTTTCGACGCCGAGCTGCGGAAAGGTGTTGTTGATGTCGGCGGACAGCCGCTGTCGTTCCGACGCTGCGGCGGCGCCGAGAAGTTGGATCGCGCTGGCGAGCTGGGCATGTCCGCGGTCGCCAACCGGCTCCGACTGGTCCGGCCGTGAGATGAGGAAGATCGTGGCGATGATGACGTGGATGGCGATGATCGAGGCGACCACCAGCGCCGCGATCTGCCCGCTGATGCCCCTGAGATTGAGGAAGCCGGAGAGCTTCATCGTCAATTGCCCGCCGCGGTCACCGCTTCGACTGTTGCTGCTTCCACCCTTGGTGTGAACATGTAGCCGCCGGCGCGCACCGTCTTGATGATGGTGGCTTCCTGCGGATCGGGCTCGATCTTGCGGCGGATGCGGCTGACCAGGACGTCGATCGAGCGCTCCAACGAGCCCGCGTCGCGCGCGCCCGTGAGGTCGAGCAGGCTGTCGCGCGACAGCACGCGGCCGGGCCGCTCGCACAATGTCCTGAGCAGGTCGAACTCGGCGCTGGTCATGGCGACCTTGGCGCCTTCGGGGTTGCGCAATTCGCGCAGGCGGAAATCGATGCGCCAGCCCTGGAACGTCAGCACGGTCGCGCCTTCGATGGCGCTGGCGTTGCGCGCCGCCGCCTGCCGCCGCAGCACTGCGTTGATCCGCGCCAACAGCTCGCGCGGATTGAACGGCTTCGGCAGATAATCGTCGGCGCCCATCTCCAGGCCGAGGATGCGGTCGACGTCCTCGCCGCGCGCGGTCAGCATGATGATCGGCGTCTGCGACGTTGCGCGCACCTTGCGGCACAGGCTGAGGCCATCCTCGCCCGGCAGCATGACGTCGAGGATCAGGAGATCGACACGGTGATCGGTCATCGCGCGGACCATCTCGCGACCGTCGCCGGCGGTGGTGACGTTGCAGGCGTTGTTACGCAGATATTTCGCGATCAGGCTGCGCGTCTCGCGGTCGTCCTCGACGACAAGGATGTTCGGCTGCGGCTGGGCCATGCTGACCTTTTGTCAATGATTCCGGACGAGTGGCGGAGATTTTTGTTTCCGAATGTTTCTGAGAACCGAGCGGTAACAGAACGTAACAGCCTAAAAGGCGCTGTTAAGACCGTTGACCACACCGTCCCGGCGAGTTCTGCGCGTACCTATCAGAATCATTTGGAGCATTCCATGACCGCGATCTCGGCTGCCTCCGGCAGCACCTATCAGTCGCCCTTGCAGCGGCTGCAGGACGAACTGCAGTCCGAAATCAATTCCGGCGCCATCAGCTCGTCCGATCAGGACGCGCTGTCATCGGCGCTGACGGATATCGACGTCTCGATGCAAGCGAGCCGCGCCACCGATCAGACGAGCGGCACGCGGCCATCGCCGGACGAGATGAAGTCCAAGCTGGATGATCTCATCAACCAGGAAGTCTCGAGCGGCAAGCTGACCAGCGATCAGGCGACCGAGTTGCAGGGCGTGTTCAAGGCCGCCTTCGCGCAGGGCCCCGGTGGTAGCCATGGCCCCCATGGCGGCGCCGGTGGGCCACCGCCGTCGGATGGTTCAACCTCGACCGATGAAGCCGGCGCCACGAGCAATTCCGTCAGCGACATCCTGCAGAAGTTCCTGCAGTCGCTGCAGGAGTCGCTGTCGGCGTCGGCGTCGAGTTCGTACAATTCGGCCGGCAGCGCGAGCACATCGGCTAACGGCAGTTCGTTCTCCGCGCTGCTGGTCGACTACCAGAGCTAAAGGCACGGCTCCTTCCCTACGAACAGCGCGTAGCCCGGGTGGAGCGCAAGCGTAACCCGGGGCCGCTCGTCAACGTTGACGCAGGTGTCCCGGGTTTCGCTTCGCTCCACCCGGGCTACGCGCCCTTCCAAAAGGGAAGGGGGGTTGTCTCGTTGATGGCGTAGGAACCAGTCGTCGAATGTGGCGTTGTCTCTCTCGATCATTTGCGGGGAGGGCCAGATGGCAGCCGACGCCAGCACCAAACCGCATCGGCTCATTGCCAGCGACCGTGTCGAGGGCACCGCGGTGCGGCGGCCGAACGGCGAGATGATCGGCCACATCGAACGGCTGATGATCGACAAGGTCACCGGTCAAGTGTCTTATGCCGTGCTCAGCTTCGGCGGATTCTTCGGCCTCGGAACCAATCTGATTCCCTTGCCCTGGGTGCGGTTGCGCTACAACACGCGTTTCGAGGCCTATGAGCTCGACATATCAGATGAAGAGTTGAAACGCGCGCCGTCGTTTCGCGCCGACAAGGATTTCGATTGGGGCGATCGGTCGCAGGAAGCCGAACTGCGTCGCTACTACGGTATACCGCCTTATTGGGGCGGTTTCTGAAAGCGCATGCTCGCCGCTTAACTCTGAACTTTCGACTGGCGCTCTATTTGTTCGGCGCCGCAAGTTCCGTGTCACTTGATACGGAACGCTTGCTGACGTGCCGGGTTCTCTCAGCATCGATTTCGAACTGGAGGATCCGATCATGTTAGCGAAGTATACCATCACTGGTCTCGCGGCTTCGGCCTTGCTTGCAAGCGTCGCGTTCGCGCAAACGCCGAATACGGCGACTGGCGATCGCCCGAGCACCGCGGCGACCACGTCAACCACCGCTCCGTCGTCGTTCCACGGCAACTGGCGCGCGTCGAAAATGGCCGGCCTGAATGTCTACAATGACAACAATGAGAGCATTGGCTCGATCAACGACATGTTGATGGACAAGAGCGGCAATATCAAAGCGGTCGTGATCGGCGTCGGCGGCTTCCTCGGCGTCGGCGAGCATCTGGTCGCCGTGCCCTTCGAGAAGGTCAAGTTCGTCAACGAGCCGGTCGCCTATACCGGCGCGTCGAACACCGGCGCAAAGCCGGCGAGCGGCGCTGGCTCTTCGACGACCACGGGCGCGGCCACAAGCTCGACCTCGAGCTCCAAGTCGAACCCCTGGTACCCAGATCACGCGGTCTACAACGCGAGCAAGGAAGAGCTGAAGGCGATGCCGGAGTTCAAGTATTCGACCGAGTAAGGTTCTCGCCTTTTCCGAGCAAAAACGCGCCCGGTTCTGCCGGGCGCGTTCTTGCATCAGGGCGTGTAGGTCCGAGAAGGGCCAATACGGACAATCGATCTTGCCAGGCGCTGGCCTGGCGTAGGCGCGAAAGATCCGAGAAATGGGAAATAAAACGGGTTTGCGGTTGGTTACTTGCGCAAGCCCCTCCCCATCGCCTCGTAGATCATCGACTTCAAGTTCAGTTGGATCCGTCCCCCCTGTGTGGGCGACATCACCATGAAGACTCCAAGCATGTCGTCCACGGGGTCGACGAAATAGAAACTGCCGCCGGCGCCGTCCCAACGGTATTCGCCGAGTGGCCAGTCCGTATTCGGAGGTGGCGAGGTGCGCACGGCAAAACCAAGACCGAAGCCACTGGTGGGGCCTGGAAAATAGAAGGGATCATGAATGATCCCGGTTTCCGGTCCAATCTGATCCGACGTCATCAGTGCGACCGTCTCACGCTTGAGGTACCGCTTGCCGTCCAACTCACCTCCATTCAGCAGCATTTGCAGGAAGCGGGCGTAGTCTCCTGTGGTCGAGACCAAGCCCGCTCCACCCGACTCCCAGCGCCGCGGCAATGTAGGATCGTTGATTCCGGCAACTCGAGAGCGATCGACAGGAAATCCCCTGGCGATCAGTGGCCACTTCGCTTTGTCCGCGACATAATACGCGGTGTCGGACATGCCGAGCGGATCGAACAATCGCTGCTTTTGGAACTGGTACAGCGTCTGCCCCGAGGCCACCTCGACGACACGGCCCAGCACGTCGGTTGAATGGCTGTAATTCCAACGCGTTGCGGGCTGATCGGCAAGCGGCAGTACTGCGATCCGATCGGCGAAGTCGGCGTTATTGAAATCCCCCGCATACAATAGAGGATTCGCATAGAGTTTCTGCACCTGGGTCTCGCCGTAGAAGCCGTAGGTGATACCTGAGGTGTGCCGCAATAGATCCCTGATCGTAATCGGGCGCTTCAACGGCTCGAGCTTGAGCGGATACTTTCCTGCTTCGTCGGACATATCGACGCCGACTTTGGCGTCTGCAAAGGAATGAATGTATTTCGATACGGGATCGTCGAGAGCCAGCTTGCCTTCGTCGACCAGCATCATCGCCGCAACCGACGTAACGGCCTTCGACATCGAATAGATCTGGAAGATCGTGTCCGGCGTCATCGGCAGCCCCGTGTCGGGGTCCCGCACGCCGAAGCATTCGAAATGGACTGGCTTGCCATGTTGTTGGATCAGCAGGATGCCGCCAGGAATCTTGCCGCTCGTGATCTCATTGCGAATGGTCTCGTCAAGCTGCTTCAGGGCCGCGGGTGAAAGAGTTGCTACAGCCGGCGTTTCGGATTCGGCGCGCAGCTCGAACGCCAGGCCGATGACCAGGCAAAACGCGAACGCTGCCGCGGCAACGCAGCGCAGTGTGGTGTTTTTGGTTTGCCATTGCTTCATAGACGGGCAGCTCAAGGGGGCCGCTGGATGCGCTCGCGCTCCGAAGGGGTCTGCTCCAGCAGCACGAAGAACGTCTCCTGCTTGCGGTTGATGACCATATAGCAGCCAACGACGTTTTCCAATTGATTGCCAAGGTCAACCGCGCTTCCGGACCAACACCCTGCGCGGTACCCACAACGTGGATCTGCCATGCCGCTGCGATCGGATCGATCGGGGTGGTGAACGGTCGTGTCACTCGCTACGAGTTCCTCGTATGACTGGGTCCTCGCGCGAAAGTGTCCGCTGAGGGGCAATCCCGTCATTCTTCTGGACTGGCTTTGGGGCGCCAAGTTCTGAACCGCCGGAACGACCACCACTCGAGCCGCCTGTAGGAGTCAAATTCGAACTCACTGAGGCGACCGGGCAAGCCCTGGATGACTATCTGAAGGCAACCGATAGGACCCTCTGTTCACCGGGCGAAGGGCGCCGAACTGCAGCATGACCACGCGCCAGTACGCGCGGCTGCTGTCTGGCTAGCTGGTATAGGCTAGACCCTCACCTTTTCGGAACAGACTCACTCCGTCGAACAAGGCAACGCTCATCTAGCGGCGTACAGGCAACTTGCGTGGCACAAATGCTCCCGCATGACCGCTATGGGCCTTGGCTGTGTGGAAACGCGACGGCGCTTAAATTGCAGAGAAAAGCATTCCCTTTGTCGTCGCTTCTGAGATTCGGAGAGCATACTGAGCTCCAGTACCGCGTAATGTGAGAAGTAGATTCTCCACGCTTCGCCAATTTTCGCGTTTTCACGCAGCCAGGGTGAAGACTCGTCATTCGGCGATGTTGGCTCGATGTCCGGTTTGCCCGAAAGCGAGCGTGGCTGGGCGATTTATGAGTACAGGCCGCAGCGGCGTCCGACCCTCCGCCTCACTTCTTCACCGTCTTTGCCTGCACCTTCGGCGGTACCGGTGCCTTCTTCGGCGCGGCTTTCGCGTTGTCGACGGCGGTGTTGATGTCCTCGATCAGCTTCGACACGCGCGCAGCATTGCTGCCGAGGTCAGCCTCGAAATAGCGCGAGGCCGAGCGGATATCGACCCGCGAATCCTCGCCGTCGGGCATGATGCGGATCGCGACATCCTCGCGGAAGCCCATGATCGGCGTGCGCGCCACCGCCTCGATACGGCCGATGCGGCGCGGTGGCGTCGGCGGACGCTCATCGATCACGAGCCATTTGCGCCGGTTCACCAGTTGCAGCGTCACCGCGTAAGCGCGGTCCACCGGCACCTCGAGCTCGACGGTCTCGATATCGGGATAGGCGCGGCGCTGCTGATCGGCTGAGTAGAGCCCGGCATAGACGGCCGAATTGGTGTCGTCGCTGGTGCGCAGGCGCGACAGCGCCTCGAACCGCGGCGGATCGATCGGGTCGGTGGTGATGTCGTGGATCGGCGGCAGCCGGCGATATTGCACGGCGAGATAGGCGGGATAGGCGAGCACCAGCGCGTTGATCAGGAAGGCCAGAAGGATGCGGCCCATGCCGCGCGAACCATTCTGCCAGATCGCGGCGAAGGCGGCGAAGCCAAGCAGGATCGAAAGTCCGGCACAGGCCAGCGCACCGAAGAAGGTCGCCAGCGCCGGCTTCATCTCCAGGAAGCCGAAGCGGACGATGAGGATCGAGACGATCACCGCGACGGCGGAGAAGATCGCGAGGTTGCGTGCCCAGGTGGCGAGGCTGGACACCGGCTCCGACTGATAGGGAACAGAAAACCTGCGGGCCATCGGTGAGAACCGCCGTGTTGTGGCTTGGCCCACTGCAAGGGGCCGGTTGAAAACTCTCAGCTTGAGACCACGGCGGCCCGGCAATTTCAAGGTTTGCGGCGATATGGGACAAGGTACGGGAAAATTTGGCAACCTCACCGATTAACCATTCAATCAAAGTGATCTCTAGTTGTCGATTGACTCGGCGGAACTTTGGGCTAAAGGCTCCACTCTAGGTTGTCGGAACCGCTGAAGCAAAGGGACCGTCCTGGCGAAGGACATCGGCCAACGGCAATCAAAAAAAGGATAACGGCGGGCGTCAGCCGGAAGCGTTGCAAGAGGACCTAAGCTCACGGTCGTCGCCGCAGGCGGACCGGAGGTGCGCGGTTGCATCCTCATGGGCTGTAAGGATCGCGAACAGCGTAGCCGGCGTACATCAGCGGGCTGGTGGGCAGCCGCCTCAGGGCGAGCGTTCAGTATGAATGGCGGCAGGGACGAAGGCTACGTTGATCCGAACGATCCGACCTACTACGCCCCGCGCGAGCCGTGGGAGCGGGCGATAAGCGGGCAGCCGGCGGCGCCGCTCAGACGGTCCGCGGAGCCTCCATCGTTGACTGTCGACGATCCGCCCTTGCAACCGCTGCGCAAGCCTCGACGTCGCGACCATTCGGAAATGTTCACCAAGGCCGTCGCCCAAGCCATGCAGGAAGCGATGGAGCCCATGGAAGCGCCATCCGTTCTCCGCAATTCGGGAAGGCGCGCGCTGCTCCGCGTGGGAGCGAGGTTCGCGATCGCGGCAGCGGTTGCGGCAGCCATCGCGATGATCGTCGTCATGGCGATTCCGGCGTCGCAAAGTCCTGGGGTTCAGTCGAACGCCATCGCATCGATCTCGTCTTCCTGGCAGTCGCTTAAGACCTCGCTGTTTCCGGCGCCGCAACGCAAGCGGGCTGCGACCCTCGCCGTCGAAGACAGCAGCGGGCTCGCCGACGACGCGCTGCCACTCGGGCTGCGCGTGGGTGCTCCCCCTCCTGGTGCCGTCATTGCCATCAACGGATTGCTAGCCGGCGCGCGGCTGACGGCTGGCAAGCGCGTCGCCGCCAACGAGTGGCGCGTGTCCGCGTCGGAGATTTCCGCCGTGTCGGTCATTCCGCCGGACGGCTTCGTCGGCCAGATGGTGGTGACGGTAGAATTGCGTGACGGCGACGGTGCCGCGCTCGTGGGTAGTTCGATCCGGCTTTCCTGGAAAGCCGCTGCCAGCGTTGCGGCGCGGCCACCGGCGGCTGTCGTGGCTGCGGTGCCGGCTCGGCCTGCGGCCGCTTCCCCGCCGCCGCAGATGGACACCGTGCGCAATCTGGATCCGAAGGAAATTTCCGTTGTCGTCAAGCGTGGACAGGATTTGCTGGCCAGCGGCGACATCGCGGCGGCGAGGCTACTGCTGCTGCGCGCCGCCGAAGCACGAGACGCGCGCGCCGCGCTGCTCCTTGCCCGGACTTATGACCCGATCGTGCTCAAGCAATTGGGCGCCAGTGGCCCGCTCGCGGACCTCGCGCAGGCCCGCAACTGGTATCAAAAAGCGAAAGAATGGGGCGAACCCGAAGCTCAGCGCCAGCTTGATGCGCTCGCGCCCCCGCGCTGAGGGCGCATCAACTTGCGCCGGCTGTAGGGTGGGCAAAGCGAAGCGTGCCCACCATAATCACTCCGCTCGTGATGGTGGGCACGCTTCGCTTTGCCCACCCTACGAGACTGTGAATCTTTTTATATCGGGCGCGTGGCAGCTGTGATTCTCTTCGCGGATTGATTTGCAGGAGGGGGATGATGGCTGGTGACGAGTTGTTTGGAGAGCTGCCGGANCAAGCGGAGCCACGGGCCGAAGCAGTGCGGCGCGGTGCGCCGCGGCTGCGCGAGCCGGTGCGCGACCAGGTCGAACTGCGAGCGGTCGATATCGACAGCCTGATCGGACAAG
>NZ_AXAP01000118.1 GCF_000472865.1 Bradyrhizobium elkanii WSM2783 | reverse complement strand
CGTTCTTTCATCACCAACCTGACCAACGGCGCCAAGGTGAAGGCCGGCGGCCCGACAATTGTCAAAGGCATCGCCTTCGATGGCGGAACTGGTATCAAGGACGTCAGCCTGTCGCCCGATGGCGGCAAGACCTGGCAGGCGGCCAAGCTCGGCAAGGACCTTGGCAAGTATTCGTTCCGTGAATGGCAGCTCTCGGTCCGGTTGCCGCCCGGCGCGCATGACCTCAAGGTTCGAGCCACCAACCAGGCCGGGCAGACACAGCCCGAAACCGCAACATGGAATCCNCCCGGCTACATGCGCAACGTGATTGAAACAACGTCTGTTACAGCAGCCTGAGGAGCCTGGTCATGACCTTGCACNGGANTGCGTTGAGAGCAGTATCGATGATGGCGAGTGTTGCTGCGATCGCTGGCATCNGCGTCGCAGTTCGGGCNAAACCGGTCTCTTACGAGCTCCCTCCGGAAACCGCCGCGTTCAAGCCGGGGCCAAACCTTGAGGTGGTGCAAGGCAATTGCACCGCGTGTCATTCGGCCGACTACATCAAAACTCAGCCACAGGGCCCAAAGTTCAAGAAGGATTTCTGGCAGGCCGAGGTCATGAAGATGATCAAGGTGTACGGCGCACCGATCGACGAAGCGGACGTCGGCAAGATCGTCGAGTATCTGTCGCAGACGTATTAAAGCGACCGCCGGTCGATCCGGCCGAACTGGTCCAGCGCTGCCTCGGGGGCCTCATGGGTGGATCTCGGCACGGCTTTGAGGCGCTATATGGATCAGTCGACACCGGTGAAGACACTGGTCAACCAAATACCGTTTGAAGTCGGGAGGCAGGTTTCCAGCAAAACAACTTCGAATCCTGCTCGTTTTAACCCCGCATGCAGCCACTGCGACAATGGTCTCGCCTCCAGTCCGATCCGCTTCACCGCGGAAATCGGCCCTGACCTGGTCTGACCAACAAATCGTGCAACAGGTCGTTGCACAATTGCCCTGGGGCCAGAATGTCAGTCGCCGCTACGCGGCCGAATTAGGGCGGTGATGTCGAAGGATGAAGGCGCGTATCGAGCGCGAACGCTTCCTGAAGGTGCGGCTGGTACGCGCCTTTCGCCCTGGTCGGGTCGAAGATCAGATTCCAGCTGTGTTTGGACACCACACATGGGATCACGACGAATTTGTGCTTGGCCAAGAGCACATCCGCGAACGCCTGCTGGCCTGCGCCTGGGATTCCCGGTCGCAGCCAATTGGTGTTCGGAACGTCGACAGGGCGAACAATATGAACGTCAGACACGTCGACGATATGAAGCGCGGTCAGTACGTGCGGCAGAGTGTCGAGCGCTTTGAAGCCTTTGTGAACCGCCACTTCGAGTATCGCGGTCGCTGGATCAAGCGCGCAATACACGACGCGAACGCCTTTGCTGTTCCACCGGCCGCCGACCTGGAATGCGCCTTCGCCACTATCCCAGATCGACGCAAAGCGCGCCTGATCGAGGCGCCAAGCGATGAGCTTGCCGCCTCCCAATTGCTCTAAGAAGGCGTCATGCATACACGCCGTATGCGAGGCGCGTGAGGTACTGTTCAACTAGCTCGATGCCCGCCGGAGTGGCAAGCAGGTCGATCGGGCGACGCTGGTCAAGACCGATGGCCGGACGCTCGAGCCACTGCTCTGCTTCTTCCTGCGAACCGAACACGTCCGTGGCCTTGGCCAGGATTTCCGCAAACTTCCAGGTCCGCCCACTTTGCTCCTGGCTGAGCGGCTTGTCGGGAGCGTCCTTGCGTCGCTGAAAGTTGCGAAGGCTCATTCCGAAGGCTTTTTCCAGCGAGTCGGTTTGAATGAAGAGGAGGTGACTGACGAACCTCGGCTACCACGAAGGCCGGTTATCCGTCCGCACCCAAGAGCTGATCCGATGCTTTTCAATCGACCATCACTTGTCCGTGCTGCGCCGTCGCGAAAGTCGAGATTATGCCGACGGATGCCTGTCAGTTTTTCTATGAATGCACCGGTTGCGGCACAAAGCTAAAGCCCAAGTCCGTGATCTGGATCATCGCCTCATCTGGATGGGCACAGCGCGCATGCTGAATGCGCGACGCTATAATCGTACACACTGCCGATACACCGGACCTTGCTACCTCGCCATGACCGTACCCGTGATGGTGCTCGGTGCGTGGGTCGTCACCAACGGCATACTTGGATGGGCTTGTTTGGGCGTGATCATCCTCGGTGGCAGCGGGCTGATATGGTGGGCCACAGAACGCGCTGGGGGAAGCTCACTTAGTGTTGAGAGCCGAACGCTGTTCACCGCACGAGGTCCGTTGTGGGTCAAGGAATGAACTTGGCTTTAAAGCGGTTCAGGGTCCGGCTTTACGCAGAGAGCGGACATTAGGCGTAGACAGGCGCCCTGGCATCCGCATGCAGATCACTCAGCTCCAAAACTCTTCAGGTGCGGGTGGACGTTGCTGTACGGCACTCCCAGGGTCTTGGAGACGTCGGCGACGGTGAGCGGTTGGCCGGCGCCTTCTGCAGCACTGAAGATCACCAAGGCGACAAACATCTGCTCCAGCGCGGCGCCGAAGTACTCCTGCTTATAGGGCTCGTGGTCATAAACCAGTAGTGCGAGGTCTACCATCAGTTGGCTGACGCCGACCGCGACAACTGCGCGACGTGGCATTGGTTTCTTCTTTTTGCTGGTGGGTCCTGTCCCGTGTCACAAAATGGATCAAGGGGAAGGTTTGGCAATAGCCAACTCGCGTGGGTCGCCTTGCGGTTGCAGTTCGTGTGGATAATGGCAGTTGGTCACCTGCCCAAAATGGGCACTGGCACTTTTTGCATGCGGCCATTCTTCCACTGCTCAAAATGGGCAACTTGCAGTTTGCAAAAAATGCGCTCAACAAATCGGGTCCAATCGAATTGATGGATCGTCGTCAGCATGCGTACATTGGATCGATCATCACTTGTGGTCTTTCAGCAGACGCGCAGCAGCGCAGGTCGCGCGGACAATGCGCTTGAAGTGGCGCGAGTTGAGCCGCTCCTGCAGGTGGCTTTCGTCGCAGATGTAGCCAGGGCCGCTCTTCTTGATGACGCGCTGCTCGACCAAGATATCCAACCAGCGTTGCACACTTCCGCGCGGCATGCCTGTCGCTCTCACGATAGCGAGCTGGGAGATGGGCGCGTGGCCTCGATCGTCGTTGAGTCGAATGGTCAGACCGATCATCAACTCGGGCCAGACCGCCCCGATGTGCTCGCCGTTCCTGTCGTACCCCTCAAGCAACAAGCGGACGATGACCAGCAGCATTTGAGAGACGATCGCGGACGCTTCACGCCGCGCTTTGCATTCAGGTGTTTGCATTACGGGCAAAGTAGGCAATTCAGTCCAACAGACCCAGTAACAAAAAAATCAGGTTCGCCCATACAATGCGGACAATCATAGGAGAGGGCCCACCATGGAGGACGATTACATGGACGACGAAATCATGCGTGATGATGGCACCGTGCGTCTCGACAGAGGCACCGCATGCGGAACCATCGCCATCTTCAAGGCCGAGGTACGGCAAGTATTTTTCAAACACCTCGGCAAACAGACGTGTTGGGATGACTGCTGCGCGCTCTCTTGGGCGCTTGACGACATTAGCCGCGAGCTGCTCATTGAGTTATGTGGCGCAAGACGACAGTGGCGACAGAGATGAGACGGCGATGATCACCATCCCGCAATTGCAATGACGCGCTTCCTGACCACAGTCACGCCGTTCTGCGTCGCTGTCTACACGGCCGACCAGATCGAAGGCGCCATTGCCAACGGCACGCCGGTCGTCAAGGTGCTCTCCGAGAGAGGCGACACGAACGCGGTCGGCACCAAGGGAGTTGTCGTCGGCTCGGTGGCTGGTCGGGGCATCGTCGACTATTTCGTCGAATGGGAGACCGCGCCGGATGTGCCGGTCGTCGTCGCCGACAATAAGATCGCGCGGCTGTCGTGATCGTTCGGGCGCAATTCCGGCGCTCGCGACCAGATTGACCAATATTCCTTCAGCCGATTGTCCGCCTTTACACGCGCGGGCAACCCCCGTAATCATCCAGTAGGTTAGCGCGCTGCGCGCCTGACGAACAGATTTTGTGCGACTTCGAGACGATCGCGCACATAAACGAGACTGGCTGGAATTCGGGCTCTGATCTCGGGCCCTTAAGTTCCACTTAAGTTTGCTCAGCAATCGCTGCACAAGGCAAACAAAGGAGTGCCCCAAATGTCTCGTCTTTCAGTTTTCGCCGCTGCAGCTGTTTTGTCGACGTTGGCGACAACCCCGGTTGCCTTCGCCAAGGAGCATCACCACGTCCGCAGAGGGCCGCAGTACATCAGCACCGGTCGCCCCAACCAAGGCTACGCCATTCCAGGCTTCGCCTACGCAGGTCCTAGGCTGCCGGTCCACGATGATACGCCGAGCTACGACGATCCGTCGAAGTTTGGCGGTGACGAGGCGCTGCCGGTGACGCACTGAAGCTTCGAGATGCCGGCAACGCGAGCTGGGATGCAGATCGCCTAATTCGTGCAAGCGTGCAGACGCGCTCGGCTGTGCATCTGCACCGCTGCACGTACAACCGACGCAAATCAGAAATCGAGTGGGGTCCCGATCGGCGCCGATCAGGACCCAGTCCTTAGGACCAACCGGAACAAAGCTTCCGCTAAAGCAGCAATGATCGTGCGGTTTGTACCGAGGGTCTCGCAAATACGAGCATTTCACGTTTGGGTCGTCCGACCGGGCCTTGCCGCGGTTGTCGGCGGCATCACTGCTTCCTTTTGAACACTCTATAAGCGCAGGATCACGTCCGTCGTCGCGTGCCGGATCGATCCAGAAACAGATGTTGGCGCCGGCAGCCCAGGGCATCGGATGTCCTCGCAATGTGGATCAGGAAGCCAAGTATCGCTTCTTCAGAAGCCCGGGCGGAGCCATCAGTGTACATTAGGAGCGCTGACTATCGGTGCGCCGCACAACACTTCGTCGCACTTCGCGATCCTTGTACACGCGCGGGCCTTCTGCGCTCCATGCACGGGAAGCATCATCATCTACCGTTCCGAGCCGAGGGATTGCAGTCAGTGATCGCCTTCATGGTCAACGAATGCTGCGATGGTGATCCTGAACTCTGCAATCTTGTCGCAGCCGATGCTGCGGCCCGCTGTTCGCTGGCGCCAACAAAGCGGCGTGCAAGGAAAATGATGGAAAAGAAGGCCGAATTGGCCGCAGTCGATTTGCACGGACTTGATCGTGGGGTTCTTCGGCAGGCATACCGCCCAGAGGGTGGCCAAGGAGTACGGCTTTGGTGCTGTCGTTTGAAGCAGCACGGGTCTCAAGCCGCGCCTTGACGCACGAAATCGCGCCCGCCACGAATCCGGTTATCGCGCCGCATAGTGTTTAAAGCTCGAGAGTTTTGGCTTCGTTCGACCCCGGTTGTGTCCGTCTCCGTTCCTGAGGTATCCGGGCTTATTCCGTGCTTGGGCCGCATCTGGTGAGAAGACCTCCTCCCGCCGTGGGTTGCGCAACCTTGCGGCGGAGGAAGCGTACTTGCTCGCGTCGATCACCATTTCATGCGCTTCAATGCTGGTTGCTCCTCGCTATCGCCATCCCACGTCCGCCGCGTCATGCGCATAGAACCAGCCAATATTCGCAATCGAGCGGTCGCCCGACAAGACCATCGCCTCGTCGCGGGCGCGTTGCGCGTCGCCGTCGGGTAGATGGAAGCGGGTGCGGTTGGCGGCACTGGCCTGCTGCAGCTTCGTCGTGCGCGGCTTGCGCAACGCTTCATAGCGCGCCAGTGCGCCCGCGCTGTCGTCGGGCATGGCCTTGAGTAGCGCCGCGAGCGCGGCGCCGTCCTCGATCGATTGCGCGGCGCCCTGCGCCCATCATCGGCAGCATGGGATGGCAGGCATCGCCTAGAAGCCTGACACGACCGGCGCTCCAACACGGCAGCTCGGCGCGGCCGTGCAGCGCCCAGATAAAGGTCTCGGGAAAGGCGCCGATCAGGCAGCGCACCGTCGGATGCCAGCCATCATAGCGCGAAAGGACGTCGGCCACCTCGCCTTTGTCAATCCAGGACTCCTGGGCCCAGTCACCATGCTCGACGACGCAGACCACGTTCATCATCCGCCCGGCCGAGACCCAGTAGTGCACGACATGGCCGTCCGGTCCCAACCAGCTGTGCGAAGCGATCCCGATGCTGAGATGTCTGATGCGCTCGGCCGGCACCAGCCCGCGCCACGCAACGCAGCCGGTGAAGCGCGGTTTCTCAGGACCGAAGACGAGACTGCGCACACGCGAATGAATGCCGTCGGCACCGACCAGGAGGTCTGCTTCCACCGTCGCGCCGTTCTCGAACCGCGCAATCACGCGCTTCGCCCTTCTGCTCTAGCCCTATGAGCTTGTGGCCGGTATGCAAACGCTGCTGTGGCAGTGCATCGGCCAGAAGGCTGACAATCGGCGCGATGGAAGTGGTGGTACGGGGCACCGAAGGCGGCCTCGACCTCAGGCCCGAGCGGTGCGTGCTGCAAGGTGCGTCCATCGTCCCAGCGCCGTTGATGTCTCGCGCCCGGCCGCATACCGACAGCATCTATCGCCGCCTTAAGGCCCAGCCGCAGCAGGAGCCGAGAGGCGTTGGGGCTGATCTGAATGCCTGCGCCGATTTCGGCGATGTGCGGCGCCTGCTCATAGACATGCACGTCAAGTCCAGCCTTCAGAAGCTGTAACGCCGCCGAGAGTCTATCCCTCCGCCAACGACTTTCATGGGAATTCTTTTGCCTCGGAAGCGTATAATCACAACCCGTTGAGTTTAATGGCTAGGCCCATACCTTCGTATCGGCCGGCCGATGCGGTCGCGGGAGTCAGGCGGGAAGCTTGTCCGCGAGCACCGCGGGTTGGCGAATCTCTGGAGCTACGGCAAGTAGATCGGCCGCATTAGCCATCAGTGCCGTCGCGACCGCGCCCTTGAGATGCGCCGTCCGTCCGGCTTCATCATTAAACGCGTCGAAGATCGCGAATGTCTCTTGGTCGATGCGCACGGCAAACCGTGCAATCGTGCCGGTCTCAGCCATGACGAGGTCGCGCGCATTCGTAAGAAAGGTCGCAACGTCCTCCTCCCGACCTCGTTTTCGCCTTCAACTCAACGTAGAGTGCAAAGCGTGTCATAAGCGGTCTCCTTCGCTATGGTCATCTTGTAGTTGCGCAGAGGAACGTTGTGCGCCGTCAGAGCGCACGAATGGTCGCGAACCGCCTCCGCCAGTGCTGGCTTTAGATCAAGGAACCGCGTATCGAGCGCGGCTGGGTCCTCGCGGTTCAAGGTGGTCATCTTCGCCCAAAACTCGCCGCCTCGAATTACTTCGAGGGCGTTCTGTTTTATTCCCTCGATAACGGCCGCGGCAACGGCACTCGCCGGCTCTCGTGCAAAGCCGAGCTCGGGGCCTGCACGCGACGAACGATTCATCGGCGTCTCGGTCGCCCCCGGATAGACCGTCATGACATGCACGCCCTCGCCCTTCAATTCCCGGCGAAGCGATTCACTGAATTTAGCCAAGCCGGCTTTGGCCCCGGCATAGGTGGCATAGAACGGTGCCGCGACAAGCGCGACGTCCGATGTAATGTTCACGATTAGGCCGTCGGCGTTCGCCCTCAACGCGGGCAGGGCCGCCCGCGTCAGCAAGATCGGCGCGACCAAGTCGACCTCGATCATCGATCTGATCTCTTCCTCGGTGCTGTCCTCCAGCCGACCGGCCCTAACTCCGCCAGCATTGTTGACAAGTACATCCAGACCGCCGAGCTTCTCGAGCGCGCAGGTAAGCGTCATCTCCCCGACCTTTCTCCGTGCTGACATCCGCGGCAACGTACTCGAGACGGCCACCCTGACGTAGCTGCTCAGCGGCAGTGCGCAGAACATCCAGCCGTCGACCGGTAATCGCGACCTCCGCTCCGTTGGCCAACATTGCCTCGGCGGTCGCAAATCCGATACCGCTGGAGCCGCCAGTGATCAGCACTCGTTTTTTCTGAAGTTTCATTGGCTGTCTCGCTTTGTTTCGCTTTCGGACGATTTGAGGCGGCGGGCCTAACGAGCGACTTTCGCATAGTTGGAAGGAAAGAGTGCGCGGTCCGCTTCTTCATCCATTTCCTTCTTGAAGGCATGGGTTTTCCCCAACGCGCGAGCTCTCGCCACGGCCGGGCGCGCATCGATCGCCCGAAACCAGCGTTCGAGATTAGGAAACGCCGCCAGGGGTACCCCATCGCCCGGCAGCACGCGTGGGGCACGATCCAACCATCCCCATGCGGAAATATCGACGATTGAATAATCGTTCCCAACGATAAAATCGCGTTCCTTCAGATGCTCATCGAGCACCTCGTAATGACGCTCGACTTCTCTTCGGTAGCGATTGACGGCGTAGGCGAGCTTTTCTGGAGCCGCGTACTGGAAGTGTACGGCTTGTCCCGAGAATGGGCCGACGCCGGTTGCGATGAAGAAGAGCCATGACAACAATACCGGTCTATCAGCCGGTGAACCGATCAGACGTCCTGTCTTCTCGCCAAGGTAAAGCAGTATCGCGCTGGAATCGAAAACCCGCATCTCCTTACCGCCAGGTCCTTCCGTATCGACGATGGCAGGCACCTTGCCGTTGGGATTAACCGCGCGAAACTCCGGCGTGTGCTGTTCACCCCTGCTGGTATCAATCGCAACCAATTGGTAGGCCAAGCCGACTTCCTCAAGCATCAGCGCGATTTTTGTCGGATTGGGCGTTGGGTGGAAATAGAAACGGATCATCGATCTTCTTCCTTTATACTGCTTCGATTGGCGAAAACTGCAGCGAACACGACCATCATCGCGATGACGCAGATGGCTGTCGTCGAATGCCATAACGGCCGTTCACTGAGGACCGGGATTGCCAACACGGTCACTGTCACCAGCACAAACGCAGTGGTTGTCGGGGCTGCGCGCGGTCCAGGCGAGACGACGGTGCGATTGAAGACCTCACATATCATGATGCCCCAGTAATTCCCGACCGGATGCTTGAGACAGGGTCGAAACGCCAACTCCGAGATAAAGCGGCAGACGGAAGACGGCGGACCGGAGGCAAGTCAGCGCCACAGTCTGACGTCGTGTAAGGTCCCATTGGGCGCAGCCGCACTGTGTAGAGCGCCCACATTATCGCGCGGCGAGCGACAGACGGTGTGCCCCTCCAAGAATCGGACGAGACCAGGCTCGGACGTGTCGTCGAGTTTTCAATGGCAGTTGAACTCATCGGACTAGTAGCATCAGCGATCTATATCCGTGATCGACTATCGTTTTGGATCACTCGATCTAAAACAAATCAAGCGCGCGTTTTGCAAGACCGCATTGTGATTTTGGATACTCGCCGGTAATGGTGGCGGTAAGCCGATTGACTCGCAAACGGGCGCCGACTTCGATTGTCAGGCAGCCGCGCTGAATGCTATTGGATTGATTTCAGCCAGCGAAGCGCAGGATGGAACGAGGTAGGACATAATGGCGAGGCCGCGCGAGTTTGACGAAGCCGCCGTGCTGGACGCTGCCATTGAAAGATTCTGGCAGCGCGGTTATGAGGCGACCTCGGTGCGCGATTTGGCTAACGAAATGAACATCGCGGGCGCCAGCCCCTACAATGCCTTCGGCGACAAAGCGGACTTTGTATGAGCGCTCGCTCAATCGGTATCTCGACCAGATGTTCCGTGAACGCATTCACCGCATCGAATCCACTTTCCCTCCGCGGGAGGCGATCAGCGCCTTTCATGCGGAGATCATCAAGCGCTCCCTCACTGATCAGCAGCGCCGCGGCTGTCTGCTGGTAAACTCGGCCATCGAGAGCGCGCCGCACGACGCCCAATTCTTGGGTATCGTGGCAACATTTCTCGAGGAAGTGGAGGCTTTCTTCCTTCGATGCGTTTCCCAAGGTCAGAGAGAGGGGACCATCGCGAGAGCCCATTCGGCCGAGGACCTTTCCAAGTCTCTTCTTGGGGTTCTCCTCGGTATTCGTGTGCTCGCGCGCGTTCGCCCCGAACGCAAGCTGCTGGAGGGCCTCGCGCGACCAGTGCTCGGGTTACTTGACGATACCATCCAATCACGAAGCCGACGACGCGCCAGAACTAACTGATGGTAAACATTCGAGTGGCGGCGAGGTGCTTTCGACGTTGGGTTCCGAATCATTTCAATCCTTTCGTCTCGGCCGCGCAACCGTCGCGCTCCCGCTCCACTCGCGAGCTATATCGCCCTTTGCGGGCTTGAAAGAAGGAGCGCGCTCTCACGCGAGCCACATTCGCGCGCGTCAGAAGCCAAAGGTCTTGTGTCGTGCCAGGGCATGCTTCGGTGCACCAACCTATTAGCCGTCCGAATACGAGCGATCGGGATGAAGATGCTCGCCGATGACTGCCGCGCCGCAGGCGATTGCATGGCCACCTACCAAAGCTTCGTGGCGTCGGCGGTGGACGTCTTCGCTGAGAGGACAACGACTTTTGTCCCAAGCGGGACGCGTGAATAGAGGTCGATCACGTCCTGGTTCATCATGCGGATACATCCGGAAGAGACCGCTTTGCCGACGCTGTCCGGTTCGGGCGTTCCATGAATGCGGTAACGCGTATCCTGTCCAGCCCTGAAGAGGTAGAGCGCGCGAGCCCCAAGCGGATTTCCGAGGCCACCTTCCATCCCTCTTGCCCATTTTGCGTAGCGGTTCGGTTCACGGGCGATCATGGCGCTCGTCGGTGTCCAGCGCGGCCATTCTTTTTTGTCCTGCACGAGGCCCGTCCCGGCAAAAGCCAAGCCCTCACGGCCCACGCCGATGCCGTAGCGGATGGCTTGGCCGCCCTTCTGAATGAAATAAAGAAAGCGACTATGTGGATCGACGACAATGGTACCGGGTGGATACGGCGATCGGTAGGTGACAATCTGCTTGAGGAATTGTGGATCCAACTGAGACGTGTCGAGTGCATCCACCGGAAACTTTTCCGCGCCAAGCGCGGCGTAATCTGCCTTGGTATCGGAGGCTGTGGGAGTTGGAGTTATTGCCGGCGACCCGACCGTGACCGAGCATCCTGCAAGAGCAGTGGCTGAGATGCAGGCGAACAGGACGAGCCTCAGCCGCTCGCCAATACAACGACCCAGCATGATTTCCTACCCTGAGGATCCGCGCGATTACTTAGCTTTCTGACGCAGACGCGCGTCGGCCACCACGCGGATGAAGCCCTGCTCGTTCAGGGCCTGGTAGGCGCCGACAAGGAACCCCGGTGTTCCCTGCAAGCCAATCGCTTCCGCAATATTCAGATTTCGTTTGATCAACTTCGCGATGTCGTCGGCATGCGCGATCATATCCGAGTCCAATCGCGCTGCATCGACGCCTGCATTGCGGGTCGCTTCAATCATCTTCTCCTGGCCTACTCCGTAGCCCGGGATGTCCATCAGGGCGTGATGCACCGGGAGGTATTTGCGCTGATATTTCGCCCAACGCAAGACGCGCACCGATGATCGAGGTCGGGTGCAGGATCGGCCAGTCCTTGTAAACCAGGCGGATACGGCCGTCATCCTTGACGACCTTCTCGAGATTTTTTGCCGCCGCCTTGCAATAGGGACAATTGTAATCGAAGAAGTCGACGATCGTCAGATCGCCGTTCGGATTGCCACCTGTCGGGGTCTCTGGATCGTTCAGGATGATATCCCGCGTGATCTCGTCATCAGCGAAGGCGTCGCTCGACGCGACAAGAACGGTGGCCGAAAGAGCTGCCAGTCGCAAAAACTGAGCTCGGGAAAGCGGATTAATCAAAGTAGTCTCCTATCGAATGATATGATCAGGCACGCAGGGCCTTCGCAAGTTTGCTCAGGAAGCCCGCCACCCCAATGTCGCCCACGACGCGCGCTTCCTGAATTTCGCTGCCATTAGGATTAAGAAAGACAATCGTCGGAGGCCCCACGACCGCGAAGCGCTTCATCAGGTTCTTGCTGTCCTGATCGAAATGCGTGAGGTCGGCTCGGACGAGCAGCATTCCGCGCAGCTCCTGCCGTACGGCATCTTGCGAGAAGACGTTTCGCTCCATGAGCTTGCATTCCGTGCACCATTCGGCAGAGAAATCGATCATGACCGCCCTTCCCTGCCTCCGGCCGAGATCGATCGCATCTTCGAGAGCGGCCTCATTGGTCACGGTCCGAAATCCGTCTGCCTGGACAGTCGCGTTGGCTGCTGACGTCACGAGACCCATCGCAGCCAGCGGACGGAGTGGCTCATAGCTCGATCTGCCTGCGCCAACCGCCAGCGTAACGCCATAGACAATTGCCAAAGCGCCGGTCGTAGCCGCGGCGAAGTGAGGCAACCGGCGCTGACGGGACATGAGGACGGCCGCAATGAAGTAGCCTCCGACCGCAAGAAACAGGCCTCCCCATGCCCTCGCTACGAGCTGCATCGGGATGACTCGCGAACTCATCCAGATGGCGAGCGCGATGAAGATGAAGCCGAAGATGTGCTTGACCCGCGTGAGCCACGGCCCCGAACGTGGAAGTACCCTGGTGCCCAGCACGCCAAAGGCGACAAGCGGGAGTCCCATCCCCAACCCCAGAGCAAATAGTGCCAGTGAGCCGCGTATCACGAGCCCAGTCTGAGCCACGTAGATCAACGCGGCGGCAAGCGGCGGGGTTACGCATGGTCCTACGATCAGAGCGGAGCCGAAGCCAAGTGCAGCGGCGCCGCCGATGGAGCCTTTGTTCCCTGCGTTTTCCGCAAGTCGCAACGTCCACGACTGCGGCAACTGGATCTCGTAAAGACCGAACATAGAGAGCGCGAGCGCCGCAAATACCAGGCTCATGGCGGTTGTTGCCGCCGGCGTCTGCAAAACAATCTGTAAATTCTCGCCCGACCATGCCGCGAAGACCCCGAGAGCGCCGTATGCGGCAGCCATCGCGAGGACATAACTGGCGGACAGAACGAAACTACGTCCCAGGGAGAGCGCGCCGCCCGAGCGCGCAAGCATTCCCGACATGATTGGAATCATGGGAAACACGCAGGGCGTCAAGGACAGCAAAATACCGAAGCCGAGGAAGGCGAACAACATCGACGAGAGACTGTTGCCAGACAGGGCCGCTGACTCCGACTCGATTTCGCTGCACGTTTCCTGGGTGACCTTTTTGGGAACCGGGACGTTGGCGTCGGACATCTCGGAAGGAGGCACGATCTTGGTCTCCTTCAGCTGCATCACCAACCAACAACGTCGAAAGATCGACTGTCTTCGAGATAGGCGGGTAGCAGATGGTGTTTTCCGCACACCCTTGATAAGTGACGATCAGGCTGCCCTTGACGGACGCAAGCTCCGGCGCCACGGTCGCTGCCGCTGATAGATGATAGACCTCGGTTGGTCCGAAATTCGGGTCCTCCTTGAGCTCGCCGGCTTCGGTCTCGATGCGAACAGGCCGGCTGTCGATCGTCGCGGTGATGCGGTCCCGGTAGAGGTAGTGACCCGGCGCAATGGTCCATCCTAGCCTCACCCCGCCCTTACCCGCCCACTCCGCGTGGAACTGAAAAGCTTGATCGGCCGGTTTGATTCCGGCTGCCTCGGCCAGAGCCGCCGCTGCCGTTAGCGCCATGAGCAAAGTAACAAATCCGAGTATGCGCCCGTATGACATGGAGTCCCCCTTCCGCTACGGCGTGGGTTCCAGTTCGGGCCGCCACCTTAAGCCAGCCTTAAGGTCCGCCGCCGACGCGAAATTCAGAATGAGGAGCGGCTTCAATGCGAATTTTGGTCGTCGAGGATGATTCAGTTCTCGCGGACGGTCTAAAAGTAGGCCTCGGATTATACGGTGCGACGCTCGACGTGGTCGCCACTTGCACGGACGGACAGGCCGCGCTCGCAACAGACGAGTTCGACGCAGTCGTGCTGGACCTCATGCTTCCTGATGGATCCGGCCTGGATCTATTGACATCGTTGCGTGCCAAGGGCCACCGGATCCCGGTTCTCCTCTTGACCGCTCTTGATGAAGTGTCGGATCGAATTAAGGGACTGGATGCGGGTGCCGATGACTACGTTGGCAAACCCTTCGATCTGGACGAACTCGCAGCCCGAGTCCGCGCGATCAGTCGCCGGCAGCAAGGCCGCGCATCGCCTTACGTGTCTCACAATGGAGTGACGCTTGATGTGGCACGATTGACGGCGTCCGTTGATGGAACCGTCATCAGCCTATCGCGTCGGGAATTTGCGATCCTGTCGGCGCTTATGGATCGCCCGGGCATCGTTCTTTCCAAGAGCGATCTGGAAGCGCGCCTTTATGGCTGGCAGGAAGAAATCGAAAGCAACACGGTCGAAGTCCACGTGCATAAGCTCCGTAGTAAGATTGGACGATCCAAAATCGAGACATTAAGGGGCATTGGCTATCGCATGAGGCCGGCTTCATCATGAATTCTCTTAAACGCAAGCTGTTCTTCATCCTTGTCGTGACAACAGGCCTCATTTGGATAGCCGCGACGTGCTGGATTTATGTTGGCACTACGCACGAGGTTGAGAACGTTCTCGATTCAAGGCTACAAGAGGCGGCGCGCATGGTGTTGTCGTTGGCGTCGAGCAACGGCATCGGCTCCTTCCAAAAGGATTCGGACTCAAGTCACGCGGCCGAGTTCTTGACCTATGATCGCCAGCTTTCCTGCCAGATTTGGTCACTTGACGGTCGCCTTGTGGCAAGGTCCAGCGGTACCCCGAATGAGAGTCTTAGCGACAATCGCACGGGCTTCTCGGAACGCACGATCCGGGGCGAGAAGTGGAGAGTCTTCACTGCTGAGGATCCCACGAAAAATCTTCGAGTCCTCGTAGGCGACAGACTGGGATTGAGGGAGACGTTTGTGGCCGACATTATGAAGGGTCTTCTGGCTCCAATGTTCCTGGCAATCCCCGTTCTCGCATTCCTTATCTGGGCAAGCCTCAATCAGGGCCTTCGACCGCTGCATGCGCTCGCCGCGGATCTCCGGCGCCGCAACGCCGACGACTTGACTCCAGTTGAGACAAAAGGAATTCCGAAAGAGATCCTCCCCATGGTTTTTTCACTTAACAATCTGTTCGAAAGAGTTAGGGAGGCTCTTCGTCACGAGAGACACATCACCGCGTTCGCTGCACATGAGCTGCGCACTCCCTTGGCGGGTTTGCGGACCCAAGCGCAGATCGCAATGACGGCGCGAGACGCGAACATACGGGACGCAGCGCTCAGTCAGATACTGTTCGCCGTAGATCGCACCACTCGACTCGTTCGTCAGCTACTGACGATCGCCAGGCTCGACTCGGGGGCCGCCGCGCTCCTAACGGAGCTCAACGTGGGAGAGGTTGTGGAAGAGGTGGTCGACACCCTTCCACCACCGGATAGGAACACCGACGTTATTGTTGATCCGATCCTGCATAGCACTGTTGTCACCGCGAACCGAGACTCTCTTCTGCTCGCCATCCGAAATTTACACGAGAACGCCGTTCGCCATATGCCGCGGCGAGGAACCATCCGCTGGTCCTCGGAGGCCACCAAAGATGGCACCACCGTATTTGTCGAGGACACCGGCCCCGGCATTCCGAAAGAGGAGCTCGCGCTGGTTACCAAACGCTTCTTCCGCGGCCGCAACAAAAGCTCGCTCGGCAGCGGGCTCGGACTTTCTATTGTGGACATGGCTGTACGGACGAGCGGAGCGCGGCTCCGATTGCTCAACAGAGAAGATACCTCGGGGCTGCGCGCCGAGATGATTTGGGATACTCGGTCGGCCCAGCGCTCTTCAAAGGCAGGCCCTGATAAGCTAAGCGTAGTGGCCGAATTCTTCTAGATCCCGTAATCGTCAGGTTTTGCCGCAAAAAACGCGACGATGGAGCGGAGTTGAAAGTGCAGGGGATGCGGCATCTGATCCGACTAGCTCCGACCCGCCCTGCCAATGTCCTCGACGCTAGACCCATCATTTAGCTTCGATCCTTCCCCTCGACGGCCGCATAGTTCCGGTCTCGCCGGCGTTTAAGATCTCGCACCGGTTTCGCTGATCCTCCACCGTCCCCAACGCACCTTCCTATTCGAAGTCGAGACGGCACCCATTGAGTTGAAGCTGTATGGCTTTGAGCACAGGGCTTCAAAAACGATACCGGAGCCCGACTGTCGGATCGATCGTAGATCTCTGAAGAAAGCCGCTGGCTAGGCCATTCGACACTTGCGACCACATTATGCCAGCGTACACATCCATATGTTGCGAATATCTGTAATCCATCAAGAACGAGAGCGCATCGAGCTGGCCACTGCATTGCGCAAGACTGGCATTCGAACAGCGCCCGGCATTGAAGCTGGTTCCTGCTGCTCCGTGATAGCTGTTCTGCTCCTCGTGATAATAGGCGAATTTCAAGTCGAGGTCAGGTCTGGCTTCGTATGTTGCACCGGTCCAAAATATTTGGAGCACCCTGTCCGTAGTAAAGCTATTGTTGGACACGGTCCCGAGCACATATCCGCCCGTGATGAAATCGCCCGGGCTCAACGGTGTTTTTGGATTCGCGAACTGGATGTGCTCATACCCGCCAAAGAATTTGAAAGGACCGATGGCGTACTTTGCAACCAGCATGTAGCTGGTATTGTCCGAGATCGTTCCGGCGACCAGTCCATTCCCGATATTCGTCGGTAGTACATTAGGAAGTGGAAATGGCAGCGGGCTCGCAGAGCTTGCGCCATTGATCTGACTGAGAATCGCATCCACGGACAGACCGAGGTAACTCCCGCCCACCTGCGCCTGCACTGCATTGCGGGGTCCTGCTTTGGGGCCTGAGCCAATCTGTGCTTGAATTGCGCCACGCACGGGACCCAAATTCACGCCATACTTGAGTGAATTGTCCAGGATCCGATTTTCTGTATCGCCACCGCCGCCGGTGGCGCCCTGAAAGCCAATGACGGAGAAAGCACTGGCGCTCGCCATCGGATCGTAGGCAACTACAGCCTCAGACGTCAAAGCGGCTTGCCGCCCGTATGTCAGTGTGCCGTAGGTCGGAGAGCTCAAACCTGCGTAAGCCGCGACATTGAAAGCCTGACCGGCTTTGGCGGAATCGGCAAATGAGTTCTGCCTGTCGATCGGCAGACCATTGTTCTGCACGATGGACCCCCCTCCGTCGGAAAGCAGGCCCGACTGCGGATTGAATGCAGTTTCAAGTTTGAATATGGCGGCGACGTCGTCCGCGATGTCCTGCTTACCTTTAAGGCCGATGAACGACCCGGCAAATCCATTAGCGCCTATGCCGAAATACGATCTGTTACTGTTTCTCGCAATCAAATAGTTCACGCCGGTCCCTGCAGTGGGGCTCAACGGGGCACCGTGACTCAGATAGGTCAGACCCACGTCGACCTGGCCATATAGCGTAAGACCATGCCAGGTCAGGCTGTCATCCATGGGCACCTTAGGATCTTTGGTAACAGCCAACGCATTCGCCGGCAGCTCCAGCTTCTTCGCAGGCTCGGACTTCCGAGCTCGAGCGCCGAGCTTTCTCGGGTGCTTCTTGAGTCCTTCCCATCCATTGTCGACTACTCCTTGCGAAGGTGGGAGCTCTTCCAATGAAGCCTTAGGAAGCTCACCCGCGCAGGCCGCAGTCGTCAAGCCAAGAACGGCGGCTGTAGATATTGTAACTTTCATGGCGATGCCCTCCCAATGTGAGCCGGCAAAACGATCCATGATGAATCGAGAAAGCCAGGCCAGTTGTTTTGAGGGGCAAAATCGCTTCGTAGCTTAAGCCAGTCTGAAGCTTATGCCGGCTCCAGGGAGGCCTTCACCTTGAGATTGCAGGTCCGCGGCAACGCTAAGTATTTTGTGAGTTAGGCCGGAGAACTTGTTCATTGTGAGCGAAGACACCAAAGAGCCACCTACATCGATGCTCTCTTCAGCTCGGCTTAAGCTGCGCGATCACACTTTCCGACGTCAACTCGCTTCAGCGAACGAGTGACAGATGCTCCACACACATAGCTACACGGTTGCCACTATCTCGATTAGGCGAAGGCTTACGCGCGTTCGGGCAATCGCACTGCCCTTAGTCATCACTGCCTCTGCCAATATCAGCGGTATCGGTTCCATTCTCCCCCAACCGGCCTATGGTTCAGAATATGCTTGGTGCGCCAGGCGAGAAGGTGCCGCGCAGCGCGATTTTGTTACGCGCGAGCAATGCCTGCGAATGACCTCGTGGGAACCGCTTATGAATGCATCGCCAACCCGCGTCTGGTCGCTGAAGCGCCGTCGGGCGCTCGCGAGATGATCCCAAGACCGTAATTCCCGGGGGTACTATCGGGCCGGAGCTCATTATAGCCGAACGAACGATCCGGCTGGGGGTCCTCACATTGAGCCAATCGAACAATTCGCTGCCGTGAAGAGCTTCCGAGGAATTGGAGAACCCGCAATCGCCACAGAAGGTTCTATAACCGGCTGCAGGAGACAAGGCTCAAGCGCAATTCCGCGAACAGCTTGGAACGTGGCCCTCTAGGAACTGCGGGCTCGAGCCGCAGCGGCGATCTTTCCGTCACAGCGTGATCGTCAAATGCAGCCATTGACTAAACGCTGCAGCATTTCTGAACAATCTTTGCGGCCCTTGCGCGCACAAAATCCCACGTCACGACTCACGTCGGCCCCGTCAGCGCATGGTGCGCGCTACGCGGCGAATATCTCCTAGGCAACAAAGCACATCGGCGGGGCGCACGGGTCGATCGCTTTCTCCTTCAGTACGCGGCACAACTCACGGCCGGTTATCGGCCCCGGCTATTGAGACGTGATATTTAGTAAGGGGCTATAGAGCGAGTGAGCCGCTCGCAAATGCGGAACTGAATTTGCGAGCGAGCCACCCCTAAGCATCGAGATCGGTCTGCCGCCGAACTCCGCGGGCCGCGCCAGAGCCGGCAACCAACCGTCTCAGCAACCAGTTGTCCACTGCGAAGGGACCAGAACCACCAAGCACAAGCGCAACCAGACCGGCCAAATAAAGGAGATCCGTTTCATACCCAGGTTGGCCAAAGTGCGCCCCGTTCGGAGTTATGGCTTGGAGCTTTATCGACGAGAACCCGTACGGCAGATGGACAGTGAAGATAGCGACCAGCAACACGATAGCCATTGGAATGCTGACGATCGGAACAAGAGCCCCCAGGAGGACAAAAAATCCTCCCACGATTTCCGTTACGATCGTTATCCAGGCAAACACGTGCGGCATGGGAAGTCCCATCGCATGCAGAATTCCCGTGAAATTATCGGCACCGCGCAACAGCTTTGCAAAGCCGTGCTCGGCAAATCCGTACCCGACGATGAGGCGCAACGGAAGCGGTGCCCAGCGGCTCACCGACGAAGAGAGCAACAGCTGAATGACCGCGAGGCTCCGATCGATGGCGCTGGCAGCGCTTTTCGTGTTGTCATAGGACGTTCTTGACTTAGTCATTGCTTCACTTCTCTTTTGGTGGAAATGCGACCTCTCGTCAGCGATGAAAACAGTTCGCCCTCTCGAGCGATGTAATTGGCCGGCACTTTTTGGAGCATTGCCGTTGGGGGGTAACTGCTGTCCGGAACGCGGGCATGCTGCAGTTGCTATTGCGCGATGCAAAGGCCGCGTGAATGGGCATCACATCGTGCAGCGAGCAACGACGGAGGCAAGAGTGCACCATACGTAATGCGCTTTCGTTTCAACGGTTTGCTGGAATGAAGAGAAGCACACCACCTTAAGCGAACCTTAAGGACGGCTGGCCATATCAGGGAGAATGGTCCTGGCGCGGCTCTGGCCTGCTCTAACCATGCGGGCCAATCACCTGGAGCAACAGCATGTCGCGCAGATCAAAATCGAGGTCAACCAAGGAGGCCAACAGTTCAGAGTCCGTAGCGCGCTGAGATGCGTCGATCCTTAAAACGTCCGGATGACGAGCTATGGCGGAATCTGGGTGATGACGGCCTGAGAAGGGCGGCGTATCGAGGCGGGTAACCAGCCAGCCAGAACCTCTTATGCAGAGCGATACGCCATGAACGAGAATAGCAAGATTGTAGAGCTTCGCCAGCCTGGCGCGATGGATGATCCACTGACGAGTATTTTGCGGCATGGAGCACGCCAGCTTCTTGCGCGGGCGATCGAGGCGGAGGTCGCCGACTTTCTGAGCGATCATGCCGATTTGAAGCTGCCGGATGGGCGTG
>NZ_AXAP01000117.1 GCF_000472865.1 Bradyrhizobium elkanii WSM2783 | reverse complement strand
GCATGATCGCTCAGAAAGTCGGCGACCTCCGCCTCGATCGCCCGCGCAAGAAGCTGGCGTGCTCCATGCCGCAAAATACTCGTCAGTGGATCATCCATCGCGCCAGGCTGGCGAAGCTCTACAATCTTGCTATTCTCGTTCATGGCGTATCGCTCTGCATAAGAGGTTCTGGCTGGCTGGTTACCCGCCTCGATACGCCGCCCTTCTCAGGCCGTCATCACCCAGATTCCGCCATAGCTCAGGGCACTTACGGGTTGGTCGGAACTGTCTATGACGGCAGATTCCCGGCCCGAAATTACAGCGAGGCTGGCGTGAGGGTTTTCCGCAACCGGCCATCTCAGACGGGGAGGAAACTCACAGGGTCACAAACATTCATCCCGTACGCACCAACGGTCTCCGCAGGGCCGGCCGTTTTGACACTCGCACCTCCCATGTCTACCCTCATTGGGGACAAAGGCTACGATGGCGACGGCTTTCGCGCCGAAATCGTCAATCGCGGCGCGAAGCTCGTCATTCCAAACAAAATCCAACAGGGTGATCCTCCACAGATTCAGCAAACGCGTCGACAAAAAGCGCAACGTTATAGGCGCTGTTTCCGCCGGCAGAAGGATTTCAGGCGTGTTGCAATTGGCTACGGCAAACTCGCCAGGAACTTCTAATGCTGCCGTCTACCTCGCGGCCATCGTCGCCTATTGGATCAATCGAGTCTGAACCCTCATACTCTTTCAACGCCAGGCGCGCGGGAAGCGGAACCCATCACCGAAGAGTCCGGTCCATGACCACACATCGCCAGAGGATTTTGAGTCCGCGTCCTTCTCCCCCGCCACTGGCCTGCCGGCAATGCGAGCGAAGTTCTGGATCGCTTTGGAGACGAGCTGCGGATAGGTGAGGAGAAAGTTGTCCGGCTGGGTGTGCATCAGCGCCGGCATATCCTTTTTTTTAAATCCTCATACGACTCATTCAGCATCTTCTTGTACAATGATAAGCTATTCGACGTGCAGCGGCCGCCGCGCGACTTCACACGGAAGATCGCCTCCGGGGCAATTTTCCCAGAGATCATCGCAACGTTCAAACGCCCGCGATAGCTGGTGCTGTCGAGTTCGGCGGCATCGCCGATTACCACCCAGCCATCGCCGTAGAGCTGGGGTATGGTGTTGTAGCCGCTTTTCGGGATGAGGTGCGCGGAATATTCCTTGAGCTCTGAGCCGTCGATTAGTGGCACCACCGACGGATGACGCTTGAAGCGGTCGAGCAGCCCGTAAGGCGTTTCGCCCGTTCGCTGGAGATCGGAGACGAGGCAGCCGATGCCGAGTGAGATGCACTCCTTGTTCGCATAGATGAAACCCATGCCGGTCATCCCGCGCGAGATGGTGCCGGCGGCCTCGATCACGACCCCTTCGTCGCGCTTGAGATTGAAGCGGTTTTCGATGGTCTCGCGCGGCAAAAGGTGCATTTCCTCGACCTCCAGCGCAACCTGGTCGGGCGTCGGCCGCTCGCGCAAGCCCGCACACGTCCCGAGCAAGCCATTGACGCCCTCGGCGAGCACCACTACGTCGGCGTGGATTATGCCGTCCTGTCGGTCAGTACGCACACCAATGACGCGGCCACGGCGGTTCTGCGCCAGCTCGGTAACGGTAGTCTGGCACAAGAGGGTGGCGCCGGCCTCCTTCACCTTGCAGGAGAACCATTTGTCGAATTCGGGGCGGATGACGATGTACCGGTTCGGTCGCTGGTGATTGCAATCGTTGAAGCGGTAGCGCAGCCCGATATGGGAACGGCTCTCCATTATCCAAAAGCGCTGCTCGACAAGGCGGCGCTCGAGGGGGGCATTCTCGCGGAAATCTGGCGTCAGCTGCTCCAAGATGTCCGCATCGAGGACTGCCCCCTGCACGTTCTTTGATCCGGAATATTCGCCGCGCTCGAGCTGCAGCACCTTCATGCCGCGCTTGGCCATGCTCAGCGCGGCCGCGTTGCCGGCCATTCCGGCGCCAACAACGATCGCATCGAACCTCTCTTCGATCATGGGCCTCTCCTTTGTTCAGTGGCGCATGTTCTCAAACCTACCCTCGCTTGCAACGCGGTCGCCTGCATAGGGCGACGGCGGAGGCGGCGAGATCACGACCCAAGATCGTGCTTCCCAACAACAGGATCTCCGGCTCGGAGGTGTTGACAAGGCCGGTCAAGGCCTTGGTGTCGGACACGTTGCGGCAATCTGCAAGCATGTTGTCGGCAACCAGATAGAAGGTCGGCGCCGTGGCAGAGTTCGACCGCGGGCGCTGCGCGTCGCCTTTGTCTCCGGACCGATCACGACCTCCGCGAGATCAACTTTCAGCTTCAGCTCCAAGGAGACTGATTGCACTGGCCGCGCTCCTGTTCGATAAAGACCCAGACATACTGCGTTGAAATTCACCGCGAGCGCCTTCTTGCCGGCGCGCCCTTCAGGAGACGCGCGAGCTCCTGTCAGATCGCTCATCATCAAGACTCTTCGGATCAGGCATCGCGGGCCAGCGCCGCAAGATCGGTCTCAAGCTTGGGCTGGTGCTTGAAGATCGCGTCGATCAATGCTTGCGCCGGCTGCTCGGCGGCTTCTACCAGCACCGCCTTCTCAGCGCGCGCGGACGGCGCGAATACACGCTTAACGACGGTCGGCGAGCCCTTGAGACCGCATTTGGAGATGTCCTCGACGCCGGCCTGCTGCGCGTTCCACTTCACGATCGGCGCCCGGGCGGCACGCAACGCATCCGCCATGGCGCCGCGGCGAATCTGGTTGGTTGCCTCCAGCATGGTGATGAGACACGGCAGCCGGGTGCGGAGCACCTGCACGCCGCCTTCGGAGCGCCGTTCCGCTTCAACTGTGCGTGCGGCAAGATCCAAGGCACTGATCTTGGCGACGTAGGTGAGCTGCAGCACACCTAGCCGCTTCGCGACGCCGGGCCCAACTTGGGCGGTGTCACCGTCGATGGTCTGCTTACCGGTGAAGATGAGGTCCGGCGGGCCATATTCCTTGCCGATTTTGCGGATGGCGGTCGCAAGTGCGTAACTCGTCGCCAGCGTATCGGCGCCCGCGAAGCAGCGATCGGTGAGCAGTACGGCGCGATCGGCGCCAAAGGTGAGCGCTTTGCGTAACGAGTCCTCGGCCGACGGCGGCCCCATCGTAAGGACGGTGATCTCGCCGCCGAATTTATCGCGCAGCTCCAGCGCGGCCTCGAGCGCGAAGAGGTCGTATGGATTGATGATGGTCGGCACGCCCTGACGCATGATCGTGTTAGTCACGGGGTGCACGCGGATTTGCGCCGAGTCGGGAACCTGTTTGATGCAGACGACGTTGTGCATATGTTTCTCCAGACATTGCAATGGCTGGCGAAGAGAA
This sequence comes from Bradyrhizobium elkanii WSM2783, assembly GCF_000472865.1. Taxonomy (GTDB): domain Bacteria; phylum Pseudomonadota; class Alphaproteobacteria; order Rhizobiales; family Xanthobacteraceae; genus Bradyrhizobium; species Bradyrhizobium elkanii_A. Next base: position 16,965 of record NZ_AXAP01000117.1, on the reverse strand, counting down.
CAGCAAGTTTCGTACCACTGCGCGAATTTCAAAATCAGCAGCGATACAATGCTTTTTGGAAACGTCATCTCACCCTAGCCTGACGTTTGCCGGCGACGGAATTGCGACATTGGTCCTGACTACGACAGCTCGGCTCGCGCGGCTTAATTTATCGTTGATCTGGGTCAAAGCGGGTGGCCCAAAACAGATTCGCTTCCTCGGGAAACCGCAGCACCCGCTGCGCTCATGAGGAAGCCTAAGCCTTGAGCTCATTTGCAACCGACGAGGCTTCGCATCACCAGGAGCAAGCGCCGCGTCGCAACGAGCTTGCGGCGCCTGCGGCCACGAGGCACACGGCGATACCTTCGTAGTCCCGCAGCGCGCGGCGGTTGCTCCACATGAGCGGACGCGGGCTTAGAATTGAACGCGGTCAACCAGCAGACGATGATCTCGCCGACTGAAATCCGGCGTGAGCTGATGGTCGATTGCGACATTACCCAGGCAGTGGCGATGGCAGCGCCCGCGCCGCCGATGGTCACGGCCCCGACGCGCGCCAAATCCTTTCAGAAACGCTTGATCTCGACACCGTATTTCCTCAAGGCGTAGCCAATCTGGCGCGGTGTCAGCCCAAGCAGGCGCGCCGCCTTCGCCTGCACCCAGCCGGACCTTTCCATGGCCGCGATGACACGCTCGCGATCTGTGATCTTCGCACCACCTACGAGGGATGCGCCGGCTGGTGCCAACGGAGCCAGGTCGCCGCCGAAAGGCGGGACCGGCATAGCCGCCTCAGCCGGCGGCATGGCGGGCATAATCGGCACTGATACGATCGGCCGCGGCTGCAGCGCCACCTCGTCCGATCCGGTTTTCCACAGCATCGCGGAAAGGCACTGGCCGTGGCAGCAGGCAAAGTCGTCTCTTACGATCGATGGTCCAGGTGCAAGGGTCGCGGTCCGCTGCACGCAATTCTCAAGCTCGCGCACATTTCCGGGAAAACCGCAGTTCATCAGTACTTCAATCGCACTGCTATCGAAGTCGAGCGTACGGCCGTTCTCGCTGTTGAAATTTCTGAGGAACTCGGTGGCGAGGAGCGGAATATCACCGCGCCTTTCGCGCAACGGCGGCAGCAGCAAGGGAACCACGCTGATCCGATAATAGAGGTCGGCGCGGAACTCGTTGCTTGCCACCGCCTCTTCCAGGTTCTTATTGGTGGCGGCAATCACGCGAACATCGACCTTAACGGTCTGGTTGCCGCCGACGCGCTCGAATTCCTGCTCCTGCAGGACGCGCAGTAGCTTTGCCTGGAACGAAGCCGAAATCTCGCCGATCTCGTCCAGAAATAGCGTCCCCTTGTCGGCGAGCTCGAAGCGGCCCTTGCGGGAGCTGAACGCGCTGGTAAAGGCACCCTTCTCGTGACCGAACAATTCGGATTCCAGTACCGTTTCAGGCAGCGCCGCGCAGTTGAGTTTTATGAGCGGACGCTTGGCGCGCGCCGACCGCTCGTGAATCGCCTTGGCGACCAGCTCTTTTCCGGTACCGGACTCGCCGCGCAACAGCACCGTGCTGTTTGATTTGGCCACCACCGCGATCTTCTCGAGCAGCGCCCGCAGCGCCGGGCTGTCCCCGATGATCCCCTCGACATGGACCTTCTTGCGCTCCCGTGAAGGCTGCTTGAGCTCACACAATTGCTTTTGCAGGCGGTCCTTCTCCACCATCAGTCGCTCGCGGTCACACGCGAACAGCCGATGCAGCTTCACCGTCTGCCCTACAAGGTTGGCGATCATGGTGAGCAGCCGTGCGTCGTAGTCGAGCCGGACGCTCGAGGCCTCGTCCAGCATTCGGTCGATCGTCAGCGTGCCGACGACATTCGCATCGATGCGGATGGGAACGCCGAGGAACGACACTGGCATCTCGTCGGAGGCCCCGAGTACCTCCATGTCCGCAGCACTGAAGGCCGAATGCACCGCTACGTTTTCGGCGACGAGCGGCATGTCCGACGTCACGATCTCCTGCAGTGCCTTCTGCGGCAGGCGCATCCGGTAGCGCTCGTCGCTGCCTTCGCTCCAGCCGGCGCCCACGGTAATGTCCGGCACGCCATCATCGTGGAATAGAGAGACGATACCGTGCCGCATCTGTACAAACGATTGCAGAAGATCAACAACGTTGGCCAGCGTGACTTCGAGCCGGCAGGGCGCGGTGAGTACTTTCGATATTTCGAAGATCCCGATAATCGCGCTCTCATACGACGGCACAATAGGGACCGTGTGGTCCGTCTCGGAGTTTGAGTTAAGCCTTTCGCGTACGGAAGGGATATGCAGCATGACGACGTCTCCGTTGTCATGACCATCCTCCCTGTCGCTCTGTTCGGATTTGCGAATATTGTGTTGCATGTCATCCTCGATCTCGCCCTACAGGGAATGACCGCAAGAGATAACCCCTTATTATGGCACGATGGTAAAACTTACAGCGCCTTCATCGTGGCATGACGGTAAACTTACAATGCTTTGATTTGCTTATTCTCTGCTCTTCCGAACTCGTCGCGCGGATTCCGTGGAAACACGAGTTCCATTGATGTAACTCAAATCAGCTGCGATTTTTTGTTGCAAGTAGGGGGTCGATCACAGGTGTTGGCCACCATCGATCGGCACCTCGGTGCCCGTGACATAGCTTGCCGCATCCGAGCATAGGAAGAAGATGACCTTCGCGACTTCTTCCGGTGTGCCCACCCGGCGCAGCGGAATATTTGGCACAAGACGCGCTTCCGTGTTCGGCGACAAAATGTCTGTTTTGATCTCGCCGGGCGCGATCGCGTTCACGCGAATGCCATGCGGTGCATAGTCGTGCGCCTTTTCGCGCGTGAGACACGCGAGCGCAGCTTTCGATGTTGCATAGGCGCTGCCGGCAAACGGGTGCACCCGCGAGCCTGCGATTGAGGTCACGTTGACAATTGATCCCGACGCTGCTCTCAACTCCTCAAACAGGCCTTGCGCGAGCAGGATCGGCGCCACCAGATTGAGGTGGAACACCCTCATCCAGGTTTCGACTGACGTCGTCAAGGACGTCAGTCGTGCACCGTTCGGCGTCTTCGGCGAAATTCCGGCATTGTTGATCAATGCGTGCAATGGCGCGCCCGCGAGGCGCTCCTTGACCTCGGCGATGGCGCGCGGCAGCATCCGATGGTTGCTGAGGTCGACCTGGACATGGTTGTCGGCCCCTGACTCCCACGGGCAGCGCCCGCCATCGAACGGTTGGCGCGCGCAAGAGATGATGCGCCAGCCCGCTTCCGAAAACAGCTTTCCGGTGGCGTGACCGATGCCGCGCGACGCCCCGGTCAGCACCAACGTCTTCCGTTCTCCCTGCTGGATGCCGGCTCTATCGGTGTGAAACGGACAACTCACGTCGGTCGCCGACCGTGGACCGGCGACCGCATCGTCGTTTCTCAGATCGAGACTCAAAACGCACCTCCCATCTTGCCCTCGCCCGCCAACGCGGTGCAGGATTTGGGCCAGTGCGATGCAGAGGAATGCTCGCACCTTTTGCGGCCCAATGTCGTGTTCGCAACAGGTTGGCGGGTTCGGGACATCGGGCGCGTTTGCTTTCGGACACCAGCAAACGCTGGTGCACACCAAGCCGATTTTCAAGTCCCGCAAGACGTGCACGGCACTGCCCATTGGCTCGGCTCTTGCTCACGGCCCTAATGCGCGCTGGCTTTGCCGCAAATGTTGTCAATGCGGTCGGTCGAGGTCCGTAAATTGCGCGGATATCAGAACCGCTGGCGAATTCGTTGGCTCTCACACCATTCGATGCGGGGGAACGACGTGTTGCTGTTGAGCAATCCGCCCCTCCTGAGAACCAGGTTACCGGCCACGTCATTCCATTCATCATTCCGTGATCGAACTGGGTCTCAGGATCGGCGGCAGCGAACCCTCAACCTGCAGCGTTTCTCGGCGGCCTCCGCCATCGCAGTCTTCTTGAGCGTGGCGATATTGTCGGCAGCCTCCTTCGAGAGGCCCTCGCGGACGGCTTCAAGGCTGGGTTGAACACTCCCGGGAAATAATGGAGAGCTGGATGTGCGGCAGAGCCACTTGGGGCGGCGAGCCCTTCCGCGCGCGATGTTGCGACAAGTTCGCGGCCTCTCACCGTAAATAGTGCAGCGACTGCGGCCGGTTCATCGACGGGGTTCTGGCGTATGTCAGGACACCCGGCGATCCAGAAAGCCCTGTGCAACCACTGTTCGACCAACTCGGGCTTCCCCGACTCTACACATCGCGGAGTTAGGCGCGCGTAGCCAGGCGACGGCGGCGCTCATGGTCGGCTAGCTCAGGTTGATGCTCGTGCCGCAGCGGTAAGGTTACGTTCGGTCACCCGAGCGTCGAGCACGACGAGCAGATTTAGATCATCGAGGCCCTGAACGCATGATCTGGACTTATCCAGACTGTGGATGCATTCGATCAAAACAATCAGTTTTACCAATTCTAGGAATGACGGCAAGCAAAAAGCCATTTGGAGAAATGAATTCAGGCATACCGGGATGGCTATCGATCTTTGCCTGGCTTTGAGAAGAATTCTCAGGTGCACGCCGAGCATCAACCGAGGCGCATGTCCATTGCGGCCACGTTCTTCGGCGGGCTACGCAAGCTGCGTCGCGCCGGCTCGACGCGACAAGCGGTTCGCACGTCGCGTAGGCGCTTACTACCGATAAACCTCCGTATAGCTGTTCCAACCCCTTTTATATCACCCGCTTATCTCCGTATAATTGAACCAACCATGTCGAATGGAACTTCTCGTGCTCGGTCGCTCGTCGTCCAGAGCTGCTGCTGTGGCGCAGCGCCCAAGACTACAACCATGACCCAGCTACCGGATAAGCCCGCCTCTGGGGCCCAGCTGCCCCTGTATTTGGGGACATGCGTGCCTGTTATGCTTTCTCCAGCATTGATCGCAACCTTGATGCGCGAGAGCAGCATGTGAAGGATGCAGCTTAAGGCGGCGCTGCTCCCATAATCCCCGCAGTTCCTTCACGAGAGCTTCACGCCTAGCCTGATCGAACGTAGTTGTATCAAGGAGATCCCCGAGCACGGCTTCGCCCTCGATCCGCATCAGTAGATCGAACACATCATGTGAAATACGCACACCGTCACGGCTGGAGGGCCCCGTACGGATCTCGCACACCGTCTCTTGGCGATCTAGCGCGGTGTAAGCGCGGACTCGATAGAGGCGTGCATAAGGCGGCAATGAAACCGCGAGCCCAGTCCAATCCTTCAGCATTGCAGCCCGCTTTTTGACGAGGAACGGCCCGACTACAAGTCCATCCAGCTCTGTCGTCAGAAACGCGGCAATCGCGTCTGCAACCGAATCCACGATCGGCTCGGCATTGTTGCTAAAGGACGTGTTGAGCAGAACTGGGATGCCCGTCCGCCTCTTGAACGCATTAATAAGCTCCCAGTAGGCGCGGCTGCAGAACGGCGATGTGTTCACGAAGTTCATGACCAAGCTTCTGAACCATTCTCAGGTCAAATCGCTATTGTCGGACGAGCATTTTTCGGTGGACGGGACGCTGATCGAAGTTTGGGCTTCGCAGAAGAGTTTTCGCCCCAAGGACGGCAGCGGCAACGATGATGATGGCGCCAACTTCCACGGCCAGAAGCGCAAGAACGACACCCATGCGAGTACCAGCGATCCGGACAGCAGGCTTTATCGCAAGGCGGCCGGACGCGAGGCCAAGCTTTGCTATATGGGCCACGCCACCATGGAGAACCGGCACGGGCTGGCGGTGGCCGGCAGGGTCACGCATTCATAAATTTTGTCTAGCCCGCCACTTACTCCTAGACACAGCATGTCGCGCTCCATTCGTCGTGATAGGGACACTCTACTGGCCTGACTCAGGACCGTTCCACCTGAGTGAGGTTCCACCTGAGTGAGGTGCACTGTCGCTCGCCGCCGCGAAGGTCAGTCAGAAGTTACCGACCTCAAACAATCTAGCGTAAGGTCCGTCTGCGAAGTGAAGCCGCAACTCATGAAAATTCTGTACCGTCTGGTCCAGCGGTCGCGTTTCCTGGCGCTGAAGAATGGCGCGACCAGAAAGCTGAAGCGCTGGAACCCCGAAGAACTCCCAAATCGTTGCCAAGCAAGCGGCGGGTTCGCGAAGAAGACTCTCGTACTCAATCACAAGCATGTTGGTCGGCGCGAAGGAGTGCGCGACCCGAGCGTGGAAATTGTCGGCAGTCTTGAAGTAGGCCTCGCAGTCGGCGATTGACAATCTGACGCACGGCGGCGGAGCCGCGTTGTCAGAGCTGAATTTCAGCCATTGGCGGGTTTGCCTTGCCTGCACCAGCGATCGTAGCGATTCCAATGTGTTTCTGCGAACCACGAGGATGACCTTCAGGCCTGGCCAACCGGCCAGCTCGGCAAAAAAGCCCGGACGATCGTGAAACTGAGGTTCGTTGATCTTGCAGCCAACGTGCGTCACCTTGTCGCTCCGCGGGGGATAGCGCAGGTAGGCAAGTTCTAGGAGCTCGCGATCGCTATGTAGCAGGCGATCCTTATCGGGCCACTTCGTATCATATGGATTGAGCAACTCACCGTTACTGAACACGTTCGGATGCTCGTTTAGCAATGCTTCCAGATAGTGCGTGCCAGTCCTTGGCATCCCAAGAATTACAAAGGGCTCAGGTGACAGTGCGGGGTAGGTCATTGCATGTGGCTCCAATTAATATTGATCGCGAGGCTTGGGTGGCGCCCCGCACAAGAATCCACGCTGTCATCTCTCCGCCGACTCTTTCAATGATGTTGAGAAGCGGCGGGGATTAAATCCGCGCTCATGCAACGCTGCAATCAAGCGGGACAGCACCATGACCCGTCTGGTCGCGCAGGCCGGCGTGAGTGTCCGGTTTCAACCCGCTCGGCTCTTTGTCCTGGTTCTCACAATACGGCTCACGGGACCCGATCGGCGACGTGATTTGTACCAGGAGGCCAATACCCGAATCATGGGGACGGCGTTCCATAACGCTGATAGATTGACTGAATTCCATCGAGGACCTCGCGTGACAGGCTGACTTCCACACTGGCGATGTTGTGCTTTAGCTGCAGCTCGGAGGTTGCGCCTACGAGGGTGCTTGCAACGAATGGCCGGCTGCTGACGAATGACAACGCGCCGTGCGCTGGATCAATGTTATGTTCCCGAAACAGCGTTGTATATGCGAGGGCCGCATGCTGGGCCCTCTCATTGCTGTAGCGGAAGAATCTCCCTAATAAGTTCAGCCGCGAACCGCCTGGTCGCTGCCCACCCAGGTACTTACCGGTCAGTGTGCCCATCGCGAGCGGCGAATACGCTAGAAGCCCTACCCGTTCGCGCTGAGCCATCTCGGCGAGGCCGTTCTCGAAGTCGAGGTTAAGCAGATTGTACGGATTCTGAATGCTTATCACGCGGGCTAAACCATGTACTTCTGCGTGATGCAGGAAGCGCGCAAGGCCCCAAGGTGTTTCGTTGCAGAGCCCGATGTGACGAACGCGACCGCTTCTGACGAGTGCGTCCAACGCCTCCAGCGTCTCCAGGATCGGGACCGTGTCCTCGTCGAGTTCGTACTGGTAGTCGACTAACTGAAAGACGTTGGTGCTGCGGTCGGGCCAGTGCAGTTGGTAGAGGTCGATATAGTCCGTGTGGAGCCTTTGCAGGCTGGTGTCCACGCCCTCGAACAGATTGGCGCGTGTGTAGCTGACGCGGCCGTCGCGCACATAGGGCAAGTTTGCCTTGCCTGCTCGAACAGGGCCGACGGCTTTGGTCGCAAGCACGACGTCTTGCCTGCGCCGGCTCTTGCGTAGCCAACTGCCGATATAGCGCTCCGCAAATCCATGTGTCTCCGCACGGGTGGCACAGGGTACATTTCGGCAGTGTCGACCAAGTTTATGCCGGCATCTAGGGCTGCGTCCAGTTGCGCGTGCGCCTCGGCTTCCTCGTTCTGCTCCCCCCAACTCATAGTGCCCAAGCCGAGCGCGCTCACCTTCAGGCCGCTGCGGCCCAGTTCACGATACTGCATCGCATATTTCCTTCTCGTAGTGGTCGTGAGTAGCGTCAACGCATCAGGCGTCGACGGAACAGTGCCGCCGACAGGAAGAACGGCAATACTGCGTACATGCAAATTACACCGATATGCAGGCCGACGCTGCCGGCCGGGCGGCCAAGCATCGCCGGACGAATGAGATCGATCGAATGTGCCAGCGGCAAGAAGCGCCCCACCTGCTGAAAGGCGTCGGGCAGTTGGGTGACCGGGAAGACCGCGCCGGACAGGAACAGCATGGGTGTGAGGACGAGCGTCTGGTAAAACACGAAATAGTCGTAACTTGGTGAAAGCGCTGCGACGACCATCGCCAGGCTCGCGAAGGTGAGACCGGTGAGGGCGATAGCTGGCAGCGCACAGAGGATGGATGGCCACGCTGCGTAGCCCAGGATGGCGGCAACAATCGTAATTGCCGTCCCGGCCAGAAAGGCCTTGCTGGCTGCCCACGCCACTTCACCGAGAAGGATGTCGCCGAGCGTGAGCTGCGTGCACAGGACTGCTTCCCAGGTGCGCTGATGATGCATGCGAGCGAAAGCCGCATGAATGGTTTCGAAGGTGGCGGAAATCATCGCGCTTGTCGCGACCATGCCAGCCGCCAGAAACGCGATATATGAGGTGCCGTCAACGCGACCTAGCATTGCTCCGAGGCCCAAGCCGAGGCCGAATAGAGAGCTCATAGGCTCGGCGGCGTTCCCGAGAACCGATGCCAGCGCGACTTTCCGCCACGCCAGATAGTTGCGTCGCCATACCGCGATCCAGTTCCACGCATTGGCGGGCAGAGCCGCCGCATAACGTCCCCACATGGTTCAGTCCTTCATCTCCCGCCCAGTCAGCCGCAAAAAGACATCCTCAAGATTCGGTGGACGCTGCAGAAAGCGTAGACCCGTGTGCCCGCGCAGCTGCCCGCGCACCCGCTCCGGATCTGGCGCATAGCAAAAGAGCGTCTCACCGCTCACGTCGATACGCTGCGCGTACGGCCTGATCAGCGCACCCAACTCATGCGGATTGCCACCGTAGATCTCGATCACTTGGCAGCCGATCTGCTCGTCGATTAGGGTGTGAGGCCGGCCTTCAGCGATCTTGCGCCCTTGCTCGAGTACGCACAGCCGGTCGCACAACCGTTCGGCTTCTTCCATGAAGTGGGTGGTCAGAAGAATCGTCTTGCCGCGCGCCAACAGCGAGCGCAACCGTTCCCAGATCAGGTGGCGCGCGTGCGGATCGAGGCCGGTTGTCGGCTCGTCCATGACGAGGAGCTGAGGGTCATTGATGAGCGCACGCGCTATCGTCAGGCGCCGCTTCATGCCGCCAGAGAGTTCGGCGACGCGCGCATTCGTCTTGTTCTCGAGGCGAGCGAACTCGAGCAGTGACGGCGTGACCGCTTCGATTTGGTGCGCGCTCATGCCGAAATAGCGCCCGAACACCAGCAGGTTCTCCCGGACCGTGAACTCGAGATCAAGATTGTCGAATTGCGGGACCACGCCTATGCGCATGCGAGCCAAGCGAGCGCGTCCCGGCACTGGTTCCCCGAGCACGGTGATGTTGCCCGCGTCAGCTGACGCCATGCCGAGAACCATGCGCGCAATCGTGCTCTTGCCTACGCCATTCGGTCCCAGCAAGCCGAAGCACTCTCCCGACGCAACGGTGAACGACAGCCGGTCGACAACGACCTTGTCGCCATATGACTTTGTTACGCCGGTAAGGCCGATCGCTATCGCGGACATGCGCTCATCTTGGCGTGAGGGATGCCGTCGCCCGGCGATAGCTCAGCTGCAAGCGGCTTGGTCAACAGCAGGCCGTCGCACCATACGTGTTCAACGCGTCCCCACTGGCAGGCTGCGGCGGCATCCGGAAAAAACCCACGCCCATGGTGGTTGGCACTCGTATTGCAAAGCAGCGGAATGCCCGTGAGTTTTTCATATTCGACGAGAAGCTCAGCGACTTTGTGCTCAGAGTTTCTAGGAACGGTCTGCAACCGGGCAGACCCGTCGAGATGTACAACCGCGGGGATTTTGTCCCGCCATTCCGCTCGCGTCTGGTGATCGAACAGCATGTAAGGATCCGGCGTTCCAGGGCTGAAAATTTCCGGCGCGCGATCTTCCAGGCATATCGGCGCCACTGGCCGGAAGTGTTCGCGACGTTTGATGTCGTTAAGATGATCCTTCATTCCGGCCGATGTCGCGGCTGCGAGAATGCTTCTGCCGCCCAACGCTCGTGGTCCGAGCTCAGCGCGGCCGGCGAGGAAAATCACGGGCTTATTGCTCGCCAGGATGGCAGCAAGTTCATGCATACTGCACGGCGCAGCCTCCCACTCAGACGGCACATCGGTGCGTGCCAGGGCTGGGCCACTGTAGACCGACCATTCCAGCGGCACGAAGCCTATGTCCGCCGCCATTGCGGCACAAGCCGCGCCGATTGCCGAGCCGCTGTCATTCGGAAAGGGCGGCACCCAGACAGCATCGCACAGGCCATTAGCACGTAGTGCACTGTTCCATTTTATGTTGAGACCGCAGCCACCGGCTATACACAAGTTGCGCGATCCCGGAAAACCCGAATGCCGCTGCAAAGCGACTGTCACTTCCTGAACAAGGAGACGCTCGAGAAAACAATGAAAAGATGCAAGTACATCTTCGGGTGCCTTAGCCTTCAATCGCAGCGCGCTCCGCTCGAAGAAGTCGTGCATAGCCGCAAGTGACGACTCCGCGCTGTTTATGCCCGCTCGGTAACGGCGAGCCTGCTCCGTGTCGGCCGCAAAGCGCTCCTCGTAGAGCTCCTGAAATACCGCCATCATGGCTTCATCAGCACACCCGAGCGCGGTGTAAGCCATCAGCTTGCCGGCAACACCTAGGTCCCAGCTGGTCCGGTTCGCCTGCCTATAAGGTCCGAAGTGAGAGCCAGCGGCACCATATGCATGGCCTATCATCGGGAACAGGCATTCGAGGAACCGGGCGCCCCGACGATCTACATAGTAGAGACGTGGAAAGATGCAGCCGTCCCATACCAAGCAGAAGGCTGGTTGTCCGGCTTTGGCAAAGGGGCTGGTGCAGTATGCGGAGGCCACATGGCCTGTGACATGCGGATAGCTTCTATAGGGGAAGAGCCTGCCCTCGAGCATGAGCCCAAAGCCGTCGTGCGAAGTGAGAAGGCCCTCGGCATGGCGTTCAACATACGGCGCCCCTTTAAGAGTGATCGCTGCCGCCCCACTGAGGGCCTCGAATTGGGATTCGACTTCCCCGTCCCAACCATCGATGACAAACCGATCGACATCCCGCGGATCCAGACCGTGCTCCGCTAAAGCGGCGACAACTGCGTCGAGATTGTCGATGGCTTGATATCGCAGATTGTTGCCCCGCTTCTCCTGCTCGACGCAAAAGACGAGCCGTCCGTCCTCGACAAGAGCGATCGCCCCGTCATGCGTCAGCTTTATACCGCAGATGCGCATTGTGCCTCCATGTCAACGTCGGCGATTCGATTGACTCGAGATCGAATCGGATTCCGGAAGCAGGTGAGCAAGCAGTCTTCGTTGACCGACTCGCCATGGCACTGCAGCCGCTCGACCTCGATCAGCGTTTCGTTCAACATGCTGATGACCGTCTCGGCACCAGCAGGGTGACCCCAGCGCCGACACGTGGCATCGCGGATCCGAAAACCAGCGACCCTTCTGGCGCAAGCATCCGCGCTAGTTTGCAAATGGCCGCGCGTATCTCGGCCGTGTCAGCCAGGTGATAGAGAACTTCCGCCACGACGATCAAATCGAACAGCTCTCCGGTCGAGAACTGCTGAACGTCGCAGACTATCCACATGATGTGCGACCATCTCTTCGTCCGTTGGCACGCTCGACCAATCGCTCGCGGCACGACATCGAGCGCTCTGAGCCGTTTGCAGTGCGGCGCCAGCTTTTCCGTGAATGCGCCGGCTGCGCACCCCACTTCGAGGGCATTTGTGATAGACCCTCTGGAAAGCGAAAGCCGCGGCATTTGCGTGTGACGCTCCCGCTCAAACGGATTTCCGTCGAGGCGCCACGGATCGTCGGCAGCCAGTTCCCGCTCTAACAGTTGGTATTTCTTATCCAGGCTCACGAGCTATTCACCTATGTAACTGCACGATCACTCGCCGCTGCAAGCGCTGTCAGACGTTACCAACCTCGAAGAAGCACGCGAAAGATCCCTCCTTCGGATTGCCCCACCAATTCCCGGACCTTCTGTAGCATTTGGTCCAGCGACCGGATTTCGGATGACGACCTGCTTTTCCCCCCCGTTTGGTAGCTTGGCAGCCTGGCGCGACAGCCAATCGCTATTGCTCAATGTACACAATGCATAGGCTTTCACGGGGAGTAAGAGAAAGATGTTGATGAGTGTGTGGAGAGAAAAGCCGAGAAATCGAAGTTCGCGAGCACGAAACGCTGCGACGCTGCAGCGAACCACGGTCATTGATGCGATAATCAGTCCTGCCCACCACGGCACTGTGGCTGTGAGTGCGAGCTGCGCGAGCGCCGTTAGCGATGACAGGGCGAGAAGTAGCGGGCCGAGATTCTGTCCGACTACATCTAGCGTGAGATAGCGATCAAGTTCAGGCAACAGGCGCAGCGCAAGGAACGTATCCCGGAAAGTGCTCCGTGCCCAACGGAGTTGTTGGCGCAGATACGGCCCTAGCCTGTCCGGAACAACTGTTGCCGCGACGGCGTCGGGAGCGTACTCCGTTTGAAACCCTGCTTTCAACATGAGGATCGTGAGATGGCGATCCTCACCGAAGTCGCTTGGCTTTCCCCGAAAGAATTGCGTCTCGTACTGATCTAGTAGCAACAGGAGCGCGGAACGACGGTACATCGCACATGGGCCGCAGCAGCACATAACGGCGCCGAAGCGAGCTTGTGCCGCGCGCTCTTCGTTGCAAGCCAACCAGTACTCCATATCAATCAACCGGGTCAGCCAAGTGTCGCTTCGGTTGCTCGCCGTCAACTGCCCCATGGCCGCCCCGATCGCTGGATCCTGCATCTTCCGTGCAAGCTTCGTGACCACATCGGCAGCTATTATCGTGTCCGAGTCGACGTTGAGCACGAGATCTCCAGATGAGCGGCGTATCGCAGCGATCTGTGCCTTCCGCTTTCCGACATTCTTTCGCAGCAGAATGAAGCCGAACCTCGGGTCGTCAGAGTAGGCGTCGTGAACGGGTGCCACAGCGTCGAGATTTCCAGAACCGTCATCAACCACGTAGACCCGCAGTTTTCCGGCGTAATCTTGGCTTGCAATGGACTTCAGACACGCCGAGAGCGTACGCGGGTCCTCGTTGAAGCAGGGGACGATGACATCCACGCTTGGTAGAGCGTCGGAGTTGACCACATCGCCCGACGGCGATGAAACGTTTGTCGGCAGAGCATAAAGCACCTGCACGCTTCTATGGACAGTCGAGAGAAGCGCATAGACCGAGATAGCGACAGTGCTGGTTGTGGTAAGCAGGTTCATAGGGTGCCGGTTTGGTGAGGTTGAGGAAGCGAGCGGATTGAAAATCCGCGGACATGCAATGCTGGAATCAGGTTGGAAAGCGCCAAGACGGTCTGATCGCGCAGACCAGCATGAGTGCCCCGTCCCAACTCGCTGGGTGGACATCCGTCGTGCAAGAGCACAATTGCTCCCGGCCGGATAGAGGCCATCACCGCGTTGACAATCGCGTCAACGCCGGGACGAGACCAGTCTCGCGGGTCTACCGACCAGTGCAGGGCAGCCAGCCCAGCCCTCGCTGACGTAGCGAGCACCTCTTCGGTCCACATGCCATAGGGTGCACGCATGTGCCGCGGCGAGGCCTGGGGGCATGCCGTCCTGATGACTCTGCTCGCCGTTAGTATTTCTTGTTGCACTTCGGCGAGTTCGCATCTGGACAAGTCCGGATGAGTCATTGTGTGGTTTGCGACCTCGTGCCCTTCTGCGACCATTCGTCGGATTAGTTTCGGCTGGTCCGCCGCGTACGCGCCGATGACGAAGAAAGTCGCTGGCACTCGGTGTTCCGCCAGCACATCGAGGACATTCGGCGTGCAAAGTGGATTAGGACCGTCGTCAAACGTCAGATAGACGCCGCGACTTTCGGTGCGGTCAGCGTATTCGCCGCGCGCTTCGCAAAAGCAGTCGAGGTGTGTCACAGCTCTGGCCCGTTCCGATCAATCATCGTGCCGGTCGGCCACTCGCTCATCGACCGTCCAATTGGTAAAATCACGATGAGTACGTCCTCGGTGCGTGTGGGCGGCTTGTCGAGACGCACATCTGGAAGGGTCGACCGCACGCGAACCCCCGACAAAACGGTTGCCAAACCGTGCCGGGCGACCCTTTCAACATGCTTCTGCAGCACAGGCCGAACCGCGCCGAAGCCGAAAGGAACACCAAGCTCCTGCAGTACTGGATGCAGGATGCGGACTGAATGGCCGATTCCGAGTCCCTCAAGATCCGGACGGACCCCGTACAAACCTAGCTCGGCCACTAGTACATCGACCGCGCCAACCTTGATGAAACGGCGCAGTAAGCCCATATGAGCCGCTACACCGCGCGAGTCGTAGCCGATTGCACGGAGCTCAGGCCTCGCGCCGGCCCAACTTCGACTGCCTTCGAATGGCTTTCCATTAAACGCCCCAGTCGGCCCATACGTCTTTCGAAAGAACTCGGCCAGTTCGACATGGTCGGCGAGTTGCAACTCATTTTCCCAGCACAGCTTCCACCGCACCTGAGCGCGCATTGAGAGACCCCCCGTAGAGCTGGATACGGCAATATTCATGGGTGCCTCCTTTGCGCCGACCGGCATTCGAGGGTCGACTTGACGCACGCGAGCAGTTCGCTACCGATGAACGGCTTCACCAGGGAATGGGAAACGCTGGCTCGCAGCGCCCGCAGCCAGTGGTTGTCGCCGGGACGGCTCGTGAGCAGAATGGTGAGATCGGCCTTTCCGGATGCGGCCGAGTGCTGGCATAGCTCAAGCCCGGCCACTCCGGGCAACTGCACATCCGCGATCAAACAGGACGTGCTGAGAGGACGGTTGGATTTCAACTCATCTGCGCACTGGAAAGGTTCGGGGTTGTCGCTTGTCGACAAGAGCACGTCTGTCAGCGCTTGATTGACCGATGCATCGCGATCCACGATGGAGACAACGTCGAGCGCATGTGCCATTTGCACCAAATCTACCGGGGACTTCGCCTGCATTTTCTGCACGATTTGACTGCTATGGATACCTGATAAATTGGGCCTGGGTCGCAAAGGCATTGGGTGCCGGCAATCGGCAGCTCCCGACTTGTTGGGATGTTAAGGCGAAGTTGATCGCTGGCTCAATTCTACGGAGGTAAGCGGCCGATATAGAAACGGTTGGAAAAGCTATACGAACGTTTACCGGTCGTGAGCGCATAAGCGATCTGCGCCACGCCTGTCGCGTCAAGCCACTGCGCTGCAGCTCATACAACCCGTTGAAAACTGTGGCCGCAATGGACATGCGCTTCGGTCGGGGCTCGGGGTGCAGCTGAGACTTTTCGCGGAGCCAGGAGAAAGACTGGCAACCATTCCTTATCGGCCTGAATTTTATTGTGCTGACCGACCGGCTTTGGTATCCGCCATTGCGCAAAATTGGTAAAATCGATTATTTTTATTGAACACATCCACACGATGGATAACTCCACGCCATGCGCTTCAAAGGCCTTGATCTAAATCTTCTCGTCGCGCTCGATGCTCTGATGAGAGAGCGTAATCTCACCGCGGCGGCACGCAGCATCAATCTGAGCCAGCCGGCTATGAGTGCGGCCGTGGCCCGCTTGCGCGCCTATTTCCGCGATGAGCTATTTACGATGAGGGGCCGGGAACTTGTCCCCACAGCACGAGCGGAACGGCTCGCCGGGCCGATACGCGAGGCGCTGGTGCACATTCAGCTCTCCATAATTTCCCGCGACACGTTCAACCCAGCTAAGTCGGATCGCCGCTTCCGGATTCTCCTTTCCGATTTCATGACAATCGTTTTCTTTAGACAGATCGTCGACCGTGTCGCGCGGGAAGCTCCCGCCGTCCGCTTCGAATTTCTGCCATTTGTCGATGAGCCTGATGAGCTTCTGCAGCGCGGCGAAGTCGACTTTCTTGTCTTACCGGAATTATTCATGTCGAGCGCGCATCCTAAAGCGACACTGTTCGAGGAGACGCTCGTGTGCGTAGGCTGCCAGACGAACAAGCAGCTGCCACGGCAGCTTACATTCGAGCAATACATGTCAATGGGACATGTTGCGGCCAAGTTCGGGCGGGCCCTGAGGCCGAATATTGAGGAATGGTTCTTGCTTGAGCACGGTCTTAAGAGACGCATTGAGGTCGTTGTGCAAGGATTTACCATGATCCCGCCGATGCTATCGGGGACTGAGCGTATAGCGACGATGCCCTCAAGGCTGCCCCAGCATTTCGCAAAGACGATCCCCCTCCGGATCGTCGAAGCACCGCTCCCGCTTCCCGCATTCACCGAGGCCATCCAATGGCCGGCCCTTCATAATACTGATCCGGCAAGTATTTGGATGCGGCGGATATTGTTGCAGGAGGCCTCCTGCATGGCTTCTCCGCGTGAGACCACCCGAAACCGCAGGCGCTGCTAAGTTCACTAAAGCGTCTTACCATCCGCTCTCGGCGACAATTCAGATCTACACTAGGTACCCACTTTCATAGAACGTGAGTCGTGATTCAAGATCGGGATGATTCCCGAAGCAAGAGAAGTCCGCGTTTCGCGGAAGGAGCGTCTGGAGCTAGAAGCCCGGTGCCGCTCGCCGCGAACGTTACAGCGTGATCTGAAGCGTGCCCGGATTGTTCTATTGGCCGCGGAAGGCTGCAGCACGCGTGCGATAGCCAAGACAGTCGGCGTGCAGCCGCGGATCGTCAGCCATTGGCGGCATCGCTTTGCGGATGAAGGGCTTGCGGGCTTGGAGGACAAGCCGCGGCCC
>NZ_AXAP01000116.1 GCF_000472865.1 Bradyrhizobium elkanii WSM2783 | reverse complement strand
CACGAACGTTGCGGTGAGATGCGGTGGACGCAGGTATTGCGAGAGACGAACGCAACACCAGCGGACGGCGAAGTCGTGTGGTCCTGGCGCCCCGACGCTGGCGCTAAGCTCGCGAGCAGCAAGAGCTGCCGCGGACGACGGTGGCAAGAAAGCCCGGTCACCGGGGAGAGCGCGAAGGAAACCGTAACACCATCGCGCAGGGAAAGCCGGAATGCTTCGGTTGAACCTGTGGTCCTACCCCCGTGCTTTTTGCTGCACGGGACCCACGGGTGCAACCAGCACCCGGCTTTCCCTGCGCCCTCTGTTCGATGAGAGGGTGAAACGAACGCAAACCTCGGGCGCAATGCGCCGCGAGAACGCGGACTCGCATCCCCACTGCTGTTTGCAATTTGAATCCGAACCTCACCCCACGTCGTCCCGGGCTTGCGCGCCGCGGCGAAGCCCTTGGGCGTAGCCGGGACCCGGGACCCATAACCACAGGCATTTATTGTTTGCTCCGCTGCAACTGCTTGCTCGCACCACAACGCCTCCCTGTGGTTATGGGTCCCCGCTTTCGCGGGGACGACAGCCGTGCGAGGTTTACAGAATCGTAGGATGGGTAGAGCGAAACCCATCATTCGTTCCGTCGCTCCGCACTGGCATATCGTCAAGTCCACGTGACCGGGTTACATTGCCGGCCATGCCGTCATATGCTCAATTGAAACCTCTGGCGTGCATGCGCCGGAAATCTCGCCGCCGGCGTCCGCCGGGCCCAAGCCGGAGCTTTCATGATTTCCAAGCCGTCCGCCGCGCGAAACCGGCTGGTGTTGATCGTCTACACCACCGCGATCTTCGTCAGCGCGCTCCTGTTGTTCTCGGTGCAGCCGCTGTTCACCAAGATGGTGCTGCCGCGGCTCGGCGGCTCACCGGCGGTGTGGTCGGTGGCGATGGTGTTCTTCCAGTCGCTGCTGCTCGCGGGCTACGCCTACGCGCACTATTTGATGAAGCTGAAGAGCCGCGCGGCTCCGGTCGCGGTGCATCTCTTGCTTTTGGTCGCGGCCATGCTGACGCTGCCGCTCGCGATCCAGAGCGGCTGGGGCGATCCACCGACCTCAGGTTACGCGTTCTGGTTGCTTGGCCTGTTCGCGGTCTCGATCGGCCTGCCGTTCTTCGCGCTCGCCGCCAACAACCCGCTGCTGCAGGCCTGGTTTGTACGCACCGGCCATCCCAACGGTCCGGATCCGTACTTCCTTTATGCGTCTTCGAACATCGGCAGCTTTCTCGCGCTGCTGTCCTATCCGGTGCTGCTGGAGCCGATGTTCACGCTGCGCACGCAAAACCTGATCTGGACCGGCGGTTATGGCCTGCTGATCCTCTTGATCGCGGGTTGCGGCGTGCTGTTGATGCGTTCGTCCGCGAGCGCGGCGGCGCTGAATTTGCCGGTCGATGATGCCGATGCGCCGGCACCCTCCTGGCTGTTGCGTTTGCGCTGGATCTTCCTTGCCGCGGTGCCTTCGGGCCTTCTGATCGCCGTGACCGCGCACATCTCGACCGATGTTGCGGCAGCGCCGCTGCTCTGGGTCTTGCCGCTGTCGCTTTACCTCTTGACCTGGGTGCTGGTGTTCCAGTCGCGCCCGCTGTTTTCGCATGAGTTCATGCTGCGCGCGCAGCCAATCGCAATTGCGTGCGTCGTCATCCTGCTTGCGGTTGGTGGCGAACAGAGTCTGCTGCTGACGCTGGGCGGTCACCAGCTCGCCTTTTTCATCATCGCGATGGCCTGCCATGGCGAATTGGCGCGGACCCGGCCGGCAGCAAAATACCTCACCGGCTTCTACGTGGCGCTGTCGTTCGGCGGCATGGTCGGCGGCCTGTTCGCAGGCCTGATCGCGCCGTTTGCCTTCTCCTGGGTGGCGGAATACCCGATCCTGCTGGCGCTCGCCGCGCTGTGCCGGCCGTCCGGCGGGGGAGAGCGGCTGCCGCGCTGGAGTGCCTGGTACTGGCCGTTCCTTGCCGTGCTCGCGGTCGCGCTGATCGTGCCGTCCTATTCAACCGGGACGCTGTTCAACTGGTTGGACGAGCGGCGGTCGTGGGTGATCGGCGCGGTCGGCGTGCTCTCGGCGCTGCTGGCGCTTACGCTCAACGCGAGCCGCTGGAAGATCTTCGCGACCGTCGTGGTGGCGCTGCTGCTGTTGCGCGCCTACCCCTCCGATAACGGCCGGGTCGAGACCGTGCGCAGCTTCTTCGGGGTGCACAAGATCGTGGTGACGCCGAACGGCCAATATCACGTGCTGATGCACGGCACCACCATTCACGGCGCCGAGCGCTTCAAGAACGACAACGGCACGCCAGCAACCGGCCGGCCCGAACCCATTACGTACTATCACAAGGACGGCGGCATCGGACAGGCGATCACGGCGATGCGCGAGCGCAAGGGCGCTCCGCTTAAGGTGGCCGTGATCGGACTCGGCTCAGGCACGCTCACCTGCGCCGCAGAGCCGGGCGAACAATGGAAGTTCTTCGAGATCGACCAGACCATGGTCGATACCGCGCGCGATCCGAAATATTTCACCTACATCCAGAATTGCGCCCCTGACCTGAAGCCGGTGATCGGCGATGCCAGGCTCACCTTCGCTCGCGAGCCTGATGGCATCTACGACCTCATCATCGTCGATGCCTATTCGTCCGACGCGATCCCGATCCATCTGGCGACGGAGGAGGCGATGGCGATCTACAAGGCCAAGCTGGCGCCGCAGGGCGCGGTGGTGATGCACATCTCCAACCGCCACCTCGAGCTTTCCAGCGTCGTGGTCGGCATCGCCGAGGCCAACGACCTCAAGAGCTGGGTCTACAGCGAGGATTCCGGCCGTGACAGCGAGTACATTTTCTCGACCTCGGTCGTGATCTCCGCCCGCAAGGAGGCCGATGTCGGCAAGCTCGCCTCGTCCGACTCGTGGACCGAAACCGAGGCCGATGAAAAGCAGCGGGTCTGGACCGACGACTATTCCAACATCCTGGGCGCGGTTTACCGGCGATTGCGCGACGGCGAGTAGTGAGCTCGATATTTTTGCAACACCCGCCGACCGCGTTCGCGAACTGCAGGGCAAATCCGTCGCAATGGTTGCGGGCGGGGGGCCGACTCTGTACTGATGGAACTTGTTTCCCAATTGTTCCATTATTCATGCGCGACCATCGGATTATCCGGAGCCGGCATTTTCATCGATTGCAGTGGCAGCATTTTATTCTGTTCGATGTATTGCCATTCATCGGGACATTGATCGCGCTTGGCGCCCTGTTCTATCGCCCGATCGGGGCGCTCGAAATCAGCCTGTTCTTCGCGATGTGGCTGGTCACAGGCCTCGGCCTCACCGTCGGCTATCACCGGTTGTTCACGCACCGCGCCTTCACAACCGGGACAGCCGTGAGCGCGATGCTGATCATCATGGGCTCGATGGCCGGGCGGGGGTCGATGGTATCCTGGGCCGCCATGCATCGTCGCCACCACGAACTCAGCGATCACGAGGGCGACCTGCATTCGCCCAATCTGCATGGCGGGAGCTTCCTCGGCCGTCTGCGCGGCTTCCTGCATGCGCATTTGACCTGGATGATCGAGCATGATTATCCGAATGTCGCCCATTACGTTCCGGACCTGATGGCGCAGCCGGTGCTGGTCCGGGTCAACAGCTACTACTATGCCTGGGTGCTGGTGGGGCTGTTGATCCCGACCGCCATTGGCGGGTTGGTCGCCGGCAGCCTGTGGGGCGCGGTGGCCGGGTTCCTCTGGGGCGGCGTGGTGCGCATGTTCGCGGTCGAACAGGCGATGTCGGCGATCAACTCCGTCATGCACACATTCGGTGAACGTCCCTACCGCACCCGGGGTGACAACAGCCGCAATCTCGGCGTAATGGCATGGTTGGCGTGGGGCGAGGGGTGGCACAACAATCACCATGCCTTTCCTTATTCGGCGGCGTTCGGGTTGCGATGGTTCGAATTCGATCCCGGCTATCTCTTCATCCGAGTGCTTGCCGCGCTGGGACTGGCCTGGAACGTCAAGGTGCCGAGTGCGGAGAAGATCGCGCTGCGCCGGCTGCACGAGCCGGCGTCCGACGTGGCCGAGCTCGAGCACGGATAGTCGTCGGCTTCCGGCGGATAAGGTGAGTAACCCGGGTCATGCCTGAGATTGCCGGCTGATGCTGTTCAACGACTACCCCTTCCTGCTGGGCTTCCTGCCGGCGGCAATCCTGATCTATCGATTTGTCGATCCGCATCCGCAGTGGCGGATCTGGACGCTCGTTGCGATGTCGCTGGTGTTCTACGCCTACGGCAATCCGCCCTTCGTCCTGCTGCTGATCCTGTCGATCCTGATCAACTGGATTGCGGCGATGACCTATGCCAGGACCAAGATGCCGTGGATCATCACCGTTGCGATCGTTGCCAATCTCGGCGTCCTCGGCTGGTTCAAATACGCCAACTTCCTCGTCTACAATATCGGCCTTGCGCTCGGCCGGCCGATGCCGGTGCTCGACATCGTGCTGCCGCTCGGCATCTCCTTCTTCACCTTCCACCACATCATGTATCTGGTCGATCTGCGCAAGGGAAAGGCGCCGACCTATTCACTGAACCGCTACGCGCTTTACATCTCCTTCTTCCCGCAGGCGCTGGCCGGACCGCTGGTGCGCTGGTCGCAGGTGATGGAGCAGTTCGGCAAGACAGTCTATGCGCCGGGCTGGCAGCGCCAATTCTGCATCGGAATCGCCTTCATTCTGATCGGGCTTGTCGAAAAGATCCTGCTTGGCGACCGTATTGCGCGGCTGATCGATCCGATCTATGCGCGGGCGCTTGAAGGGCCGGTGAGCAATGGCGACGCATGGCTCGCGCTCGCCTTCGGCATCCAGATCCTCTACGACTTCGCCGGCTATTCCGACATCGCGGTCGGGCTCGGCCTGTTGTTCGGCGTCAAGCTGCCGTACAATTTCGATGCGCCGTTCCGCTCCACCAGCATCCAGGATTTCTGGCAGCGCTGGCACATCACCTTGATGACGTTCCTGCGCGAATACCTGTTCTTTCCGCTCGCCAACAAGCGCATGGTGCCGCGGCGCTTCTACCAACTGCAATATTTCGCGGTGATGGTGCTGACCATGGCGCTGTGCGGCCTTTGGCACGGTGCGAGCTGGACCTTCGTGCTGTGGGGCACGTTGCATGGCCTGGCGCTGGTGGTCTGCTCGCTGTGGCGCCGCTATGGGCCGCGAATGCCCGCGCTCGCCGGATGGGCGTTGACGGTGATGTTCGTGCTGCTTACCGGCGTGTTCTTCCGCGCCGGAACGCTCGATGCGGCGTTGAACATCTTCCACGGCCTCGCCGTTCCGCCCAATCTGTCGGAGGGGAAGCATCTGTGGCCGCTCGTGGTCGTTCCGCTGATGGCCTTCCTGCTGCCGGCGACCCAGGACATCGTCGAACGCGTGATGCAGCGGCCGCGACCCTGGCTCGGCGTGGTCGCCGGCCTCGGTCTGTTGGTCATCCTGATCTTGCTCGGAGAAGGGAACGTTCGTGGCTTCGCTTACTACCAGTTCTGACACGTCGCCCGAATGGAGCCGATGTCTGGCCAACTGTGTCGGTACGCTGGTTGGCGGCTTGCTGCTGCTCTACGCGCTGATGATCCTGGTCGATCCCTATGACACCGGAAAGTTCGGCTTTCTCGGCATCGACGGCGTCGACGATCGGAACACGCTCACGTCTGCGGCAAGCCGCGCGCGCGATCCGAATTTCGATTCCGCCATCATCGGCAATTCGACCGCGCAGATGCTTGAACCGACGGAGTTGTCGAAGGCGACCGGCCTGAACTTCGTGCAGCTCTACATGACTGGCGGCAATCCGCACGAGCAGCTCATGCTGCTCGATTTCTTCCTGCGGCATCACAAGCGGGTGCGCGCACTGGTGTTCGTCGTTGATCCCTGGTGGTGCCATCACGTCCCCATCCAGTCGCCGCCGGGCACCTTCCCCGATTGGCTCTATGGCGAAAGCTCTCTCCCTTATGCGACACACCTGCTGTCATGGACGACGATCGAGCGCACGTTCCAACGGCTCTCGATCGGCCTCGGCTGGCATCAGCGCAGGGACCCCACCGGCTTCTTCAGCTACGAGGACATCTGGCTGCCCGGCACCTTCCGCGAAATCAGTCCGCCGCGCGATCCGCCGCCTGCGACCACCGTCGCGGAGCGCGAGACGCTTCCCGAGGTCGCGCGGCTCGATGCGGCGGTCAAGAAGCTTCCAGCCGAGACCAGCGTCGTCATCGTCGTGCCGCCGACCCTGCAAAGCAAGATGCCGCAGCCCGGCACGCCCGCTGCGGCGGACCGTGAGGCGTGCAACGCGGCTCTGAAGCGCGTCGTGGCCGGCCGGCCGAACAGCAATTTCATCAACTACCGCATCGACAACGCGCTGACCCGCGACCGCGCGAATTTTGCCGATTTCATCCACTACCGCCCGAGCATCGCTAGCAAGATACAGGAGGGCATCGTCGCCAGTATCCGCGATGGCGAAGCGGCGAAGATCGACTTTTGATCAATCCGCGTCGGCGGCGAGATCTTCGAACCGGCCTTCGGACCACAGCCGGCGCGCCAGGCTGCGCTGGATCTTGCCGCTGGTGGTCTTCGGCAGCGTGCCCGGCCGGATCAACACGATATGGCGCGCGAACAATTCGTGCTGGTCGGTGACGTGCTCGCGGATCAGGCCCTTCATTTCGGCGCCGTCGATGCGGTTGCGCTCGGTGCGCTCGACCTCCTGCACGACGACAAGCGTTTCGTCGCCGTGCTCGTCGCTGACGGAGAACGCCGCGCCGCAATTGGCCCGCAGCGCGGCATGTGCCGCCTGCACCGTGCGCTCGAGATCCTGCGGATAGTGGTTGATGCCGCGGACGATGATCAAGTCCTTGATCCGTCCGGTGATGAAGACTTCACCCGTCCGATCCAGGAAGCCGAGGTCGCCGGTGCGCAGCCAGTTCGCGCCGTCGTCATCGCCCGCGATGCGCGCGTGCAGGCCGGTCCGGGTCGCTTCCGGATTCTTCCAATAGGCGCCCGCGACGTTGGCACCGTTGACCCAGACCTCGCCGACTTGGTCCACGGGCAGGCGCGCGCAGGTGTCGGGATCGACGATCGCGATCCGCTCGCCTTCGAGCGCGCGGCCGCAGCCGACCAGCGTCTGGCTATCCGCCGCATCAGCCGGCGCTTCGGCCCGATGCGCCTGCAGCGCGGCGCGGCTAACGTCGCGCGTCACATGGCCGGCGCCGCGGCTGCCGCCGGAGATCAAGAGCGTCGCTTCCGCCATACCATAGGCCGGAAAGGTGGCGCGGGGATCGAAGCCGTGAGCGGCGAAGGTCTCGATGAATTGCTTGATCGTCTCGGCGTGCACCGGCTCGGCGCCGTTGAGCGCGATCTTCCAGGAGGAGAGATTGACGCCCTGCATCTGCTCGGCGCGATAGCGGCTGACGCAGAGGTCGTAGCCGAAATTCGGGCAGCAGGCGACCTCGGCGCGATAGTCGCTGATCGCGCGCAGCCAGTTGAGTGGGCGCTGGGTGAAGGCGTTCGGCGCCATCAGCACGCAGAGCGCTCCGACATAGAGCGCCTCCAGCGTGTTCAGGATCAGCCCCATGTCGTGATAGAGAGGCACCCAATTGACATAGGTCGATTGCTCGGTGTTGCCGAGCGAGATGCGGATCATCTCGAGATTGGCGAGCAGGTTGCCGTGGCTGACGGCGACGCCCTTGGGCTCGGACGTCGAGCCCGAGGTGTATTGCAGGAAGGCGATATCCTCTCGCGCTGGAAGCGGCAGATCGGCCGCAGGCTGCGCCGGCGTCGTGTCGAGATCGACGGCCAGCCACTGCAGGCCTTCGCGCGAAAACCGCTCCTGCAGATCGCCGCGGATGGCGAAGGCCGAACTGGTGAGCGCGATTGCAGGTTCGCAATTGGCCATGATCGCGGCGCTGGAGTCGCGCGCACTCTGCCGCCGCGGCATCATCATCGGCACTGCGATCACACGCGCGATCAGGCAGCCGAAGAAGGCGACGACGAATTCGAGACCGGGCGGAAACACCAGCATCGCGCGATCGCCCGGCCGGGTGACTTCGCCAAGCCGCGCCGCCAGCGCGCGGGCAGCGTCATGCAGCTCGCGGAAGGTGAGGATGGCTTCCTCCGCCCCGCGGTCGGAGAGGAAGATGTAGGCGCGCGCATCGGGCTGCGTTTCCGCCCGCTTTGCCAGCAGCGCCACCAGCGAGGAAAACGTCTCCATCTTGGTCAATGATATCCGGCGACGATTAGGGGTCAGGCAGCGGAGCGGGCTGCGAGCTTTTCAGCGAGGTAACGCGACAGCGCGTCGACGGTCGGATAGTCGTAGAAATCGTCGGTCGAAAGCTCGAGATCGAGCTTCTCCTCGAGTTCCATCATGACATAGACAACCATCGCCGAATCGAGCCCGAGCCGGTTGAACTTGGTATCGGTCTTGATCCGGTCCTTGGCGATCCGCAGCACTTTTGCAAGCGAATCCACGCAAAAACCGGAAATTTCTTCTTGTGTCATGGGAAATCCAGGGAAACAACTAGACACAATACGGACACGGCGGTCGTTGTCAATTTGGGCTCACGCAGGCGTGTTGATGAGGATCATGCACGATCCGGACGTGCAGGATCGCATTGGCGTAAAGCGGAGTTTCAGGGGAATGCGAGGCGTTCGCGCACAGGCAAAGATTAGGCATGGAAATTGGGCGCAGAAGGAAAAAGAGCGGGATGACGCAGCCATCCCGCTCTGTCGTGCCGACCAACTCGGCGCTGGTCAGTCCTGGTAAGTGAAGAACCCGCGCGGCCGCGGCGGATAGTAATAGCCTTGCGGCGCCGGCGCGTAGCGGTCGGAATATTGCTGCGGTTGTTGCGGTTGGCGATAATAGGTCTGCGTATCATAGACGCGGCGGCTGCGCGGCGCCGGATACACCTGCGCATTGGAGCTGCCGTCGGCCGGATAGATGTAGCCGTCGTCGGCACGGGCCTGCGGCAATTGCTGCTGCTGTTGCGGTGAGATCATCACAGGATCGCCGGCAACAGCGTCATATTGCTGGTCATATGGCTGCGGCGCGCGGCGGGCGACCGCGGTGTTGCCGCGTTTCGGATTACGCGCGAGCGCCACCTGCGAGGAGCCGGTCAGCGTCACCGTGGCGTTGAGCACGCCTTGCTCCTGTACCAGGGCGTAGAGCGTGGCTGCATGTTCGCGCGACAATCGCACGCAGCCATGCGAGGCGGGGCTGCCGAGGCGGTTGACGGAATCGGTGCCGTGAATCGCGTGCCCGATCTTGGTGAAGAAGATCGAGTGCGGCATCGGCGCGTCGTCGAATTCCTTGGAGTAGTGGTCTTCCTCCATGCGGAAAGTGCGGAAGCTGCCGTTCGGCGTCTCGTAGGAGGGGATGCCGGTCGAGACCGGCCAGCGATACCGCTCAACGCCGTCGACCGCGACGGTCATCTGCTGGTTATCCTTGTCGACGGTGATGGCGACTTTGGCCTGTGCGGCGCCGGCAAAAGCCAGCGTCAGGGCGGTGAAAGCAACGAGGAACGTACGCATCTTACTTTGGCCCTCCAGGCCTAACATTGCAGCGCCGCGGTTCTCCGTCCCCGGCAAGCACTATGCCCGGAATCCGGCTCGGGTTCCAGTAGCCCGGCCATGCATCGTTAATATAACGAGCGGCGCAAGCAAGGTGTCGTCGGAGAAATCCAACGCTGGCCTGCTGACTTTTTCGCGAGTGTGAGCACACGACTCGAATTCGTCACAGACGCGCAACCATTTGGCCGCAAGGGCGTTTCACACTCCCGCCTGACGGTACAATTTGCCGTGCATTTTTGGGAATTGTGATGAAGAAGACCAAGGTCAAGACGCTGGCGCTGCCTGATGTCACGCCGGCGCGGCTCGTGCTTGCGGCCGCCGCCATCATCCTTGCATTGCTTGCGATGCCTCATCTGGGACATGCCCAGGGTATCGTGCGCGGCGCGCACCAGGGAGCCTACGAGGGCAATCGGATCGCCGGTCCGGTCGGCGGCGTGGTTGGGGGGGCGGTTGGAGCCGGCGTCGGCGGTGCCGTGGGTGCGGTCAACGGCGTGCTCGGCCTGCCCAATCGCGGTTGGCACCGTGGCCATCGCTGCCGCGGCTACTACACCCGCTCCGGCCATTTCCGCTGCTATCGCTGATCATCGTGAGGGACATCGTCATTCCGGGGCGCGCGTGAGCGCGAACTACGATGTGCACTTGCGGAGAATCTCGCACCGCAATCTCTGGATTCTGGGTTCATGCTTCGCATGCCCCGAAATGACCGCGAGGCGATCAACGTTTGAGCCGGTAGCCCGTCCTGAAGATCCACCAGACGATTGCCAGGCAGGTGGCGAGGAAGCCCAGGGTCATGCCGAGGCTCAGGCCGACGCCGACATCGGCGATCCCATAGAAGCTCCAGCGGAAGCCGGAGATCAGGTAGACCACGGGGTTGAGCAGGGTGATGGTGCGCCAGCCCGAGGGGAGCATGTTCACGGAATAGAAGCTGCCGCCCAGGAACGTCAGCGGCGTCACCACCAGCATCGGGATCATCTGCAGCTTCTCGAATCCATCGGCCCAGATGCCGATAATGAAGCCGAACAGGCTGAAGGTGACGGCGGTCAGCACCAGGAAGGTCAGCATCCAGATCGGGTGATTGATGTGCAGCGGCACGAACAATCCGGCCGTCGCCATGATGATGAGCCCGAGGACGATCGATTTGGTCGCGGCCGCCCCGACATAGCCGATGATGATCTCGAAATAGGAGATCGGCGCCGAGAGGATTTCATAGATCGTGCCGACGAATTTCGGGAAATAGATGCCGAAGGATGCATTGGCGATGCTCTGCGTCAGCACCGACAGCATCACGAGCCCAGGCACGATGAAGGTGCCGTAGCTGACGCCTTCGACCTCCGTGATGCGCGAGCCGATCGCGGCGCCGAACACCACGAAATAAAGCGAGGTCGACACCACAGGCGAGACGATGCTCTGCAACAGCGTGCGCCAGGTGCGCGCCATTTCGAACAAATAGATTGCGCGGATCGCTCGATAGTTCATGGCGCTCTCACCAGGCTGACGAAGATGTCTTCGAGCGAAGACTGGCTGGTCTCGAGGTCGGAGAAACGGATCCCGGCATTGCGGAGATCGCCGAGCAGGCTGGTGATGCCGGTGCGTTCGCCCGCGGTGTCGTAATCGTAGACCAGCTCGGTGCCGCCTTCCGACAGCACGAGATGATAGGGCGCAAGCGCCGGCGGAACGGCGTCGATCCTGTGCGCCAGATGCAGCTTGAGCTGCTTCCTGCCGAGCTTCTCCATCAGCTTGGCCTTGTCCTCGACCAGGATGATCTCGCCCTTGTTGATGACGCCGATGCGGTCGGCCATCTCCTCGGCTTCCTCGATGTAATGCGTGGTCAGGATGATGGTGACGCCGGCATCCCGCAGCGTCCGCACCACCTCCCACATGCCCTTACGCAACTCGACGTCGACGCCCGCGGTCGGCTCGTCAAGGAATAGTATCTGCGGCTCGTGCGACAGCGCCTTTGCGATCATCACGCGGCGCTTCATGCCGCCCGACAGCGTGATGATCTTGGAATCCTTCTTCTCCCACAGCGAGAGATCCTTCAGCACCTTCTCGATATGAGCGGGATTCTTCGGTTTGCCGAACAGGCCGCGGCTGAAGCTCACGGTCGCCCATACCGATTCAAAGGAATCGGTGTGCAGTTCCTGCGGCACGAGGCCGATCATCGAGCGTGCCGCGCGGTACGACTTGATGATGTCGTGGCCGTCGACCGAGACATTGCCTTCACTCGGATTGGCGATGCCGCAGATGATGCTGATCAGCGTCGTCTTGCCGGCGCCGTTCGGCCCGAGCAGGGCAAAAATCTCGCCGCGCCGGATATCGAGATTGATGTTGTTCAGCGCCTTGAAGCCTGAGCCATAGACCTTTGAGAGATTGGAAACGGAAATGATCGGTGACATGGCTGGTGGTGACGAGCTGGCAGGAAATGTGACAGGGAACGCGACGTTGCGCCGCGCGAGAGGAGGGGCGGCGAGTACATAGGTACACTTGGCGGGTTCTGCAATCCGTCGAAACGACGATCAGTTCACTCCGCCGCGTGAGCGCGCGCGGGTAGTTCAATCAGGGCGACCATGTAGGTCTTTATGTCGTTCGCGATCTCCGGATCGGCCCTCAGTTCGGTCAGTGTTCGCGGATGCGGCAGCGACTTGCCGTCATTTTCAAGGCTTTCCGCATAGAGCTGCAAAGCCTCCGGCGCATTGCGCAAGGCTTCATCGATATCATCCCCGCCGGAAGTGCAGCCGGGCAGATCCGGAAACCAGACACCAACACTGTGCTCAGGTCCGGCATCCTCAACAATCGCGACGTAGTGAGCCATGGCTAACCTCAATCGGGCTTCCACCCTGCACCTTTATAGATGGCGCGCACCAATCCTTTCCCCAAGTCCTTCTTCGGGTGCGGAATGACCAGCGTTTCGCCGGATATGGGATTCTTGAACACGTGGTGCGAACCGGTAACGCGAACAAGTACCCATCCTTCCCGCTCCAGGCGGCGTATGATCTCGCGGCTGTTGGTCAACATGAAAACCCTCTGTGGATCATGTAGACCCTACGGCCTGTCTGCCGGCATTAAGTGCGCGACCCGCAGGACACTCTCCTACACCCGCTCCACGAAACTATCGACCACCTTTTTCTCGCCCGCCTTCTCGAAGGCGATGGTGAGCTTGTTGCCGTCGATCTTCACCACATGGCCGTAGCCGAATTTCTGGTGGAACACGCGGTCATCGAGCGAGAATTCCGAAACCGTGCCGGTGGATTTCGCGACCAGCTCGCCTTCGATCACCACCGGTGCGCGCTTGTTGCGGCCGAAGCCGCCGAAGGGCGATTGCTCCTCGTCGAATCCGCCGCGCGAGCCGCCGCCGCGGTTCTGGTTGCGGGCGCGGTTGGCCTGGGCGCGTTGCCAGCCAGGCGTTGTGTAGCTCGAGCCGAAGGCTTCGACATTGTCGAAGCGCGAGGGGCCGTAGCCGCCGGCGCCGCCCCAGCCGGAGCCGCCCTTGGATTCCGTGATCTCGACATTATGCGCCGGCAATTCGTCGAGGAAGCGCGAGGGGATCGTGGTCGACCAGGTGCCGTGGATGCGGCGGTTGGTGGCGAAATAGATTTTCGCGCGGCGCCGGGCACGCGTCAGCCCGACATGGGCGAGGCGGCGCTCTTCCTCGAGGCCCGCGCGGCCCTGCTCGTCGAGCGTGCGCTGGCTTGGAAACAGGCCTTCCTCCCAGCCGGGCAGGAAGACGTTGTCGAACTCCAGGCCCTTCGCTGAGTGCAGCGTCATCAGCGACACCGCTTCGTCGCCGGCTTCGCCGTCGCGGTCCATCACCAGCGAGATGTGCTCGAGGAAGCCTTGCAGGTTCTCGAACTCCTCCATCGAGCGAATGAGCTCCTTGAGATTGTCGAGCCTGCCGGCGGCGTCCGCCGAGCGGTCCTTCTGCCACATCTCGGTGTAGCCGCTCTCGTCGAGCACGATCTCGGCCAACTCCGTATGCGAGGTCACCTCGCTCTGCGCCCGCCAGCGGTCGAATTGCTGCACGACACCGCGCAAGCTCCCGCGCGCTTTCGGTTTCAATTCGTCAGTCTCCGCCACGGCGCGCGCCGCCTCAAACAGCGGAATGCGGCGCTTGCGGGCGTGATCGTGCAGGAGCTGCACGGTGGCATCGCCGAGCCCGCGCTTCGGCACATTGATGATGCGCTCGAAGGCGAGATCGTCGGCCGGCGAGTTGATCGTGCGCAGGTAAGCCAGCGCATCGCGGATTTCGGCACGCTCATAGAAGCGCGGGCCGCCGATCACGCGATATTGCAGGCCGAGCGTGACGAAGCGATCTTCAAACTCGCGCATCTGGAACGAGGCGCGCACCAGGATCGCGATCTCGTTCAAATTCTCGCCGGCGCGCTGCAGATCCTCGATCTCCTCGCCGATCCCGCGCGCTTCCTCTTCCGAATCCCAGGAACCGGTGACGGTGACCTTTTCGCCATCCTGGTCCTCGGTGCGCAGGGTCTTGCCGAGCCGGCCTTCATTGTGCGCGATCAGATGCGAGGCGGCGGCGAGTATATGGCCGGTCGAGCGATAGTTGCGCTCGAGCCGAATGACTTTCGCGCCGGGAAAATCGTGCTCGAAGCGCAGGATGTTGTCGACCTCGGCACCACGCCAGCCGTAGATCGACTGGTCGTCGTCGCCGACGCAGCAGATGTTCTTGGGTGGGGAAGTGGGTGCCGCAGCCGCATCTTCGTCATCACCGGGCCGACGCGCAGCGTCGTGACCCGGAGATCCATCTTGTGAAGACGCGATGGATTGCCGGGTCAAGCCCGGCAATGACGATTGGGGCGACGGCGCCTGCGAGAGCAGCCGCAGCCAAAGATACTGCGCGACGTTGGTGTCCTGATATTCGTCGACCAGGATGAACTTGAAGCGGCTCTGGTATTGCCTGAGCACATCCGGGTTCTCGCGGAACAGGCGGATGTTCTCGAGCAGGAGATCGCCGAAATCGGCGGCGTTGAGGATCTTCAGCCGTTCCTGATAGCTCGCATAGAGCTTGCCGCCCTTGCCGTTGGCGAAGCTCGCCGCTTCGCCGGCCGGCACCTGCGACGGCGTCAGGCCGCGGTTCTTCCAGGTGTCGATCAGTCCGGCCAGCATGCGCGCCGGCCAGCGCTTGTCGTCGATGTTCTCCGCCTGCAGCAGTTGCTTCAACAGCCGCACCTGGTCGTCGACATCGAGCACGGTGAAGTTGGATTTGAGCTGCACCAGCTCGGCATGGATGCGCAGGATGCGGCCGGCGATCGAGTGGAAGGTGCCGAGCCACGGCATGCCTTCGACCGCCTGGCCCAGCATCTGGCCGAGCCGCAGCTTCATCTCGCGCGCCGCCTTGTTGGTGAAGGTCACCGACAGGATCTCGTGCGGCCGCGCGCGGCCCTGGCTCAGGATATGGGCGATGCGGGTGGTCAAGACCCGCGTCTTGCCAGTGCCGGCGCCGGCTAGAACCAGCACAGGACCGTCCAGCGTCTCCACTGCCTCGCGCTGCTCCGGATTGAGCCCTGCGAGATATTGCGGGCCTGCTGCCGCACGGGCGCGCGCACCGATGCCGCCGGGCACGGGTGAGGCCGCCGGAGCAGGGGCATGTGGCAGGGGCTTGCGCAGATCAGTCAATAACGAAGTCCTTGATTCTCAAGTCGATAACATGGCATTCGCGCCGCCGATTTGCGAGGGCAGCATGGCCAATAAAAGGCGCGCTTTCGGCGTGCCACGGGCGTCGCCAAAACGCCAGCCGGGATCGCAATAGTTTCATCAAGATTCGATTGACTGGCGGGCGCGTAGGCTTGCCAAAATGCGAATCTCAACTCAAGATTGTTGAATTCGTTGGCTTGCATCTCTGGGGGAGGCGTCATGGCAAGGAACGATACTCCGAAGGAACTGCTTGATGCGCTCAACCTGGTCAGCGGCGAGAAGAGCGCCCGGCCGGAATCCTTGGGGCTGCTCGAGGCAAGGCATGTTGAGCGCGTGCGGACCATCTTCGAAGATCCCAACATCGTCGGTATCGGAATTGCGGACAAGATCACCGAGAAGAAAGACACCGGCGAACTGAGCGTCTGCTTCTACGTCGAAAAGAAGGTCGCCAAGAGCCGGATGAAGAGCCAGAAGATGATCCCTCCCGTTCTGAGTGTGCCGGGCCGCAAGGCAGTATTCACCGATGTCCAGGCGATCGGAAGGGTTCGTCCCCAGGTCAACAAGCAGAGGTCGCCGCTGCTCAGCGGCTATAGCATCGGAAATCTGACGGATACGGGAACCCTTGGGGCGATCGTCAAGAAGGGGAAGAAGCTGTTCGTGCTCAGCAATTCCCACGTGCTTGCCAAGAGCGGATTGGGGAAGGTCGGCGACAAGATCGTCTT
Organism: Bradyrhizobium elkanii WSM2783; assembly: GCF_000472865.1. Lineage (GTDB taxonomy): Bacteria > Pseudomonadota > Alphaproteobacteria > Rhizobiales > Xanthobacteraceae > Bradyrhizobium > Bradyrhizobium elkanii_A. The sequence continues at coordinate 4,890 of NZ_AXAP01000116.1, read as the reverse complement.
TCCCGGCGAGTCCGACAATGGCGGCAGGGATCAGGTCGTCGCGACATTATCCGCTATCCTGAAGTTCAAGACCGGTGACGATTTTCTCAACCGCGTGGATGCGGCTCTCGCCGAGATCGATCAGGACTTTCTCGACAAGATAGATTTCTCCATACGCGGAGCGGCTTCTCCTTTTGCGACCACCAATCCGGTGCGCGGGATGAAGATCGTCACGCGCGGACGGACGTCGGAAGATGCCGATGGCGAAGTCCAGGACGTCCACTTCAGGATCGTCATGCCCTATCCGGGCGTCGGCAAGATCGGCTTCCTGGACCAGGTGAAGTGCACGCATTATTCGAAGCCCGGCGATTCCGGCGCAATCATCGTCGACAAGGCAAGCAAGAAGATCGTCGGTCTGCACTTTGCCGGGTCGGGTAGCGCGAGTATCTTTAATCCGATTGCCGAGGTCATGAAGGCGCTGAAGTTCCGCTTCGTGAAAGCATGAGAAGCGGACCGGCCATGCGGATTGGTGATGGCGAACGAGCAACAGGCCAACAAGGCGCGCGAACTCAACAGTCGCGAGCTGCTGAAATGCGGCGCCCACGCAATCGGCGTGGAGGCGGGGAAGGATCACGGCAAGCGCGGCTGGGTCGTCGTCGCGCATGTCGCTCCGGAAGCCAACGTGACGCTGCCTCCCGCGCTGACCGTCGCGACGGAAAAGGGCGACGTCCAGGTGCCGCTGGTCTGCGTCAGGAGCGAGCCTTTCAAACCGGAATGATTCTCGCAAACATTGGGGGGATAAAATGCCGAGCTTCGTATTGCGCCAATCGATGCTCAAGCATCGTGGGCCGTTTCTTGCCGAACCGCAGAGCGTTCGGGCCGAAGGCGATCGCGTGGTGCCGGTGCGGACCGACGTCTTCATGCCGGAAATGGTTCCGCGCAACTGCGATCTCGAAGCATACGAGAAGATCAAGGTTCCCGCGGTCGACGTCGATCAGGAAATCATCGCCTATTGCTCCCCGGATTCGACTTTCGCGGTGACCAAGAAGCTCTTTGACAATGCGAAGAAGTCGATCCTGATCGGCATCTATGACTTTTCGGCCGAGTATATCAAGCAGCTCGTGCTGGATGCGCTCGCGCGCGGCGTCAAGGTCGAGCTCATGCTCGATATCGACAGCAAGGACGAGCAGGAGCTGTTCGACGACCTGAACGATGCCGGGGTCGACGGCGTGCCGGCGCCATCGTGCGCCAGTCATCGGGTGCACTTCTTCAGCTCGTCGCACGAGAAGGTGATCGTCATCGATGGCGAATGGTGCATCGTGCAGAGCGGCAACTACAGCGAGAACAGCATACCCCTCAATGTGAAGGACGGCGGCGATCCGGCGCACTTCCGGCCCGGCAATCGTGATACCGGCCTGGCGATCCGCTCCAGGAAACTGTCGAAGTTCTTCACCGGCATTCTCGAAAGCGACATGAATCTCGAGCTGACGGGACCGGAAGCGCTGGCTCAGGCCATTGAAGCGGCCAACGCTTTCATGATCGAGCGGGCGCCGACGAAGATCCCCGCCAAGCTGTTTCCGAGCAAGACTTTCAAGCTCACCAAACCGCTTGCCGTTCAGCCGGTCCTCAGTCCGGACAACTACATGCAGGTGATCCCGGGGAAGCTTCGGGCGGCAAAGAAGTCGATACTGATCGAGCAGCAATATGTCCGTGGCAAGCAGCCCGACATCCAGAAATTGCTGACGGCAATTGCGGACGCGCGAAAGCAGAACAAGAAGCTCGATATCCGCATCATCCTCGGCAAGGTTTTCGGCAAGAAGGATCTCGACGCCGAGAAGAAAAACCTGGCGCTGCTAAAGCAGCAGTTCGGCCTCGTGGCCGGCAAGAACATACGATACATCGATACGACCCGCTTCGTGCATTGCCATAACAAGATGATCCTGGTCGATGGCCAGGATGTCCTGGTCAGTTCGCAGAACTGGTCCGATTCCGCCGTCTCCAAGAACCGCGAGGCCGGCGTGTGGCTCTCTCATCCGGGCATCTGTGATTACTTCACGCAGATATTCGAGAGCGATTGGAAGACTGCGCGCAACGCGCCGACAGCTCCCGCGGAGGAGATCGTCGAGCCCGAGTCGCTGCGCGCCGGCGGATACGTCAGGGTCGCTCCCGCCGACTATCAGGAGGTGTGACAGCAGCAGCGAAGGCCTGACCCGGCTGCATCCAAAGCGCGGTTTTGTTCCGTGAGCGGCAGCAAATTTCGCTGTTTTCCGTCCCGGAACCTTCGTTTTGGGGCCGGATTGTTTCCTCGAGTTTGGTGCGATGATCGATCGCGCCGGTGGAAACGGAAAGCAGAGGGTTTGGCCATGTTAGGCTGGGTCGTAACGTTCTTGATCATCGCGTTGATCGCGGGTGTCCTGGGCTTCGGCGGCATCGCCGGTGTCTCCATCGAGATCGCCAAGGCGATCTTCTTCATCGCCATCATCCTGTTCCTGATCTCGGCAGTGGTCGGCCTGGTGCGTGGCCGCTCCAGGGTCTAGGCGGCCCGGCCTAGCGTGCGGGCATCGCCACGCTGCGCCCGATGCCCTCGGGCCGGGGGATGGATGCATGGATATCCGCGATCGCCTTGATGCGGGCGCGGATATCGGATGGAAACGGGGCGACCTTGCGCGAGTTCATGTCGATATGCAGCGACATGTTTTCGGAGGTAGCTGACAGCCAGCCTTCGGTCGCGTGGCGCAGCTCCTCGAAGGTGTGCAGCCGCTTGTCGTCGGCAGCGAGCAGATAGACCGTCACTTGGACGGGATCGCCGAGATGGACCTCGCGCAAATAGCGCACATGGCACTCGGCGGTAAAGGTCGAGCTGTGGCGCTCTTTCTTGTAGGCGGGGCCGATGCCGAGCTGCAGCCAGATCTCGTCGATGGCGCGGTCGAACATCACGTTGTAATAGGCCATGTTGAGGTGGCCATTATAGTCGATCCATTGCGGCTCGATCTGCATCACCGAGGACAGAAACGGGGCTGAGGGCAACTTGATGTCCCTGGCGGCATTAATGGTCGTCATTATTCCATCCCTGTTAGTTCGATTGGCGGTCTTGACCCGTTATATAACGTTTGCCACGGTCGGCTAAAGCCGGGAGGATATTTCACGTGGCGACTACGATTTCGAACAATCCGGCGCGTCCGGAGCCGCCGGCCCTCAAGGCCGCGATCGACGCGCTGGCGGCGCGCTTCGGCAACCGCCTCATCACCTCGCAGGCGGTGCGCGACCAGCACGCCCACACCACGACATGGCTGCCGCCGCAGCCGCCGGACGCCGTGGTGATGGCGCAGGAAACTGCCGACGTCCAGGATGTGGTGCGGATCTGCGCCAAACATCGCGTTCCCGTGATCGCCTTCGGCACCGGCACCTCGCTGGAGGGGCAGGTGAATGCGCCGGCCGGCGGCATCTGCATCGATCTGCGCGACATGAACCGGGTGCTCGCCGTGCACGCCGAAGACCTCGATTGCGTGATCGAGCCCGGCGTGACGCGGAAGGCGCTCAACGAGCATCTGCGCGACCAGGGCCTGTTCTTCCCGATCGACCCCGGCGCCGATGCCTCGCTCGGCGGCATGACCTCGACGCGCGCCTCCGGCACCAACGCGGTGCGTTACGGCACGATGCGGGAGAACGTGCTGGCGCTGAAGGTCGTGCGCGGCGACGGCGAGATCATCACGACCGGCACGCGGGCGAAGAAATCCTCCGCCGGCTATGACCTGACGCACCTGTTCGTCGGTGCCGAGGGCACGCTCGGCATCATCTCCGAGCTTACGATCAAATTGCGCGGCATTCCCGAGACGATCGCGGCAGCCGCATGTTCGTTCGAGACCGTGCGCGGCGCCTGCCAGGCGACGATCCTGGCGATCCAGACCGGCATTCCCGTCGCCCGCATCGAGCTGCTCAACGCCGCGCAGGTGAAGGCGTGCAACGCCTATTCGAAACTGACGTTGCCGGAGACGCCGCTGTTGCTGCTCGAGTTCCACGGCAGCGAGGCCGAGGTCGCCGAGCAATCGAAGAACTTCAAGGAGATCGCCTCCGAATGCGGCGGGCTGGGTTTCACCTGGACCACCAGGCCGGAGGACCGCACAAAGCTCTGGCAGGCGCGGCATGACGCCTATTGGTCGGTGAAGGCGCTGCGGCCCGGCTCAGGCGTGGTCGCGACCGATGTCTGCGTGCCGATCTCGCGATTGGCCGATTGCGTCACCGAAACCGAAGAGGATCTAAAGCGGCTCAATCTGCTCTCGCCGATCGTCGGTCATGTCGGCGATGGCAATTTCCACTGTTCGCTGGTCTGCGACGTCGACAATGCCGAGGAGATGGCGCGCGGCGAGGAATTCATGCATCGCCTCGTCGAGCGCGCGCAGGCGATGGGTGGCACCTGCACCGGCGAGCACGGTATCGGGCAGGGCAAGCAGAAATATCTCGAAGCCGAGCTAGGGCCCGAGGCGATCGACGCCATGCGGGCGCTGAAGAAGGCGCTCGACCCGCAGAATATCTTCAATCCGGGCAAGATCGTGCCGGCGTAGAGCGTGATGAGATAAGGTCGAATTGTGTTCCCATGGGCGCTGCCTCTTCTCACCTCTCCCATAGGGAGCAGGGCTGTCCGGGGAATGAATCGCTATGTCGCAGTGCATGCTCGGCAAAACCGAGGCAAATCGGTCTTTTCTGGTTGTCGAGACACAGAAGGCCGAGCATGCGATTTCGCGGTAGCATTTTTGGGAAGCTCCTTGAACCGATCAGTCGACGGCGGTTTCAGACAGTTGTGGATGGTCTGGACGGGGATGGCTACGACAAGTCCTTCAAGAGCTGGGATCACCTGGTGGCGCTGATCTATGCGCAACTGAGCGGTCACGACAGTCTGCGCGGGGTGGAGGC
>NZ_AXAP01000115.1 GCF_000472865.1 Bradyrhizobium elkanii WSM2783 | reverse complement strand
ATCGCACGCTCGATCCCGTGGCCCTGCTGGCCGAGATGAGAGACGCCCAGGCGGAGCTCGGCACGCGTGTCGACGCCCGATTGGGCAGGCTCGCGGCAGCAAGCCCACCGGCGCCGACAAAGATCGCAGCAGCGTTCGCGAAGGAGCTCGGCAATGNCCTGCATCTAGGGGAGCAGCGCATCATCCATCGGCGCATGCGCAAGCCATACAAAAAGCGCATGAGAATGCCATCAATGCTCGATCCGCACCTCGCCAACATCGAGCGCTGGCTGACGGCCGAGCCCCGTCTGACCGCGCTGGCAATTCTCGGTCGCCTCGCTGAACAATGCCCCGAACAGTTCGGTCCTCCACAGCACACCATCGTGCAGCGCTTGTTGCGATCGCTCAGACGCAAAGCAGTCGAGACGATCATCCCGCGCACCGCTGAAGGTGCGGCACAGGCCGCTGACCCCGGGACTGGGGCCGCCGCTACGTGTGATGGGCACTCCGCGACGTCCCCAGTCCCTCCGATCCTGCGAGCAATGACGCAACCTCAGACCGGCCGACAGTCGGCGCTACGTCCGTCAAGCGAAAGTAACATCCTCAGATGAGGCAATACGCGGGGTCAACCTTCGGCGCCGATAAGGGGTCAAACAGCGCGCCGAATGACACTTCGAGGAGCTAACCGGGGATCACGCGCGTGAGGATGAATGGTCTGGGCCGCACGGATTTGCCATCGGCGGCATGATGCAGGCCAACACTGCTTCCCTTGCCGAAGAATATTTCGCGGCGGCCAATGAGCTGGTGGATAGGATTAGGGAGAAGCGCATTGCGGACTACCAGATAGGCAACGCCGCGCTATTCCTCTTCCTCCGCCAATAGCACGCGTTCTTTGCGGGCATGGACAGTCAACTTGAAACGGATGCGCACGAGCGCAAAGCGAGTCATTCGATGCACGATGCCGGGCGGCCATGGGTTGTCGGCGGCATCCGCATCCGCCCTGCCAACGGCAGCACGCTCATGGCGACGGTGGGCAGCATCGACAAGTACATGGAGCGCCACGTCATCGGTGCGGGCAAGGAGAAGTATCCCGACAACGCTCTGTCGGTCCGCGCGAAGCGAGATAGCCGTGGCCGTCTCGCTTCTGGCGGCATCCTGATCAAGCCCTACGGATCGATTGGCAGTGCGCCGGTGCATACCGTTGTGCGCCGCCAGTTGAAGCGCATGGACGGTCAGAAGCGGAAGCCGTTCCAGATCGTGAGCAACGGCAAGGTGCTGATCGTGCGTCGTCGCACGAAGAAGCGGCTGCCGCTGCAAACGCTCGCGGTGCTTCAGGGCAGTGCGACGATGAATGAGCATTGGGATTTTCTCGGGACCGTGTCGGGCGTCGTCCAGGCGCGCTTCCCGCAGCACTTCTATCGCGCGGTGGTCTGCAGCGACGCGATAGAGGGTCCATGAGCGAATCGACTCCACCGCCCCTTTGGTCGGGAAGGTTCATGAGCGAAATGACTCCCCCTCGTAATAGACGACGCACGGTTCTACTCGCGCTCGCGATCTCGGCATCTTGAGCCCGACGGTCCCCATGGCTCTGGCCGATGAACTGCACAGCGACCAAGATATCTCTTTGCAGAAAATGCAAACAACTCGGACTACGGCCATACCAGCGATGTCAGCCCCTTCGACCAAGACCTCGGGCCTGCTAAGGATCAGCGCGCCGCATTACTGTGCTGGGGCGGACGTCATCGACGGGATCGTGTCAGGCAGTGTCGCGCCGATCATTCGCTACATGCGTGGATGGCGCATCGAGTGCATGATTGTCCCGTCGCCCGTGAAGCTCGTCATGCAACTGTTTTTCCAGTCGCTGAAGCTCCTCTGAAGGGTCGGAGACTGCTGACGGCATGGCTTCATCATCCAGATGATCCAGCACTCGCCGAAGCTCTCCCTGAGGGAGCTGCTCTGAATGGAATGCGGCTTGCGCCTGAATGAAAGCCGACGGGGCGGGGTGATCATCTCGCCTTTCGTGAAGCTCCTCTGCGGATTCGGCATCAAGCAGTCGCCGAAGCTCCCCTGGAGAGAACTGCTCGGGATCAAAAGTAAACTCTTCCGGATCGATGGAGAACGACAGAGCAGGATGATTGTCTCCTAGTCCGTGAAGCTCGTCATGCAACTCTTTTTCCAGTCGCTGAAGCTCCTCTGAAGGGTCGGAGACTGCTGACGGCATGGCTTCATCATCCAGATGATCCAGCACTCGCCGAAGCTCTCCCTGAGGGAGCTGCTCTGAATGGAATGCGGCTTGCGCTTGAATGAAAGCCGACGGGGCGGAGTGTTCATCTCGCCTTTCCTGAAGCTCCTCTGCTGGCTCGTCATCAAGCGGTCGCAGAAGGTCCTCTAGAGAGAACAGCTCGGGATCCAAAGTAAGGTCTTCCGAATCGATGGAAAACGACAGAGCAGAATGATTGTCTCCTAGTCCGTGACGCTCGTCATGCAATTGTTTTTCCAGTCGCTGAAGCTCTCCCTGCGGGAGCTGCTCTAAACGGAATGCGGCTTGCGCCTGCATGAAAGCCGATACGGCGGGGTGACCGTCCTGTTCTTCCTGAAGCTCCTCTAGCCGAGTACCCGCTTGGTGCGGCACGCTGTGCTGCGCAGCGGCGTCGTCGATGCGCCGCGGTTCCATCAGCGCCGCGGTTTCGGGATTGATGAGGGCGACGTTCTGGGGGGAAGGATTAAGCTCAGCGCGAGGGCCGCCGGGTTTCTTGGGCACGACCACTCCCGTCGCCCGCAAGGTGCGGAAATACTCTAAGGATCTAAGGAGTTTCGCAGTATTCCCTCCGGGGTATTTGTGTATGGCACCATCGTCGATCAGCGACTTGCTGTCCAGCCGAGCAACAATGCCCGGTCGGTTATCTTTGAACAGCCAACGGCTATAGTTAATGAGGCGGCTTCCATGCTCATGCGCCCCTTGGCTGCTCATGCCGCCCTCTATGAGGGCGTGCTCAAGCTTCAGGACGACAGCAGCATCCTCGGAATAAAGAGGCCGCTTATCCGGATGCCCTCGGACTATGACGCCTGTTGCTGCAACCCGCGGTGCACCGCTACTTTCTGCTGAAGCGGCGTTCGCGCTTGACTGTCGGTATATCACAACCTCTTCAAGATCGGGCAGCGCCCTCTGTCTCTTCGCTGCTCTCGATTGAGCCGCGTCATGCTCATGATTGATAAGGACCCCTTCGCTTGGCAGGAGATTGCTCCTGGCGCGTGCATCCGTCCTTTCGCCAAGGGATTGTTGGACATCGTTAGATGCGTCTTTCCCTGAGGAGAGCGCGCGCGGTTCCTCGCGAGAAACTAAATGACTGGTGCCATGATACGCACGAAGGACGGCCACCGCTTTCTTCATTTTGTTGTCTTTCGGAAAGAAAGTAGTTGCGTGCTCGAGCAGGGACTTGTGGTTTGCTAGATCGGTCGTCTGGCCGCGAGCGCGGAGATCATTCCCAAGTCGACGAAGTGCCTGAGTATAGCCTCTAACCGTTTCAGGTTTTGGCTTTTTCTGAGCCGCATATTGAGTGATCACGCTATCGATAAAGTTCCGGTCTTCTGTAGACAGATGTGGATAGCTGGAGGGCCTGCTGGCAACGGGAGCGGCCTGGCTTGCCTGGGCCAAGTGCTGCTCAAATTGGCGGGCCTGGCCCGTCTGCGGCTCTTCCGAAGCGGCGTGCTGCACCTGCGACGAAGCTGCCACATTAAATGGATCAAAGTCTTGCGGGTCCACGGTTAGCCTCACGTTCAAGATTACCTGAGCAGGTCTCCTACTGTGGGAAGCTGTCGAGAACCTGACGTGGCCATGGTCACGCAGCGTTCGCACCCGCCAACCTCGGAACCGACATCGCTCGGGATCAGCATCCATGATCTAGCTCTTCGCACCTCTTGCCGGCTTCGAGCATCTCGCAGAGTTGTAACACTTTGGGTCCTGCCAGGGCCCTTCCCCATGCGGGTGACGCGCGACCGCCCGATATCGCTAGATACAAAATTTCAAAAGGCGCTTTCTGTTCTCGGGTCGGTTGCAGGATGGAGGCCCCAGGCGGACCCGGAAAACATCGAACTGGCGATTTTTGACGGGCGAAATTGATATTTTGGTCCGGCGTCGTCTGGCGGACTGAGGGGATACCGAAACGCGCGAAAGAAACAATACCGATTGAGACCGTATAGATCCAATCGGAGCCTTCCTTTCATGATCGTTATCGGCCTCAAGGGCTTTATCGGGTCCGGCAAGACCACCGTGGCCCGCCATCTCATCGAGCGCCACGGGTTTGTGCGCGGCCGGTTCGCTGGCGCGCTGAAGGACATGCTGCGCGCCTACCTTCGCTACCCTCGACGTCGTCGTCCAGATGCTCGCGGGCTTGTGGAGAGAAGGGCGTGCGCCCGTTCCGCTAGATCTCGTTCCGCTGGCGACCGGCCAGGTCCTCGACGCCGGCGCCTTCACGATCGGGTGCTTTCCGATCCCCCACCGCGACACAGACAGCTTCGGGTTTTCCTTCGAAAGTAAGGTCCGTCGCCATCTTCGGCCAGACCGCCTTTCGGCCCTCGGGGTGCCGGACGGTCCCGTGCGCAAGGAGCTGGCGGAAGGAAGGCCCGTTACACTCGCGGATGGCAAGACGATCGATCCCGAAGACGTCCTCGGGCCGCCGGAGGGACGCAAGAAGCTTGTCATCGTTGGCGATACCGAGACTGTCGATGGCCTGGCTGAGCACGTTGGCGATGCCGACGTGCTGGTGATCGAGGCGACTTTTCTCCAACGCGATGCGTCCATCGCCCGCGATTACGGGCATCTTACCGCGGCCGAAGCCGCCACGCTCGCGGCAACGACGGGCGTCAGGCTGCTCATTCTGACACACATTTCCGGTCGCTATCATGATGAGGAAATATTGGCCGAGGCGAGCAAGAGGTTCGCGAACACTCGAGTATCGGCACTGCGACGAAGCCACCATCGAGCGCATGATCGAGGGCGATCTGAAAGAGAAGCCGACGCCCTGGCTGGGTGGCCGGTCGCCCCGACACGCGATGGAAGGGCTCGGTGGTCTTTGGGGCCGCGACCATATGGGTTCGGACTTCTGGATCGGCACCGAGACCGACAAACTCTACATCGAGACCCCGAAGCGCGTCGTCTTCGAGGATGTGAGGCACGCCAATGAGGGCGAAGCCATCGACCGCATGGGTGGATGGGTCATCGAGATCGTCCGCCCCGGCCTTATCCCGCAGGATCATTTCACCGAGAAGGCCGAGCTTGAAGTCAAGGCGCATCGGTCGGTCCTCAACTACCAAGGCGACATGGCGTCCACCTTCCGCCAGATGGACATCGTCGTCGCTGATCTCGCTGCTCGGGCGGATCGGGGGCTCGCATGAAGCTGTCCCAGGCATGCGACTTCGAGCGCCTTCTGAAGCGACGCGACGAGCTGTGCGGAGCGCGCCGCATTGCAGATCACGGCGATGGTCTCGGCGTGACGATCAGGGGCACGTATCAGGACGCCGAGATGGTCGCAGCGGTCAAGGCCGCCGTTGTCGCCGAGCTTAATCGGCGCATCGCGGCCATCGACACCGAACTGACCGCTATGGGCGTCGAGATCGACGAATAATGGGCAAGGTCGTCAACCGGCAAGAGCTTGCGGACATCTTCGGCTATTCGCTGCCGACGATTTCCGCATGGGTCGAGAACGGAATGCCGGTCAAATCTCATGGTGGTCGGGGCAAGCAGTTCGAGTTCGACACTGAGGACGTGCTGAAGTGGCTAAAGCCCTCGGAGCCGTGTGGCCGATAAGCGGTCGGTATCGGGCGAAGCGGACATCGACGAAGATTTATGATGGGGTGGACGCCCCGCCGACGGCATCGATGTGCCAAAGTGGAGGTGTTTAGCACCACTTAAGGGAGGCGTCCGTGTTGCAGGTTAGCACAATCGGTCTGGATATCGCTAAGCATGTTTTCCACGTTCATGGAGCGGACGGGAAAGGACGGGCTGTATTCAGCAAACGGATCAGCCGAGGAAAGCTCTTGGATTTCTTCGCAGCCCAGCCGCGTTGCACGGTAGCTTTAGAGGCATGTGGCGGAGCCCATCACTGGGCGCGTCAGCTCACCCAGCTTGGCCATGAAGTTCGGCTGATCCCGCCCGCCTATGTAAAACCGTTCGTGAAGCGGCAAAAGAACGACGCGATCGATGCCGAGGCGATCTGCGAAGCGGCGCAGCGGCCGAGCATGCGGTTCGTGGCCGTGAAGAGCGAACAGCAACAGGCGGCGGGTCTGGTGTTTCGGACCCGTGATCTGTTAGTGCGGCAGCGAACCCAGCTCATCAACGCGATCCGGGGTCACCTCACTGAATATGGTTGGATTGCACCCAAGGGGCCGTCGCATGTGGCGACGCTTGCCGATCTGATCGAGGAGGAAGCGATGGCCAGCTCGCTTCCCGAAGCGGCCCGCACCATGTTCCGAGTGATGTTGGACCTGTTCGCCGGCCTCAACGGCAAGATCGCGGATCTCGACAAGGAGATCGCGCGACGCGCTCGCGAGGACGAAGTATCGCGCAGGCTGATGACCGTTCCTGGCATCGGCCCGATCTCCGCCACCGCGATCGCCGCTCTAGCACCGCCGGCCGAGACTTTTGCCAAAGGTCGTGACTTCGCGGCCTGGCTCGGTCTCACGCCCCTTCAAAGATCGACGGACGGCAAGCAGAAGCTCGGCGTGACATCCAAGATGGGCGAACGCACGCTCAGGCGCCTACTCATCATCGGCAGTAGCGCCGTTGTCAGCAGGCAAGCAAACCGGGCGCGCCGAAGGGTTCGTGGCTCGAACAGATGCTGGCTCGCAAACCGCGTATGCTGGTACCCTCGCGCGCGTCGCAACGAAGCTTCCAGCCGCGCCTTCTCCTTATCCCAACGCGCCTCTTCGGCTTGCGCTCGCGCCTCGAGAACCTCGACCTCAGCTCGAATGTCGGCAGCATTCTTTTCGTGCTTCTGACGAGCTGCGTCCAAGGCGGCTTGCGCTTTGTCGATGGCGTGCTGCCGTCGCTCGCGCTTCTTCTGCCGAGCCGCCTCTTCCTTTGCATCCTCGCGCTCGCGTCGCTTCTGTTCCTTCTCAAAAGCGAGTGCGGCCTTCCGGTCGGCTGCCGGATCATTGCTCCGCTTTGCATGCTGCTTCCGCGGCTCGTGGCCGGCGAGCTTAGGGCGGCTCGCCTTCTTCGAACCGTCATCGTCGGTGATATCCGTGGGCAGTTCGGCGTGCTCTTTGAACGGACCGCTTGAGCCAACGGGACGCTTGAGAACAACGCCGGGCGCCGACCTCCTATCTGCGGCAGCTTCCCGCAGCCCTAGCGTTCTGCCAACAGATTGAGGAAACGCTTCAGAGCCGGGTTCTCATTGTCGTCGCGCCAATGCGCGTAGAAGTCCACCCGGCTTGGCCCCGCTCCGTCCTGCAACTCCCGGTACACAAGGCCAGCGAAACTTGCACCAATATCCGATTCCATCACTAGACTGAGCCCCATGCCCATACTCGTCAGACTCTTGATGATGCCAAGGCTTACGTCATGGCGCTCTACGGCGGGGCGATCGTCAGGTAGAACGAGCTTCGAAATCAAGAGATCCTCGAGCTCTCGTCCGGGATCATACTCACTTAGAAGGATCTTTTCGTTTACGCAAATCGGTCCAATAGATGATCTCGCGTGCCGCCAGGCAGTGATCCTGCGGCAGCGAGATCAGAATGCGTTCGCTCCAGAGCAGTAGTGATCTGGTGTCTTTTGAAGGTAGACGTCCAGGGCTAACGACAACGTCGACCGTTCCGTTACGGAGGGCAGTCATCAGACCGAAGCGAGAGCGTTCCATCGTTGCCAATTCGAGCCGTGGTAGCAGCTTCTTGAGCTCACCTATCGTCGCCCGCAAATTCCCGGTCGAAATGGATGTGCAGAAGCCAATGGTAAGGAGACCGGATTCGCCGCGTCCATTGGATACTCCCGTGTCGACGAGCGCATCGACTTGTTCCAAAATCAAACGGGCAATTCGCAGAACTGCTCGGCCAGCGAGAGTGGGCTTGATCCCCCCGCTCGAGCGGTCGAACAGCGAAGTCCCAACCAGATGCTCAAGCTGACCGACGGAACGGCTCAGCACCGTGTGCTTGATCGAAAGCACTTCGGCGGCGCGTCGAAAGCTTCCGTAGTCGCAAGCAGCAACGGCCAGTCGAAGCTGCTGAAGGTCAATAGCTCTGGCCGCGTTCCGCCGATTCTTCCTAATCTCGATTTCGGTCATGTTCAGAGCTCGATAGCAAACCGCAAAGAACATGACGTCCCCGCTCTAGGCGGGACGTATGTCTCGCTTGTCGCCGCCACGGAGGTAACTTCGACGGTCTCCGCGACGGGCGCCGCGAGCCTCTGTCGCAAGCTATCAACCTCACGACGAAGCCGCCCACCCCCTCACTGTAGGCGGCTTACATTGGCTGGATTCGAGCAGCGATAGGATTACGGCGGCCCGGCGCAAACCCGCTGGATCAGAAACCGCCGCGCAGACCGAATCTCTCGCGAAAGCGACACCTGGAAAAAAGAAGCAGCCGCAGGAGCGTCACCGTAGCGACGGCCCCCAAGAACGGGCCTTTAGGGTGCATGGTTTCGTCAGCTTGCCGAAAGCTAGATCTCCTACATTGAGCCCGGAGATCGGGACGCGATTGTCGCCTGTTTACTAGGGCGCAAGTTGCTCTTTCCGAGGTTCACATGATTCGTGTCTCAAACTTGCGGGCCTCTGTGCTGCTTGCGCCAGATCTGAGCTGGGCTGCATAGATCTGCAGCTTGATTCCGAATGGAGAACGGTATGGACGGCTCGCACTTCAATCCTCGGCAGGTGAACCCATCACTATCAGGATCGGCTCCGCAGAATGCCGAGATTCCGCCGGGTCAAGAGTCGGACGACGCGAGCTCGCAAGCGAGCTTTGAGCAGCTGCTCGAGGAATTGCCGCACGCTTCGTCAGAGGAGAGCGACCAAGGGATCCGGCGCACGGATCTCCTCCGCAGCGACGGCAGCCGAGCGGGGAAGCGCCCGAAAAGTTGGGCGTCGGTCGCATTCCTTCCTGACTCGTCAGCTTCTCGAAAGCCGCCCCTACGAAAATAAAGCCTGAAATGACCCATGCTGGAGGGGAACAGATGAATATCGATCCACCAAACACCGCAAAAGACTCCATTGAAGCTGACGATCTCCTGCGGCAGCGGCAGCGGGCGCAGCAACAGCCGGGCGACCTGAGCGCACAAACCAGCTCACCAGCACACCCGTCCCCGGATCAAGCGAACTTTGAGCAGCAGCTGAGTGAGTTGCGGCCAATCCACCGAACATCGGATTCAGCTGTCGCTTTGATGGATTCCGGGATTGGATCACCCTCGACCATGACGAAGGGCACTCTGAGAGCGTGCGCTATCCAGGAAAGCGAGCGGTGCCCGGCCGCTTCCTTTGTCAGGGGGCGCGCCGAACTTGCCGGATCGCTAACCGGAGCGAACGTTAAGGCGCTAAAGAACGAGATCAAACTCGCTGCGCAGCGAGCAGTACAGTGGCCACGAACCACCGGATCTTGTGCCGGCAGTGTTGACGGCGACCGCATCTTCGACGACGTGGTGGCATCATCGTATCTGCCGCTGCACCGTTTTCAGAACGAGGACATCGATTGCGAGCCCCTCCTAGAGGAGGAGGTGAGTGCCATCGCGCATGTGCGTTCCTTAGCGGATTTGCGTGCTCACGCGACCCCGCATGTTTCAAAGGCTGCTATCTGCTCGGACGACGAAAGAGAGGACGAAATTGATATGGCGCGCCTCGCTGCATGGCATACCAAAGGCCTTAGAGAGAGTGCTTTTGTGTCATTGTGCCAGGACCCCTCACGACTGCTCCTTTCAAAGGACGACAGTGAGAATGGCGCGAAGGCGATTGCAAAGAATGCTAAGAAGCTGCACACCTACACGGTACCAAGCGTCACCGCTTGGCCGATCAAAAAAATCAACGATATTTTAGAGCGTGGGCATGCTCCCGGAGATGAGGAGCTGCGAGATTGGGTGAGGGGAATACCGACCGAGGAGACCGAGGTCTTGTTTCTGGGCGGCAATCTAGCTGACTATCGGACAGCCATCGTAGATAATCCGAACACGGCTGACGCACCGCAAGATGGTCCGCGCATCAAGAAAGCAAGGGTCAGCTCCGATACGCCCGAGATGATGGCGGACTCTCGAACTCTTTGCCCCTCGGATTCCAGCCATCAATCTTCGCAGTCCTGACGAGCTATCGCCTGTGGTCGAATCGGCCGGGGTGGCGCGCCTGCTTTCAGTTATCTGGAAGTCGAGCGTGCCGAACGCGTGCGCGTCCGATCCAGGCGCATCAGCAGTTGAAAGAGGAGCTCGGGCTTGATCACGCGAGCATGTCTTCGGCGGGCGCGACAGGATGTCCGGAATGGACCGCTTGCGGGGACGCCCTCGCATTGCGAGCGGCCAGATCAGCTTGACGCCGACCGGGTCCACCTTCAGGTGACGAGGGATGCCAACGGCCCAGGCCAGCCCGCGTCGTGCCCCCTTGCCGAAACGGCGCACTGAGGCTGTATCCTGTATCGGCCAGCGGAACCGAACCGCACGCCGGCACCATCGCGCGATCAATCTCGGCCAAAAGCTTGGATCGTGGGGTTCGGTATTCGACTGGTACGCCGCCGCGCTTCAAACTTGCGGTATCGCTGGTCCAACTCTCGGGTAGGAAGAGACGCAATGCGATCATCGCTGGTACTTCACCGCGCACAAGCGTCAGCGACGCCAACGTTGGGCAATTGCCATTTTGCCAACGCCCGAGGCATATTGAGCCGCGACACTGACCGAGTGTTCGCCCCTCTTCGTCAGCGAGGTGTCGTCGATAACCGGCACCGCATCATCGCCGCCGACGAGCCGGTCGGCCTGATTGAGCAGCTCTGTCTCTAACGGCTTCGCATCCCAGACGCCATCAGCGATGAAATGGTGCAGCTGATCGTATTCGCGCGCTGCAGAGCGTTACGCCATCGGTTGAATGTTTTTGCGCTCACCAGGGCCGATCAACCCGGCAATGTAACGCGGACACATCTGTCGCCGCGCCTTATGACCCAAGCGATCCAGGAATGGCTTCAGCCAAGGCTCGAGCTCGTCTTCGCAATCCGGCGTCGCGTTCCCCATGGTCGGCCCTCCAAAAGCCGACTTCCTCTCAATCGTCGAAAAATCGATTCGGGATCTTGAGGGTTCTGTGAGGTCGCGTGGCAGGCGGGAGCCGGGCGCGGTGGCGCGTGCTCATAGAAGCCGGATTGAATGAGCCGCTGCCACGCCCGAGCCGGCGAAATTGAAAACCGATGATCTTAGACGATCGCCAGGCTCAAACGCATGCACAACGGCGCGACGCGGCAGGGATGTTGCTAGTTGGGGTAGGTTGTCGAGGGTATGTGCTGTCAATGGGTTAGGAGTGGCGGAAAGGCCATCCGTGACAACCCTGGCGCGAGAAGCCCGGTAACGGCCTTCAACGAGGGAATTGCAGAGCGGCGCCGCGGCACGTCCCTTGGATGAAGCGATGTCGTTGGTGGTTCTCATTGTTCATCCGACTGCACGGTTCTATTCATTCCAAGCGCCGCCTGCCGATGGCAAGAAGATTGTTGGTTGTTAGCACCACTCCCACTCCAGCAAAAATTCAATGCGCGCCAGCGGCTTGGTTCTATCTTCAAGATCAAATTTGCAAGCTTCCGAGGCCTCAAGCCGCAAAAGCTTGCAATCTCAAAACCGTTGTTGCTAGGAAATTGAATCCGCGATCAAGGCCTAAAGGGCACTTCACGGGCGACGCATTAACTTCACGGACGCGCCACTCAGCCATCGGCGTCAGCGCTCCTTAATCCAAATCCGCATTTCGCCTTCGCCGCGGTTAGCCCAGCTGAACCATGGAATGAATGTCAGCCGCTGCGGTTGTAGCTGTCCAGGCACTTTGTCGTACTGACAAAGTGCCGTTTCTTCAGAATGCGTGTGTTGCAACCGGGACCCATCAGCCTGCAGCAAAATCTTGTCGAAGAGACCAGTACCTTCGACAAGCGAAAACCGGCTTTCTGCAGGAAGCCAAAGGTTGTGTAACTCGGGCCCGTTGTCGGCTTCTTCCACACAATACATCAAAGGGCCGCGCTGGATAGCCACCTTGCCGGCCAAATTGCGAAGTTGCGGATGACCGTATACGCGGCGTACTTGCATCGGCAGCGATAGTTTGACGCGATCTCCCTGCCGCCACGTGCGGTGAATGTGCAAATAGCCCTTACGGGGCTCGCAATGGACAGGTTCGCCGTTCAGGCTCACCGCCGGCGCGCTGCACCATTCCGGCAGGCGCAGGGCGAGCGTGTGGGCGATCGGCTGTGCAGATTCCACGGCGATTTCAACCTCGTCCCTCCAAGGATAGTTGCCGCTCATGAGCAACCGCAGGCGTATGCCCGCCAACCGATAATGCCACGCTATTGCCAATGTAGAGATTGATGTAGAGCGCGTCGGAGCATGGCGTATAGATGTAATGACCAATCGATGTGAAAAGGCGTGCGATGTTCGGCGGACAACACGCGCAGCCAAACCAGCGTTGCCGCACCGGCCTGACATGATTGTAGATGCCATTGGACCGCAGCGTTTTGGGATGAACTTCGAGCGGGTTAACATAGAAATAGTGACGCCCATCGAAAGCGATACTGCCCAGAACCGTATTATAGAGCGCGCGCTCCATCACGTCGGCATAGCGACTGTCCACTTCCATCTCCAGCATACGGCGCGCCAACATCATCAGCCCAATCGACGCGCAACTTTCCGCGTACGCGATACGTTCGGCAGATCGTAATCGCTGCTGAACGCTTCGCCGAAGCTTTGCGAGCCGATACCCCCAGTGATATAGATCTGGCGCTGCACTATGTTTTGCCATAGCCGCAGGCAAGCCTGGCGTTGCTGCTCGTTCTGACGCAGACGCGCGAGATGAGCGACCGCAGTCATGAGGTATACAAAACGCACCGCATGCCCGGTTGCAGTCCGCTGTTCCGAAATTGGCAGGTGCGCCTGGCTATAGGCCTTATTTTCACCGTCCAGGGCATGCCATGTGATTTGACGTCGCAGGATTGCCGGCGTTTCTCGTGTTCAATGTCATAGAAGTGCGGCTCGGTGCCCCGTTGCTCCACGAAATAATTGGCTAGCGTCAGATATCGCTGCTCCTGCGTCACTTCGTAGAGGCGCGTCAATGCAAGTTCAATTTCTGGATGGCCATCATAGCCGTGTAGCTGATCGCGCTCCGGGCCGAAAACTGTGGCGAGGTGGTCAGCAAGTCTGCAAACGACGTCCAGCAGGCGTCGTTTGCCAGTAGCCAGAAAGAAAGCGATGCCCGCTTCAATCAAGTGGCCGGCACAGTAAAGCTCATGGCATTCGGCTAGGTTGCTCCAGCGCTCCTGAGGCGCCTTTAGCATGAAATAGGTGTTGAGATAGTCGTCGCCGCATTGGGCGGCCGCAATCAATTCAATCAGCTCATCGGCGGCTTTGTCCAGGTCCGGATTGGGTGTCTGGCACAGCGACCAAGCAGCCGCCTCTAGCCATTTTGCGACATCACTGTCCTGAAAAACCGTGCCGTAGAACTCCCCCTTCGCACGTCCGGCGGCAATACGGAAGTTTTCTACCGCGTGGCTCGGTGTCGCTTGCGGATTGCGGTCGTTGAGCGCGTTCCATTGGTAGGGAATCGCCACTTCCCTCACCAAGTGCTGGCATTTCCCAATCAGCGGATCTGAGACCTGTAGGTCGTGAAGGTTGACTTCGGCCACATCCCGCTGATTCATCTCGTTTCTCCTTCGTGTGGGGCGAACCGGCGCCTAGCTCAGGCAAGCCAGCTCGCCATGATCGTTGTTGAGGTTGCGGCCCCGAAATTGGCGGCTGCGCAATCGTATTCTGCACGCGAACGTTGAAACGCTAGAAATGGAAAAGCTGCCCCCATGCCGCTGGATGGCGTAGGGCTCATAAAGGGCTGGTCAAACCAAGCTTCTTTCCAATCCCCTACCGCTGAAATGTCATGCAACCATCACGCTGGAGCTTGTGTGATCACAAGCGCCGGTCCGCCTAAGCCTCGCCGTCAAGCCAGCCGATCTTGCTCTTCAGGAATCGAAAGCCCAGCAATCTCGAACCCGGCCCGCTCCCTATTGTCCCGACCGTAACCATGACCGCCCGCCGCAGGCTCGTAGAAATAGGCCTCGTAGCCCATCGCCTGGAGCTTCGCGGCCATCTTGCGCGCGTGTCCGGGATGAACACGATCGTCCCGCCCGCGGTGGCGATCAGGATCGGCGGGTATGTTTGGCCGCGTTTGGCGGCATGATACGCGGAATAGGTCTTGAGCCACTCCCAGTGGTCGAGCTTATCGGGGTCCCCATATCGCAATCCAGCTTGCCCCTGCCAGAAGCTTGGTGTAGCGGCGCATGTCGATCAGCGGGATCGTGTAGACCAGCGCGCCGAAGCGTTCCGGATAGCGCGTCAGCATATTGGTGATGAGGATGCCGCTGTTCGATCCGCCCTGGGCTGCGATCCGCTTCGGCTCCGTGACGCCACGACGCACGAGATCGGCGGCAACGGCAGCGAAGTCGTCGTGCGACAATTTCTTGCCACTGAGACGGCCGGCATCGTGCCAGCGCGTGCCGAACTCGCTACGGCCGCGTAGATGCGCCTGGACCGTGGTGCCGCCGCGCTCGAGCCAAAGCTTGCCAAGCGCTGAATTGTAGGACGGCCTCATCGAGATTCCAAAGCCGCCGTAGCCGCTCATATGGACGGGCGCATCGCCCGTCTCGCCGGCCGGACCGGTCCGTACGTAGGGGATGTGCTCGCCATCAATCGAAATGGCCTCATGTTGGGTGACCACCAGCCCATCCACGGTGAAGGTCTTCGGCGCCTGCTTGAGCACGGTCGGACTGCCGACATTATTCTCGATCAGCATAAGCGAAGCTGGCGTGAGCGGATCCTGGCTATCGACGAGCAGGTCGCCATTGCGTTCGGATGGGTCGCTATCAAGAGGCCAGACCTGGACTATCCCTATGTCGGGGATCCCGCGCAGTCGCGCGCGGCTCCACCCTTTATCGGATGGCGAGCAGATCTCGAAGAACGGCCGCAGTTCGTTGAGGATGGAAAGCACAAGCCTACCGGCACTCCAAAAGAGCCCCTGCAGCGCCCGGCGTGGGCTTGGTTCGAAAAGAACCTCGAACTGACGGTTGCCTTGAAGGAAAGCGGCCAAAGAGATGACGAGCACCGTATCCGCGGCATAGGTCTGCCCTGCCACAGATCAGGGCTCGCGCGGTCTGATGGCGAGCCAGTCGCGATGGGTGGCAGAATTGAAGGCGTCCACCTGATCGACGAACCACAGCCGTGGCGGCACGACGGTGCGCTCGATATTGCAGCCGGCTTCAACATGATCAGCTACGACCTCAAAGATCACTTGCGCTTGATCCGCCTGCGTACCGCGCCGCCATATCCTCACTGTACGCGCATAGCCGGAGGTCGTCGCCATGCCCTGCCTATGAGAGCTCGACAGCACCAGCGTATCGGGATCGAGCCGTTCAACCGCGCTCTTGGCTTCCGGCAAGACGAAGCTATCACCGACAAACGTCTACGTGTCGGTATCGAACTCACGCAGGGCGACGGCATCACTGCCGCCGCGCGATAGGCTCAAAATCGTTCGTCTATGACTCCCCTGCGGCCAGACCGTCGCCCTCAGAAGCCGGTCTTCGCCTTCGCTAACCGCGAGCTGATCGATCTCGAGCAGAGCTTCCCATGACGGCTTTGGCGTGCGAAATTCTTCCAGAGTGGTTCGTCGCAAGAGGCCGCGCGGATTGTTGGCGTCCTTCCAGAGATTGTAGAGATAGCTGCCGCGCCGCCGGACGTAGGGAATATTGTCCGGCCGATCCGATCGTAAATCCAGGTCAGCGCGTCGCGATCCCGCTCGCCAAACACCTGCAGCGTCTTGCCATTCTGCCGCTCAACAAATTTCAGCGCCCGCGCGCCTTCGATCTGTTCCAACCACAGATAGGGATCATCGTCTGGAGCGGAAAGCGTCGGCTTTGCAGGTACTTTGTCGTCGCGTTTGCTTTCACCACGCTTCACTCCATCGCCATTGACGCGCACTCCCGACACAGCACCGCATCAAAGCTTTTCACATATTGCATCCGCAGTTCATTGCGGTGGCGGCCGTCGAGGCTGATTGCCATGTGTCAGTCAATTCCATCAATTGCTGAAGTTGGTAGTTGACTTGGGCGCGCTCTGACGCATTTGGCAGGACCGCACATCCTCAAGGCTTCAACCCCAAACTGCCCGTGGCAACTTCATCTCGATGCGAGCTCGGCTTTCCTTGCCTGGGGGCGACTACCGAGCACCTGGGCGACACCGCCCCACCCCAAGTGGCCGCGCTCACAACGTCCGTACCTCTGGATCAAGGTAAGATCGAGAACTTGGTTGCTGAGGGCCGAGACCGTTCTTGCAGCGCAAAGAGGCGCTTGCGGTACGAGCTACACCGAAATTGCTTTCATCACCCTCGCCGCCGGGCGAATCTGGCTATCAATTGAGTCCACGCGCTGGGGAACCTACCGTGCGGATCCCACGCCGCAACGCGAAAGGGCACGCTCGCGCCCATGCGGCGGCAGAGGCTTAGGATGCTCGCTAACATTCGGCACGGCCCTAACGGCCCCCTTTCAGTCGAACTGCCGGCCTGGCCGTTGCGCTCTGTTGGGGTCCTATGCGACTGGCCGTATGGGTTCTAAAAAGGGTTTGATGGGCCGCCTCGATCGGCTAGCTTCTCAGGGACACCGTTCTTCGGCGTCATAAAAGTCTGGAAAGTCTGGAAGCGCGGAAGTGGCTAGGCGTACCATCGAAATCTATCGCTCAATTAGCTTAAAATGCGGTCTCATCGCGCAACCGGCAGCGGCGGACCTCAGGACGAGCGGAAGCAAAGCCGAGTCAAAACGTTAGTATAGTTTTCCAGATCCTTGGGATAGGTTATTTATTTAGGCCAGGCTGATTTACCAAGTTCGGGCGCCTTACCAAGTTTGGACCCCTTGCCAAGTTCGGACCCTCACGAAGCTCGGACGCTTAGTCGCGCAGCGTGTTTTTGGTGGCATTGTCCTGGCGCTGGTGACAACTTCCTTGTACTTTCATACCCATTTCGCCGCGATGGCGTTCTCTTGTTGGTAGTGGTCTTGCGGTTTTCGCTATGGGCAGCCTCATTGTATCTGCCATGCTTTCCATCTTGTCCATCGCTGTTTTGGCCTACTTCTTTACGCCCCCTACTTCCAATCTTGCATTCGATGCTCCGCAAGATCTTCCGGTGGTTGTGATTCTCTTTGTTGCCTTGCTTGTCGGAACCCACCTCATCCGAAAAGTCCGCCGGGAAAGGGCGGCCACGCTTGAGGCCGCAGCCAAGCTCCGGCGCAGCGAGGTTGAGTTGCGAGATCGAGAGAAATGGTGGCGCGAAGTCTTCGAGCATAACCCGGTCATGTACTTCATGGTCGATGCCGCCGGAACGGTCCTGAACGTGAACACGTTGGGCGCAACACAGCTCGGCTATTCGCCCTCGGAGCTCGTCGGGCATTCCGTTCTGAAGGTCTTTCTGGAAGAAGATCTTACCCTTGTTCGCAAATGCCTTGGGCTATGCGTTGAAACCGTCGGCCAATCCCACACTTGGGACATCCAGAAGGTCAGGAAGGATGGCGCGGTGCTGTGGGTGCGGGAAAACGCCAAAGCCATGCATTGGGCAGACGACCAGCTCATCATCCTCATCGCCTGCGAAGATATCACCGAGCGAAAGCGGACGGAAACTGCCCTGCGGCGGAGTGAAGCCCATTTGGCCCAGGCGCAGGAATTGAGCCGCACCGGCAGCTTCGGCTGGAACGTCGCCACCGGCGAGGTCATCTGGTCAAAGGAGACCTTTCGCATTTTCCAACACGATCCGGCGACAAAACTGAACCCGCAACTCGTCATTGATCGAGCCCATCCAGAAGATCGGGCTGCCGTGCGACAGACCATTGATCGAGCGCTCCGAAACCTAGAGGATTTCGAGCACGAATACCGACTGCTGTTGCCGGACGGCTCGGTGAAGCACCTCCACGCGCTGGCACGAGCCATTAGAACCGCATCTGGCGATATCGAGTTTGTCGGGGCAGTGACGGACATTACGGCTGCAAAGCAGGCGGAACAACAGCTTCGCCGTAGCGAGGCCTATCTGGCCGAAGCACAGCGTCTCAGTCACACGGGCAGCTGGTCCTGGGACGTCCACCGTCTCGAATTTGTGTATCGCTCCGCCGAAGTCGATCGTCTGTTTGGCTTCGATCCGGAAGAGACTGTATCGATAGAGACCATCCGGTCGCGTATCCATCCAGACGACTTGCCGCAGCTTCGGGAAGTGCCGCGCCAGGCTATCGAAGACAAGGGAGGGCACTTCGAATATGATTTCCGAATCCTTCTTCCAAAAGGCGCGATAAGGCGCATACATTCCGTTGCGCACGCTGTGGTCGGTAGCGATGGCAACGTCAGCGAGCTCATCGGAACGCATATGGATGTCACCGAGCAATACGCAGCTAGGGAACGGCTGGAAAAGGCTCTTGCTGACTTGCGCGAAAGTGAGCAGCGCTTTCGCGACTACGCCGAAACGGCCTCCGACTGGCTCTGGGAGACCGGGCCGGACCACCGGGTCACCCGCTTTTCGGGGCACACCAGCGCAGCAAGCATTTTGGCCCCGGGAGTCGTCGGGCTGCTTCGCTGCGAAATTGCGGGCGATGTCGAAGCGGAATCTGAGAAGTGGCGGCAGCATCAGGCGACAGTCGACGCGCGACTTCCATTTCGCGATTTCATCTATCGCACCGTCACCCGGACCGGATCTCCAATTTACGTCCGGACCAGCGGCAAGCCATTCTTTGATGCTGACGGCAATTTCCTCGGCTATCGCGGCGTCAGCACTGACATCACCGCAACCATCCGCGCAGATCAGGCTGAACGAGAACTGCGGAAGGCGCAGGCGGAGCTCGCGCACGTGACACGCGTAACGACGCTGGGCGAGATGACCACCTCCATTGCGCACGAGATAAACCAGCCGCTGGCCGCCATTGTCGCCAATGGCGAGGCTTGTCTGGGTTGGCTTGATCGCGAAACTCCTGATCTTTCCGCCGCGCGCTGCTCAGTGGAATGGATCATCGAGGACGCCATCCGGGCGAGCGAGGTGATTCGCCGCATTCGCACGCTAGCCAAGAAAAGCGAGATCGAGATGGTGCCGCTCAATATCAATGAGATCGTCAAGGAGGTTGTCGCGCTGGTGACTCGCGAGCTGGTCAGCCACCAGGTGTCGTTGCGGACCGAGTTGGCGGCGGCCCTCCCCATGATCCTGGGTGACCGGGTTCAACTGCAACAGGTGATCATGAATCTGGTGATGAACGGGATTGAGGCCATGCAAACAGTCAGAGACCGACCGCGCGAACTGGTGATCCGGTCATCCCAACACGATCTGGGAGGCGTGCACCTCGCCGTGACAGATTGCGGCGTTGGGATCACCGAGGAACACGCTGACCAGGTATTCAACCCCTTTTTCACCACCAAATCAACCGGCCTTGGAATGGGCCTTTCGATCTGCCGTTCGATCGTGGAGGCTCACGGAGGGAGCCTGTCGATTGCCTGCAAGCAGGAGTCGGGCGCGACGTTTCAATTGGTCCTGCCGTTGCATGAAGAGGTCGTGTCGTGACCGGGCGCTGTGACTCGCCGCGCGGAGGCGCGCAAGCGGAGAAGCCGAGCGGAAGAGCGATCGTCTTCGTGATCGACGACGACGTCTCGATGCGTCGTTCGCTCGCGAATCTTTTTCGATCGGTAGGCTTGGACGTTGTTGCGTTCGGATCGGCGCGAGAAATGCTGCAAGCCAAGCTTCCGGATGTTGCCAGCTGCCTGGTCCTTGACGTCAGGCTACCGGGATTGAGTGGCCTCGAGCTGCAGACTGAGCTCGCCAAGTTGAACCTTCGCATTCCGATCATTTTCATCACTGGTCATGGCGACATTCCCATGACCGTCAAGGCCATGAAGGGCGGAGCGGTCGATTTTCTCACCAAGCCGTTTCGCGATCAGGAGCTGCTTGACGCCGTGGTCGCCGCGACCGAACGGGATCGCAAAAGGCGGGAGGTTGAGAAGACGGTTGCCAACCTGCAGTCCTCGTTTGAGGCCTTAAGCCCACGCGAACAGGCCGTGATGAAACTGGTCACTGCTGGGCTGATGAACAAACAGATAGCCGCAGAGCTCGGGCTGGCCGAAATTACCATCAAGATCTACCGCGGACAGGTAATGAAGAAAATGGGCGCACGGTCGCTGGCCGATTTAATCAGAATGGCTGAGCCCCTGGGAATTCGTCCCAACCGGCCGGAACAAGCCTAAGTATGACTATACAATTTCATCTCTCAAGCCCACCCTTGACCCAGCCGACTATGCTTCGGCAATCGCCTTTTCTGCGTTAGGAGGGGTCGTTTTGTTCACGCCTTCGCTCATTTCCGTGGTCGATGACGACGGCTCCGTCCGTGCTGCGATAAATAATCTTTTGAAATCCCGCGGCTACATAGTCCATACATTTGCATCCGCTGAGGAGTTCTTGCGCTCGCCACACCTGAATGAAACATCGTGTGTGATTGCGGACGTGCAGATGTCCGCTATGAGCGGCTTGGACCTGCTGACACATATGCGGGCCGAAGGTTGCGATGCTCCATTCATTTTCATCACTGCCTTTCCCGATGATCGCGTTCGCGCCCGGGCGCTGAGCGCGGGAGCGATTTGCTTGCTGGCCAAGCCATTCGCAGGACAGCACCTGATCAGGTGCCTACATACCGCACTGGATAAGCATCGCGGCGGAGCTAACGCGTGAGACGATGAGCACGCAGTCTGCTCAGTTCGGTGCTGATCTGTGGGCGGAACCGCGCGCTTCGCAACACCGCAACGTCGATGAAGACCTCGGCCTCGCATCGCAACTCGTAACCAGTCGTTGGCGATCGGGCTCCCCTATTGATATTTTTCCGGTATTCGTCACTGGCTTGCGGCGGGGCTCCATCACCTACGGTCGCGAACGCTTTGAGATTTACGACGAAGCCACTTGCTCGACTAACCTCAGTTTCAACTGGTCGTGGCCACCCTAGAGGCGGCCCATATCTCAGGCATTGCTAACAGCAGCGATGATCTCGGCAGGCGCTCCTGTTCGCGGCGAAAGTTTGACTCTGATGAAGGCGCGCTCCTTCACGGTGCTTGGCCCAGATTGCTGAGTGTAACCAGTCGACCGTGAAGAACCCGGATTTCAGCTTGGGAGGAGCTGAAGTCGGCGGATGAGCTGGACGAGGATTTGGCGCAGCAAAAGCTCGAGCCAGCGGATGAGGCGACGGAAGTTGTAGCCGGCGGCGGCGAGGACGGCATTGGTGGCGTCGCCCTGGCGGTGCCAGAGATAGTTTCGGCCCATTCGGTGCTCGGATTTGAGGTGGCCGATCACCGGCTCCACGGCGGAGCGCCGGCGCAGCTCGCGCTTGATCTTTGGCGTCACCCGCCGCTTCTGGCCTGAGATGAACACCCTGAACTTGTAATCG
>NZ_AXAP01000114.1 GCF_000472865.1 Bradyrhizobium elkanii WSM2783 | reverse complement strand
CGCCACCATGTCGACCTCGCAGAACCCCGGCGGCGGATCGTGCCAGTCATTGAACGTCCGGATCGGCACTTCACGGCGGACCGCCGAATAAAACCCGACCCGCCGGCGCTTACCGCCGGCCGCGGCAATTTTGGTCTCGACCAGCAGGCGATCAATCGTGGCTGCNCTNACGCCGAGCACCAGCGCNCGATCNGCCTGGTCGAGCTTGAGCCGGCCATGCCGCTCCAGCGAAGGCAGCAACGTCGGAATCATTACCTTCAGCCGCTTGCCGCAGATTCGATCCGAGACCTCCCACAAGGCCACCAGCGCATCCCTGATCTTGGCGCCGTAGGTCGGCCTTCGCTGCCGCCTGGCCTCCGGCGAAATTGCGACATGGCTGGCAAGCGCCCGGACCGCGTGCTTGCGATGCCAGCCGGTCACCGCGCAAAGCTCGTCGAGTATGCGCCCCTTATCTGCCCGCCCTGCCGATCGATAGCGCTCTACCACCGCCGCCGTGAGCTCGCGCCGAGCACCCATGCTCATCCGTCCTGCCATCGGTGACACCGATCCGATTCGGTGTCGCCGTCCCAATCCTGACGGTCAGTTCTCCGGTAACATTCTTGATGAGGCAATGCGCTCTGTCGCAATTTTGGTGCAGCTCCGACTATTCAGCGCCGATTAGTCTGCCCTGAAGCAGATCGATTTTCCCGCGACCATACATCTGACGTCTGACAAGCTTGAGGCGCGTGATCTGACCTTCAGTCTGTCCGTTCGACCAAGGCGAGGTAATAGCCGCCCTTACCGCCGCTTCATCCCTGACGACGCCGCTCGCGAACGAGGCGACGAGACTGGCGCGGGCGCGCTCGATCCATGAGGTGAGCCCTTCCTCAGCTTTGCGCCGGATCATCCCGTGGAATTCGCGGGCCTCGATCAACACCGGTACGCCAGCTTCGATCGCCGCGATCGTGACGGTCTCAGCTTTCGTCAGCAAGTCCTCCATCAGATGCCACCGATCTTCGGCTATGGACACGCCGGGAAACCGTTCCGCACGATGGACACAGACCAACGCTTCCCGACGCCCGAACCGTAATAACGGCCTTATCACCTTCGAAGTACGCACTCTCTACAACAAATCCACTCGGCACCAAATTGGAGCGCAGGAGTGCTTGCTGCATGACGCTGATTCTCCCCAATCAAAGCGCCAGACATCCCTCAAACTGCATCAAAAGTGAGTCAGAGCCAATTTTGCATGCCGAATGACATGTTGCGCTGACGCGACGTCCTCACGGGCGCGGAAATGACCCCTCAGGAACAGGCAAATGCAGACCTGATGCTTACGATCCTGCGATCGTGGCTTGCTGCAGAACCTCTATCATCCGGAAATCGAGTTTCACTGGCAGCCAGGTCTGCCGTATGGCGGCTTCTTTACTGGAGCGACCATTCCGAAAATGCAGGAGAGGTTTGCATCCATTTGGTTTCCGCTGCAGCCTACCGAAGAGCGTCGCCGCATGGATGCTCGCGTGATTGCGACCAGCACCACTGGACGGGTGATCGTCAACTACGTGTGGAAATGCTTGAGCCCGGATGGAGTGGCGTTCGAGACCGAGACGCTCGCCGACTATGCCATCGAAAAGGAGCAGCTGCGTCGCGCTCAGATGTTTTTATTATGATCTGTTCGGGCTGATGAAGTTTCTGACCATTGCGGCATCGGCTGAAGAATTCAAGAGATGACACGCTCACCTCATTGGCTCACGAGCCAGCGACTGCTCTTTCAGGCCCCGATTGGTTCGATCGCAAGTCCTGATCTCGCGGTCGCGGTATGCAACGCGGGTAGCATTGGTCAGATTGCCGGGACGTGGCGATCGACTGAGGAGTTACGCATCGCCATTAGAACCATCAGGGAGCGCACGACAGCGCCATTTGGCGTCAACTTCGTTCTCGGCTTTCCTTTTGAAGACCAGTTGGCGGTGGCGCTCGCCAAAGGAGTCCCCATTATCTCTTTCCTTTGGGGCGATGCGTCTCGCTATGTTGAGCAGGTGAAGGCGGCAGGTGCGGTCGCCATCCAAGTTGTAGGCAGTACGGAAGACGCGCAGATCGCCGAGGCGGCAGGCTTTGATCTGATCGTCGCGCAGGGCCATGAGGCCGGGGGTCACATTCGCGGTCAGCTCGGCACGTTCGTACTAATCCCACCAGTGCGTGACGCCGTTGGAATTCCAGTCATTGCCGCCGGCGGCACGATTGTGTTGAAGAAGTCCGCGAAGTGATAATTCAGGTTCGGAGAACGCGCTGGGCGCACGGGTGGTTGATTGTGCCTAAGCGTGCTGGAGCGTCGGCAGCGGGATCAGCTTTGCGAGCTTACGTAAATTCTGCGCTGTGGCAGCGAGGAGGAACTCGTCGCGAGCGCCCAAGGGACCTCTTAGCCTGAGCCGGTCGAGGCGGAGAATGCGCTTGAGATGGGCAAAGAGCATCTCGATTTTCTTCCGTTCGCGCCGAGATCTGACATAGGCATCAGTTCTGGCGATCTCGCGCGCCACGTCTCGAGCCTTTTCATGGATTGAACGCGGGACCTTGCGGGAGGGCATCTTCGGACAACACCGCGACTTCAGTTCGCAGTCATCGCAAACATGTTTGCTGGCCCGGTACAGCAGTGTCGCTCCATCATTCACCAAGGTCCCGGTGGAGGCCAGCACTTTGCCAGCCGGGCAGATGTAGACGTCGCTTTGCTGATCATAGGCGAAGTCGTCGCGCGAGAACGTGCCGTCGGTACGGGCCGATTTGTCGAATGCCGAAATGTGCGGTTCGATCGCCTTGCTCGTCGACCAGCCAGCCCAGCATCTCTACCGTTCCATAGGCACTGTCGGCGACAACGCGTTCGCAACAGAGCTCAAGGCGCTCTTTACTGCGCTCGATCATTGTGCGTGCCGCCCCGACCTCGGCCTGTCGGATGGCGCGCGTCGCCTCGACATCCATGATAATCGCTGCCTTCAGGTCGATGAGGTAGTTGTTGGCGTAGGCGAAGAAGGCATGCCCCTTGTGAGCGCCTGTCCATTGCGCGGCCGGGTCCGACTTAGAGGTGAACTTTGGTACCGTGTCACTCGCCGCGCCCCAAGCGGCCTCATCCAGGGTGTCGAAGTACTCTCGAACAGAGCGGCGCGTTCGGGCATAGCTCCCATAACATCGTCAGACCCGGCAACTGCGCGCTGCTTGTTGGTTGGCGGCAATCGAGCTTGCATCGACTGCAAAAGCTGCTCCTTCTGCCATGCAGCGCTGGACCACGGTCTCGAACAGCTTTCGCAACAGATCGCAGCCGCGGAAGCGGCCATGCCTGTTTTTGGAGAACGTCGAGTGGTCCGGCACCTCGCCGTCCAACCTGAGCCGACAGAACCAGCGGTAAGCAAGGTTCAGGTGCACGTCTTCGCACAACCGCCGTTCGGAACGTGTCATTCGGCATGCAAAATTTGCGAGCCGATTGACACATTGCTGGGCTCATCGCTTCTGGCAGCTCAGGGCCCGCCTACAACATGAAGCGCGTGATGACGATCGTGGGCGTAGGCGGATTGCTGGAAGCGATGCGGGCGTGAGGCCGGCAGCGCCTATATGAAGCTCCTGGTTGCCACTGAGATGAGAGGTCGGTTCCATCCAATCAGAAGTTCGGCGGCCGCGAAATGCGCCGGTGCGCCCCAAGTTGCGCGATTTTCACACGGCCTGGGCCAATACCGGACTCATGCACCGCAGCAAATGGGGGTTATTCGATCACCTTGTCGGCGCGCCCGAGGCGCTTGCGCCACAAGTCTTATGCTAGCTCGTAGAGTAAGGCCTTGGCCTGCTTCAAGTCCAACGTGTCAAAGCCCTCGGTGAACCAACCGTAGATTGGAGCGAGGAGTTCTCGGGCCTCATTCCGCTTCCCTTGACCACGCCTGAGCCGCGCCATGCTCATAGCCGCACGCAGTTCCCAGGACTTTGCTCGTTGCTTGCGGGCGACCGCGCGCGCACGCTCGAAATACGCTTCTGCTTTCGCCGCGTCCAGCTCCGGCTCCATCAGCTCGATTTCTCCAGCGGTCCGGTGGATTTCTGCTTCGAACCAACGTTCTCCGCCTGTTTCCATTGTCGTTGTTGCTTCGCCAAGGCAGCGCCAAGCGTCATTGCTTCGTCCAAGTTTGGCATAGGCCACCGCCAACAATGATAAGTGCCACGGCATATACAGTGTAGTTCCCGTTGCCCGCAGCGCATTGAACCCGGAAGTAAACATTTGGTCCGCCTTCGGGGCTTTGCCGGTCATGGCCAATACGCAACCTTGGTGCATCATTCCATATGCCTTCCAGAACGAAGCCCCCTTCTCATCTGCCAAGGCGACAAGCTCATTGGTTAGCGCAGTTGCTGTTGCGAAACTTCCGCAAAGAATATGCGTCATCGCTGTGGTGGATATCCTGCGCAGCGGGCCGAAGCGAACCAGGCGAAATGCTGGAATTGGTTTCGTCCCGCCGACCAGCAGCGGGGCGGAGGCGAACGCTCGCTCATCGCTGGCATCACTCGCCAGGTCATGCGCGATCATGCGGTCGATCCACGGCGCGTCTACGTCGGCGGACTGTCGGCCGGGGCCGCGGCCCGCCGTTATGGGATCCACCTACGGCGATCTGTACGCGGCGATCGGCATACATTCCGGACTGGCCTGCTGGGCCGCCACGGACCTTCCCTCCGCGCTGCTCGCCGTGCGGCAAGGCGGCGGGCCCGAGGCAATGCCGGGCGACGGCCCGCCCATCCCGACGATTGTCTTCCACGGCGATCGCGACACCACGGTGCGTTCGAACAATGGCGATCGAATCGTCCGGCAGTCCATCGGCGGCACGAGCACGAAAGAGAGGGTGCATCGAGGACGGGTACCGGGAGGACATGACTACACCCGCACCGTCCATACCGATGCCGGCGGACGCCTGGAGCACTGGAAAATCCACGGAGCCGGACACGCATGGTCGGGAGGCAGCCCCGCCGGCTCCTACACCGATCCGGACGGACCGGATGCAACGAGGGAAATGCTGCGTTTCTTCCTCGAGCATTCGCTCCCCGAGAGGCGAAACTAGAGCGGGGTCCGCTTTCCGTCCCTGCCGATGGGAAGCGGACGCCATCGGGTCGGCCCTTTTACGACGTGCGGGTTCGGCCGAATGTCCGGTTTGCGCCCACGAACTGCCCTGCCCGTCAGCTCGCATTTTGAGCGGTCACACGCCGCGAAGGACCGCCTCCATCGTTTGAAATTTGCGATTACAGCCTGCTCCGTCCAACCGCGGGGCGGCAAATCTCATCCGGAAGCGCACGTCTCAGCTAACATCTGAGTACCCGGCCAACAAACATTTGGTCGGGCGAGGTGCCGACAGCACCGCTACTCTTCTAGTCCTCTGATGGAGCTCGCGAACCGCATAATGGGCAAACCCGCCGATTTTCACTCTGGGCTACGCTACTGTCCTCTCGTGAGCAATGAATGGTTCTCTCTTGCGGGGCGTTGGTCCAAACGGTGGTGCGACCACAAGAAAATACCCTTGATCAGGACGCGCGAGATCAAACAGGGGAATTTGTGCGGACAAGCAATAGCACTCGCCCTTGGGTAACAACGTGGGAATAAGTCTTCGCGAATGGCTTTTCGCATTAATGACTTATGTCGTTGGTGCGCTCGGAGGGTGGTCGCATCTGCTGTGATTTCAAGGACTTGTTGAAATGGGCAAAGAAATCAGGTGCATTTCCCACCCCATAGGTGGCTTTCAGGGTGGATGCTAATTACCGTCACGCCATCGGCCCGCTACGGAGCCTCTGAGGATGACATGGGGGACTACTTTTGACCTTTCGCCCGACCTGGCCATCAGCTCAGGCGTCCGTTTTGCGCGCCAAAAGCGGCCTCCTCGCGAGGTCGCGTCTTGACCCTGAGGCGGCCTGTCACTGCGTCGGTTGGTCCTGGTTCGCCTGAGGATTGTTGAGCCGGCCTTACATCTACCCCCAACTTTTTCGCAGGGCCAAGCGATTGATCCAGCTGCGGAGCGATGGGATCGAGTAGGTCGCCGAGAATGTCCATCTGTTCGTTCTACGGCACGGACAATCGGACACAATATTCGGCTGAATGCATTCTGTCGTACGGTCCCATGCCGCACTAGCTTTCGACGATCGCAATCGCAGCGCCTCGCGCGCTCAAATGAGCGGTCGTCACTATGGAATCGAAAACGAGTAGCGCCTCCATCCACGAACCAGAGCAGCCGAGTTCAACAACCTGTTTAGGCCGCCCAGCTCAGAATGGCGGCAGCGCTTCAGTAATCCTCGTCCGCGGGACAGGTTCGTCTCTGAGCAAATCACGGCCCGATAAACGACATGCATAATCTCGTTTTGCTTGCGGTGCTGCTCGCTGGCAGTGTCCTCTTCGCTTGCCTCAGCCTCCGCCTTCGGCAGGTGAAGGAAATATCGCGATGGCTTGGGGCGGGGTTGACCGGGGTCATCGCCGGCGTCCTGTTCCTGACCTGCGTCGCCACCTCTGTAGGACACTACAAACAGTATTATTCGCGCCGTGCGCCGGTGCCGGAGCTGCGGGTCGGGGGAAGCGACGCACAGATTCAGCGCGGCCGGCCATTGCCGACAGTTTCTGCGGAGGCTGTCATTCACCGACCGGGACTTTCACGGGAGGCAAAGATACGGCAAGCATCTGCCGGTCTATCTCTGGGCGCGTTTATATCGTCCAATCTCACACCGGCGGGGCCCTTGAAAAAGTGGTCGGATGGGCAGATTTTCCGGGCCATTCGCAATGGCATCGACGCCGAAGGCCGTCGTCTCATGATCATGACATCGCGTACCAATGCCGGCAATCTGAGTGATGAGGACATCCGCGCGCTAATCGCCTATATCCGCCGGCTCCCGGCGGCTGGTGCGGCCACGCCGCAGCCAGCCGAGGAGCTCAATCTTCTCGGCCTTGTCATGGTGGGAATCGGCCAGTTTCCGTCCGGCAAACCAGTCAAGATCGGCGTCGTCACGGCGCCGCCCAAAGCACCGACCATCCAGTACGGCGAATACATCCTGTCCTATTATGACTGCCGGGAATGCCACGGTCAGCAGTTGACCGGCGGTGTCCAAGATCAATGGGCGCCGGTCGGGCCAGGATTGAGCCTGGTCGCGGATTGGAGCCGGGAAGAGTTCATCGCCACTCTCCGCACGGGCAAAGACCCGAGCGGACACGAATTCGACGAAAAGATGAATTGGCGTACGTTCGGCAAGATGGACGATGACGAACTGGGTGCCATCTACGAGTATCTGACGCACATGCCTGACTCCGAAAGCGATCGTTAACTAAATGAATGCCTCGCTTAAAAAAATGCGCGCATTTCACTGCGAAAGCGCCCACATTCGGCGGGCTTCGAGCGCATGCCGCCTGCTGGCCTGACAGATGGGTCCGCAATCGCAAGGCCGTGACCCAATATCCAAACTGTCAGGCCTTCCGGCGCACCTTGGCGTGCCGTGCTGAATCGCCACTGAACGTTGGGCGCCCGCTCGCTCTGCAGGTGTAGTCCTTAACGGCCTTACCATTGACAGAATGATCGATCCCGGCTGCGATATCAAAGAGCGCCTGGTCATTCCGACGCTACGCGGACGTCCATGCGAACGCCTCGCTAATGGAATGGTCGGGCCGTGCTCCCGCCCTGCCAGCAGCGAATCCTGGCAGGGGGCACCGAAGACAAGGAGCACGCCATATCACGGAAGCTCGAGGCTTCGCCCACCGCAATCGGCATCGATATCGGCAAGAGCTTGTCCTACATCGTCCACCAGAACCAGCGCGTTGTCATCGTGTTGCTGCAATAGGTGGCCGCGTGGCCAGTGGAGGCCTCGACTGGCCAATCTGCCGCCGTGTCGGGTCGGCATGGACAATCGGATACAAGATTTGGTCGAACGGACGCTGTCTTCCTCCGGCCTGCCGCACTGGAATTTGCTCGATCATGAATCGCGCCGCTATCCGTGAGCTCACATGGTGAGGCGCAAGCAAGGGTCGGATCGGATGGTAAGGCGAACCAGCCACAGAAAGGCCGGCTGCGCTGTCGCGAGAATGCTAGATGTGGTCGGTGATGGGTGGTCGCTCCTCATAGTACGCGACGCATTCGAGGGACTGAACAGGTTCGGCGAATTCCAGAAGAGCCTCGGATTGGCCAAGAACATACTCTCCGCGAGGCTCCGAGACCTCGTACGATACGGGGTCTTTAAAGTCGTCCCCACTTCCGATGGCAGCCCATACAACGCATACGTGTTGACCGAGAAAGGCCAAGGTTTGCGACCGGGTTCTGGTCGCTCTTGGCGAGTGTGGAGAAGAGTTCTTTCTCGTAACCGACGACGACCTACTTCCAATGAGCGGGCAAAGCTATCTTCATTCAGTCCGCGCAGAGTCCTCCCGGAGTCGCAGCAAGGGTCGCCGCGCTAAACTGAAGAAACAGAGGCAATACCACTGGACAGCAGATAACAAGCTTGGCTCGCTGGTTGATCCGGCCGGGCGTGGAATGAGATAAAAGAGTCTTTAGGTGGAACGACAGAACTTCACATGACTACGTTGGTATTGCTGAGCGGGTGACAGGCCCATTCCGAACTCGCTGCAGACCAAACAATCTCGGTCATCTTGAGCTACTAGAGGAGTAAGCGAGAAGCCGCAGTTTCGTTCTGATATCCCAAGTAGCATTTGATCGGCGATCGAGGTTTAGGACGATTTTGCTTGGCGCTGGCCGGGTCACCGAAACTGATGTGGCGATACCTGAATCGGCCCATTGGTTGCAGTCGAAGCTTTCCGACGATCGCTAGAATCTCGGGTAGCGGGCGATCACATTCGCGAGAGATCCTCATTACCGTTGCGAACAAAAGCATACAAAGCGCCGCATCGATCGTAGTATGATTACTGACATTTTATGCGATCGAAATCGCCAGGAAAATTGGAGTTTCGGAACATGAAATTGACCAGTCTCGCACGTGTTTCCCGCTTGTGTGGAAGAGAGGGTTGGGGTGACAAGAGCAGCGAGCGAGTTGCGCACTGCCCGCCGATACGGGTGAGTAGATTGCGGGGATCTACCGAAGGCTGTCGCCCGCCTCGGGGCGCTTGCTACGATCGACAATGGCGTCGGTTTTCAGCTCGTGCCCTCCCCACCCGAGCGCGGATTGAGCAACCGGGGGCTCCGTCGTCCTAACAGAGGATGAACTGTGAATCTGATCGGAAGTGAATGCCTCTGGGCTCGCGCAACACTTGCTGCTTCGAGACCTCGTAGTCCCTTCTCTCCAAGTCTTCTACCATCGGGTTCATCAAGAGGCCTGCGAGCCTTAGGATCGCAACGAGCCCGGAAGGACTTGAATGTACGCAGCCAATTGTAGGGATTCCGACGCAGGTCGCGACACTACCTGACAGATAGGTTGCGAAATGTCTCAGACCTGTAACGTCGAGCCGCTCGAATTCTCAGCCCTCCACCAGCAGACCGATAGCCTGCCAGCGGCGAGGCTCGGTCGGGCATTGGAGATCCTGCAGAGGCTGGCCGAACGCACTGCGCATCAGTGCGATGCGCACGGGTTCTTCATTGCGTCGGTGCGCCGATGGCGGTCAGCGTATGCGACTGCAAAGACGTCGAACAAATGGGCTCGGCCTTTTAAGCATCAGCAATTGATGCAGCCCGAAGCTTGCTTTTTGACTTATGCCCAAGTTTGGAGCGAATTGAAATGAATTGGCGCGCGCGATGTTGTTGCTGAGGTCGTAGGACGCAACATGATGATCGCAAAAGTTATTCATATTCATCTCGCAATTGCGACCCTGGAGTGAGCCGTACTGAAGCTATCGCGCATCATGACAGCGTCGGGGTTCCGTCCAGACGACAACTAAAGGCGACTCTCGGCACCGTTGAGAGCCCTCTGGCTCCCCGAAAATGCCTTGCTGTTCTGAGGCATCGCGTTGCTTTTCTCCAAGTTCCTGTGCTGGCCGCCTCAGCCGGCCTGCGAGCTTTAAAGATATTCATCAACGAACTCGATAAGGGACTTGAATCGCACGTAGCGTCAGATTGTAAGGTTTCCGACACGAGTCGCGACAATGCGTCGCGACAACACTTTATGACAGGTAGCAAGAATTGCGAATGTCTCCAAACCCTAGGTTCACGCCGCTCGACTCCCTCACGCTCCTCGATCAGTCCACCCGCACCCGTGTTGGCAACGTAGCCTATGCGCCTGACACGCGACCAGCGCCGGCTCAGTTGAGGCTACAACAGCAGGAGCTAGAGAGCAGGACCCGCTGTCTTCGCGTCCCTGTTGCCGGGCGGGCAACGAAGCTCTGTACAACCTCGACATCCGCCGGCATTCATCGCCAGAGGTGGAATGCAGGCGGCGGAACCACCCAGACCACATGTCTGACAACGCCTCTACGGGAACGGACTCGCCACTATTTGGTGTGCCCGATCGGCTGCCGCCTGGGCGCCGCGTCGGATCTGGCTGAAGGTCGAGAATTCTGGCCCTCCCCAAATACGCCACCGCCCGACCGAGGCGTGTTTTCCTAGCTCGGGGGCGCATTGGTTAGTTCGTCCCGCGTTAGTGGCTTCTGAAAGAGCGGCCGACTGCGGGACGCGAGGCGCCTGCACGCGTTCGAAGTTCCATTTTGTCATGACTAAGCGACCTCGAAGGGTCGACGGCATAGCAAGCCTCACCGCAGGCTCTGGCCAACACGGGAGCTCAAAATGTTGATGTCTCGTATCAGTTCGGATGCAAATCCAGCCATTCGCTCTGGTGCTTTGCGTTCAGCTGCGCCTGCTGGCGAGGCCATCGCCCGACCAATGACCGGAAGCATTGCCGCGATTGGCGCGCAGTTGCGGCAGGGTGCTGCCACAGCCCTCGATGCTTTGACTCATTCCAGCCAACCTCCCGGCATCCACACCACGCTAAGAGTTGCCAAGCGCGCATGCGATCCACAGCAGACGGCCGAAATTTCTAATCCGCAGATGAGGCCGGCCGTTGGCAACATTGCTCTTCTTCATCGATCCCGTCTCCGGACGTTTACGTTGACTCGGGACAACTCAGTCTCGCTCGGCTTCATCATCGACGGTGATCTGCTCGATATTTTGGCATGACTTGAGAAGGGGCAATGAAATGCGAACGCTAGTGGTTGATCATGATGAGGACCTAGCGCGCGCTGTCCAAAGCGCGCTCTCGGATTGCGGTTTCGCCGTTGATCTGGCACCCACTCTGGATGATGCGGCGACCGCTCTGGGCTACGCCAACTACGACATTCTCCTGCTCGAGTTGGCTCTACCAGATGGAAACGGCTTGGACTGGCTGAAGCGGTTGAGACGCGACGGACATTTGATGCCTGCAATAGTGATGAGCAGCCTCAATGACCTCGGTCGACGGATCGCCATTTTCAATGGTGGTGCAGACGATTTCCTACCCAAGCCTGTATCTACTGATGAACTCATCGCCCGGATGCGAGCCATTCTGAGGCGGTCAACGCAAATGACAGCCCCCGTGGTCACATTTGGCAATCTGAAGTTCGATCCGATCGCCCGGCAAGCTTCAGTTGGTGGTCGGCCGCTCAGGATTGCGCGCCGCGAATTGTGCATTCTTGAGCATCTCCTCAGCCGCGCTGGCCGTACCGTGCCGCGGCTGTCGCTAGAGGATAGCCTCTATGCGTTTGACAACGAGGTCTCGACCAATGCGCTTGAAGTCGCGATCTATCGCTTACGCCGTCATTTGAGTCAGTCGGGTGCGACCCTACGGATCACGACCGCACGCGGCATCGGTTATATCCTTGAATTGAATAGCGTGGCATCGGCCGCCTAGTCGATCGAAGTTGAAAGCAAAGACTCCCTTGAAGATCGCTCTTAATAACGAGGGTGGCAGCGATCGACGCTCGATCGTCGCCAGTGCCCTGTGGTCTGTCGTTTATCCTTCTCTTTCCCACCTCCTGTGCGCGGTCGCTTTCCTATCACCACTAACTGCCGCAGCTCAGACGACGCGGGATGCTAGAGAGGGGCCGCCGCATGCGGCTCCTAGCAGCATTAATGGAACGCTGGACCTTTCCTCCTCGCTCGGCAAGACAATTCATCTGCCCGGGCCGGCCGCGAGCATCTTTGTTGCCGACCCGACGATCGCGGATTATCAGGCGCCGTCGAACACGACCATCTTCGTCTTTGGCAAGAAGTCCGGACGGACCAGCCTGTTCGCTTTGAACGACAACGGGGAGGCTCTCGCCGAGTTTCGTGTCGTCGTAACACAGCCGATCGAGGATCTGCGTGCCATGCTCAAGGCCCAGGTCGGTGACTATCCGATCCAAGTCAGCTATACCCCGCGTGGCGCGATCCTTAGCGGTATGGCTCCCAATGCCGATGTCGTCGCCACTGCCGTGAGGGTTACGGAGCAGTTTCTCGGTGCGGGTGCGCTGGTCGTCAATAAGATTCAGGTCGCCGGGTCGTTACAGGTCAATCTGAGCGTGCGCGTGGCGGAAGTCTCGCGCAGCGCTATGAAGGAGCTCGGCATCAACCTCTCCGCTTTGGGCCAGAATGGCACTTTCGTTTTCGGCTTTAGCAGCGGCAAAGGTGCTGCTTCCGGCACGGCGAGCGGCGGCGGCGGCAAGGTAGGGATCGGCCTCAGCGCTGGTAATATCAACGTCGGCGCTGTTCTCGACGCGCTAGCCAGCGAGCACCTCGCTTCCGTACTCGCTGAACCGAATCTCACCGCAATGTCCGGTGAGTCCGCGAGCTTCCTGGCCGGCGGCGAATTCCCAATTCCGGTCATGCAGGACAACCGACAGGTTTCGATCCAATTTCGTCATTTTGGAGTGAGCCTCGAGTTCGTCCCGACCGTTCTTAACAACAATCAAATCAATGTCCGCGTGAAGCCTGAGGTCAGCGAGATTTCGAAGGAAGGTGAGGTCAAATTGAACGGTATGGCCGTGCCGGCCCTCTCTACAAGACGGGCGGAGACCGTTATCGAGCTTGGGAGCGGACAAAGCTTTGCAATAGGCGGGCTAATCAGGCGTAACTTCAGCACGGATATCAGTACTTTTCCCTGGTTGGGCGACGTGCCCATTCTCGGTGCGCTGTTTCGCTCTTCGTCCTTTCAAAAGCAGGAGACGGAGCTCGTTATTATTGTCACGCCTTACATCGTGCGGCCCGCATCCAACGCGAACCGGATGAGCGCCCCGACCGATCGCATCGGACCACCCTCAGATATGGGGCGCATCTTAACGAACACGTTGGCAAGTCCGCCGCGGGGCCGCGACGCTCCGCGCACCAGTGTACCAGGCGCGACAGGCGGCGCCGGTTTTATTATCGAATGAGGATCGTCAAATGACTGTACGAGCCCTGCCGCATCTGTTCGTTCTGATGACGAGCCTAGGCGGCTGCACAAGCACTGCTACGATCAACACCTTTCCGTCTGAACAAGGAACCATGGTGCAGCAGCAGAACAGCGTCTTGGTGCTGCAGAGCCTCCGTGGGCTCGAGCGGTATCGACTGAGAGAGTTCATTGCCAACAACAGTCGCGGTCGGTTTGATGCGATCCATCTCGATATCATCGGCTCGCCCCGGCTCGCCGCGCAGGTAGCCAGCGAGGCCCGCGCAATGGGCCTTGCCCCTTACAACATCCGCCTGTTCGGCCCTCGCCTCGACCGGCCTCTTGGCTTCGCGGTGCGAATCCAGGCTACTGTCTATGAAGCACGTCCTCCCGTCTGTCCGTCGCTTGCCATCATTGCTCCTTCAGTCAACGACAATTCGTTCGACCAAACCCTTGGCTGCTCAATCCGCAACAATCTGGGAGTCATGGTCAACGATCCGGGCGACCTGCTGGACAATAGAGCTGTCATGGCAACAACAGGCGATCGTGCCGCCGTTCCTGTTGCCACATATGGGTCCATGGGACAGCGCAACAAGAGCGACATGGAAGCTGGAATTGGCAACAGGGCGTCGCCAGAAGCCGCGTCACCGGCGACGAGGGATGTACAGTCGCCTCGATAGTGCACGTCGGATGGCGCAATGATTTCTGCCATACGCGATATCTAGACAAGCCCGGCGGAATAGAGTGCTTTCGCAACCCCTTCGAAGCACTTCGAAGGAACAGCGTTGCCCAGCTTCGCACTCCGGATGAGCTGACGCGCCAGGGCCGGGTCCTGGACAATGCTGAGGTGCAGCGACTGCGCCTCGGCAAGCAATCGTGAGGCAAGTTCGCCCTCACCACGGCAAACCACGATCGGCACGCCGGTCTCGCTACGAACGTAGCGGAGGCCAATCAAGATCGCCTGCCCTGTCAGTATCAATGTGGCACGATGGACGCCAAGTGGAGGCTCGTTCGCTGTCTCCTGACGAAGGCGACGGTGTTCGCCTTTGACCTGCGGATTGCCCTGCTGTTCCTTCGATTCGCGCTTGGCCTCGGTCTCCGTCATGCGCATGTCCTGCAAGAACAACCAGCGCTGGATAAGGAGATCTGCCAATCCGCCGATCAGAAAAGCACCAGCAGCAATTTCCGTCAGCAATTTGATCTCAGTGAACACGAAACTGAGACACCCCATACCGCAGACCGGCAAGTACACCAGCGCCTTCCAACTAGCGACAACCGTGAGCAGAAAGCTGGCGCCAAGAATGCCCACCTTAAGAAGCGACTTCGAGAGTTCAATGAGCGACCGCTTAGACGCAATCCGCTTGAGCCCCTTGATGGGATCCAATTTCTCGAATTTCGGCTTTAAGGACTCGAAAGAGACGTTTAATCCACCATTGGCCAAGACTCCCGCTAGAATACCAGCGGCAACACCGGCCCCGAGGAATGGAGCAACGGCCGAAAAAAATAGGTCGATCAAGCCGCCCAGCGCCTGCTGGACCGCGCTAGTGAACGGCTGAGCCTGCAGTTTGTCGATGAGCCGCATCGTTTCATGCCACTTGATCTCGATGGGGGCCGCTCTTAACCAGAGGCAGCCGAAACCGGCGCAAACGCTGACTGCGCTGACCAAATCGGCGCTGCGCGGGCTCTGCCCTTTCTTGCGCGCATCTTTTAGCTTCTTGGGAGTGGGAGGGAGCTTCTTCTCTTCGCTCGAGCCACTCATTTCAGGAGCTTCTCGAACAACTTGAGCACGGTGTTGGACTGACTGATCTCCGATCCCATATATTCGACGAGGAAGGTGGCGTAACTTACCATGATGATCCCATAGGCCAGGTTCTTCATGGTGGGAGAGACATCGTTCAGTTTGATTTGCGGTGCAAACCGCCCAAGTATCA
This sequence comes from Bradyrhizobium elkanii WSM2783, assembly GCF_000472865.1. Classification (GTDB taxonomy): domain Bacteria; phylum Pseudomonadota; class Alphaproteobacteria; order Rhizobiales; family Xanthobacteraceae; genus Bradyrhizobium; species Bradyrhizobium elkanii_A. The sequence continues at coordinate 7,630 of NZ_AXAP01000114.1, read as the reverse complement.
TCACCGATACATCAAGCAGCAGCAGGAATGCCAACACCGGGCCAGAGACCAGTAGCGTCGTATGCATGATGTGATCGAGAAGCCGCAGACATTCCATCGCGCCTTGCGCGGTCAAACTAGGCATCAGCCGATATACGGGCCAGATCAGATAACTGCCATAAAGGCCCGTAATCACATTCTCCAATCCCCCGGCTAGAACGAAAATCGCAATCGCGGTGGTACCGAGTAACACCGCTGTCGCCGAAGCTTGGCCGCGCGTCGCGGGATCATCAGAAGCAACAGGGTTCGTAATTCCCCGTTGGGTGTCGATGAGCTCACCCACTGCTTGGATGCTCCATAGCGGAATACTGAGCAAAAGGCCGATGAGCAGGCCGACGAACACCTCTTTCAAACCGAGGAGCGTGACACTGATCAGCCGGGAGCCCTGATCCAGCGACTGCAAGCCGTGCCTGATCTGCAACAGGCATGGCAGTCCCATCGCAAAGGTCACGCAGCCACGGACCAGCCCGCTAATGCGCGGCCGCGTAAATACAGGAAGGACCAGCATAATGCCAAGGGCCCGGGCTGCTGCGAGGCCACCTGCAAGGACGAGCTCGATCGCCTCCTGGATCAGAGCTTGCGTCTCGGCGGGTGAAGGGAGGTTCATCTACCGTCGGCTAATGCTTGCCGTGAGTGCGGGAAAGTCGGTAAATGCCTGCTCTGCTTCCTTGATCAACGCGGCGCTGAGCACCGGAGAGAACAACGCGATCACCGCGACAACGACAAGAAGCTTCACAGTCAGTGGCAAGGTTTGATCCTGAAGCTGCGTTGCCGCTTGGATGATGCCGACAACCAGGCCGACAACGACCGCAGCGATGAGCGGTGGTAGAACCCAGATCATGAAGAGCACAAGTGAACGGCTCATATGAGTGAGAATGCTCGCCTCATCCATGTTCAGCCTCCCGGTGTTGTGTAACTGAGCACCAGCCCGTGCATGAGCCGTGACCAGCCGTCGATTGAGACGAATAGAAACAGCTTGAAAGGCACGGATATCACCGTCGGCGAAACCATCGACATACCCATGGCCATCAAGATGGTCGTCACGATCAGATCTATGGTGATAAAGGGCAGATAGAGAAGAAAACCAATTTCGAAGCCACGCTTGAGTTCTGAAATTAGAAAAGATGGCACCAGAATGACCAAATCATCGGCGCTCACGTTGCCGCGCATGTCCTCGGGCCAGACCTGTTCGGTTGAAGCCAGGAAGAACCGGCGCTGCTCGTCAGCGGTGAACTTCTTGAGATAATCGCGCAGCGGCTCCTGCCCCTCCTTTGCGGCGCTCACCCAATCATCGACCGTTTGGTAGCGGAGTTGTGGCGCAGAAATGCGATTATAGGTCTGTTCAATCACCGGCGCGCCAATGAAAACCGTCAGGATCAGTGCCGCGCCATATAGAACGAGGTTCGGTGGGATAGATTGAGTCCCGAGCGCGTTGCGAACGAGGAAGAGCACGACGGATACCTTTATAAACGCTGTGCTTGTTACGACAACGAACGCGAGCAGGCCAAGGCCAGCTGTGAGCGCAAGGAGTCCAAGAATTCCCGGTTGAATGTCAGTCATTGACCGCCAACTTGCCGCGCAGCCGGATGCCGAGCTCCTCGCCGATGCGTACGATGTCGCCGCGGCCGATGCGGTGGCCGTTGGCAAGGATATCGACCGGTCCGTCGAACGGCCGGCCAAGTTCGAACACATGTCCTTCGCTGATATTTCTCAAGGCCCCGAGTGCGACAGTCCACCGGCCGCATTCGAAAACCAGCGTGATCTCGATGTTGTCGAGATCGTTTTCAGAGGGTGGGCGGCTCTTTTCGGATTTGGTCATCATATGTGTACACTCAAGGGGATATGGTTGGAGGCGGAATGCCCCTCGCGCGATCAAGCGATCGTCTGCAATATGTGCCGGGGCCCATAAGGTTCCCGCCTTGAGGATGGCTTGGCCACGGGCGAAGGGTAATACGTCCGGCAATAGAGCGTCTCCTGCATTTGCTTTGCCTAGCAGCGCGACCGTAGCACGGAGCGAGCCGATCTCTCCCTTAACGATGACAGGCAATTCTGGAGGAAGCTGGCGTGCCTCTCGCGGCAGCTGACTGAGCAGTCCGCCTAACGCGCGAAACGCGGCTGGAACTGAACCATCGAGAGGTGAGAACAGGAACAGGCGCGCTTTGCCTTTGAATGGGCCGTAGGTGATTTCGAGCTCCAGATAAGGACCCTGAGCCGTTGCTTCGCTCACGCAGATCAGCCGCAAGCTTTGTTGTGTCAGACTCTCTAGCTGATCGAGCAACGGATAGAGTGCAAGTTCGACGAGGAGCGAACGAGTTGGCTCCGAAGGTAGGCCAAGCTCGCTCTGCACTGTCGCGATCAGCCCCTCTATGAGCGGACGGGGCAACGATAAGATGATCGTTTCATGTCCGAGAACCCAAGAGCAGTTGAGCATCGATACGGCACACGGCTCGGCGTCCCAGACAAGCCGTGCCATCTGCACCGATAGCGACTTATCGCCGAGACGGGTTTGCAGAGGCTTGCGGGAAGCGGCGATCTCGTTGAGCCAGGAGACGACGGCATGCGACAGGGTTAGCCCCGGTTCAAACTCCGATTCGTCGCCCGGAGCCATGCTCGCAGGCCCGTCTACAAGACGAGGCGCTTTCGCTAGCATAAGAGAAGAAGCCATCAGATTCAGTCGCTAGCCGTGTGGGTACGCGTACTACTGCGATACCGAAGCAAGACCTCGTCGTCGGCCTCTATCTCGGCTTCCGCTTCCGAATGGGAATCACTCGCGCGCTGAACGTCGCCCTCAATTTGCTGCCATTTGTAACTCGCCGCCGAGCACTTGGTCAAAATGGTCCGTGCGTCGAGGACCGACGTCTTGGCCTGCTCTTGAGCGTCGCGCACTTCCTCAAGCCTTCCGCGTGCTCGTGCGACCTCAGCTTTGAGCCGTTCAGTGACGATGTGACAGCGACGATCGAGCTCCTCGACAGACAGCGAATCAAACGATGCCAGCTCTCGGTAAAGCTCTCCTTCGAGCGCCGCTCGGTTTTTCTCGGCCGTCGCCAGATCCTGGACAGCTTGTTCCACCGCTTGGAGGGCGGTGCGAAGCTTGGCTTCCATGTTGGACACCTCACGAAGGGCGCTCCGCTGTCTCATATCCTTCACGAGCCGCAATTTCGAGGCATAGACACGATTCACGCGGTCAGACGTGACATCCATGTGAACGTCTCCTCAAAGCTTGATGCCTCGTCTCCGCTCTGACGCAGAAATTTCCGCAACTCCTCGATCGAATTAATTGCCCGATCTGTCAGAGGATCACTGCCTTGCTTATATTCGCCAACCTTCACCAAGAACTCGGCCTCGGCGTAGCGCGAGAGCAGATCACGGAAGAAGGAAGCTGCCTTGCGATGCGACACAGAGACGACTGCATTCATCACGCGGCTGCGGCTCGACAACACGTCAATGGCGGGAAAATGCTCGCGCGCTGCCAAAACGCGTGAGAGAACAACGTGGCCATCAAGAATGCCTCGCGACTCTTCGGCGATTGGATCACCCGAGCCGTCGCCTTCGACAAGCACGGTATAGAAGGCCGTGATTGAGCCGCGCTCGCCCATGCCGGCACGCTCTAAGAGGCCAGGAAGCATCGCAAAAACCGACGGCGGAAAGCCGCGCCGCGTCGGCGGCTCTCCTGCCGCAAGGCCGATTTCGCGCATGGCGCGGCTAAAGCGCGTCAATGAATCCATCATCAGGACGACGCGAAGTCCTTCATCACGAAAATATTCGGCGAGTGCTGTCGCCATGTGAGCGCATTGCGCTCGTTCCATTGCCGAGCGGTCGGAGGTCTCAACCACAACGACGGTGCTGCGAAGCGCCGCCTCACCGAGGTGCTGCTCGATGAATTCGCGCACTTCACGACCGCGCTCGCCGATCAACGCGACTACGGTGGCATCGGCAGCCGCGCCTTTTACAATCTGCGACAGAAGCGTCGACTTACCGCACCCTGGGTCTCCGTAGATGCCGATCCGCTGCCCCTCGCCACATGTCAGAAGCCCATCCAAGACACGGACGCCGAGTGGGAATGGCCGCTCGATAGCGCGCCTTGTCATTGGGTTTGGAGCCTTACCGCGCAGCGGACGAGTTTGAGCGGCCTTGATTGGACCCTTTCCGTCGATCGGACGGCCGAAGCTGTCGATCACCCGGCCAAGCAAGTCGGGGCCGACCGGAACTTCATGCATTCGCCCGGTCGGGACCACTTCTGCTCGGCTGGATAAGCCCGCCATGTCACCGATAGGAGTGAGCAATACCCCATCTTGCGATAGGCCGATCACCTCGGCCTCGAGCGACCACCCGGTGCGGGGATCCCGCAACAGGCAAAGCTCCCCTATGCGCGCCTCTGGCAAGACGGCATGAAGCAAGGTGCCGACCGCCCGTGTGATCCGCCCTCGTACAGCACGCGTGTCGATCTGCTTTGCTGTAGATTTCAAAGACGATAGCGCGGCGTGCAGATTCCTCTCTGCGACCGCATCGGTCGCCGATGTTGTCATGGCTCGTCTTCCTTTGAAGGCAAACCCAAACCAAGGCGCAGAGCCCGGAGCTGCGCAGCAAGTCCAAGATCGACATTGCCAAATTCGCTCCACAACACGCACTGGTCCGTCGTTAGAGCCGGATCCGGGTCAATCCGCACTTTCGGCCGGCCCTCCTGTCCATCCCAGGCAGCGAACTCGCGCGCCAGCGCATCAGCTTTCAAAGGAGAGACATGAAGGCACACTTCCGCGCTACCATATTTTTGCTCGATCGCATGACGAACGGTCCTCACCAACATCTCGCCTGGATCAAACGCGCCCAGCAGATCGCTTACGATCTCCATGACAAGCTGGGGCAATTCCTGCTCCAGAATAGCTTTTCGCTGCGCAAGCGTGGAAGCAGCCTGCGCGATCAGCCGATACATTTCTTCGGCGCCGCTCTTGAAGCCATCCGCTCGGCCGCGCGCCCGTTCCCGCTGATAAGCTGTCCGTCCCCAGCCGCGAACGCGTTGAAGATGCCGCTCGGCGGCCGCGCGCGCTTCGACGGCATCGCACCAGATCCCGAGCTCGGCAGCCCGTATAAATGGCCCGAGCGGACGTATCTGGGGGGCCACCGGCAGCGCTGGGTCATCAGCCGTCATGCCGTGGCGTCTCCCTCGACAAATGGGTTATCACCAAGGAAAGCAACGGGCCCGCGGCATTGCGGTGTTCGGCCGCTGGATTCTCGGCAGCAGTGCCTATGGGCGAGCGTAGCAAAATGCGCGTGCGGTCAAGCGAAGAGGCTTCGTCGAGCCAAGCACCTAGGCAGGCATGGCCATCGTGTTCAATCTGTTGCGAAAGTTGTTCCGGATCAGCAGTAGCGGTGGTTGCGACCGCGCTGGCCAAGTGCCGGATACCGAAAGCGTGCGCTTCTGCCCCGATACGTCCAAGCAGAATTGCGAGATCCTGCTTTGAGACGAGCTTTAGGAGCGAGCGAGCATGCCAGATACTGCCGGCAAGCAAAGCAGCCCTATTCGGATCATGGCCGAGCAGAAGATCTCTTCCCCAGTTGCTGCTGCTCGCGTCCATTCCATTACCAAGCAGCATTTCGGCCAGTCTTACCTGCAGCCTCGCGCTCTTCTGTAGCCGGAGCAAAGTCGAAGCCGACAGCCGCGCGTCAAGACGGGCAGCAAATTGGCTCAGATGGGTCGAGGCAGCGAGCTCGCGCAGTCCTTCACAGGACGATTCGGACCAAGTATGAGATTCGGCGGATCGCAGCGGTATAGGCATTTGCACACCCCTATGCCCTGTCGGAGGCGATCTTTTTACCGGGAGCTTGGATAGCCGGCGTGCTCGAAGGGGTGCCCAGTCTGGCTAGCGCGCGCGCTGGCTGGGCACCCTGACGCATACGAGAACCAAGGAATATGTAGCAGAGAAGGCCGAGCGCAGCGCCGGCCACGCCGACACCGGCCGCAAGTAGCGGGGCTGAAATGGATTTGCTCGACTGAGCGGAAGCAGCTGGCAAGGGCGACGGCTGTTCAAGCGGAGCCCGTTCAACCGGTACAAAGACCACCGCCACCTTGTCATAGGATAGGCCCTCGATACTGTTGGCGACCAGCATCTTGATCTGCGGCAGCAGAGCCGAGAGCTTTGCATTGGAGTTATGTCGAATGAACACCGACGCTGAGGACGGCATCGTGTCCTGGCGCAACAGATCATTTTTCGGCAAAACAACGTGGACACGCGCGGATATGACGCCGTCGATATCGCTGATCGTGCGCGACAATTCTTCGCTCAGGGCGTAAACGAAGCGAGCGCGCTCCTCGGTCGGCGAGGCAACCAGGCCCGATCCTTTGAACACCTCGCCGAGGTTCTTGAAAGGCTGGCGCGGCAGCCCTTCTAAATTTAGCAGCTCGATCGAAAACGCTAGCTGCTTCTCCTCGACCTGGATCGTGCTGGTCCCGTCCTTGGCAGTGACACGGACTGCATCGACTCCCTTACTTAGCAGGAGCGCAAGCATCTCATTGGCCTCACGCTCCTGCACTTTGGTGTAGAGCTCAGCCTTACAGCCGAGCAGAAGGAGCAGGAGCGGCAGCACGGTAAAAGCACGCAACCATTGAGCGAATGGGCAGACATGGCCGCTTTGTCCGCAGATGGAACCAGTCATCAACGAACTCAGCCCGCCGATAGCAATTTGTTCATAGATGAGCTGACGGCACTGGCACTCTTGGAGACGAGCGAAACCTCGACGACACCTTTGTAAACGTCTCGCAGACTCGCAACCATCGCGTCAAAGTCGAGCACCCCTTCCGGTTTGCCCGCAGGGCTCGCCCCCACGGGCTGCGGCGGCGAAAGCGGCTGAGCGGCCGGCCCAGGTTGCACGACCTTCGAAATGGCGGCCACGCCGCCGCTCGCTGCAGAAGGAACGGGACTGCTCCGGTACATCGAAGAGAGCGCCTGGAGCACGCGCTCGCCAGGCGGACTCGCCTGCACTGTTGCACGCTGAACCTCCGACATCGCAGGAACGGACGCTGCCTTATCTGTGACCGAGGAGACAGCGCCTGACGTCGAAGCGACGTGCATTAGAGCCTGCTGAAACTGGCTCTGCGCGCCGATTGCTGCCGGCTGGCAGAGCCCGGAGAGGCCTTCGGCAGGGTTCAGGGAGATCGGCGTAGCGGCTAGCATGATCGAAGGTGTCATTGGTTTGGCGCCGATGAGGCACGCCGTTGTTAAGAATTGATGAGTCAGCACCGTAAAGAGGCGAGCTGACCGCAAGCTGACGAACACGCGAGCCATAAGGCCATTTAAAGATCACGTTCGGCTTCCAGTTTGAGCGCAGGAGCTATGGCCGAAATTGGGTGATGGGGCCGATCAGGCGGCGCGGTTAGCTGGCGTCGTCGATTCTGCGACGCCGTCGGTAAATTTGACGCCGGCAATGACCCTTGGCAACTGATTTTCGCCCTTCAGCCGGCGCCAGGTTTTGGCGGCGCTCATGACGAGCTTGAAGACCATGAGCCTTGCCGTCTTGTGCGACAGGCTTCCCTTGGAGCGGACGGTCCGGTGGCGGACTGTGGCGAAGACGCTTTCGATCGGGTTGGATGTGCGCA
>NZ_AXAP01000113.1 GCF_000472865.1 Bradyrhizobium elkanii WSM2783 | reverse complement strand
ATTACGGACCGAGATATCGCCGCGGCGAGCATCCGATTGTCGCATTTCCGCCAGTTGAACCGCGAGATCTCCTGGCACATCGCTTGCTTGACTTGGGGCCGGTATCATCGCTTCCCGCGCGAAGCAAACTTGTGAGGACGATATGCTTGGAATTGGAAGTAAGTTGCCGCCGTTCGAAATCACAGGCGTGAAGCCCGGTTTTCATCTGCACGAAGAGAGCGGGCAGAGCGCGCTCGAGACGCTGACGGAAAACAGCTTCCCTGGGAAATGGAAGATCATTTTCTTCTACCCAAAGGATTTCACCTTCGTCTGCCCAACCGAGATCGCCGAGTTTGCCCGGCTGTCGAAGGATTTCGCCGACCGCGATGCGGTTGTGCTGGGCGGCTCGACTGACAACGAGTTCTGCAAGCTGGCTTGGCGACGCTCACACAAGGACCTGAACCATCTGCCGATCTGGCAGTTTGCCGACACCAAGGGCGGGCTGGTCGATGGTCTTGAAGTGCGTTCGCCGGACGGCGTCGCCTATCGCTACACATTCATCGCGGACCCAGACAACACGATCCAGCATGTCTACGCGACCAACCTCAATGTCGGCCGAAACCCGAAGGACACGCTGCGCGTGTTGGATGCTCTGCAGACCGACGAGCTCTGCCCCTGCAACCGCGAGATCGGCGGCGAAACGCTGAAGGTTGCTTGAGGCATCATGTCAATTGAGCAGTTGATGGACCAGATCCCCGATTTCGCCAAGGACGTCAGACTGAACCTGGCGTCGATGATATCAGATGAGACGCTATCACCGCAGAGGAAACACGGGCTGTTGCTCGCCACCGCAATTGCCGCCCGCAATCCTGTAGTGATCGCCGCAATGGAATCTGCGGTAGCTGTCGTGATGACGCCGGCCGCGGTCGCAGCGGCGAAATCCGCAGCCTCGGTGATGGCGATGAACAACGTCTACTACCGCTTCGTTCACCTCTCCGCCAACCCGGAATACAAGACGATGCCGACGCGGCTACGCATGAACGTCATCGGCAATCCCGGCGTGGACAAGGCCGATTTCGAGCTGTGGTCGCTGGCGGTAAGCGCCATCAACGGCTGCGGGGCCTGCATGGACGCGCATGAGAAGGCGCTGCGGGAGGCCGGCATCAGCACGGCGGTCATCCAGACCGCGGTCGGTCCCGCTCCGCGGGTCCATTACAGCGGTGGTTGGCGACAAAGAGCGCTTCGTCCGCGCGGTCCGGTATCGACCCGGTGGCGAACACGCTCTCGATGGGATTGGTGGTGCGCAAGTGATCCCAACGTTCGGGAAGAAAATCGTAGAAGGCCAGCAGTGCGTCGCGATCCTTCACCAGGCATTCGACCGCCCAGCCGTACTGGCGCAATACTTCTCGGCGAAGACGTCGATCACCGCTTCGGCGGACGCTCGGTTCGCGCCCAATGGACCTCGCAGAACTCCTTCTTGCATGGTGGCCTGCACGGAGAGTGGGACCATGTCCAGGACGTTCACGGTGTTGTGCACCCAGCCTCGCTGGTGGCGTGTGCCGGGAAAGACCTCGTCGAGCGCCTTGTAGAAGTCGCGCTCGCCGGCGCCGATATTGGCCAAACTCGTTGTTATTGATGACGTCATCTGGATTGTTTTGCCAAGCCACGCCTCCCTTAAGGTAGGTCAGCGTGTGGCCCTGCGCGCCAAAAGCGTAACCGAGATGACCGGCGCCAGTTACAAAGACATTTGGGTTTGCCTTGCAGTTTGCGCTCACTATCGTGCCGGAGCCGGCGAGGCAGGTATTTGTGCCGTTGCAGACTGCACCGCTAGCAGTGGGGCCAAACACCGACCTATTCCTCTGCCAGTTGTAGCCGATCCGGCCGCCTGCCAGGAACACAGGAGTATTGACGACGCCATAAACGGACGGACCGTAGGGATTGCTGAAGGGTTTTTGGCCGTAACCACCGTCGACGTGCCCGCCAATACATCCTCCGGACCAGCTCCGCAGGGTCGGTGGCACTTGTGCTGCTGGCCCAAGGGTTCGCCGAATTGGCTGCACCGTTTTCGACCAGCGCAACCGTTGTCGCTCCCCAAGAACGAACTCAAGATCGCATCAAACACTCCGCGGCGCTTTCCCGATCCACAACCAAGCGCCTTCGAGCTGGCAATCGGTGATGGCACCGCGAATGAAGCAAGCAGCGTGCCGCTTGGAAATTGGGGTCTCCAGTTACTTGTTGCGCGATGATGTGCGCCGGACCTGATACGAGCGAGCACGCGGATCCTGCTTGCGGCGATCGAGGGCAGCGGCCGGAGTTTCGCAAATCGGATCGTCGGACGGCCGCGCTCCACTCAGCAGGCGCCGGCCACAGCGCGCGGCCTCGGTCTGAGGCTGCAACGACTGCTCCTCGGCCCAGTCGAACAATCCTCAATGCACCACTCCCCGCCGCGCTTGTCGAACGAGCCGCAACAGCGTCGCCCGATCGGAACTGCCGCACGNGCCCATCCTTGCCGCCGCGCTGCATGACAAGGAAGCACGTCGCAGAGCGGCGCGCGTCGGGCCGACCAGTTCTGTCATAACTGGCCGAACTGGTGGATACTGCGGGCGCGCTTTTGAGCACCTCTCGCGCGGGGAGGCAGGAGCCCTCCGCAGGCCCGGAATAGATGCCATGCCGATCTATTGGGTGGGGTCAATAGGAGCGGCGCAGCATGGCCTTGCTGGCCCGGGCCATGCAGCGGCAGTACCGATAGATGCAGTTGCGGATCGCCAACCGGTCCAAAGGTTCCATCAGGATCGCTTCATTCAATCACCAACTATCCCGTCTCCGTAGCTAACACTCCAGTCGGAAAACATTGGTGAGAATGTTCCCTCTAGTGTTCTGCCCCGGAAATTCGCTGACAAAGTCGCGCGAGTTTTTGGAGGATGGAGTCGGCGGCAGCGGTCCACATGAAGGGGCGTGAATTTGCATTGTGGCTGCGGATAAAGCGGTCGATTTTTTTTGACGAGATCGGCGGTGGAATCGAACGATCCCCGCCGGATGGCGCGTTGGGTGATGAGCGCGAAGAAGCGTTCGACCTGGTTGAGCCAGGAGGCGTAGGTTGGCGTGAAGTGAATGTGCCAACGCGGACGGCGGGCGAGCCGGGCCCTGACTTTGGGATGCTTGTGAGTGGCGTAGTTGTCGACGATGAGATGGATGTCCAGTTGGGCCGGCACGTTAGCTTCGATATGACGCAGGAAGGCGAGGAACTCCGGGTGGCGATGGCGGGGTTTGCATTGAGCGATGATTGCGCCATCGAGCACGTTGAGGGCGGCAAACAGGGTGGTCGTGCCATGACGCTGGTAGTCGTCGGTGACGCCTTCGATGTAGCCGAACCCCAACTGCTGGCGCGAACCGCCCGCCTAAATAGTGGCAATTGCGCAGCGTGCTCCTCGCGTGTTGGCCCCATCCGTGCGCCTGCCGCCGACCAGTTCGAAGGTGCCTGCGACCCAGCAAGTGTGGCCCACGCTGGAGCCCAGTTAGCACACGAGAACCCACGGCGCGCATTACGCTATGCCATCCACAAAGCGCTGGTTCGTCGCCTTGTTCAACAAGCGCGCAGTTCTCAATGCTCTTCTCGTCGAGCGTCGTCCCGCTCCCGCGCAGGCAGAACCTGGTCTTCTCGCTCGCTTCACCCAAATGCGGCGCCCGCAAGAGCTCCTTCTGCTCCAGCTGCAAGCACTCTTCGCGCTTTGCGGGCGCCTCCGCTGCTGCTGGCGCCAACTGCGATCCGCCGGAGACGTTACCGTTGGCCATACGTCCGAAGATCCCGAGAGCTGAGACGGCGAACCGCAGCATTTTGTTGCCCTGGCTTAGACTGTCAGTTGGTATTCATCAAAAGATATTCTCGGCTGCCTGCCATCTGTGCGGAACGCCGATCGTCAAACCGCCATCGACGACGATCTCGGAACAGGTAAAATAGCTGGACTCGTCGCTGAGTAGGAATAAGGCTGCATGCGACACGTCCTGCGGGCAGCCTGCCCGGCCCAGAGGAATAGGGAAAAGAGAGGGATCGAAACGCTCGGTAGTGGGCGTGGTAATGAAGCCGGGATGAATCGAGTTGACGCGGACGCCAGAGGCGGCTGCCTCCAGCGCAGCAGACTTTGTTATGCCCCGCACGCCGAACTTAGAAGCCACATAGGCATGAAGCCCGGCAGTGCCCCGCAGCCCCTCGACCGATGAGATGTTGACGATCGAACCGCCGCCCGCGCGCCGAATTGCCGGCAGGGCCGCCTGCATTCCGAGGAACACACCGGTTAAATTGACGGCAATGGTTCTATTCCACTGATCGAGCGAGAGCTGCTCGATGGAGGCCATGCTGGCGATCCCAGCATTGTTGACCAACCCATGCAGCGCGCCGAAGCTGCTTTCGGCGACCGCGACCGCCCTGGCCCACTCCGCCGGCTGGGTGACGTCCTGGCGCACGTAGATGGCGGAAGTGCCTAGTTCAGCAGCGAGAGTTTCCCCTTCTGCGTGAAGAATATCAGTAATTACGACCTTAGCGCCCTCGGCTACTAGTCACGTGAATCTAAAGTTCGCCACATAAAGTCTGTTGAGCTTTGTGGCAGAAGCGTTTGACGGAAGCCAAAATCTGATCGGCTGACTTGGTCCATTTGAAGGGCTTCGGGTTTCTGTTGCAGGTCGATGAAGGTACGGATGTCGGCCTCGAGCTGCCTGACGGAGGTGTGAACACCTCGCTGGATCTTCTTTCTGGTGAGTTCAGCGAACCAACGCTCGACCTGATTGATCCATGACGCGGAAGTTGGTGTGAAGTGGACATGATAGTGCGGCCGGCGAGCAAGCCACGCTTTGATCCTGGGTGTCTTGTGGGTGGCGTAGTTATCCATGACGATATGGACATCGAGGCCTTCAGGGACCTGGGCATCGATCTCTTTTAAAAACTTCAAGAATTCGACTGCCCTTTGCCGCTTGTAGCATTTGCCGATGACGAACCCCGAGGCGACGTCGAGCGCGGCAAACAGCGAGGTCGTACCGTGCCGCACATAGCTGTGCGTGCGCCGTTCCGGCACGCCAGGCATCATCGGCAAGACCGGCTGCTCGCGATCGAGCGCCTGAATCTGGCTTTTCTCATCGATGCTGAGGACGAGCGCACGGTTCGGTGGGGATAGATAAAGGCCGACGATATCGCGCACCTTGTCGACGAATAGCGGATCGCTCGACAGTTTAAATGTCTGGCTGCGGTGCGGCTGCAAGCCGAACGCTGCCCACATTCGGCGGATCGTGGTGTGAGAAAAGCCGGTTTCCGCCGCCATCGAGCGGATCGACCAGTGCGTCGCGTCGGCTGGCGTCGTCCGCAGCGTCCGCTCGATCACGGCAGCGACCTGATCGTCGTTGATGGTGCGAGGGCGGCCAGGGCGGGCCTCGTCAAGCAGGCCATCACAGCGATCCTTCAAAAACCGGCGACGCCACTTACCAACGGTATGTTCGTGAAGGCCGAGTTCGGCAGCTACAGACTTGCTTGGCAAGCCATCCGCACACCGCAGGATCGCACGGCATCGCTCAGATAGCGACCAGGCTACGCGATGACGACGAACTTGTCTCTCCAAGTACGCCCGCTCCTGCGCACTCAGCATTAACGGCGCAATCGGCCGGCCTCGCTCACCTGCATTAGCCACTCGCACTCTCCTCTGTAGAGATTCGAACTATCAACTAATGTGACGAACTTGCGTTCCAGATGACTAGCAGGCGCGCATGAGCTGCACCCAGCCCGCGAGCTCCGCCGGTCACCAGAATGACCTTCTCATTCATACGTCCCATGGCCTGATGTCCTTGCTCGCTCATTGATTGATGCGCCGTCAGTAGGGAGATCAGCTCGAGCCCATCTTTCTCCCGACCCATCCTATGCCATGTGCATGGCGGCTTCCCCAAAGCCTTCGTCTCGTCCAAACGGACGATCTTCCTGCCCGACCGTCCGCCGTCATTGAGGAGATAGGGCGCTGCTTTCGACCGGCAATGCAGGCTCGCAGCGAAAAGGCGTTCGCCCTGCTGCGTTGGATTAAGCTTTGACGAGAGGAGAGCAAAGCACATAAGTTCTCCGGCGTGCAGCGGCTGGAGATTGAATGTTTCGAATCGGCGCGCCGATGATGGCGTGCGGAAATCCAGCTAGATCTGATTGTGAGGTAAAGCTCCCGCGATCGTTAGGTGCTGGATCAATGACGCAAGCCCCTCAGGAGCGCAGCCACCCGGTCGATCTCGCCTCCTTGCGTTTCTGATCATAAATAGCACAGCACGGCATTGATGTGAATCAATCGAGCAAGTCATACGCACGCGCTCGCGGAAGAGAAAAAAATGCGCCCGATCAGGACGGGGTGCACGAGGGTTGCAGCGTTGGTCGCCGCCAGGGAAGCCGACATCTAGTGCGCGCTTGGTCTGCCCGCCCTTCATCGAACCAGAGTTGCGCGAGGTCAGCATCCGGATCGTAGGTTGATCATCATCCGGTATCCACGAAATGCCATCCTGCCGTATCCTTATGGTCGGCACGGTACTCGTCAGCCCAACTGGCGATCGAAGCAAGTGTTACGTTGGGGTGATCAAGAGCAGGAGCTTCCTGCGCAAGCAGGCCCTCGATTTTGCCGAGCGTGGCGGGATCGAGCCGTCGCCGTGCGATCTCGCGACAATTGCATGGCCTTCCTGCCCCAGGACCAGGCCTGCGAGACCGACACAACGAGCACGAGCCACGCGAGCCAGACAGCTCTCATAGCCTTTGCCCACAGCCTTCAGCTCGATCTACCACAAGTCGTGCGCCTTCATGATTGCAACTACATCCGGGCGAGAGGTCGAAATACCATGCGCAAGACCAAACATCGCGGCATCGGTCGCGTCGCCGCCGATTTCCTGCTCAATCTGATCGCCTATAATCTGATCCGCATCCCCAAACTGGCTGCAGCCTAGCCAGCCCAGACCTAGCCTCCCGGACGCGCCAGCCCAACGAGGCCTCCGCAACAGAAAAAAAACGCTTCATTCCTCACGTTTTTCAGCAGACTGCTAGCGCCTCCTCAGGGAGGACGACAGAAGGCCTTAAGAGAAAGCATCAGTTTCCGGCCAGAACGTTGCAGAACGCCATATCCAGCCTCCGGAATTCGTTACCGCCTTCGGCAGCCTTGGCACTGGATCTCGTATAGGTCCGAAGATGCGCGTACAGGTGCTCCCATGAATGGTAGTTCGCAATCTCATGGGACCTCCGTTATCCGCCCCGGCTTTGCGCGATGAGATGGATTCGCAATCTGCCGGGCTCTCGAACCCGGTCCTCAAACGTGCGGCATATGAGCTTCACCAGGGCAGCTTCCATGGAATTGGAACGATGGTCATTCGGATTTTCTTGTGCGTCCGGGAGAACGACCTTCGTCAGCCAATCGTCAGCCAGGTGCTCTATCTAGATAGGCTGCGCATTCTCGGCTGTATCGGAGATGAATATGACGGGCATTGGCCGACCTGGCAAATCGCACGTTGGGACTGCAGGAGCCGACAGCGCGGGGGGATCAAGCAATGCGCCCTCGGATTCCAGTCTCGCCCCTGGGGAAGGCAGCCAATCTTTCGACTCCGTCGTGGAGCGGATGCGCTCCGGGCCTCAAGGTGCAACGGCGCCACTCGCCAGCCACCCGCCAACATCGCGTCTGGCAGTCCCCGTTTCCTCGAGGGGCGACGAGATCAAAGCAACAAAGCGGAAAATGGACAGCCTGCTTGAGGAATTTGAGGCTTGTCGTAATGCGGCCAAGCAAGTCCAGGACTCGTCACAGCTGCAAGAGCTGATCGATCAAGTCGTCAAGGCAGGCTCAACAGTTCTGGAGTACTACGCGAGTCTGCCCCCAGATTTGGCACGTAGCATTGTGCCCGACGATCAGGCTCGCCGAATCCGCGACGTGGCACTCGAGGCGGCGGAAGAATGCAACATGCTGGCCACCCGGACCATCTACGCCTTGGAGAAGAGCAGGAAGGGTGCGGCATCCGTGCTCGACGCGCTCCGCAAATCCAACGCTTCGCCCGACCAGCTCAGCCGAGCGGTTTCCACTGTGGCGAAACAGTACTTGGCCTGCATAGAGTGGTGGGGAAAGAAGGCATTGCGCTCGGAACGGATGCAGTCCGTCTGCGCGGCCACCGCCAACCTACCAAGTACAACGCCCCGGATGCGGCAGGGCGAAGAGGCGGCACTGCGGCTGCACGCCGGCTGGGCACTCAATACGAAGTGCATGCATCTGCAATCGCGGATCGCTCTCGCGCAGCTCATGATTGAGCAGCAGGCGAGCGAGTTCGAACCAGCCGTGAGAAAAATCCTCATTGGTGAGAACGGGCGGGCGCGTCTGCTCGGAACCTTCATCGAGGATGTTTTTCCGGCATTCGTCTCGACGTCCGACGCTGTTCTATACAGCAAAGGACAGGCACTCGACGCAGAGCACTGCGCCGTTCTGGAAGGAGTCATGGAGCGGCTTTCGGAATTTGCGTCGGCGTCGCAGGACGACATCGTTGCCAAGCTAAGCGACGTTGGAACAGGTGCCCACCTCCCAGTGGAACTGTTGGACCAGATCGTGGAAGGCGCGTGGCTCACTGCGAACGAGGTCATGCGGTTTCTGGCAGTGCAGCCGAAGATGCCGGCCAACATCGCACCGCCGGCCGAGGCTGGAGCTTCGACACCGGCGAGCACTACCGGCAGGGCTGTTGCGGCCGAAGGCACTGCAGCGCGCAGGAAGGGGAAAGGCAAGCGCACGCCCGCCGCTTGCGCCGGGAGTTCGGCGGCTGGGCGGCCGGAGCCGCAGGTCGCGACCGCCGGCATTGGCACGGCGCCAGCAGCCAAGGTTCTCGTGCTCTCCGATCTGGGTACGAAGAAACTCGCGAGCGCGGAGGAGGCACATGCGAGGGCGTCATCGTCGGCGACCGGACACTTGGCGATGTGGCAGGCTCCCCCGTCGAAGGAGGCACTGACGCGAGTACTCAAGCGGTTGGACGAACTTTTGCAATTCGATCTGCCCGGTCAGCAAAGGGCCATCTCGCAAGCGCGCCAGATGAAACCCGAGGACGCCGACCACATCGTGGACACCGTCGTCGAGCGCCTGCAGAAGCAGGCCGCCGAGATGCAGGCCTGTGTAGCCGCGTTGGAGGAGCCTCGTCGACGCGGCCTACTCACGCCTGCGCAAGTGAGCGAAGTGCACAACAAATTAAACCGGCTCAAGGTGATGTTGTCCGAGGCACAGGGGCTGGCAAAGACTTTGCAGGACCGAAAGGCCAAAATCAGGATCGATTGCATGAAGACCTACGCCTTTCCGTCGCAGAAGTACCTTGAAGAGCTGCGGGCGGCTGAGGAGTTGGCGCCTGCGGATCTACCGCGCGCGTTGAAGGGCGAGCCAGGGACGCTGTTCGAGATCAAGCTGCAGGGTAAGGCACGGCGCAATGGTGCGATGCCCAGTCCGATGTGGGTGCACATTCATACGAAACGGCCGGTACATGCCTGGCAGTTGGCGACGCTGGATGACGCCGAATTCGCCGCTTGCCACGTGAAGTCGAATGAACAGCGCGGCTACAATCGGCACTGGCAGAACGCCCGAGCTGCGACGGGTCACGAGAACGTCGTGATCCATCGCGGCAAGCTAACGCCTGCATTCTGTAAGTCCTTGTTGAGCACCGCAGTTAGCGGCCACCCACCCTATTGGCTTGCCGAGGCGGAGCACCGGTCGACGCAGGTTGCTCGACACGGGATGTAGTTGGGGTATGGCACGACAATCACGGAGGGCGTATTGCCTTATGAGTCGGTGACATCGCGCTTTGGCCGGAGAACAAGCCATTCTTGTCGTGTGGCAGGCTCGTACCATCTCAGCCCAGGACAAGATGGCAGGATTGCACGCCAAAACACGCTAGCATGTTAGGCTGCAACTTGGGAGGCGGCCGACATCAGCTCTTCGGGGCTCGGCCGCCCGAAGATGCGATGGCCGCCTTCGGGAACTTCGGTAAAGCTCCAGCGCACAATCCCCTCCCGGTCGATCAGGGAATTCCCCAAAGAAGAATTTCGTAAGAATAACTCTGCCGCTTGCTGGGCAGGACTTTTGCTTGGCTCTGGCTAAGCGAAGCCAAATGATGCAGCGTGGTCTCGACTGGACGCACCGCCTCCGCAAGATCGCCGATGACACCTGGCACGTCTCCGCGGATACCCCGACCAAGGCGGCCTTACTCCGCCAGCTTTGTTTCGATGTACGCGTTCGGCGAAGGAGCGGCGATCCCCCATTACCGCATTGGCGTGGGCCAGAATGTGTTGCTGAACAAACCGAAGGCCGCTCTTGCGGGCCCTCGGCAGGGTGACATCCCAGTATTCGTTAATGGCCCTCTCAGCCAACGGGATGCGGTTCAGATCGCCTTAGCGATCAACCTGCGCAGGATTCCTAAGCAAGTTTCCAAGTGGGGCATCGGTCGAAGACTTATTGATTTTCGAGTCTCTCGGCGTGTTCTGCGAGCTTTTGCCATTCATCGGCGAGGCGTTGCCACGACTCCTTGTCGAGCGGGCGGCTCGCTCGCTCCGCCTGCGCACGGCAATCCTCGGCCTTGGCGCGGTAATAGGCTGAGTTATTTCGAGGCATATTCCGCTCCAGGTCATGTGCCCCGGCGCGACCGTTGGGCGCGCCGGGGCAGTGCTCCCTCTCGGCCGACCGTGGGGTCAGGGGGCTGAAGCTCGATCAGCAAAGAGGTCGCACATGAGCAAAGGCATCTCAGTGAACTGCTGGAGCCTGAGAATGTCGCCTTCGTCAGGCTCACTCCTGCAGGCGTCTTCGGTTGAAGCGAGCACCGGTAGCTGTGCGAGCCTCGGCCATTCATCGGAACGCCGCAGTAGTCGCTGTTTGTCGATCGGACCAGCCGTCTTTGCACTGCTGCCGACATTGCTCGGCTCGCGCGGATGATTTCTGCATGATCGGCCATAGCATCTCGTAGCTCTCAATGGCCCGAAGGGCCACTCGGCCTATCAGCAACGTAGCGCGGCTAATTCACTTTGGCTTTGATTTAGATCACCTTCCCGCGATGGTCGCAGCCCGCTGCAAGGGTCGGTTGCTGCCCTTCACACCCGTAGCAGTTACAGCAGGATTCCAGCACCGCCCGCACGGCAAGCCGCGGTAAGACAGCGGTGTCCGATTGGCCCCGGCGGCCAGAGCCAGTATCTTTTCGGCTAGGCATGCCTTCAACGATGACGTCCGCTTTGCTTCGGGCACCATCCGGACAGCATCGTCCAGCACACCTCGCAGCACGACACACGCTTTAACTTGCGGCTCATGGCGCTACTCCAGCAAGACAAAATCTGTCCATGCCGGCTCCAGCCTGCCCAGCCGGTGGTCCGGAGGCAGGCCCCGCGGAACTTGGCCTCCGATGGGCCTCTTTCGCCGAGTGAGCGGGGCCGTCGGTTTTTGGGGACAGGTCACATCGGCGAGCACAAAAAATGTGAGTCGGTCATGTGACAGGCGCTTGCGGACGCCAGTTGACGCCCCTGATGTCGGAAGCTCCAGGCCGCGCTGTCGTCGGCTGGCGTTCGCCACACACGAACAGCCCCTTCGCGGGATCCCCCGCGCAAGGTGTCAGTGCCGTCGGCGGGTGCTGCCTGAAAGTTGGTGGTTAGGCTGGCGGGCTACCCACCTAGCCCGATTGTCGAACAGGCGTCCGCAAACACCGTAATTTAAGGGGTTACCGGGGATGTCGCGGCCGGAGCCTTGGGCGGTCTTCCATTCCGCTTCAGGCCCCGTGTTGTTTTCGCGGCAACCTCCTGCGCGCTCACGCGCTCGCCGGCCAAAATCCTCGCCTCGAACTCACGACGTGCCGCTTCTTGCAGCGCGCTACGCGACAGCGCGACCAGCACCGCCTAACGTTCGACCTTGGCCGCAAGGTCTTTGCGGTCCGCATAGCGGCGGGCAACGCGCATCAATTGCGACACCTTCGTCGGCTCGGTCAGGTCGAAGGTGTGGCGCCACGATGTGCCCGAATTCGGCATTGCGCGGCGTGTTATCGCGGAATCTCGTCGACCAAGGGAAAGAACGTCGCGAGGGAGAATTCACGATTCCGACCGCCGCCTGTCGCTGGCGACGAACGCTCGGACGCCGTGGGAGCTCGTCATTTCGCGCCACGCGGCGTCCTCGAAGTGACCGTTGGCCTCGATCTCGGCCCGCTCCAGCTCATCCCGAAGGCGTCTGTTGGCGACACGACTAGCCTTCACCGCAGCCGTGTACCCGATGGTCGCGAGGCGGATTTCCGACGGGCTCAGCGAGGAGCCCAGATGCGCCACCCTCGGTCGCTGTCGACGCGCTCGCAAACGCCTTGTTTTGCGGTGTTTGCGGAGGCGCTGACGACATTCGGGCTGGGGGTGTGCCCAACAGCGGTTTTTGGTCCGTAGAAGCGGCCAAGGACGCCGTGACGCTTCAGTGCACGGAACTCGATCTTGCAGGCCGGTCGAGAGCAAACGAGCTGGTGGCCGGCGTTGCGCGCCATCGAGCCTTCGCAGACCAGACACCTCGCAGCGTAGAACATCCTCCAGCAACCACGACAGCAGAACGACGAGCGCGGGTTCTCGGTCGGATGGGGAAGCTTGGTGCGGCAGCGGCGGCAGTATGTCCGGGCCTCCGTCATGCCGCGGCCCCGACAAGGTTTTGGTTTGCAAAGAGGGTGTAAGCCTTTGATGCGGATGGCCGGACAATCGCCCCGGCCCTTTAATTGCGAGGTGTTGCCAAGCTTCCATTCTTTGTCTCCAGTGGCACGATGGTAGCGATCACTTCGTCGGAGCTGGTCGGGGTTGCGGAGACGGGGTGATCGCGGGTGACGAGAGAATCGCCAACCGGAACTGGCTGAGGCCGGTCTCTTTAACGGGTCAACTTGATCGCGTTGATGTCGCAGCTGGGGTCATGGTCCTTTCCGAGGTCGCGGGCGGTGCGGTCTCGGGCATCATCAGCATGGCACAGAGCCCGGCCGCGCTGGCGACAAGCATGTACCAGGCGGGCGCCAGCGCGTTCCCGGTAACGTGGATCAGCCAGGTGACGACGACTTGCGCTGTGCCTCCGAAGATCGCGATCGCAAAAGCGTAAATCGTCGCGAAGGCGCCATCGCGAATGTTCTTGGGCAAACCTTCGGCCATACTCACATAGAAGGCGCTATTCGGAATCGCTCCGATCAGGGTGAGCGCGCCGAGGCCTCCGAGAAGTGCGAGGGCACTGCGGCTCTCTGTGATCCACAAAAGCACCGGATAGATCATCAGGAACGCAGCGATCTGCGGCCAGATCATGATGTGCCGGCGTCCGGCCAGATCCGCGAGCCAACCGCCCAGCAGGGCGGCAGCATTTCCTACCGTGTTGCTGATGAGCGTGGTGGCAAAGGCGAGAGGCGCAGAAACTTGCAGGGTGTTCAGCGCATAGGTGGATATTGCGGGACGTAGGTAATAATCGTGCAGCTCGCCAAAATGACGAATCCCAAGCTCATGATGCGGCGAGCGGCAGGCGATCTTACAGTCTGGACGAGGAGAGCCGGGGCTTCGGGGCGGTGCAACGTTTCCGACAGGGCGCTCCGCAACCAAAGTCCGAACGGCAGCGTACCGGCGCCGAGCAAAAGCGCGATCCGCCATCCGTACGCATTGAGTGCCTCGGTTGTCATGGTGAGGGAGAGTATTTCTCCAACCAACGCTCCGGCGGTCGCAGCTATCTGTTGGCTGGCAGGTTGAAACGAGACAGCAAGACCGCGGGCCTCGGCCGGGGCCGCTTCTATCAAATAGGCGGTAGTCGGACCGACTTCACCTCCGAGAGCGAAGCCCTGCACCAAACGTGCGAAAATGGTTAGTAAGGGAGCAGCAATTCCTATTGTCTCGTAGGAGGGCGTAACAGCCAACACCAGGATCGCGGCGCTCATCGTGGCAAAGCTGGCGCTCATCGCGGGCCGGCGCCCGATCCGAGTACGAGCCGAGCACGATGGCCCCGATCGGTCTGGTTACAAAACCTGCGCCAAACGTCACGAGCGACAGCATGAGGCTGCGAACGGGTCGCTCGTCGGGAAGAACGCCTCACCGATCTGGATCGCGAAAAAGCTATAGGTCCCGAAGTCGTAGAATTCGAGAATATTGCCGATCGTGGCGCCCAACTCGGCGCGGCTGGTCAAACGGTCGTCTGCTGCAACGAGGACCGGCTCCAGCCTCTTCCGAGTTAAATTGCCTGGTCATCCTCGATCCGCCTTAAGCGCGATCGCTGGCCGAGCATTTTCGACCAGCCAGGTCGCGCACGTCGCATTCCACTTGCCTCACGCACCCTCTATCTTGACGTGGCCGGCCCGCGCGCCAGTGCTCACATGTGGCCTGAAGCATGTCATGACGAAGCTCATGATAATGAGTGCATAAACATGCCTGCCTTTTGCGGGCACATTCAAGCCCTGAACTGATTGCGGCAATCGCCAGCAAAGATGAGTAACGAACGCGCTGCAATTTTTCGGCGCGCGCGTTCATTGCGCTCCTTTGCATTGGCGAGTTTGCGACAACATTGGAGGGCGCCGAACGTGGTAGTGCCTGCTTTCACACCCAACGGCCACCGCGCGTGCATGCTGCCTTCAGCTCGGCTGCGTGCGCGGACGCGTCAGGCGATTGGCCGCCAGCGGCAGCATTTTGAGATGCACCTTCTCCTCGGCGAAGGCGTCGTTGACGACACGCTGGGTCGTGGCGTGTAGACGCGGATTGGCCACCGTATCCAGCCAATGGCGCAATTGCGCGTTCAGGTCATCGAGATTGCGGAACGAGCGGGCGAGGAAGAAGTCCTCGCGGATATAGCGATAAGGTCGCTCGACCTTTCCCTTTGTTTTAGCCCGATACGGACGGCAGGCCTTGGGTTGGAAGCCATAGTGTCGGGCGAAGTCGACCAGCGCCCGGTTGTAGACGATGCTGCCGCCGGCGTCGCCGATGACGGCAGTCTTCATGCGGTCGTAAAGGATCTCATGGAGGATGCCACCGATCGCCTCGAATGCCGCCATATGGCAGCGCAGAACCGTCTGCATGTCCTGGTGCAGGACAAAACGCGCCCAAATCAGCCGGCTGAAGCCGAGCACAAAGGAGAACAGCCAAACGATGCGGGTGACCGCCGGCTCATCGGTGAACTGCACCTGGAATTGAGCGAAGTCGACCTGCGCCTGGTCGCCCGGTGGCGTCTCGAAGCGAACTTCAAACGTTGGCAATGGGACCGGACGAATCTCGCGCAGCAGGTCGGTAACGGCGGTGTAGCCGCCCTCATAACCGCGTTCGCGAAGCTCCCGCAAAAGCCGGCGGCCGGTCAGGCCGGGATAAGCCATCACCCGTTCGCGCAAATACGGAACGAATGGATCGATGCGGCGCTGGCGCGGCTTACGTGGACCATAGACCGGCGGCTCTAAGCCACGAGCGATGCATTTACGAACGGTCTTTCGATCGATCCCGAGTTCGCGGGCGATCGCTGAAACCGTCAGTCCCTGCCGATGAAGATCAAGAATCATGATGACTTCCCCAAGCTTGATCACCGCACCCGCTCCCTCGTTCTGGGCAGAGCAGGATTGGGTGATCGATTCGCCGCCCATCCTCAGGGCGCGCCCTGAGGATGGGCGACACGATCAACTGGGGATTTTTTAAACGGCACTTCTGGGGAGAATTACTCAGGCATCAACAGCCGGTGAAGCGAAGCGCTCGGACCGACATGACAGACCGCGCTCCCGCCCACAGATAGAATTCCTGCCGGATCAGCTGGAACGGCCGTTCATTCCAGCCGGCCTCGAAAAGGCCAGGAAGCCGCGCGGACACATGCGGCGCTTATCACTGACGTAGATCGTCGACGCCGAGAGCTGCAGTCAGCTAAGGCGGCGCGACCGAGATCAAGGTGAAGGAGCGCAAGGATCGTACGCATCCGACGGCGGCCGTCTTGCGTGACGGGTGGTAATTAGCGAAGCGTGTGACCTTAAGTCTAGCTTTAAGGTCATCAGGCGATGCGGGTCGAGGTTTTGGGCGGGCTGGAGCGGCGGCGGCGCTGGTCGCAGGACGACAAGGCACGGATTGTCGAGGAGACGTTGGTGCCGGGCGCGAAGGTGACTGAGGTTGCGCGTCGCAACGGAGTAGCGGCCAGCCTGGTGTTTACCTGGCGTCGACAAGCACGGACATCGGAACAAGTTGTGCCATCTTTTACGCCGGTGCAGATCGCCGCCGCAGCGGCATCGGCTGAGGAAACTCCGAAGCTTTTGCCTACGGCTGACGGCCGAGTTCGCTCTGTGGCAGCCGCGCGTACTGGATTGATCGAGATCGATCTTGGCAACCGACGGTGCATCCGGGTGGATGCGCACGTCGATCCGGAGGCGCTGGCGCGGGTCCTCGATGTGCTTGGACGCCGATGATTGCTATACCGGGGAATGTGCGAGTGTGGCTCGCGACAGGCTACACGGATATGCGCAGAGGCTTTCCGTCGCTGGCACTCCAAGTGCAGGAGGTGCTGCGCAAAGACCCGCTCAGCGGTCATCTGTTCGTCTTCCGCGGTCGCCGCAGCGATCTTGTGAAGGCGATCTGGCACGATGGCCAGGGAGCCTGCTTGTTCACAAAAAGGCTCGAGAGAGGAAAGTTCATCTGGCCATCGGTTGCCGGTGAATCGGTCACGATCTCGCCGGCGCAGTTGAGCTATCTGTTGTCCGGGATCGATTGGCGCAACCCTCAAGAAACCCAGCGTCCGACGCGGGTCGGATAGCCGTTTTACGGTTTGAATCTGCTGCTCGATCTGATTCAATGGCTTCATGATATCGAAGCCGGACGATCTTCCATCGGACCTTGTGAGTGCCCTGGCGGCGCTGCAGGCCGAGCGTGAGGCGCGGCTGCAAGCCGAGGCGGTGGCTGCCAGTGCGCGGGCGGAACTGTCGGACAACGAAGCGCTGATCGCGCATCTCGAGCTGCGGATCGAGAAGCTCAAGCGCGAACTGTACGGGCAACGCTCCGAGCGCACAGCGCGGCTGCTCGAGCAACTGGAGTTAGAGCTCGAAGAACTCGCCACCACGGCGAGCGAGGATGAGCTTGCCGCGCAGGCCGCAGCGGCGAAGACGCAGAACGTCCGCCCCTTCATGCGCAAGCGGCCGGTGCGCAAGCCATGGCCGGATGACATCGAACGCGAGCGCGTCGTCATTGAGGCTCCAACAACCTGCGCCTGCTGCGGTGGATCGCGACTGGCGAAGATCGGTGAGGATGTGACCGGGACGCTGGAGGAGATCCCGCGCCGCTTCAAGCTGATCGAGACGGTACGCGAGAAGTTTACCTGCCGCGATTGCGAGAAGATCAGCCAGCCGCCCGCCCCGTTCCACGCCACGCCGCGCGGCTTCATCGGCCCACAATTGCTGGCGACGATCCTGTTCGACAAGTTCGGCATGCATATCCCGCTCAACCGCCAGAGTGCGCGCTTCAAGGCTGAAGGGATCGACCTGCCGTTGTCGACGCTGGCCGACCAAGTCGGCCACGGGACCTTCGCCGCCATGGCCGCTCTTCCACTTGATCGAACGCCATGTACTCGCGGCCGAGCGCCTTCATGGCGACGACACCACCATCCGTATCCTGGCGAAGGGCAAGTGCACGACCGGGCGGATCTGGACTTATGTGCGGGATGACCGGCCGTTTGCCGGGCCTGCGCCGCCGGCGGCGGTCTATTACGCCTCGAGCGATCGACGAGGCGAGCATCCCCAGAAGCATCTGGCCGCCTTCGCCGGTATCCTGCAAGCCGATTGCTACAACGGCTTCGAGCCGCTGTTCGACCCGCAGAAGAAGGTGCTGCCGATCACGCCGGCGTTTTGCTTTGCCCATGCGCGGCGGGGCTTCTTCGAGCTGGCTGACATCGAGAAAAATGCCCGGGAAGGTAAGAAGGGCAAACCGGTCTCTCCGATCGCGCTGGAGGCGGTCAGACGCCTCGATGCGTTGTTCGAGATCGAGCGCGCCATTAACGGCCGCGGCGCCGACGAGCGGCGTGCCGTTCGCCGGGAAAAGAGCAAGCCGCTTCTCGAGGACATGCACGCCTGGTTGCTGCGTGAGCGCGAAACCCTCTCGCGCTCCTCCGAGGTCCTGAAGCCTATGAATTACATGCTCAGGCGCTGGGACGACTTCGCCCGCTTCCTCGACGATGGCAGGATCTGCTTGACCAACAATTGCGCTGAGCGCGCATTGAGAGGCATCGCATTGGGAAGGCGCAACTGGACCTTCGCCGGCAGCCAGCGCGGCGCCGACCGTGCCGCTATCATGCTGACGATGATCACGACTTGTCGCCTCAACGACGCCGATCCCAAGGCCTGGCTCGCTGACATCCTCGCCCGTATCGCCGATCTTCCCGCGTCGCGTCTGCACGAACTGCTGCCCTGGGAATGGAAACTCCTGCGCCAAGGCGACAAGCCCGCCGATCAGCAGGCCGCCTGATCTTCACGCAACGCCATCATAGAGCTCGCCGTGCCCGCGCGCATGCGTCGATCAGGCGGTCTTCGTCGTATGCGAACCAAGGATCGCGTTGATGACGCAATGCACGCGACCCGTGCGGGGGTGGAAGAAGGCATCGTTCCGGGCGGCGGCGTCGCCCTGCTCCGTGCCACCGAGCAGCTCAAGGGCCTGCGCACCAAGAACGACCACCAGAAGACCGGCGTCGAGATCGTGCGCAAGGCGCTGTCCTGGCCGGCCCGTCAGATCGCGATCAACGCGGGCGAAGACGGCTCGGTCGTGGTCGGCAAAGTCCTGGAGAAGGATCAGTACTCTTACGACACGATGCGCAGACCGGCGAGTACAGCAACCTTGTCTCCAAGGGCATCATCGACCCGACCAAGGTCATGCGCACCGCAGTCCAGAACGCGTCGTCGGTGGCGGCTCTCCTGATCACCACCGAGGCGATGGTCGCCGAGTTGCCGAAGAAGCCGGCCGCCGGCCCCGCAATGCCTCCTGGGGGCGGCATGGGCGGCATGGGTGTTATGGACTTCTGATCCAGCCGCCGTCACGTGAACCACGAAACGCGAGAACCCCGGCAGCAATGCCGGGGTTTTTGTTTGCTCTTGCAATCTCTTACCACGTTGTTCCGGGCTCGCATTACGCGAGTCCCGGAATCTGCTGTTCGCAGATTCAGCAGCGCTGGTCGCCTTTTTCGTTAAGCATGTTCAGCCGATTGTGAACCCAAGATTTCATATGCCGACCTGATGCAACAAAAAGCTCCGCGAGACGCCCCGCTCGTCTGGAGCGTCCGTTCAGCTATCCGCGGGCTTCCGTCAAGTCTTCACAAATGCTTCGTCAATTTTGCTCTGCCAGTTAGGGCCGCCGGCCTTGAAATGATTCAAGACAACGGGGCTAAGCCGAGCTTATTCGTCGGCGCCTTATTGAGCCGCGGCGCCTTGCGCATCGTTGGGAAGACCTCGTCGAAGGCTTTTGTCTTTGCAAAGTCGCGTTTAGTCGATTTCGGGTTATCGCTTAGTCATAGCCTCACGCTGGCACTTGGACACTGCCTGACCGCTCGGCCGACATCCTACAACAAGTTGCTGGCGAAGCTCGCCTCGCACCACCGCAAGCCGCATGATCGTTCCTTACCACGCCAAAGATGGGTCCGACCTCCGTTCAGGATCTCCCCGCCGGGAAATTCCATGAGATCGGGCCGGCGACAAGCGCCAAGATGAACCGCCTCGGGATTTTCCCGGGCATGGACATGCGCAACAGACACTCGAGTTTATGAACGCCAACTTCGGCAAGGCCGATAGCTACTCTGTTGGATACCCACGGCATCGACGAGCGTCCCGTGCGTGCCAACCGGATCCGCAAGTCCCTCGGCGCGGAGAACACCTTCTCAGAGGACCTAGCGGAGTACGATGCTCCGGCAGCGGAACTGAAGCCGCTCATCGAAAAGGTTTCGCACCACTGCGAGGCCACAGGCGCCCGGGGCGGGACGGCGACGCTCAGGGTGAAGTTCTCCGATTGCGAACTAATCACCCGGAGCAAATCAATCGGTCATCCATACCGCAAGCGATCTTCGACCCTCGCTCAGGACCCGCTGAAGCACCTGATGCCGCCAAAGAAGCCAATACAATTGCTCGGAATTGCGATAGTCAGCGTCATCACGCAGCTTCTGCGGTGTCGACGGCAGATCAGCCAGAGAGTGACGACCGCGCTAGATGTCTGACAGAGCCCTCGCCCGCACCGCTGGCGCAGCATCACTACCAACTCGAGGGTGATGGATGAGCCGAACGTCGTTGGGTCCTCCCGGCCCCAAGACGGCGGTGTAGCGCTCGCCGCGAATGTCGTAGTGCTTTACCGGCTCCGTCGCGTCCGGCAAGAGGCCCCAGCGGCCCAGCTTCGAGATCATCATGTCCGGCGCGGGTTGGGTGCCGTGGGAAAAGTCCTCGGGAACGGCCAATGAAGCATCAAAAGTCTCGCCGACCGCTGAGGGCATAGCCTCAGCCCTGGCGGACGCGGGCGCGGCTTGCTCCATCCTGTGTCCAAGCGGCGCTGGCGAGGTCCGATTCCCCGGCCGCGCGCTCGGCTGCGGAGCGTTTTCCGGTCGAGATCCGAGACGAATGGCAGCGCCTGGCGGATTGAGTGGGGCGCTCTGCCTCATCAGCCCCGCGGGCACCAACAGCGCCGTGTAACGGTCAGTGTTGATCACGAAGCTGGTCGGTCGGCTGTCCTGGCTCGGCGGGAGGCTGCTCCCCTCCCGCGCAGTGATCAGCTCGTCCGGCGCGTGCTGGTGGCCGAAGTTCAAGGGACGAACGGCCTCTCCGAAATTCGGGGCCTGAGGATGGCGCGCGGTTGGCCCGAGAGACGACGATGGGCCGGCGCCTTCCATCCTCGCCCACAGCAGATCCGGATCGTAACCTTCCGCAGGAAGGACCACTGGCGAGCCGACAGCTCGCCCGAGAGGCGACGGTGGGCCGGCGTCTTCCATCAACACGCGCGCGGCTGAATTGCCGGCCTCGCTCAGCTGCCGCGCAATGGCATCCTCTTGCGGATGGCTTAGCGTCCTCTGCCTCTTCGCCGCGCTCCCGGTCAGCTCGTCCGGAGCCGGCTGGTAGCCGTCGCGCCGGTTCAACTGACGAACGGCTTCTCCAAAATCCGGCGCTTGGTGATCGCGCACGGTTGGATCGAGAGACGATGCTGGGCTGGCTTCGTCCATGATCCCCCGCAGCAGACCCTGATCGTGACCTTGCGTTGTGAGCCCCTCCGACCATCTCAAAGCTTCCCGCGACGCGCTGTCCTGCGCAGCGGCGTCCCCAAGACGTCTGGCGACGGCGCCTTCGGAATGAGGATCGCGGGCACTATGGCGCCCGAGCTCCAACGGATAATAGGAGCCTGGAGGAGCAGGAACCCCTGCGACGGGAGCGGCATCGCGTTGCGGCACTTCATCCAAGTGCGGCTCAAATTCCGCTTGCTGCTGTTGCTGTTGTGCCACCGTGGCGTTGTACGTAGCGAGATCTCGGTCGAATGGGCTGATATTGTTAAGTGGGTCCATGTTCCCCTCCGGTTGGGGCCGGTTCGCAATCCTGAGCGGATAGTGTCGCTCTCTAGTTCTCACTCTACTAGGATCAGCTTTCGACAAGCTGACGGGCTTAGAGAATTAGAGTGGGCCAAATTGGCCGAAGCGTGCATTCTCTCACACGCAGCAGCATCGGTCGTCCGCCGAAGAAAGGCCTTAATGACCAAGAGGAGAGATTTTTGCGCTGGCGAAGTTGGAGCAATCGGAACCACCGCTTGCCGCTTACTAGGTCCTGTGGACCTCCTGGGATTCCCTTAAGCCGGCACATCAGTTCAAGACTGCTTTTGGGGAGGCAGTCTTGGGTATGATCGACCGTATGGTTTTGAGCGACGCGCCGTCGGATCGGATGGCGCCGCTGATTATCGGCCGGGCTGACAAAAGGGATCGACTGGAGGCGACTACCGGATGTTCGTGGAGGGCGTTCTATGGATTGTGCGTACGCGAGCTCGCTGGCGTGATCTTCCAGAGGCGTTTGGCGATTGGAACAGCGTTCTCCAACGCTTCAGCCGCTGGAGCGCGAAGGCTGTATGGTGGCGATCTTCGAAGCGATGTCTGACGATCCAGACTTCGAGTATCGATCGTTGATTGCACCATCGTCCGAGCCCATTAGCACGCTGCCAGGGAGCCTGCTCCTCGATCGGGGCGAGCGTACCGCGGCACCCGAGGAGTTCGTGCTTGGTGCGTTATTGCGAGGCTGCACGGCCAGCTTGCCGGATTCGGAAGCGCTCGCCATCCCCCCTCCGCGCCATTCGTGGGAGCCCCGATGAGTTTACCCCGCTCGCCAACTGCTCCGAAATGGGATAGACGTGCGCGTGCGCTTTCGCAAAGACTGCTTGGCCCGCAACGAGCTTTACGTGCTCGGCCCTCTTGCCGGCTCGGACCCGCTTACTGAATGACCCGTCGCCGCGATAGTTGATCATACCAGTCGTTTGGTGCCCTCCTGGTCCCATACTGCAACCGTTGAGCACCCCCTCCGTTCTTGTCTATCAGGCGGAAACCGGTGTTCCGCTGCAGCAAGTTGGAGCGCTCGTCGGTCAGAGTGCGCATCGAGAGATCTGGCCGCATGTGATCGATTGGCTGGGGCTTTAGGGTTTGAGCTACGAGCAACTACGCGCCCCAGCTGCCGTGTGCCGGCATCGTCGCAGCGAATTGATCAGGTCGCTCGTGGACCAATCTTGGGCCGTGCTTCTTGGCGATGACACGCGGCCTGCCGTTCAGCCCTCATCCAAACTTGAATAANACNCCATATCCGCCACGCGGATAGCTCCATTCGATGTCGCCAGTGGGTTCGCCGATGACACGGCAGGTGCCGCATTCGATGCAGCCGTCGACGGTGACCTCGACCTGCCCCTTGTGGTTGAG
>NZ_AXAP01000112.1 GCF_000472865.1 Bradyrhizobium elkanii WSM2783 | reverse complement strand
GTATCGGTCATTGACGACAAGCTGTTTCCGACACCTCATTCCGGACACGCACTCTGCCGCTATCTGGCGCGGTGGCAGGTTGATGCCAAATTCAGTACGATCCGTCGTGAGACTCTGAACGTCGGCGCGACCCTTCTGGCCCATGCGCAGCAAGCAGGCGCGGACCTGCTTGTGATGGGCGCGTTCGCACATGGATTCGAGCGCGAGCTGATGCTCGGCAGCGCAACGCGAGATATCTTCAACGCGAGGATCGAAATTCCCGTCCTGTTGTCGCACTAGCTTGCGACAGGCACTATTCCGGCACGATGCTTGTCCGCATTCTCGAGATCAGCGATCGGGGACAGGATGTCCGGATCAAACGCTTCGAGAGACGCACCGGCCGTAACGCGGCGGGGCCAATCGGAGTGGGTCAGCGCACCGCGGCCCAGCGAGATGAAATCCGCCTCGCGGCTTTCGATGAGACCGGCCGCCTGCTCGGGATCGTGCAGCGACCCGTTGGCGAGCACCGGTATCGCAACGTGCTTCTTCGCCAACGCCGCGAGGCTCGCGCCCGCACCGAAGGCGGGCCGCCACGCCTCGAATTCCGTGGTATGCAGATAGTCGATCGGAAGCCTTCCCACCAATCCGAAGATCCTGGCCGCCTCGTCCTCGCTGCCGCTCCACTTGTGTACAAAGTCGTTGACCTTGCCCTGGGAGATGCGGACGCCGACCACGAACTGCGGCCCAACCGCATCCCGCACCGCCTGGGCGACTTCGGCGATCAGCCGAAGCCTCGCCTCGATGTCACCGCCATAACGATCATCGCGAAGGTTGATCCCCTCGGTGAGAAACTGGTCGAGCAGATAGCCGTTGGCGCCGTGTATCTCTACGCCATCGAAACCCGATTCCTTGGCAAGACATGCAGCCTTTGCGAATCCGCCCACCGCCTCCGATATCTCGCCCCGCGACATCGCGACCGGCATCGGATATTCGCCGGTCCCGCGGTAGAAAGCCATCTGCTGCCCCTTTGGGCGAACCGCTGATGGACCTCGGGTGTCCTTCCGGTAGATGCTTCCCTGCGACAGTGCGCCCGCATGCATGAGCTGGGCGATCATGCGCGCTCCATGGCCATGCACGCGCTCCACGATCGGCCGCCATCCGTCGCCCTGAGCCTCGTCCGACAGCCCCGGTTGGAACAGATAGCCCTGCGAGTAGGCCTTGTCGGTGTAGAGGCCCTCAGTGATGACGAGGCCGAAGCCGCCCTCGGCAAACGCGGCGTAGTAGTCCGACATCCGCTGCGTCGGGTTACCCTCCGACGTCGCGCTGACACGCGTCATCGGTGCGACTGCGAGGCGGTTGCGAAGGGTCAGCTCGGCGAGTTGCAGCGGAGAGAAGAGCGCTGCTGTCGGAGCTCGATCGCGCTGTACGTGATTTCCATGTCCGGCCATATCATTTGCTCCCGGCGGTTCGGATCGCCGCGATCGCTTCGATCTCGATCTGAACCTTGGGATCGTAGAGAGCCTTGACCTCAGCGATCGTGTCGGCCGGATAGGGTTCGGAAAAGAACTTACGGCGAAGCTCCACGACCTCTTTGAAATTGCCCATGTCGGTGACGAAGATCGTCACCTTGATGACGTCATCCAGGCTCGACCCTCCGGCCTCCAGCACCCGCCGCAGGTTGACAAAAGCCTGTTCGCCCTGGGCGCGGAAGCCGCCATCTACGATCTTTCCGTCATCGCCGGCTCCGGCCTGGCCGGAGACGAAAAGAAGGTTATTGAACTTGATACCCTGCGACAGGAGAAACGGCTCGTAGTTGTCGGGCGTCGTGATGACACGTTCCAGCATGATTGTGCGATCCCAGCAATGGCTCATGAGAGAGTTGAGTTCATCTCGGCATTTTCGGCCGATAGCTGGATTGTGGGACGGGATGCCTTGACCGACAAACTCCGAATTATCAGTTATTGGGTGAACTGAATTCATCCATAAGGGCGACGTTAATGCGGCGGCTTCCTCCGCTATCCTCCCTCCGAGCTTTCGAGGCGGCTGCCCGACACGGCAGCTTCAAGCGCGCCGCCAGTGAACTCGCGGTGACCCCAACGGCTATCAGCCACCAGATACGCTCGCTGGAAGACCACACTGGCCTCACCCTGTTTGAGCGGAAGGTTCGCAGGGTGAGCCTTAGCGATGCCGGCGCGCAGCTCTATCCCGTGCTGCGGGAAGGCTTCGAAGCGTTCGAGGCCGTGCTTGAACGACTCTCGCAGTCAAAGAGGCCCGCGCAAGTGACGATTTCGGCGACCAACGCCTTCACGGTGAAATGGCTTGTCCCGAAAGTTGCCGGTTTCCGAAAGCTGCATCCCGGCGTCGACCTGCAACTCCATGCGTCGGACGAGGCCGTCGACTTCGTAGCCAGCTCCGTCGACATCGCAATCCGCTACGGCACAGGGCCGTACCCAGGCCTCATTTCAGAGCCGATGTTTGCGGACGAGTTCGCACCGCTCGTTAATCCGAATCTCGGCGTGCGCGATCTCGCGGACTTGAACCGTCTTCCCCTGATCCACTTTGAATGGACAAGAAAGCACCCGCTCAATCCGACCTGGGAGAACTGGTTTGCAAAGGCCGGGTTGTCGTGCCCCTCGAACCTCGGACAGCTCCGATTTTCGGACGAAGGTCATGCCATCCAGGCGGCTGTTGCGGGCCAGGGGATCGCGCTGCTCAGTCTGGCCCTCGTGGCCGACGAACTCGCCGCCGGCCACCTCGTACAGCCCTTCGGCCCTAAGGTGGACGGGTTCACTTATCATCTGGTGACAAGTGAAGATCGCGCGAAGAACCCACGCGTGCAAGCCGCGGCTGAATGGCTCCGGTTGGAAGTGATGTCCCTAAAGCCCTGAACCGGCAGCAACAGTCTTCGCTATATCCGCGATGGAGGAGGCATCTCGATGTCTCCGTGACGCCGATGTAGTCGCCGCGATAGCCAGCTCGGGCGCAAGCCCCAAGAGTAAGCCCCGCGTTCTGCGGGCTTTTTTCCTCTTCGATCGAAGTAGGGCGGGTGGCGGTGGCACTTAACGTCAGCATCTGATCCAAAAGCGGAACTGAGTTTCGCTCGCTCGCCCATCTCTTGATCCAGCACATCATGTGGGCGAGGTGGCTATCACGGTTGCTGCTTCGCCGCTCCAAGCTTTGGCCAAAGCATTCC
Organism: Bradyrhizobium elkanii WSM2783; assembly: GCF_000472865.1. Lineage (GTDB taxonomy): Bacteria > Pseudomonadota > Alphaproteobacteria > Rhizobiales > Xanthobacteraceae > Bradyrhizobium > Bradyrhizobium elkanii_A. The sequence goes on along the minus strand of NZ_AXAP01000112.1, from coordinate 20,523 downwards.
AGCGGTCTGCGATAGTTCATATACTCCTCGGCGAGGGGCGACGGCCCCAACGCTGCCCATTCAACTCCTGGCGAGAATGTTGGATCGTGACAAACGTAATCATCTAGGGTGTTGCGAAGCGCGCGATCGCGGCGTCTGCTCATGCGGAGGAGCGTGCGCCCGAGGCAGGGCCGCGCGTACCGGAGTGATATGATGATCAACATACAATGGATGGCTCTGCTCCTGGCTATGGTGGTGGGCGGGGCGCATGCGGCAACACCGTTGGCGCTCGAGGCGAAGAACGGGATGGTTGTGAGTTCGCAACACCTCGCCTCTGAGGCAGGCCTGGAGATTCTGAAGGCTGGCGGCAACGCCATCGATGCGGCTGTCGCCGTAGGCTACGCCGAAGCGGTCGTAAATCCGTGTTGCGGCAATCTTGGTGGCGGCGGGTTTATGGTGATGCATTTGGCCGATGGTCGCGACCGGTTCTTCAACTTTCGCGAAACTGCGCCGGCAGCGGCGAGCGAAAAGATGTATCTCGACGTCAGCGGCAATCCGATTCCGGGCGCCAGCCGATTTGGCTACAAGGCGGTTGCTCTCCCGGGAACGGTCAAGGGACTGGATGCGGCCCTGACCGAATATGGGACGATGTCGCGCGCCGAGGTGATGGCGCCCGCGATCCGGCTTGCCCGCGATGGGTTCGTGCTAACCCGCGGTGACACCGACATCATGGATTATGCGGCAAGTCGGTTTCATAACGACCCGTCGGTCGCAAGCATCTTTCTGCGCCACGACGGAAGCAACCTCCAGCCGGGCGACAGGTTGGTGCAGACGGATCTGGCGGTGACGCTCGCAGCGATCGCCAAGGACGGGCCGGATGCCTTCTACGCCGGCCGAATCCCGGCTGCGGTCGAGGCTGCGTCAAAGGCCGGCGGCGGAATCATTACAGCCGATGATTTTGCTCATTACAAGATCACCGAGACGGAGCCGCTGTACTGCACCTATCGCGGCTACGTCTTCGTCTCCGCGCCGCCACCGAGCTCAGGCGGCACGACGCTGTGCGAGATCCTGAATGTCCTCGAGGGCTATGACATGGCGACGCTTGGCTTTCACTCGGCTGCCTCGATCCACGTCATGGCCGAGGCCATGCGTCATGCCTATCTCGACCGCAATACGTATTTGGGCGATCCCGATTTCGTTAGAAATCCTGTTGATCGGCTACTGTCCAAGGACTACGCGGCAGCCATCCGAGCCAAGATTCTGCCCGACAAGGCGACGCCTTCGGAGGCGGCGCGGCCCGGACTCGAGCCGCATGAACAAGGCGATACCACGCACTACTCGGTCATCGATCACGCCGGCAACGCTGTTTCTGTCACCTACACCCTCAACGGTCTGTTCGGCGCAGCGGTGATGGCGCCGGGGACTGGTTTCGTCCTGAATGACGAGATGGATGACTTCACCATCAAGCGCGGCGTGCCGAACATGTACGGGCTGGTGCAGGACCAGGCGAATCTCATCGCGCCGAACAAGCGCCCGCTGTCATCGATGACCCCGACGCTGATCACCCGGAACGGCAAAGTCTTTGCTGTGCTCGGCAGCCCGGGCGGCCCGCGCATCATCACCATTACGCTTGAGGCCGCGCTCAACATGATCGATCACGGCATGGAGCCGCGGCAGGCGGTCGATGCGCCGCGGATCCATCTTCAAGGCCTGCCTGATGAACTCGACTACGAGCCGTATGCGATCTCACCCGACACCGCAAAGCTGCTTCGTGAGATGGGCTACAAACTGGTCGAACAGACACCGTGGGGAGCGGCTGAGCTCATCGCGATCGGTCCGCCCGATGGCGGCGCTGCTGGTCCGCGCTCGTCCGGCAATGATGCCGCTCGGAGCGGCAGGATGCGGCCCGGCTATTTCTACGGCGCTCACGATGATCGGCGACCGGCCGGGAGCGCCGCGGGAGAATAGAGCGTGTACCTTCGCAAAGCTGCAGCTGAGTTCCCAAGGCCGCGAAGGTGACCGATGCAGCGTGGAAGGTTGGACAATAGGCAGGGTCAGACCAGCTTCTTGCGCTTCGTCGTGGCCAAATCGGCCAGGCTCATGTGATCCAATACATCCGACATGGCATCGCGAACCCGTGTCATTGTGATGCGTACGACGCATTTGCGAGGATCTTCGCAGTCCTCGCATGGCTGGTAGGCCGTACGGCTTGCGCAGGCGATGGGCGCCAGCGGACCATCGAGCTCTCGGATCGCCTGCCCGATATTGATAGCGTGCGGCGGCCGAGCCAGCATATAACCGCCGCCCGGTCCCTTCTTCGTATGCACGAGGCCGGCTTTGCGGAGATCGCCCAGGATCGTGTCCAGGAATTTCTTGGAGATGTTGTTGGTCTGCGCAATGTCGATGGACTGAATCGTTTCGCCGGGTTTCAGGGTCGCCAGATGGACGAGTGCCTTGAGGCCATATTTTCCCTTGGCTGTTAGCATCTGATGCCGTCGAATTAGAATAGCTAATAGATATACTATAGGATATATCGCCGCCATTTGGCGGATATCTTGGAATAATTCACACGTCGATGCGGCCATTGAAAGATAAGGCTACTGAATTGGCCGCGCCCCGACTTCGACTCCCGCTCAGAGCGTTCGCAAGAACGCGGCGAGGGCGGCTTTCTCTTCGTCGGAAAGACCGAGCGGTCGGATGTGAGACGACAGTTGCGCCGCTAACGGATAAAGCGGATTTTCCGCTTCGCTCCGGTTTCGCGCCCATACCTCACCGCCACCGCGATCGTAGAGGTTGATCACGCCTTCAAGGGTCGGAAAAAGCCCGTTGTGCATATAGGGCGCAGTCTCTCCGACATGACGCAGGCTCGGTGTGCGGAAACGTCCAACGTCGTCGGGGAGGTGGGTGACCTGGTAGCGACCGAGATCCTGCGCCTTCTCGCCGAAGAACGAGATCTTCAGATTGTGGAAGCGATCGTCCGTCAATAGCGGGCCGAAGTGGCAATTGGCGCATCGCGCCTTGGTCCGGAACAGGTGCAAGCCCCACACTTCCTGATCGGTCAGCGCGTTCCGGTCGCCGTCTGCGAAGCGATCGAAGCGCGTCTCGGTCTCGAGATGACTTTGAAAGGCAACGAGCGCGTCCGCGAGTGTGTCTGCCGAAATCGGTCCTGCGCCGTAAACCTCCGCGAAGCGCGTTGCATAGTCGGGATCGGCGCGCAGGCGCGCCAGCACGGAATCCAGATCCGGATTGGCCATCTCCTCAGATATCGTGAGCGGCAACAGCGACTGGGTCGCCAGAGACGATCCTCGACCATCCCAGGCCAGATATGGCCGCAAGGCTACGTTCTGGAGCGATGGAGGATTGCGTCGCCCGCGGGCAAGCGCATGCCCCGGCGCCGTTGCGGTCCCGCTGCTCCAGCCGTGCTGCGCATTGTGGCATGTCGAACAGGCGAGATCGTTGCCGGCAGAGAGCGTCGCGTCATGGAAGAGGCGCGCGCCAAGCGCAACGCGGTGTTGCTCATGGCTGGATGGCGACGACGGCAGGTTCAGCTTGCCGAGCTCAACAAAAGCGACATCAACGTCGAGCCACGGTGCAGGCCATTCGGTTGCAGAGCGTGCGTAGGACTGCCGCAGCGTCGACAGATGCTCATCCCCTGGTGTCGCCGACGTTGCATTCGCGAAGATCATGCCGAGCATCGTCAGAGCGGTTACGCCAATCGCGCCACAAAGGCTTGCCGCTTTCCTTGAAGGTATCGCGCGGCTCAATGGCAATCAGGGCCTGCCTGGTCCCTGTAGACCTCGAAGGAGGCAAGCTCCGCCCACCGTTCTCGCCGTCGCCGCCATTGCTCAGAGCTGCCTATCGCAGCCAGCGCGCGCCCGATCGTGACGGCGAGATCGGTTCGACGCTTTGCCACGGCAATCACGAGTGAAGTCGGATCGACGGGAGGCAAGGTCGCCGAGAACTTCTGCCAGGATCGCTTCGTGAACAAGGGATCAAGCACCGCGCGGTCGTGAATGGCGGCCACGCATTCGCCGGTCCTCACACGCATCAAGGCTTCCGCCGGCGCTCGCAAGGCTCGTATCTCTGCGCCGAGCGATTGGGCGAGTTTCTGGCCGCGATCATTGGCGAGGGTGACGCAAACCACGCGGCCTCTGAAGTCGCTCCACTGCCGCAACGGCCGGTCCGAGCGCATGACCGGGCTCAGGCCGGACTCGTATCCCGTCGGCAATATCTCCGCGGTCTTGCGCAGCGGATCATCATCGGCGACGCGCGCCAGCACCGCGTCGACTCGATTTTCATTCAGCGCCGCGAGCCGGTCCGCGGGCCGCGCAAGCACGAGCTTCACGTCGGCTCCAAGCCGTTCTCCGATCTCGTTCGCGAGATCGGTTTCGAATCCCTCCTCGATGTAGAGGCGCATGTCGGGAGTCTTGGCCGGCGGCACATAGGCGATGCCAAGCCTCAACTGGTGCTTTTTATCGGTTTTATCACGAGGCCTCTCGGCAGATGCGAAATCAGACGAGGCAAAGCCAAAGTCACCTCGCGTGATGCCGATGGCGCCGCCGATCAGAGCGGGCAGCAGCAAGCCGGATACGACGGCAGCGAGGATTTGCCAGATCGGGAAGCGTGCGTTGTTGCCGTTCATCGCGTGATCTTTGGCGCTGATTTCATGAAGCGAGCTACACGTGTGCTGCGAATAATCGTCCCTGAACTGAGATGATTACAGAATAATGTTGTCTATAGAACATATAGACTTATCGCGATGATGGAGTACCGTGAAAGCGTTCATTTGTCATCGCTGAACGGGGGATTCACATGCGAACCACGCGCGCGGCAAGCAGCAGGCGCACACTCGGTTATCTAGCAGTGGCGGGCGCGCTCCTCGCCGTCGCACACATCGCTCCAGTGCGCGCCGCCGAGCCGCTGACGGAAATCAATCTGCAGCTCACGCCCTGGACGGTGATCGCGCGCGAGAAGGGCTTCTTCAAGGAAGAGTTCGACAAGATCGGCACCAGGAAAATCAATCTCATAGCCTCGGGCGCCGCTGAATTGATCGGTGCAGAATCCGCCGCGGTCAAGGGCGGAGCGATCGCGATCGCGCAGCGCATGATCTATCCGGCCACGGTCCACCGTGCGAACGGTCTCGATGGCGAGATCATCTGGGTTTCGGAGGCGTCCAATCGTTATCGCGCGCCAATTCTCGCCCGCGCCGACAACGACAACATCAAGTCCGTCGCCGACCTTGACGGAAAGAAGTTCGGCTCGAGCCGCATAAGCTGCTACTGGTCGTCGCCGTTCGAGATCACGCAGAAGGCGGGGCTGCCGTTCGACTCGCGCGAGAAGCAGGGCCGGATACGCTACACCTCGATCGACAACACCGCCGTTGCGATCAGCGCGGTGCTCTCGGGCGCAGCCGACGCCACCACCTTCCATCTTGCGGCGGGCGCCGCCGCCACCGGCGCATGGTTGTCGGGTAAGCTCAAGGTGGTGGGCCGCTCGCCGGACGACGGCATCTATGTGAACAATGCGGGCCGCGTGACCTATTTCGCCCGCCGCGACTTCGTGGACAAATATCCCGATGTCGTAAAAGCGTTCCTTGCCGCGCGCGAGCGTACGCGCGAGTGGGCCACCGATCACGTCGACGAAGCGGCCGAGATCGTCGCCAAGGAGACGCGCGTTCCGATCGAGGTCGCGAAGTTCCAGATCACCCACGCCGGCGAATGGGAGTTCATGGCGGGCGAGCCGAATGCCGACCGTGCGCGCGATGCGATCAAGAAGTTCCAGGCCTGGTACATTGCCAACGGCGACGACATCCTCTCCGAGCGCAAGCTGACCGACGCGCAGATCGATGCTTTCGTCGATGGGCGCTTCTTCGCAGGCGGCACTCACTCCATCTACAACTGACGCGCGGATGTAACCGATGCGCACGCCTCGGCACGCGGCGAGTGCCGGGGCGTCGTAATGATCTGTTGAAAGAATGTTGTCAGCATGACCGACAGCGCAGAGGCGATCGACGGCTCCGGAATCCGAACCGGCGGCTCGGCAGTCGCGGCGCGGCAAGGGCGCGCGTACAAGGGACCTGCGCTGATCGGCATTGTGCTGCCCGCAATCATCCTCGCCCTGTGGCAAACGGCGTCCACTCGCGGCTGGATCGACCCGGTGTTCCTGCCGGAGCCGATCACCGTCGTCACGGCGTTCTGGAAGATGCTGACCAAGCAGAACCTGGCGCTGGATTTTCTCGCCAGCGTCAAGATCGTCGGACAGGCGTTCATCTACGGCTCGCTCGCCGGCGTCGCGCTGGGGATCGCGGCGGGATTGTCGCGCAAGGTCGAGCAGTTCTTCGGCCCGACCTTCGATACGATCCGGCACATTCCCGGCATTGCCTGGCTGCCGCTGATCGTTCTCTGGCTCGGCATCGGCGCGCCCGCGAAAGTGCTCGTCATCGCCAAATCCGTGTTCTTCCCGGTATTCCTCAACACGCTGCAGGGCATTCGCAACGTCGACAAGACTTACGTCGAACTGGCGGAAGTCCTCACGCTGACGCGCAGGCAGCTCGTGCGCAAGGTGATCCTGCCGGCCGCCACGCCCTCAATCATGGTCGCGCTGCGCTATTCGGCTGGGCTCGCTTGGGCGCTTGTGGTCGTTGCGGAAGGATTGAGCGGGCTGGAGGGGCTGGGCTTCCTGATCTTCCGCGCGCAGGGCCTGCTGCTCACCGACCAGCTTGTCGTGTGCATGGTCATCATCGGTCTCGTCGGCTTCGCAATCGACCGCAGCATGTATCTGTTGCAGCGTCGCGTGCTCCGCTGGAAGCAGGGCTACGAGGGTTGAACCGCGCGTCGGCGGCCGCATCACATCAACAGGAGTATGCCATGGCCGCATCCGGCCAGCTCGAGGTGAGGAACGTATCCAAGACCTATGCTGTCACCGGCCGCCCGCCGGTGCACGTCCTGTCCCATGTGAATCTCGATGTGAAGCCGGGCGCGTTCGTTTCCCTGGTCGGGCCGAGCGGATGCGGGAAATCGACGTTGCTGCGGCTGATCATCGGTCTCGAGCGCGACTATGGCGGGGATATTCTTATCGACGGCCGGCAGGTCACCGGTGCCGCGCTCTCGCGGGGCATCGTGTTCCAGGATCACCGTTTGCTGCCGTGGCTGACGCTCGAGGACAATATCGGTCTCAGCCTGGAGAATTCGGGCAGGAGCGCCGCGGACAAGGCTGCGACGATCGCCGAACATATCGCCCTTGTCGGCTTGAAAGGCTTCGAGAAGGCCTATCCGCATCAGCTGTCCGGCGGCATGGCGCAGCGTGCGGCGATCGCCCGCGGTCTGGTGAATCGTCCAGAGATTTTGCTGCTCGACGAACCGCTCGGCGCGCTGGACGCCCTGACCCGGGTCCATCTCCAGGCCGAATTGCAGCGCATCTGGCGCGTCGAGCAGATCACCATGATTCTGGTGACGCATGACGTGGATGAAGCGATCTACCTCAGCGACAGGGTCGTGGTAATGGCCGGCGGTCCCGGCCGGATCGTCGACGACATCAAGATCGACCTTCCACGCGACCGCGACCGTGCGGACCTTGAGTTCGCCAGCTACAAGCGACGAATCCTGTCAGCCATGGGCGAATATGGCGGTAAGCCGCAGGCGGCCTGATGCCGACGCACCTGTCGTGCGAGGTCCAATCATGCTGAGGTCGCAGACGACGGCACGGCTCCACGGTCTCAGCCTGCTTCGCAACCTGATCCTTGCGATGGGGATCGCCGCGAGCGGGGCGGCTGTCGCCATGGACACCGCGCCATCAAGCGATCTTCCTGATTTGTCGGCGGTGCGGGCCGAGATCTATTCCGGCGAATACGAGAAAGCGGCCGCCAAGCTGCTGACGCTTGCAGAAACCGTCCATCATGCCGACGTGTACAATCTGCTCGGCTTCTCGCTGCGTAAGCTCAAGCGCTACGACGAGGCGGCGCGGTGGTACAAGGAAGCTATCTTCTACGATCCGACTCACCGGCCGGCGCTGGAATACCAGGGTCAGCTGTTCGTCGATATCGGCGATTTCGCGCGCGCAGAGAAGAACCTCGAGCTGCTGCGGCTATTGTGTCACCCCGGCGGATGCGAGGAATACGACAAGCTGAAAGATGCTCTCGCTCGCGCCGGACATAAGTCCAAATCCTAGATTCTTGCGCCCACACTGCCTGGATGGAGATCTATAGATGAAACGCTGGTTGCTCTCTGTTGTCGTTGGGGTCGCGCTCCTCGCCACGCCCGCCTGGGCGGAGCAGAAGATCAAGGTCGGCATTGCGGCCGGCGACGGCGATATCGTCTGGGCGAAGGTCAGGGAGATCGCCGCCAAGGACGGACTCGACCTCACTGTGGTGGTGTTCAACGACTATCTCTTGCCAAACGCCGCGCTCGACGCAGGCGATCTGGATGCAAACGCGTTCCAGCACAGGCCCTTCCTCGAGAACCAGATCAAGACGAGAGGCTACAAGATCACGCCGGTCGGCGAGACGATCGTCGCCCCTATCGGCCTCTATTCCAGGAAGGTGAAGTCCATCGGCGAGATCAAGGACGGCGCGTCGATCGGCATCCCGAACGATCCCTCCAATGGAGGGCGTGCGCTCCTGCTGCTACAGGCCGAGAAGCTGATCAAGCTCAAGGACGGTGTCGGGATATCGCCGACTGTGCTCGACGTGACTGACAACCCCAAGAAGCTGCAGCTCCGGGAGATCGATGCGGCCCAGCTTCCACGCAGTCTCGATGACCTCGACGCCGCCGTGATCAACACCAACTACGCCGTCCCGGCCGGGCTGCTTCCGGGCAAGGATTCCATCGCCGCCGAATCCGCCGTCAACAATCCCTATAACAATTTCATCGCCGTGCGCGAGCGGGACAAGGATGCCCCTTGGGTGTCGAAGCTGGTGCGCGCCTATCAGAACGATACGATCCGGCAGCTCATCAAGGATACATTGCCAGGCCAGATTCCGGCCTTTTAGGGGTTAGCCATGACGATAGTCCACAAGCCGGGCGAGATTGTTGGATCGCCGATCTTTCCAAGTCCGACGCAATTTCCGGACAGTCCGCTATCGAAGTCGCTGAGCCAGCCTTTGCTGCTCGGCTTGTTCTTGCCGATCCAGGCGGGCGGCTGGAGTGCGTCGACCTTGCCGCGAACGACGACGTGGACGTTCGACTACAACCGGGATCTGACGCTCACTGCTGAAGCCTTTGGCTTCGATCTGGTCTTTGCGCTGTCGCAATGGTTGCCGAAAGGCGGCTATGGCGGGGTATTCACCGGCGAGGCGCTCGATTCGTTCATGACGACGGCGTCGCTGGCGGCACTCACGTCAAAGATCATGCTGATCTCGACCATCCATGTGCTTTACGGTCCGATCCATCCGCTGCATCTCGCCAAATACGGCGCGACGCTGGATCACGTCTCGGGCGGACGTTGGGGCATCAACGTCGTGACCGGGCATCGCGCGATCGAGCACGAGGCCTTCGGATGGAACCAGATCGAACATGATCGCCGTTACGAACTGGCGGCGGAGTTCATCGAGGTGCTGCAGCGGCTGTGGAGCGACGACGAGAATTTTTCCTTCTCGGGCAAGTCGCCGTGGCGGCTGAGCAATGCGTTCGTGACGCCGAAGCCGCGGTTCGGACGGCCTATCCTCGTCAATGCCACTGGATCAGACGCCGGCATCGCGTTTGCCGGCCGTTATTCCGACATCGTGTTCATCACGAGCCCCGCCGGCTCGTCCTTTGAGAGCGCGATCGAGGCGCTTCCAGCGCATGCGCAACGTGTCAAGCAGGCCGCGATCGAGGTCGGACGCGAGGTGCGGACGCTGCTCAATCCGATGGTGATCTGCCGCGAGACCGAGCGGGAGACGTGGCAGTACCATGACGCCATCGTCGATCACATCGACCCCGTCGCTGGCTTCCAGAATTTCGCCAGCGATGCGCACGCCTGGAAGGGAAGGATAGGTCGTGACGCGCCAAAACGGCGTGCGATCGGTGGCAATATCGAGGTGATCGGCACGCCGGAGCAGGTGGTCGATCAGTTCATCCAGCTCAAGAAGGCCGGCATCGACGGGCTTCAGCTCAGCTTCTTCGATTTCAAGCCTGATCTCGAGTTCTTCGGTCGCCGCGTGCTGCCGCTGATGCAGCAGGCTGGACTGCGGCCTCCGGTGACCCGTACGAAGTGAGCTGCGATCCGGCCGCCGTGCCGTTTGGCCGGACGGCGCGCTACGCGGCGGTTCGCTCGCGGCGAGCCGGTCATTTTAAATAATCCGGCAGCGTGAATCCGTCATAGAAGCGGTCGCTGCGGATCGCTGCCTTGAAGGTTTCCGACTTATAGCCGGCGACGATGTTCTGTGCCCATGCGCTCTCCGCGTTGCCGCGTTTCACTGCGACGACGTTGATATAGGGCGTGGTCATCTTTTCCAGCGCGAAGGCGTTCGTCAGCTTCAACCCGCTATAGATCGCGAAATTGCCCTAAGACCGATCTCACCGGAATCGTCCACGTGCCGACGCCGCCGATGGGCCTCTATTCGAAGAAGCATGCGCTCGGCACGCCCATCAAGCCCGGCTCGACCGTGGCGGTCCCCAACGATCCCGTCAACCTGCAGCGCGCGCTGTGGAGCGGACATTAAGCGCGGGACCGTCGGCGAAGAAGATCGCATCGAATTTGTGCGCCTCGGCGCGCTGCGCCAGCTCCTGGTAGTAGGTGATATCGAGGATCCGGTCCGCTGCGGAGCCCTTGTAGCGCCACGCGGCCTCGTGATGGCCGCCGGGATAGATGAAGAGATTGAGGGTTAGCTGCCGTCGATCGCTCATGTCTTAGGACCCGCGCATGTTTGAAGGCTGATGACGCCGTCGGGCTGCGACATTTCCTGGCATCCGTCGTCACTGCGTTTCCTGCTCGCACTCAAGCTGCAGTGCAAAAGAGTCTACGTCTGCGATCGCGAGAATGTCGATGAAATGAATTTACATAGTTGCGTCGGAAGCCAGCATGAACATTTTGGGTTGTTCGCCGATAGGAGACGAGACGGCATGCTGCGATAGGAATGACGACGCATCGGGCACCCTGTGCGACGTCAGTACGAGAGTTTTCGGCTTAAAGAGCTTCGATTTCGACTGGCCATGCATGCAGTCGGTGCCCGCAAGACAATCGTCATTGCAAATATTCCAGCACCCGCATCGACGGAAACGCGATCATTGTCTGTCGTCGAAAACAAAGCTGGTTTCATTTCATTGACTGACGGTCGATCGCTCTTACGATTTACGCCCAATCGCGAGGTCGAAACATGCCGCCGATCTCTACGCATCAGCACTCTGGCAATCGCCGCAGATTGTTGCGGCCGAATAGGGGGCACGACCATGGCTCAAACTGATGGCATCGATAACGTCATCCCGCGCGCTGATATCGTCAAGCGTGCAGCGCGCCTCGGCGCGGAGATCAGGAACATCAATCTGGCGGGCGATCTGCCTGACGAGACGATCGCCGCGATCAACAAGGTGCTGCTTGAGCACAAGGTGATCTTCTTCCGCAATCAAGATCATCTCGATGATGCCGAGCAGGAGCGCTTTGCGGTGCGGCTTGGCAGACTGGTGCCGCATCCAACCATCGGCCCGGCCAAGGGCACGTCGTCGATCCTCGAACTGGATTCGGGAAGGGGCGGAGGCCGCGCCGACCAGTGGCACACTGACGTCACCTTTGTCGACGCCTATCCGAAGATCTCGGTACTCCGTGGCGTGGTGATTCCGCCTTATGGCGGCGACACGATCTGGTCGAACACCGCGGCGGCCTATCTCGATTTGCCACCGCCGCTCCGGCGGCTCGCCGACGAACTCTGGGCGGTCCACAGCAACGCCTATGATTATGCGGTGAAGTCTCGCGCCACCGAGGCTGACAGGAAACACTTCGACGAAGTGTTCACGGGTACGGTCTACGAGACCGAACATCCGGTGGTTCGCGTCCATCCTGAAACCGGCGAGCGGACGCTGGTGCTCGGCAACTTCGTGCAGCGGTTCGTCGGCTTGCCGAAATATGACGGCCAGAAACTGTTCGACCTGTTCCAGTCGCACATCACCGCGCCGGAAAATACCGTGCGCTGGAGCTGGAAGGCGGGCGACGTCGCGATCTGGGACAATCGCGCGACGCAGCATTATGCCGTCAATGACTACGGCGACCAGCATCGCGTCGTCCGCCGCGCCACGGTCGATGGCGAGGTGCCGGTCAGCATCGACGGTCGCCACAGCGTGACACACATCAAGGCGACCAAGCCGCAGGCAGCCAAGGCCGCGTAGCGGGGAGTTCGGCAGATGAGTATGACGCATCGATCGGCTCGTTCGGCTGGCTTCTGGTCCGGGAGCAGTGCTGCAACGAAAATCCGGTATATTCTGTGGGCATTCGCGCTGACGCTTGGCCTTGTCGGCCAGGCCTTGGCCGAGCCATTGGAAAAGACCGAGATCCGCTACCAGGGCTGGGCTGGCCAGGTGACGTTCCCCGAGTTGGCCGAGGATCTCGGTTACCTCGCGCCGCTCAAGCTCAAATGGGTCGGCAACACCATCAGCGGGCCGCAGGACATTCAGACTGTCGTCACCGGCGACATCGACATCGGCGGCGCCTTCTATGGCGCGATCATCAAGCTGATTGCGGCGAGAGCGCCGATCAAGGCGGTGGTGGGCTATTACGGCTCCGACGCCGATACCTATTACGGCTACTATGTGAAGGAGGACAGTCCGATCAATGGGGCGCGCGACCTGATCGGAAAGAAGGTTGCAGTCAATACGCTCGGCGCCCACCTTGAATTCGTGCTCCGCGAATATCTGGCGCGGAACGGGCTGAGCGCGAGCGAGGCGAAGCAGGTGACGCTGGTGGCGATCCCACCGGTCACCGGCGAGCAGGCGCTGCGCCAGGGCCAGGTCGAGGTGACCGCGCTCAACGGCGTGCTGCGTGATAAGGCGCTGGAACGCGGCGGCCTGCGAAAACTGTTCGCTGATACCGACCTGTTCGGCAATTTCACCGGCGGCGCTTATGTGCTGCGCGACAAGTTCATCAAGGAGAATCCGAATACGGCGCGCAAACTGGTCGAGGGCATCTCTCGCGCCATCGAATGGGCACGTGAAACCCCGCCCGAGGAGGTGAGGGCTCGTTTCGACAAGATCGTCGCCGAGCGCAAGCGAAACGAAGACGCCTCGTCGATCAAATATTGGAAGAGCACCGGCGTCGCGTCGAAGGGCGGGCTGATCACCGACCAGCAATTGCAGGTGTGGATCGATTGGCTCGTGAAGGACGGTCTGCTGAAGCCCGACCAGATCAAGGCCTCCGACACCTACATCAACCAGTTCAACTATTATCGTTCGGGCAAGGCAGCGGAAGCCAGATGAGCACCGCAAAGATCCGCTTCGAACAGGTTCGCAAGGAGTTCCTCGTCCGCGGCGGAAGCGGTGGACCGGCGCGGCGGTTCATCGCGCTGGAGGATGTCACGCTTGACGTCCGTCCGGGCGAATTCCTGGCCCTGGTCGGCCCGAGCGGCTGCGGGAAGTCGACCTTGCTTGATCTCCTGGGTGGGCTGACCGCACCGACCAGCGGCCAGATCCTGCTCGATGGACGACCGATCTCGGGCCCGGCGCGCGACCGCGGCATCGTCTTCCAGCAATACGCGCTGTTTCCCTGGCGGACGGCGGCGCAGAATGTCGAGTTCGGGCTCGACATTGCAGGGTTGAAAGCGAGGGAGCGCCGTTCGATCGCGCTGCACTATCTCGATCTGGTCGGGCTCGCGGGTTTTGCTGACCGGTACCCGCACGAGCTATCCGGCGGCATGAAACAGCGCGTGGCGATCGCGCGCAGCCTTGCCTACGATCCGGAAGTGTTGCTGATGGATGAGCCGTTCGCAGCACTCGACGCGCAGACGCGCGAGACGCTGCAGGGCGAGCTCCTGCGCATCTGGCGGACCACCGGCAAGACCATCGTCTTCATCACGCATGGGATCGATGAGGCGGTTGTGCTCGGCCAGCGTGTCGCGGTGATGACGTCGCGGCCCGGCCGCATCAAGCATGTCGTCGACATTCCCGAACTGTTGCGAAGCGAGATGGATGACGTGCGATCGCTGCCCGAATTCGGGCGGGTCCGGCACGAGGTCTGGAGCTTGCTGCGCGAGGAAGTATTGAAGGCCCAGCAAGGACAGCTTGCCGGTGCTCATGTCGCGTCGCGCGCCGATCGTTCTGTGGAGGATGTTGCGCATGTCTAGCCTTGAGATGCTGACGCTGCTCGAACTCGCGCACGGACGGCCGGCGTCGCTTGGCAAGATAGAAGAGGAACCGTCGGCGGTGGCGCGTGCGCTGCATCGTTTCGTGCGTTGGCTGGTCGCGTTCGGCCGCAGGTCGCTGCTGCTGCTGGTTCTGCTTGCGGCATGGGAGGCGGCTCCCCGGTTCGGGCTGATCGATCGCGCATTCCTGCCACCGTTTTCGGAAGTCATCGCGGCCGGCTGGCAGCTTGCGCAGAGCGGGGAGCTTTACGATGACGTGACCGCCAGCCTGTTGCGTGCATTGAGCGGCTTCTTGATTTCCGTCGTACTTGTTGTTCCGCTGGGCCTCGCCATCGGCTGGTATGCCCGGCTTGGCGATCTGCTCAATCAAACCATCGAGATTTGCCGCAATACGGCGCCACTCGCGCTGTTACCCGTGTTCATCCTGCTGCTCGGGATCGGTGAGGTCTCGAAGGTCACGATGGTGATCTATAGCTGCGCCTGGCCGCTGCTCCTCAACACCATTGCGGCGGTGAAACAGGTCGATCCGCTCCTGATCAAGTCGGCGCGCACCATGGGCGCGACACCGCAGCAGTTGTTCCGCAAGGTGATTCTGCCGGCAGCGCTTCCGACGATCTTCGTCGGTATCCGCCTGGCGAGCGCGGCTGCGATGCTGGTGCTGGTCGCTTCCGAAATGGTCGGTGCGAAGGCCGGCCTCGGCTATCTCATCATCTACAGCCAATACAGCTTCCTGATCCCGCAGATGTATTTCGGGATTTTGGGCATTACCGTGATCGGCCTGACGTTCAATGCGATCCTCGAAGCGCTTGAGCGGCGCTTCATGCGGTGGAAGACGACGGTGACGGCCTGACGTGCGGTGGCTCAGGCCGGATCCTCGTCCCCAAGGATCGCGCGCAGCCGCGCAATCAGCTCGCGGTTCGCCGGATCGTCGCGGCGACGAGGCCGGGCAACGTCGATGGGAATGGAGGCGGCGAGGCGCCCCGGCTTGCCCGTGATCGCGATTACCTCATCGGCAAGATAGACTGCTTCCGTGATCGAATGGGTCACGAAGATGACGGTCTTGTGGGTGGCGGCATGGATGCGCGCCAATTCGTCCTGCAGCGCTTCCCGGGTGAGGGCATCGACGGCGGCGAAGGGCTCGTCCATCAGCAGGATGTCGGGATCGACGGCGAGCGCGCGCGCCAGCGCCACCCGCTGGCGCTGTCCGCCGGACATCTCGTGCGGATAGCGCTTCTCGAAACCGGACAAGCCGACCAGCGCGAGCGCGGCGCGCGCCATCTTGTGGCGCTCGCGCGTGCTGACTTTGCCGTGCTCGAGGCCGAAGCCGACATTGGAAAGCACGGTACGCCAAGGCAGCATGCGCGCGTCCTGGAACACCAGCGCGACCGGGAGCCTGTATCCTTCCGCGCGCGCATTGACGCGGACCTCTCCGGCATTCGGCTGGAGCAGCCCGGCGATCACGCGCAAGAGCGTCGACTTGCCCACGCCGGAGGGACCGAGCACGGCGACAAAACGGCCGGGCGCGACGTCGAGGTCGAGGTCGCGCAGCACTTCTGTCCGCTCGCCATCGCGTACGAATGACAGGCCGACGCTGCGCAGCGAAATTATCGCTTCCATCGCAGCACCCGTGATTGCAGCGCGACGAAAGAGGTGTCGATCAGTCCGTACAGCGCGGCCATCGTCGCCATGTAGATCACCACGACGTCGCTCGCGAGCAGGTTGGAGGCCTGCATCATGCGCTGGCCGAGACCGGGCACGCCGAAGATCTCGGAGGCGACGACGGCCATCCAGGCCTGCCCGAGCGCGGTCCGCAGGCCGACCAGGATCCCGGGCGCGGCGGCAGGCAAGATCACCTTGACTAGCTTCTGATCCGCGCGACGGAATCCGAACGCATCGGCCAGCTCGATCAGGTCGCGCTCCACCGAGTGGACCGAGCCAAGGGCCGCGAAATAGCAGATCCAGAACACGCCGGTTGAGATGATGAAGATGGCGGCGGCCGGATCGATGCCAAACCACAGGATCGCGAACGGCACCCATGCGAGTCCCGGGATCGGCCGCAAGATGCGCACGATCCAGGCGAGGAACGATTCCAGCGTTGCCGACATGCCGGTCGCAACGCCGAGCGCGATACCGAGCAGGCTGCCGATCGCAAGCCCCGCGAGATAATTGCGCAGGCTCGTCGTCAACGCCGCGAACCAGATGCCGCTCGAGAGCTCGCGCCAGAAAGCCCGCGGCAACGCGCTCGGCGGCGGCAGCACCGATGCCGGCACGATTTGGAAGGCGGGCATTGCCTCCCACAATGCGAGGAAGGCGACAAAGCCCAACGCGCCCAGCGTCAACGATCGTGTGCGTGTCACCGGCCGCGTCCGTTCCGTGAATTGCAGGCGTCGCTAGTTGGCCGTGGCGCGGTTATAGACATCGAAGGCGAACAAGCCTTCGAGGGGTTCCGCCTTCTGCAGCGCGCCGATCTTCACCTGATACTCCTGCAGCTGCCGAGTCGATTCCTCGATGCGTCGCGGATCGGAGGTGAACTGGGTCTGCGGCGACTTCAGCGACTCCAACAGGATGTCATCGGGCACAAGGCCCTTGCCGAAGGCGGCGCCGACGTGCTTCACGGCCTGCTCGGGATGCTCCTTCAGCAGTGCAGTGGCACGGATGATCGAACGCACGAGGCCGTCGACTGCCTTGGGATTCTTGTCCGCAAAGGAGCCCATGACCGCGACCACGACGCCCGGGAAATTCGGAAACATGTCCTTGCCGGTCGCGATCAGCTTGATCGCCGGATTCTGCTTGCGGATGATGGAAAGCGCGGGCTCTCGCACCGAGCCACCCTCGACCGCCCCGGTCGCGATCGCGCGCTGGGTCGCGTCGATGCCCATCTCGACGATCTGGACATCTGCCTTGTCGGCCTTCACGACTTCCCACAGCCAGTGCTGCAAGGCGGTGTTCGGGCCCGAGCCGATCGGCTGGGTCGCGAGCTTGACCGGGCGGCCGTTCTTTTCACGAAACGCCTTGAACGCAGCCGCCGGATCCTTGCCTTCGATCTGCGGAGAGAACGCGGCGCTGGTCGCAAATCCCATTTCCTCGACCACTGTCGCGGCGACGATGCGCACGTCGATGCCTTTCGCACGGGCGACCAAGAGCGGCGCAAGTCCAGCAACGTAGACGTCGAGGGTGCCGGACTGCAGTGCCTGGATCATGTTCGGGCCCGACTCGAACGTGCTCGTGGTCAGCGTCAGTCCCGCCTGCTTGATCCAGCCTTCGCCGTCCGCGACGAAGACCTGTGCCGCGCCCATCACCGGGATGAAGCCGAGGCGCAACGGCTGCTGCGCCCGCGCCGAAACCGGCTGGCCCAACGCGATCCCGACCGCCACAAGGGCAGCAAACATGCTTGTCACGAGGCGCATCGTCATCCTTCCGAGAGATCAGGGGAAATGTGGCCGCAACGTCCCTTTTCGAGAACGTTTGGTCCATTGCGTTATTCGGGCTTTATCAGCCGGAATCTTCTAAATTTATCCATCAAAGTAGAAAGTAATTCTGTGGCTCTGTCGAAGTACGGACGACAGTACCCTCACATATCTAACGGCTTCGGCAGCCTAGCTAGCTCGGGTCGACACCTGTACCGACTTTGTTCCGGGCCGTGGCCTGCGTCACCACGCTGTTTGCAGGCACGTCGCGCGTCAGCCAGACATTGCCGCCGATGGTGGAGCCGCGGCCGATGGTGATTCGGCCGAGGATGGTCGCGCCCGCGTAAATGACGACGTCATCCTCCACGATCGGATGGCGCGCATCGCCCTTGATCAGGTTGCCTTCGTCGTCAGTCGGGAAATGCCGCGCGCCGAGCGTGACGGCCTGGTAGATGCGCACATTGTCGCCGATCACGGCGGTCTCTCCGATCACGACCCCGGTGCCGTGATCGATGAAGAAGCCCGAGCCGATGCTGGCGCCCGGATGGATATCGATGCCGGTCCGGGCGTGGGCGATCTCGGCTATCAGCCGCGCGACGAGCCGCGCGCCCTGGCGATGCAGGATATGGGCGAGGCGGTGGTGGATGATCGCGGTCATGCCGGGATAGCCGATCAGGATTTCCGGAAAGTTGCGCGCGGCCGGGTCGCCGACGAACGCCGCTCGCAGGTCGTTGATCAACACGCCGCGCACCGAAGGCAGTTGGGAAGCCAAACTGCGCGTCAGCTCGATCGCATCCTCTCGGCGAAAACCCGGCAACAACTCGTCACCGACGAACAGCGCGCCGCGATGGATCTGCTCGCACAGCGAATCCAGGGCAACGCTCAGCGTGTTGCCGACGAAATAGTCGATGTTCTCGCCGTCGAGATCGAACCGCCCATAGTGCCTTGGAAACAGCGCCTCCGTCAGTCCGTCGAGAACGGCCTCCAGCGCCTCGCGGGACGGCGCTCGTCGCGCTTCGCCGTCGCGGCGGATGCTGTGGGTCTCCTCGCGCGAGACGCGCAATTCGGCGACGATCCGGTCGAGTTGCCAGCGCGCGGTCGACGGCGCACTGTCGCCCGCTGCAGCGAATTGCGATTGCGGTGGAGTTTCGCGCTTCATGCTGTCTCGACCCCCGTTGCCCTCAGCGGACGTGCGCCAAGGGGATACTTACCTCCGCAAGACGGTCCAGGTCCGTGTCGTGGTCGATCTGGATGTATTGACGGTTCCAGTAGATCAGGCCGGACAGCCGATGCGACAGCTCCATGCTGAGCAGGCGGCCGACGATAATCCCGTGCGAATAACGCTCGATGATCTCCTCGGCCTGGCACTCGACGGTCGCCAGCGCTTTGCCCAGCAGCGGCACGCCGGAGGAGCCGGTGAACCATGTCGTGCCGTCGAAGCGCTGGCTGCCCTTCAGCCGGCGATTGCTGAAGCGGGCAGCCAGCACCTGCTGGTCCGAACCCAGGATGTTGACGCCAAACAACCGGTGGCGCTCGATCAAGGCGAAGGAAGATGCCTGCCTGTTGATGCTCACCAGCAATCGCGGCGGCGCGGCGCTGAGCGAGGTCAGCGAGGTGACCGTCATTCCGGTGATGTCGTCGTCGCGCCCGGCGGTGATGATGCTGACTCCGCCGGCGAGGCGGCGCATGACGGAGCGAAACTGGCGCTCGATCTCGTCGGTTTCATCGACGAGATGGATATCCGCTTTGGCCATCGGTTGCTCCTCTCATCGAACCTCGCGGAATTCTGCTCCCGCTGGAAGCAGCCTTTCGCGGGCAGCGGCGTGCCTCTGATGAGTGCAAGCCTTCCACACGTCGAAAAATGTCCCACGAATTTGGCCGGACAGAAATAGAGCGGTTTTCCAATTGTCCGCTGTCCGGGAGTTTTCTGATTTCTTTGCTCGTGCAAGACCGCAAAGAATATCTTTCAGCGCCTCCGCTTGATCTCTCCTCGCGCCTTGAAAGCAGC
Source organism: Bradyrhizobium elkanii WSM2783 (assembly GCF_000472865.1). Taxonomy (GTDB): domain Bacteria; phylum Pseudomonadota; class Alphaproteobacteria; order Rhizobiales; family Xanthobacteraceae; genus Bradyrhizobium; species Bradyrhizobium elkanii_A. Next base: position 869 of record NZ_AXAP01000112.1, on the reverse strand, counting down.
CTCGCCCGCGCCGCGGCGTGAACTGTCATCGGTGGGAACAGTGGCGCTTCGGACGCGCAACGGAAGGGCGTACAAGCCCGCGGAGCTCGCAAGAGCGGCTCAAGACGAGGTCTTTCCCTATGAGCTGAACTATTACCGTGAGGCCGAGCGTCTCAGTGCCTCGCTGGAGCGGCTCGATGCGCTCTGGATCGATGTATCGCAAGCGGGTGCCGCGACGCAGGAAGACGTGCTCCGTGCGCGGGAAAGCGCAGCGATGCTGGCGACGGCGCGCTGGATGTATCGCAGCGCGCTGGCGCGCCAGGAAAGCCGCGGCATGCACCGGCGCCACGATTTTCCGGATCAGGACGAGCGTCAGCGCCATTACATCACGGCCGGCGGTCTCGACGAGGTCTGGAGCTCGGTGCGTCCGCATGCCGATCGTGCCTATGCGGAGGCCGTCGAATGATCGAGGTCATCGACGCCGAGCGCTGCACGGCCTGCGACATTTGCGTCAACGTCGCCACCGGCGATCATCATCCCGCTTCACGAGAAGAGGTTGCGGAACCGGCCGGCGGGAAGGGACACTCAACACGATCCCGTCGCATTGCAGGTGGACAATTGGGAGCCGGCAGCCTGAGGACAATTGATCACGTGCGCGAATGAATGCGGATCTCTTGAGCTGTATGGTGGTGGAACATGAAGGACATACTCGTTTTCCTGTCTCCGTCGCGCAGAGATGACCTCTCGAGCGGAGCGCATTGTGCGATCGCCCTGGCTCGCATGTATGGGGCGCACCTATCTGCATTGATTGCTGATGTGGAGACCGACCTCCGTGACTTGCCGCCTGAACCGGACATTCGGCAAGTCGGGAGTCCTGCCGCCAGGCCAGC
>NZ_AXAP01000111.1 GCF_000472865.1 Bradyrhizobium elkanii WSM2783 | reverse complement strand
GGGTGCCGGTTGCACCCATGGGTCCCGTGCAACAAAAAGCACGGGAGTAGGACCACAGGTTCAACCGAAGCATTCCGGCTTTCCCTGCGCGATGGTGTTACGGCTTACTTCGTACTCTCCCCGGTGACCGGGCTTTCTTGCCACCGTCGTCTAGTGCGAATGTGTTCGCACGAAACTTAGCGCCAGCGTCGGGGCGCCAGGACCACACGACTTCGCCGTCCGTGCTGTGTGTGCTCGTCAGTCACACCCATCGCGTCCACCGCATCTCACCGCAACGTTCGTGACGATCGCGATCCGCCCCTCTCTTGGGTGAGACGCGCGGAGTTATAGTGGTGATTTGCCCGATGGCGAAAGCGGAATGTTTTTGGTGTGAGGGCTGGACGGGGCAAATCACGTTGGAATTGCTCGCGAATTTTTCGCCGTCATTCCGGGGCGCGCGGAGCGCGAGCCCGGAATCCATCGAGCCGCATGCGCAAGTGGTGAAATGGATTCCGGGCTCGCGACTTCGTCGCGCCCCGGAATGACGGAGAGTGAAGAGCACGTGGCCCCTCGTGTAGGAGAGCGCGGTTGCTCCGAACCGGTTGTGGGTGATAGAGAGCCGGCCTATGGAGCGGCGGGCTTTTCTTAAGACATTTGGAATCGGCGCGGATCGGATCGGATGATGATGTCGACTGCGAGACCTTCAAAGGGGCGCTCAATCATTCGATCAGGCTCCTGCGGAAGTCTTGCCCGACGGCGCGGATCTTTCTCATCACGCCCTGGTGGTTGCCAACCCAAGACGATCGCGACAGCGATGTGCATCCGAACAAGCTCGGATATTTTCTTCGCGATTACATCGGCGCCATGCTGCGCGTGGCGGAAATAAACCGCGTCCCATGTCTTGATCTCTTCAATTCAGGAGGGGTCAGCAAAACCAACTATCGGGCTCTCACCCACGACGGGGTGCACCCGAACAATTGGGGCGTTCTGCTCCGGGCCGTCCAGATATCCTCATTCATTTCGACCAGCGTCTAGCGGTGGCGCAGGCGGGCGCTGCTCGGCCCAGGTGAGCAGCCCATCGAGCGCCGGACACAAGGATTGTCCCCAATCGGTCAGGCCGTATTCGACCTTCGGCGGCACCTGGTGATGGACGATGCGATGCACGATGCCGTCGTTCTCCATCTGGCGCAGTTGCTGAATCAGCATCTTCTGCGAGATCCCCGGGATCGCCCGCTCCAGGTCGGAGAAGCGCAGCAATTTGCCGCCAAACAGGTGGAAGAGGATCACGAGCTTCCACCGGCCATCCAGCATCCTGAACGCCTTCTCAACGCCCTCGGCGGCGCTCGCGGCTGTGTGCTCAACCTTACCCAAAAGTCAGTACCTTACCTTTTCGTGCGTTCTTGCGGTTTGGCGAAGCTACAAACACCTTTCCGGCTACGCAATCGCGATCCGCGACCGCGTCGTTCCTGACGCGCAAAGGAAAGGAAATCCGATGTCTCTCGATCTGCCGGGCCCCGTTGCCGTCTACTTTGCCGCCGACAGCCGCGATGGCGATGCCATCGCGCAATGCTTCAGCGAACGCGGCGTGGTGAAGGACGAAGGGCGCAAGCACGAGGGGCGCGCGGCCATCGCGCAGTGGAAGGCCGATGCATCGACCAAATACAACTATACGAGCGAGCCGTTCGCTGTGGAGGAACGCGACAGGAAGATCGTCGTCACAGCGCATGTGGTCGGCGACTTTCCCGGTAGTCCGATCGATCTCAGATACTTCTTCGGGCTCGATGGTGACAAGATCGCCTCACTCGAGATCATTCCCTGAGGTCGGAGCGAGCGACAGCAATTGCTGCTGTCTAGGTTCGATCGCGCTCGCCGGCGAGGGCTGTTTCGTGGCCAGCCGCCGGCCCAGGGCAATGAACGGCTTCTCGATATAGCGCCAGGAGAGCCAGGCCATCGGCGTCGTCAGCGCGACCGCCATGATCGTTGTCGCAGATATCGCGAGCAGGACCGGCAGCCCCCTGGCATCGAGCAGCCGGCCGGTGAGCCACATACCGATCGGGTGAAGCAGATAGAAGCTGTAGGAGATGCGGCCGTAGAAACGGACCGGACGGAGATCGAGAATGGCAAAGAGGGCGATCGAGCTTCGAAAGGCGACCAGCAGCACCAGCAGCGAGGAACTCAAGGTTTCCAGCGCAATGATCAGCGCGGTCTGTTTCTGTGATCCGCAGAAGCAGAGCAGGGCGATGGCCGCGATCGACAGGGCCCAGGCAGCGGCCGTGCGGAGCCGCTCGGCCGTCCGCTCGCCCTGCATCTGCAGAAGAACGCCGGCGACGAAGGCGTAGAGCGGCGCGAGGCTGGCGACGCCGCCAAGCAGATGCACATATGGGCCCCAGAAGGAAAGGCCGAACATGACTGCGATCGACACCATGAGCGGCTGCGGGCCGAAGCGCTGGAAGATCCAGACCGAGAGCAGGATGACCGGCGTCGCAAAGCACTCGACGGTCATCGACCACATCACGCCGTTGATGTCATGGCGGACCATGATCGCGTTGAGCACGACGTTGAGCGGATCGAATTTCGCCTCATAGCCGACATAGAAGCCGTATTGATGGTGCAGTAGCGTCAGCAAAGCGACCACCGCGATCGCCGCGGGGAACAGCCGGAACAGGCGATGCCGCAGAAACGCGATCGGGTTCGGATTATTCTGCAGCGAGCGCGCCAGCACGAAACCGCTGAGCACGAAGAACATCACGACTGGCGCCATGCCCGTAACGGAGGTGTCGGTGAATAGGCTCGTCATGTGGTAGCCGACCACCGAGACGGCCGCGATGCCGCGCAGCGATTCAAGGCGAGGCAGGAAACCGAGCTTTCCTGCCTTGCTTGGGCTCACCTGTGCTTCGGGGACTGCCGCCATCATGGTCGCGTAACATTCCGCGCAGAGCTTGGCTACTGTGGCGCGCCGGGCACGCGTTCACCAACCTTCCGGACTAACCCTTGTCCGCTAACCTTTGGGCCCTGAGGCGCTGTCGATCCATTGTCGCGTCTCCTCGTCGGACCAGCCAGGAACGGCAAATCCCTTCGGCGGGACAATGGGCTGCTGCTCGAGACGGAAATGTCGCTCGGGATGTCTGACGCGCCGCACTGGCGCCGCGTCGGCAGCGGCGCACAGCATGATCAACACGCCCAAGCAAAGAGCAAATCGCATCGGATATCCTCCGCTTCGACCGGACGTTCGCGCAACGCGAACGCTGCCTGCCATGCAGAATCTGGTCGCAGTCGGCATTTCCAAAATGCGCACCTGTTTTCACGAAAGCGGCAACGATCCGCCTTCCGATGCGCTCACTGCGCGCAAGCCGGTGCAGCTATCCCGCCGGCCTGCCGGGCGCGAGCCTGGCGGCGAGATAGAGGCGGTTCATCAATCTGAGTTGCTCGGGCGCGCCGGGGGTTGTCGGCGCGTCCTTCATGGTCATCCCGACCATCGTCTTCATGTTGTTGAGCACGACCGCGGCGATGTCCTCGGCCTCGTGCTCGTCGAGGCCGGGCGCGCAACGCTTCAGCGCTGTCTTGATCCCCGCGAGCGTCTGGCTGCGGAAACGAAGACGGATCTCGGTCCAGTCGGTCCGGGAATCCAAGAACGCGGTGACCGCTCGGATCTGTGGGTAGAGCTTGGCCAGGAGATCGATGAGGATGTCGGCCAGTTGCTCCGGACTGGCGTCGGCGGCATGGGCGAGGATCGCGTCGTATTCCGCCCGCAGCACCTCGGCATAGTGCTGCATCAAGGCGTCGGCGACGGCGTCCTTGTTCGGAAAGAAGCGGTAGAGCGAGCCGATCTTGGCGTCCGCCCGCGCGGCGATCTCCGCCATGGTCGCGGCCTCGAAACCGCGTTCCTGGATCACCTCGGCCGCCGCCTGCATGAGTTCGGCGACGCGCTGGCGGCCGACCTCGCGCTGCGGCTGGAGCGGTTTGCGGTCCCGACTTGACAAAGTTGAGTATATCCTCAAATAGAGTGGTTGCGTGCTTGAGCTTTCCCTCAAGTACTTAGCCGTTCCCAACGCACCCGGCAACGGGCGGGGAGGCTGCCATCTGGCGAAAGGACATCCCATGCTCATCCTGCCCGCTGCGACCACGGCATTGATCCTGATCGATCTTCAAAAAGGCATCGTCGGCCTGCCGACCGAGCCCCATTCCGGTGCGGCCGTCCTTGCCAGGGGTCAGGAGCTGACCCGGCGTTTCCGCGCGGCCAACGCGCCCGTCGTGCTGGTCAACGTCTCCTTCTCGCCCGACTTCGGCGACGCGCTGAAGGCGCCAGTCGATCAACCGATGCAAGCGCCGCCTGGCGGCTTTCCCGAAGGCTGGTCGGACCTGGCCGATGGTCTTGCCGAACCGTCGGATATCAGGATCACCAAGCGGCAATGGGGCGCGTTCTATGGCACGGAGCTCGATCTGCAGCTCCGCCGGCGTGGCGTGACCACCGTGGTGATCGGCGGCATCGCCACCAATATGGGCGTCGAATCCACCGCGCGTGCCGCGCATGAGCATGGCTATGCGGTCGTGCTGGCGGAAGACGCGAGCGCCGATCGTTCGGCGGACATGCACGCCTTTGCCTTCGAGCACATTTTCCCGCGGCTTGGCCGCGTGGCTAAAGCGGCCGAGATCGAGCTGCAGCGGTGAGCGAGCAGCAAGCCTATCTCCCGCTCCGAGCGCTGCCGGTCGCCGTCCGCTGGGCGGTGCTCGTCGTGGTTTCGTTGCTGATCGCCGGCGTGCTGCAGCGGGTGAGGCTGCCTGCCGCCTTGCTGCTGGGGCCGCTGGCCGCGGCCGCGCTGGTGCAGATGGGCGGAGGGGCGGTGAGGGTGCCCCGCCTGCTGATCGCTGCAGCCCAGGCAATCATTGGCTGTCTCGTCGCGCAATCGATCACGCCGGCAATCATCAGCGGCTTCGTGCGCTACTGGCCGATCATCCTCGCCACCGTGGCGCTTTCGGTCGGCGCAAGCGCTCTGATCGGCTGGACCATGAGCCGCTTGCGCATCATCCCCGGCACCACGGCGGTCTGGGGCATGCTGCCGGGCGCTGCCACGGTGATGATGGTGATGGCCGAGGCTCACGGCGCCGATTTCCGGCTCGTGGCTTTCATGCAGTATCTGCGCGTCGTGCTGGTGGCCGCGGCGGCCTCGGTGGTGGCGCTATGGTTTGCGCACGGCGGTGGCGGCCGTTTCAGTGCCGGGCTTTTTCAGCCTGTCGACCTGACGAACCTCGGAGCCACCACGGCCATTGCGCTCGTCGGCGCTGGTCTTGCCGCGCGGATGCCGGCCGGCGTGCTGCTTGGGCCGCTCGTTCTCGGCGCGGTGCTCAACGTCCTTGGCTGGGTGAAGATCGAGCTGCCGCCGCTGGTGCTGATTGCAACCTACGCGCTGATCGGCTGGAACACGGGCTTGCGCTTCACGCGTGACGTGCTGGCGACCGCTGCCCGCGCGCTGCCGCAGAGCATCGGCGCAACCGCGATCCTGATGGGGTTTTGCGGCCTGCTGGCGTGGCTGTTGGTAGTGCTCCTGCACGTCGATCCGCTGACCGCCTATCTCGCCACCAGCCCCGGCGGCGTCGATGCCGCCGCGATCATCGCCGCCTCGACCAAGGTCGACACGTCCTTCGTCATGGCGCTGCAGACCGTGCGCGTGATCCTGCTGCTGTTCCTCGGTCCATCGGTCGCGCGCTGGGTGGCGGGAACGCTCGATCGCGCGTCAGCCAGTCCGGGACCGGATGGTCCGCCGGACGTTGGCGGCCTTGATTGATTTGCGTGGCGGCGGCATCAGCCCGCGAACGAGATGCGCGGCCGCTGCTCCCGCGGTTTCCATGTAGCTTGGATCACGATGCAGCAGGACGACGGCAAACGCGCCGTCCAACAGCAGGATGACCTGCCGTGCAAGCTGGCGTGCTTGCTGCGGGTTGACCGCATCTTCGAAGACGGAGCAGAGCCAGTCCTCGACGCGTTTCTTGTGCGCGCGGCCGATCACCATTGCGGGATGACCGGGCAGGTTGACCAGTTCGACCGAGGTACGCAGGAAGCCGCACCCCTTCCACTTGGCGTGTCGCGCCGACCGCGCCAGATTGCGGAAGATCGCTTCCACCTTGGCCGCGACGTCACCGTCGGCCTCGGCGAACCAGCGCTTGAACAAAGCGAGATTTGGCTGGTCGCGGATCTCGAGATAGGCCGCGATCAGATCGTCCTTGCTGCGGAAATGATAGTAGAGCGTCCGCTTGGTAAGGCCGGCCTTTTCCGCCACCGCATCGACGCTGACGGCGCGGATGCCCTCGCCGTAGAACAATTTTCCGGCGGCTTGAAGGATGCGCTCACGCGTCGAACGGCCAGTCTCGCTCATGGCGCCTTATGTATACTGACCAGTGAATATACACAACGCAGTCCATCTCTTACCGTCGCGCGCATGACCAAGGTGGCGCTGCGTATATCGATGGAGGATGGGACACCCGTCACGATTCCCTGCCGGGACGGCGTGACCATTGGCGGCCATTTGTGGCTCACGCCAGCCGGCCGCTCCGCCGGCAGCATCATCGTCAATGCGGCAACGGGGGTGGCTGCGCGCTATTACCACCGCTATGCATGCTTCCTGGCGAACCACGGCTTCGATGTCCTCACCTATGACTATCGCGGCATCGGCGGTTCGCGGCCGTCTCGACTCAGAGGCTGTGGCTATCGCTGGCGCGATTGGGGCGAACTCGATTTCGAGGCGGCGCTTTGCTTCATGCACGAGCATCGGCCACAGGCTTGCCTCATCGTGGTCGGCCACAGCATCGGCGGTTTTCTGGCGGGGCTCGCCGAAAGTGCTGGCCTGGTCGAGCGGATGCTGACAGTCGGCGCGCAATATGCCTGGTGGGGCGATTATGCGCCGCGCCGGCGGGCCGGCTTGTTCCTTAAATGGCATGTCGCCATGCCCGTCATGACGGCGCTCTGCGGCTATTTTCCTGGCCGCAGGCTCGGCTGGCTGGAGGATCTGCCCGCCGGCGTCGCCAATGAATGGAGTTTTCGCGGGCGACGCTTCGAGCGCAGCCATCCACGCGGCGAGAGACAGGCCGTGCTCTCACGGATGGCGGCGGTGACGGCACCGATCCTTGCGGTTGCCGTGTCGGATGACGAACTCGGCACCGTGCCCGCAATCCGTCGCACGCTTGGCTACTACACCGGCGCGCCGCGCACGGCGGTGCTGCTCGAGCCGTCCGACTACGGTCGCAAGGCGATCGGCCATTTCAATCTCTTCCACGACAGTCACGCGGCCGGCTTCTGGACCGACACGCTCCCGTGGCTCAGGGATGGCCGCAATCCCTGGCCAGGGCACGTGCTTGCATCTGTCGGTCCTGGCGGGCCGTAGTTGAGAGGTGGAGCGCTTCGCCAAGCGCGCTTTCGGCGGTGTTTAACATGTCTCAGAAAGGTACGCCGCCGGGCTTGAAATACACTGTCCCGGCGGCGCCCTGTCTCATACTGGGCCCCTGAAATCCCCAGTACCCATTGAAGTGCAACGTGTATGCCACAAGGGTATGACGCCAAAGAAAACTTATTTCGTCTCGGCGCGGGAATAGGCGGGGCCGTCCGGTGTGTCGCTAATCGTCAGCGGCCCTCTGCAACTTTTGCTCAGTTGGAGCGTAGCTCTGGCATGAGGGAAGATTTGATCCGGTTTCGTCAGCTAGCTCAGGAATGCAGGGACCGGGCGGCAGAGGCTCGCAGTCCGGTGGACGAAGATGCCTGGCTGACGCTCGCAGCCGATTGGCTGGCGCTTGCGAAGGCCAGTGAGGCTCCAGAGGCTGGCGATGACGCGGCTACAGGCCGCGCTGCATCCGGTTGACGGCGATCAGGAGCTCGGGCCGCTCCAACACTTCCACCAATCGATCAAGGAAGACCCGCTCGTTATTGCGCGGTCGCGGCTGCAAGTATTCTTCAAGTATGCCCTGGGCATCACGAACGGCCTGAAGAGCTAACTGCTCGTCCGTCATTCTAGTCGCCTCCCTGCAGTGGTGAATGCAACCCCAACACAATTGAGCAAAATACGGTTCCATTTTGCTTAATCAGTGTTTGCACGGAAATCTTGCCGCAAGCTGGACGAAAGCAATGTTCAGCATTCTTTCCCGATAATGCATTGATATTTTTCATTTTTTGTTTTGAGGGAAGGGGCCTTCGCGAGCGCCTTGCTGGCGCCCGTGTTCGCGCGTATCGACATCGCGTTCCCAAGATCAAGTTGGGGGAAAGCGCAGTCCGAAATAATAAAATCAATGACTTACGGGTTCGTCCGGTCTCTTTATCGCTGCAGAAGACTGATTTGGGAACATCGATGAAATCCCTCCTTACACTCTGCCTTTGGTTTACCGCTTGCTGTTACCCAGCGCTTGCTCGGGCCGAATCTCCCGCCGCCATGATCTCCGGCTATCGCGTACAGCACGGGGAGGGGCGCGTGGTGCTGGATGCGACGCTCACGCGCATTGCGCACGAGCAAGCCGCGGCGATGGCGGCAAAGGACAAACTCGACCACGACGTCCTCGGCCCCTTCAACTCGCGCGTCCACCCATCGGGCGCGGGCCGGGCGGCAGAAAACATCGCCTACGGCTATGACAGCTTCCCAAAGACACTCGACCAATGGATCAATTCGTCGGGACACCGGCGAAATCTGCTGTTGCACAACGCCTCGCGCGTTGGCGTCGCCAGTGTCAAGAGTTCGGCGACCGGGCGGACCTATTGGGCGATGGTGATTGCCGGCGACTATGAGCGTCCCAAGGTGGCGAAGAACTCGCCGAAGGGCTCAAAGCAGGCGACGGTTGCCAAACCCAAATCTCGCGCTGTGGAGGCCTGTCGTCTGAAAATTCTCAGCATCTGCCTCTGATGCAGGGCTTTTCCTGACGGAGGCGCGAGTTTGGCACAGGCCAGAGGGCCGACCCAATTGGATGAAAGATGGGTGTGAGCGCTACTGACGCGGTCGGCTCGAACTCGATGCCCCCCAAAGCGTCGATAGGGCCAATAGCACCGGCAGCTCGGCCGCCATGTTTGTCTTGCCGGTGATCATCCCTTTTCCGCTACGGTTCCGATGCGGCGGTCCTGGCTGCTTCGGAACAGGGCATGCTTCGGCCATGGCCGAACTGTGCAAGCTGACGGCATGTCCTCCACCTGCTGCTACCTCTGATCGGCAGCCCTGTTACAGCCGGCGCTATCGCCACTGCCGCACATGCTCGATCAAAGCGCGCATTTTGGGCGCCATGTTGCGACGCTGAGGAAAGTAGAGAAAAAAGCCGGGAAACGGCGGCAGGAATTCTTCCAGGAGCGGGACGAGTTCGCCGGTCTTCACGAATGGATGGAAGGTTTCCTCCGGTGCAAAGGTGATACCCGCCCCGCAGAGGGCCGCACGAAGCATCAAGCGCAAGTCGTTCGTGGTGATCTGGGGTTCGACCGCCAGGTCGAAGGGAATGCCGTTCTCTTCAAACTCCCAGCGGTAGGGCGCGACGTTCGGCGCCGGGCGCCAGCCGATGCAGCGATGATGAACCAGTTCGCGTGGATGCGCCGGCGCGCCGTGGGCCGCGAGATAGGAGGGAGCTGCCACGACTGCTTCGCGCTGATCGCCTGTTAGGGGAACCGTGATCATGTCTTGCTCGATCACTTCGCCCAGCCTGACGCCCGCATCGTAGCCGGCCGCGACGATATCGAATTCTTCGTCCGTGACCGTGACATCGATCGTGACGCCAGGATGAGCCGCGGCGAAGGAGGCGATGAGGGGGCCTGAAAGGAACCGCTCGGCAATCGAGGTGACGGCGATGCGCAGCAGCCCGCGCGGCGCATTCTCTGCGGCCACGTAGTCAAGCGCCGTGGCGATATCCGAGATGGGTTGGGACAGTGCCTCGCGCAGACGCTCACCCGCTTCCGTCAGGCGTACCGAACGGGTCGTGCGCGTGACGAGGCTCGTGCCAAAGGCATCCTCAAGCCGCCGCACTCCCTGGCTGACAGCCGAGCGGGTCACGCCAAGGCGATCGGCCGCAGCGCGGAAGTTGTGTTCTTCCGCGACGGTAAGGAAGAGCGGCAGGAGGTTGAGGTCAATCTTCATTGTCCAGCATTGCTAACCATCCAGTCAAACACTGGACGGATACCAGCAACAGCGGCGAACGTCCATCTTGGGCTCCGAATGCAAAGCAAGGGCACGAGATGGACAAGGTTATTCTGATCACCGGCGCCTCCAGCGGGATCGGCGAGGGCATCGCCAGAGAGGTCGGCGGGGCCGGCGCAAAGGTGCTGCTGGGCGCCCGCCGGCTGAACCGCATCGAAGCCATCGCCGATAACATCACGGGAGCCGGCGGAATCGCCCAAGCCCGGCTGCTCGACGTGACCGACCGCCATTCCATGGCTGGCTTCGCTCAGGCGGCGATGGACGAGTGGGGGCGCATCGACGTTCTCATTAACAATGCCGGCGTGATGCCGCTCTCGCCGCTTGCCGCCGGCAAGCTCGACGAATGGGAGCGCATGGTCGATGTCAACATCAAGGGCGTGCTCTGGGGCATCGGCGCCGTCTTGCCGATCATGGAGGGGCAGGGCAGCGGCCAGATCATCAATATCGGCTCCATCGGCGCACTCTCGGTCGTGCCGACCGCCGCCGTTTATTGCGCAACGAAGTTCGCGGTTCGCGCGATCTCGGACGGCTTGCGTCAGGAGAGCACGAACATCCGCATCACCTGCGTCAACCCCGGCGTCGTGGAGAGTGAACTCGCCTCGACCATCACTCATGCGGAGACCGTGGCTGTGATGGAACGCTATCGGGCGATCGCGCTTCAGCCCGCCGACATCGCGCGCGCTGTCCGGCAACTGATCGAGGCTCCGCCGAGCGTGGACACAACCGAAATTACCATCCGACCGACCGCATCGAGCAACTGATGCCGGACGATCCGATCCGCGATCGGGGTCAATCCCGTGCTGATGACCCCGTTCGCGCCTTTATCCCCTTAACGACAGGAAAGAGGCCATGACCTTTGCCACTTCGATCGACCGGCTTGCGGGCCGCACCCGCACGCTCCTGATCCTCCTCACCGTCATAGCGACCACGGGCCTCGCCCAGGCCAATTCCCCCACGCCGGATGCCAACATCGAGGCGCGGAATGAAGCCACCGTGCGTAAGGCTTTCGAGGGATGGACTGCGGGCGGCAACGTTTTTGCTGACCTCCTGGCCCCCGACGTGACATGGACAATCCATGGCTCCGGCCCAGTTGCCGGCACCTATCGCGGCATCAAGGATTTCGTCGATCGCGCCTCGGCCCCCCTCGTGAGCCGTCTCGCGACTCCGCTCCGGCCTGTCGTGCACCACATCTGGGCAAAAGGGGACAGGGTCATCGTCCGCTTCGACGCTTCGGCCACCACGACCTCGGGAGCGCCGTACCGCAATCGGTTCGTGTGGATCTTCAAGATGAAGGACGGGTCTGTCGTCGAGGCCGAAGCCTTTCTCGATCTCGTCGCCTATCAGCAGGTCGTCGACAACAACGAGCCGCGCCGGCAATAGGCGGCCATAACGAACCTCGCCGGGGCCAGTCGCTTCGTGTCCCCGGACACGGAGCGGCCGGCCGCGGTCCCAACTCAACACACACATATGAAATGAGGAGCTCGGCCATGCAGCGCGTCTTTGCAGCCATGATCGTGGCAACGCTCCTGATCCCACCTGCGCGGGCCGAGGAAACAGAATTGAAAGCCAATCACCCCTATGTCGGCCTCTGGGTTACGCAGGACGGCCACATCCGTCACGAACTTCTGCCGAGCAGCCGCTACATTGAAGCGCGAGGCACGCGCGAGCGTGCCTACGAGGGGCGTTACGAAGTGACCGGCACGCATATCGAATATTGGGATGATACCGGCTTCACCGCTGACGGCGACTTCATCGACGATGTTCTGCATCACGCCGGGATGATCCTCTATCGCCCGTAGCGCAGGGGGCGTCTTCCGAAATAAACCGCCTACAATGAAAGGAGCGTGTCTTTTGTCCCTCGCCATCGACGGCAAGTGCCGAGGTGGCTCCCGATACGGCGCCAAGCGTACCCTTCGATCAGACAACGGTCAGTTAGGTGACCCCGAGCGTTGCCATGCTCAATACTTCGAGGACCACAAGCCTCGCCCTCATCTCGTGCTCGTTCATGATCACTCCCCAGGTCAGTAACGGATACCGACAAGCACGACGGCGGCTTCCGGCCGCGCTTCGGTGCCGCCGCTCGATCCAGAGGTAAAGTTCACCGAGCATGAGCCGCTGACATTGTGGGCATGTGAGCCAGCGCTATAGGTTGTGTCGATACCGTTGCTGCTATTGACGCGGACACCAGTCGCGTTCGTAGAGTTCGAGAGGGAGGCACCCGAAACGCCGAATGCGCCGCCGCCGCCAACGCCGATACCCTGACCGGCGACAATAAGGTTGCCCTGTCCATTGATCGTGTGCGTGTGACCGGGATCGAATATGCCGGCCGCGTGAAAGTGGTCGCCATTGGTCGTTGTCACGCCGCTAATTGTTCCGCTTCCGGTAACGGCATGGGTGTGCGCAGCGTTTTGGTTGGACTGGTAGGTGCCGACGGCGAGCGTGCCTGACGATGAGCGGAGGAAGCGAGCAGTGTCGGTGAAGTTCGCCAGCGTGAAGTGGAGGCTGTCAACGCTGCCCCAGGTGGTGCTGATCTTGCCATGGAGGTTAGGGAAGTCGGCCTTAAGAAGAGATGCGCCGTTGCAGGCGAGCTCGCCAGCACCGATCGACGCCTTGCCTGAAATGCGAAACGAGCCGATCTCGGCATCGTCATGTCGTATCAGATTGCCGCTGCCATCGCACATGACCATAATGCCGACGCCTTGCGGGATCTGCACAAGGTTCGGCGGCGCGGTGCCGCTCGGCGTCTTGACGTAGACATTGAAGTTACCGGTCGTGTTGTTCTGAAACCACCAAGTCTTCGAAACGTTCGGCACCACAACCGTGAGGTGGCTCGTAAGAGCACCATTGAGAAGCTGGATGTAGTCGAGGTCCAGGCGCAGGCCAGTGGGAGGAGCGACCGTCGATAGATCGACCGTGCCGCCCGCGCTGCTGATCGTGTTGACGCCAGCAATCGCGCGCTCGGTGGGCGAGATCATTGAGGTGTTGAGGACCACGCCCCAATTGTTGTTGTTGTTGCCGGTGCCTTGGAGGATCAATCCAAGAATAGAACCATAAGCGTCAGCGGACATTTGTAAGCCTCTCCTGTGATGCCAACTGTCACCGCGATGATGTTGGAGCCGCGGTTGATCAGGTCGCTGCGCCGACGCGCATGCTCAGGCGCTCCCAGCGGAGGATAATCTGATTTGCGCCGCACTAGGACTATAATCCTATAGTTGTTGACGGGCTTTTCCCTTCTTGATCCACCTGAGGCCAGCGGGAGCAACGGGAATTTTCTACTTGCGCCTGCGCCTCGGCCGGCTGCGCGGCCGCGATGTCCTCGCCTTGATACGCGCCGCTGCGCCCGGCGTTACGCTGGCGATCTCGTCCGTGCTCCAGCCTTAGCGCTTCAGGGCTTCGATCTCAGTCTGCTCGGTGGAGGATGGCTTCGCCTCAGGTTCTCCACCGGTGGGTGACGACTTCGATCCCGGTTCGGAGCTCTTGGCGGCTGGCGCAGCACCTTCCGGGCCAGCAGGCGCTGCGTCACTTCGCGCTGCTCGCCTAGGAAGGTCGTCAATCTCGAAGCGCCAGCGCGCTCGGTACCGAATCTGGGCGCATCGGGGTTGGTGGCCTGCGCTTGCTGGACGAAGTCGGCGATCTCCTCCGGTGAGGAGGTCGGGGCAGGGTGTCTCACCTGCGCAGCATGTCTCATGCGTATCGTTTATCAGCTGTGTTTCGAGTCACGAAATGAGACAGTGAAACACTCGCCGCAATAGCCGCCTCGATGGCCTCCGTCGTGCTCGCCTCGCTTATCCTCAATATCGGCCCGTCCGCTTCTTACACCTCTTCATCGCCGGCCAATGATGCTGTTGGTTCACCTTCACCGGACGAGGATCGAACCGGTACCGAATTGGTGGAGGAGGAGAAGGAGACGCATGAGTCGGGCCGGTCGTAGCTCGAGCATGAGGCCGAGCTCGATCGGCAGCTGGTCGGGATGGTTCGGATTGAGCCATTTGCGGATCGTGGCCGGATTGCGATCGAGCAGGCGCGCCAGGCCTTGTTGCGAGAGCTCGAGGCGCGCCAGGTGCGCGCGCCTCCTCGATCGAGATCCTCCGCGCCGGGCTCATACCTCGAGCTCCTCGAGCCAGCGGCCGAGCTGGCTGCGCTGCTCGCCGATGCCGCCTCGGCTGCTTGCGGCCGCCGCAGGGCATGAGAACGAGCGTTTGGGATTGGCGCACTGTCAGCGCTCCTATTCAATGGTGATGGGGAAAGGAAAAAGACCGGCGAGGAGCTCGCCGGCCGGTTAGCTAGGCGGCGGTTTTCGCCGCCTCTTCGATTGCTGCGATAAACGTGGCGATCGGGCCGTCGCCTTCGTCAAAGACGCTCTGCCTTGCCGCACAACCTATGAGATGGCGCCGCCGTCGGCACGGGCAAGCCGTAATCCGTAAACAATCTGATCATCATTTAATGGTGTTGGTCGTCCCGCCTCATATTGGAACATTGCCTTTCCGAAGGCTAAGAGCGTCGCATCGTCATCGAGCGGAATCTTGTGTCCCTCTTCAAAACCGGTTTTCCGCTCCACAAATCTTATATAGTTTGAGTAATCTTGCCCCCCTCCATAGCGATTTATGATTCCGCCGACCGTCGTGACGCCACTGGCAGCATATCGCCGTAGCAATTCCCACCAGACAGCAACGCCATACTCAGGCGCCTCAAAAATCGTCGTCTTATTGCCTGGGGTCGTTTCAACCGTGTCCACGTATCCAGGAGAGCGCTCTTCCCAGGTTGCTCCATTAATCGCCCCTGGGTTATTACACCGGATCGACACTGGCTTGGTCCGATCAAATGGATTCGACGAGAAAAATCCGTCCGGAACCAGGCTGCGGTAATTAGGAGCCCTCTTTTCGCCGATTTCGTCCTTCTTTTTTGAAACAGTCTTTTTACGTGACGGTGTACCATCGTCTTCAAAGGGTTCTCTGAGCTGGTTTGTGTCTTCGTCATCCCATGGATAGAAGTCCTCATCGCCGATACCGGCGATCTTAAGTCTCTCGTCCCTTTGATCTTCGTCAGGCGCTCTTAGGAAATATTCTGTGGCTGTTCTGCCGCGGCCACTAGCATAACGTGTGTGGGGTTTAGGAGCTTGGTTGTCTGCGATAACCATTTTGTCAGCGTCAACACGCTCGACCACTAGGTAAACGTGATCTGCGCCGGCTGGTGATGTATTGTCGAATGTGACGCCGACATCACCTGCCCGTTGCTCTCCAACTCGAATGCGTTTCCAATGACGGCTGCCTCTGTCATTGCCGCCCAGTCGCATCGCGAGTTTGCCCGCACCCAATGTCATTGGAACGTCAATACCGGATTCATCCAGAAAAGCGCTTAGTGTTGCGGCACAAGCGTTGTGCATTGTGTATCCCAAACCTGCCCTCTCCATCGCCTTAGCGGCGATGTCTTGTATTCTCTCTATACTTTTAGTCTTGCTGCCCAATTCGATCAGCTCGTCAATATGATCTTTGTCCATTTATTCCTCCCATGCCTTATTGCAGTAATATATCATTTATTTGAAGGTTGTTCACAGTATACTTTACAACCTTAAAATTACCAAGCGTGCATTATTAGATACCATGCGATCCGCTATCGGGATCGGCATCTGCCGCGCGCTCGAGTCCGGCATTCGAGCCGCCGATACGATCGGCGTGAGCCTGCGCGGCAGATCGGGCGCCGAGTCAGCATATCATGATCACGCGCGGCAGCAGTTCGCGAAGCACCTTCGCACGCGCACTCATTTCTATGGACTCGAACGGCCACGACCCGGAGCGTGGCTGCGCCTAGCGAATGGAGACGTTGGCGAGTATGCATTGTCTTCTTGGGACAGGCACCGAAGTGCGCCTCCCAGGGACGCCTGGAAAGACAATCCACATCCGTGAGATAGACGGCGACGCCTCCGCCGTCAGGTTTCGGCGCGGAATACCACCAGCCGTCGGAAGCCGCCTCCACGAGAAGCGCTGTACCAGATGGTGTGCGGGGATAGCTCGCGACGATCCCAACAAGTCGATCGACGCGGCGCGCCGCCGACCCCAGTCGCCGGCCCAGCCACGCCGCACGCCCGGTTGCATCGACCAGGTAGCGCGCATGCACGTTAGCTCCGCCAGTGCCGGTGCGCCGGTCATGGCGACATGACGGATCACGGCAAGATGCCCGGGTTATGCGCGGTGCCTGGGTGAGTTGCGGTGGCGGTCGGTGGGGAGGCTGCTCATGGCACTGCTCCCGGTTGACGGGCGGGCGGCGCAAGCGGCAGGGTGTCCCAGGGGACAGGATTAGCGGCAGGATGCCGCAATTCTGTATTGGGGGAGGGGTGAATGAGGTTGACGGCGGTGCTCTTGGTCCTGAGCCTAACCGGCTGCATGTCGGTGCGGCAAGAGGACGTCGACGCTTGGGCGGGACGGCCGGCGGCAGAGTTGGACGTCCATCCGGTGTTCCTGACCATGAGGATGGTGCGAACGGTGACGCCGGACGGCACCGAGATCCGCAACTACACCAACTCCAAGGACATGGTGTCTTGCGGCGGTGGGGGCACGGTCAGCCCTGGGTTCAAGCCGCAGGGTTATTCCGCGGTCGCGGCGCCGACCACCTATAGCTCGAACGTGATGTGCACGAGCTCCACGCCCACCTGCAACAACCTCTTCTACATCAAGGGCGGCATCGTGCAGCGCTTCACGCCAGTCGGCAGCGGCGGCGCGCGGTGCTTTACCGACGAGCGCATGCGGCCGGGGTTCAGTGGGCCTGTGAACTATTAGGCAATCGCTCCCGTACTCGTTCCGCCTTGGTGGCGAACTGGTTCTCCCACACGGCGGGAAGGACCCGCCTGACCGACCCGCGCGTGGTACGCCGCGGCGGTAAATACAACATCGCGCCGCCGCTGTGCTGGAAACTGAGCAACGCGACTGCATAAAGAGCGGCGCGGCCCGAGCCGGTAGGACGGTCCTGGACTTAAATGCTCCAGGTGTCATTGAGCCGGGGGCCGTAATCCAAAAAATAGCCTTCCGGTCGCTCTGCGCAAGGTGGCGAGAGCCTGTAGTCGCCCCGCGTCGGAAGCCTCGGCTCCCGAGGTAGTTCTTTGGTTACGACCACGTCCATCGGTACCCCACCGCTCCGGTACCACTACGTGACGGCTTCCCCACCTTTTCCGAATGCATATCGGAGAAGAGGGCGCTACCTTCCGGACTATCGGCCAGTACCAGATCATCGCCGGTCGAGATGTAGTTGCCCTCGACTCCATCCTTGATGCCGTGCCAGCGGGCGCAGCGCGTAAACTTGTAGATATGATGGATGAGCGGTGGCTCGGCGGCGCACGAGCTACGGCGCGCGCTGGACGCGCGGCTTGGCCTCCCAATGGTCTGTGGGCCGTAGGTGACGACGTCCGGCTGCCCGTCCGTCACGGGGCGCGGCTTTGATCAGCCAAACCAGTGAGGAAAAATCCAATGACCATCGCAAGACCAGCGTCTCCGCCCTCGGCGGAGTCCGTCTACGCGTTTTCCCAACCCGCTGTGGAGCAGCCGGACGGCCAAACATGCATCAGCGAGTCTCCCGGTCCGGCCGAGGGCATGCCGCGCCGCAACTTCCTCGCGGCGCTCGCCGTGTTGTCGGCAGCGTTGCCGGTCGCCGCCGAGGTGCAAGCCGATCCCATGTTCGAGCTGATCGAAACTCACCGGTCTGCCAATGCCGCGCACCTGGCGGCGATCGACGAGGCTGCGCGCCTCGAACAGGCAGAAGGGGGCGACTGGGGACACCTCACGGACAAGCCCTGCCAAACCGAGAACGATACATTCGACATCCTGCTCGGGGCGGCCGCCACCACGCTCCCCGGTCTCCTGGCCAAGCTGGCCTACCTTCGCGCGATCGCCGACGGCAAGACGGCGTGGATGCTCGAGGATCGGGACGGGGCCGCGCTGAAGCTGATCGACAGCTTCGCCGCGTCTCTCAAGAATGTGGGGCTGTCATGAACGGCATTGTCATCGATTTCCGGAGCGAGGCGGCGCGCCGCGCATCTTGTGTGCGGGCCGAGCCCCGCGTGGCAGTCGCCAGCACGCGGGTCACAAGCGCAATCCTGCGGCACCCGGGGAAGCGTCTTCACTCCTGATAACCGTCGGCCCGGTGAATCTTCTCGGAGACAATCGCTCCCACAACGAGCAGGATCGGAAGCAACAGCAAGATCACCGGGCACCCGTGAGACGGTGCGTCACCGTGGATTTCAGCAAGCGCAGCCAACTATCTTCTTCGTAGCTCCAAGCAGTTGCCAAACAGGCGGTCGACGACTGAACGGTCAAATGCGCAATCAGGAGGGGTAACGCGGGGCAGGAAAAAATAGAGCGCGATGCCAGCAAGAATCAGGACAAGGGCCGCAATGACGTCGTGGCGTGACATCACAAGCTCGCGCTGTTCGTAGGCTCCGCCGAAGCGGGTGGCAACAGGAGCTGTGGTGGCGCTGTGAGCTCTGGCGCCCTTCCAGGCCGACACCGATGAGGGGCAGACCTCCGGCCCGATAATGCGAAGCACATCGGTGAGGGTGGGTTCAAGTGTGGGTAGAAAACGCCGGACTGCAGAATTTACCAGGAATTTCGCAGATTTTGGCGGAAGGGGTGTCCTGTCAACACAGCTGAATTCGCTCGCGTTTCTTCGACCGAATTAAGTGAAGCTACGGTTCGAACTACGGCCTTTGCCGCGCGCCAAAAGGAGCTTTTGGCGGAGTCGGAAAGGGTCGGGGCGCTGGTCACGTCAAAACCATCCACAGCGCTTCCTAAGACGCCGGTGAAGTATCGCGACGGTCAGAACGAATACCTCAGCTTCAGTGGTAGGCAGTTAAGCGGCTTCCAAAGCTTCTTCTTCTTCCTGGGCTCGTCTCTTCAGGCGATCGACCAAATGAAGCTCGCCTTCCTCAATAGCCTTATTGGCCTCCTGAAACACGCCAGCTGAAACGGCGGCCTCGACCGGTATCTTATGCAAGGCCATCCAATTGGCGACCTCAGCCCAATCGTACAGTGGCGCGTCCGAAGTAACCCGCACAACCGGAGATAGAAAATCCTTACCCCTTGTACCCTTCGCGTAATTCGAAATGGCCGCGCGCGAACCGAGCGTCCTGCTTCCTGCAGGATCACCAAAGAGGGGGACTTCTTCGAGAGCTGAGCCTGGATCGTGCGGAGCTCGGCGTTGATTCCGTCAAGTTGTTGCGGCGGAGGTTGCGATGCCGTTAGTTGCGTTTGGAACGCGGCTAAGGCAGCCTTCCGCCTCGTCAACTTTCCAACTGAACGCGACCGATTGCTTGGCGCCGGGGCTGCCTTGCTGAATAGCGCTACCGGTCATGGATCCGATGTTGATCGAGTTGTCCACGTGAGGATACCGGAGCCCGCGCGCCGAGAGTCGAGGCCCAGATCGTGGCAGGCGAGAACGTGACGGCGAAGACAATTGCCGCCAAGGCGTCCGGAACGGCGCGGAAGACCGGCAGGCCGAGTAAGGCCAACAGTGATGCGAGCCACCACACGACAGAGCGCGTCAGCCGCACAGAGATAATCCGCGCTCGCCAATAAAATCCCGATTTAATTGCGCATTTTAGTCTCAGTTTAACCAAGATGAGAAACCCTATTATTCTACCTGGGGAGGACCAGCGAATTTGAAAACGGGGACATAATGAGACGAGCAGAACTCAAAAAAATGGATCTTGACCGCTTATGGACTTTGCACGTGGAAATTTCGGACGTCCTGAAGGAAAAGATCTGTCAACAGAAGCAGCGGTTGGTCGACAGATTGGATCGGTTGGAACACCCACTTTCTGGACGGCGACCGTATCCGCGAGTCTCTCCCAAGTATCGAAATCCTGATGATCCGGCTGAGACCTGGGCCGGCCGGGGCAAGTGCCCGCGCTGGCTCGCAAAGCAGCTGGAGTCAGGACGACGGATGGACGAATTCAGAATATGACCATGGGGCGGACTCTGCCTCCTCGAAGCGCGGTAGGGTCGGGCGGCCGCAGGCCGCCGTAAGAAACAGTCCCCCCTTCTCCTGGACAGGCGACCCGCTCGCCCGGCGGGAATGACATGGATGATGCTGCCGCCGGGTCGCGACCGACGCGTGAGTCCCCTTGCGACAGCTACTGCGTTTGCCGAGATCAGAAGCCGCGCTCTCGGCTTAAACCAAATCGCCACATCGCCGCGATCGTCGACAGCACCACGCGAAGTACAAGCACAAACAGCGTGATCTGAAGCCAGATCAAACCGCCGATCTCTCGGAAGACGAACTCAATCCGTGGTCCCCACGGCGGCGGAATCGCGTCGCCGATGGCTTCTATGCCACGTTGCAGGGAGCGCTGGGCGCCAGTGAGCAACTCTGGCTTCTCATAGAACGCTGCGACAATGAGCAGCCATGCGACAATGACTGTGAAGATGCGAAAGGAATGGACCTTCAGGTGATACCGGAAGCTAGGCCGAGACGTATCCGGAGATGGTGCCATCGTTACACCGGCCGCGAGATTACATGTCTTTAATGGCGAACGAGCCAAGCGGGTTTAGAGTTCCAAAAAACGAGGAAAGAAGGACGAGCGACAGAGATCTCCCTTGCGAACAGGAGTTGCTGCACGTCGAGACCAGACGATTTGGTCCTCTCAATCTGCATCGTCGTTATCCAGCAGGATGGCCGCAAGCCCTCTGGCAGCTCCGGCGGGGGTGTTTTCGTCACAGGGGTTGCAGACAGGGCAGGGCGCACCGGCTCCGCCGCACTCGCAGGCGTAGTCACCCAGCCACGGCTGGTCGGGATGGTTCTCGCAGACCCAGCGGCAATTGTCGCAGCGGGCGCACCATTTCATTTCAGGTCCTCCCGCAAGCCCTTCAAGAAGGGATGCCGGACTTTGCCCTCCGCCGATTTGGCCCGGTACTCGATCTCGGCCAAGAGCTTCGGCTCAACCCAGATGCCTTTGTGCGCGATGCGCTTGGTGTAGGGCTGCGTCTTGCGGATCAGCGGCGTCAGGCGCTTCTGCAAGTCGGCGGAGGACGCCTTGTCGAAGCCGTGGTCGACCTTGCCGGCATAGATCAGTTCTTTGCCCTTGCGACGGCCGAGATAGATGCCGTCCCATTTTCCCTCATCCAGGGCGAAGCCGGCGACTGTCAGCGTCTCACGCTGGCGGCAAGTCACCTTCACCCACTCGGCGCCATGGCCTGACACGTAGCGGCTAGCCGCACTGTCACGGGTCCGCGTGAAGCCGCCGACCTTGGGATTGCAGTCGTCGCGCCTTCGGATGATGACGGCGTAGCGGAAATGCGGACCGGTGTGGCTGCCGACCACCTCGCCATCCCAGATCGCCAAGAAGGTCCTCTTGCTTTCCAACGAATCATTGCCTTCTCAGCCGCACAGAAGTGACCGCCGATGTCGTCGATCGCGGTCAACCAGGCCGCACTTCAAGCAAAACCCAGCGGCGACGAACGATGCTTGTACGCCATCAGCTGGGTCGCGATCTGTTCAAAAGTGAACGCAGCGCTTGCGAATGGATGGCATGCGCGCGCTTCTGTCGCTCCGCCAAGAAACCGCCGCCTTTCAGGAAAAAGTGGTAATCTTTCAGCAGGCGGCGGGGATGATGCACTACAGCGTTTATGTGATCGGGGCAGATGGAAGGATTTCCAGGCGCATTGATCTTCATTGTGCGACCGATGACGATGCGAAGCAGCGAGCGCAGCTAATCGCTTGTCAGCATCAGAACGTCGAGCTGTGGCAAGAAGCGCGAATGATCTCGGAGTTCACGCGACCGCAATGACCAACGGCCGCGCGCCGAGGCTCATGGGTGCCGAAACGGCTTGCTTCTGAATGCACCGTATTGTGGATCAGTCCTCAGGTATTCTTGACCTCATTCGGAATCCACATGCGCGGTTTGCCGCTTGACGAGCCGTTCCAGCACGAGCGCCTCGATCGCAAGCTCATCACCCAAACGCTTAAACAGGGCACGTTGACTTGCATCTTTCGTCGACACGCCTAGCTCTGCACAATGCTTCGCATCAGCTCGCAGTTGGTGCCACTTTCCAGTGAGGTTCCTCATTGGTTTCTGGTGCTTGAGTCGACGCGCGCACAACGGGGTATTCGCCGAGCGGCCCGTCGCGTCCGACACCTTTTCTCGAAGGGCACGCAGCTGAGCCATTTCCTGTTGCAGCCTATCAACGACAATAATCACGATCTCAGAGTCCTTTTTTGAACTTGCTTGGATCGAAAAGCCGCCTCACATCGGGAAAAAGTAGCATCACCGCACCCGAGGAGTGGTCCACTTACCTATGTTAAGGGAAGGCGGATTTATTTACCCACCGGATTGAGCCTCGACCAAAACCCGCATCACGGGTTTGGATCGTCGGCGCTCTTTGCACATTCCCTGTTTTTGTGGCCGCCGGCACCAGTCCGGGTGGGTGAGAGGGAGCACGCCCCGGTGCCGATCCGCCCAATGATCGCGCCGGGCGGCTTTTTAGGAACGAGCCTGTTCTGACGAGGTTCTGTTGTCGCACGCACGTTGGCATAAATGTCGGCTCACTAAAGTAAAGCGGAAGTCACCCACCTCGAAGCGTAATGCGGCTTGTGACCCGGAGCTGACTCTGATACGCGCCGTCTCGAATGCTCTTCTTAGTGGACAGGCACCAAGCTCTGAAAGCCTCGGGAAGGTGCTCGCGAGTGACTATCCTCGTTCCTGCTTCCTTAACTTGATCAGATCGTACGTTGCGAAGGCTTGTAGATTGCCGCCAACCATTGATCCGCTTCCCGGATTCCTCGCAATTAGAATTTGTCCGTGTCCGGGAAGGGACAAGTGTCACCGTCACCATCGAGTTCAACGGCCCGCAGGAGCATTACGATTGCGGATGATCGGTGGCCACAAGACGGAACCACCTCGCCGTCGCGATCGACTAAAAATTGATAACATTCGCCGCCGCTCGTCGAGGCCCTTCGGCGGAGCGCGTGAGCAATGGAGTTGCCGAATGGAAGGGTTAAGGCTAATTTTTGCGGTCCGGTAAGATCGCGGCCCCGAAACAAGTGCGGCCATGCAAAGGCGCTGGAGCCTCAGTAATTTCTTAGGTGCCGTTTATTTGGCGCGGCTGTGGCGGCTGCTGCGGAATCTCTGGCCGTGGGGCCACACCGTACAATTTGCTCTCATCTTTCCAGCCAGGATGGACCACAATTCCGTGTTGCCCCCCAACGGAGGAGACGCTTACGTATGCGGCGCAATCGCAAACGTCGGCACCGTGCCTTTCAACCCCTTGCTGCTGCAGGTTTCGGCTGAAATCGGAAATAACAACTTGCCCGGTCCTGGTCCGGCTACGGTGTGGGTAAGTCTTAAAATCCTGGGACCGACAGTTCTATTGAACCCCGGCGAAGTGACAGGCTCTTCGTTCGGCCTGAGTCTGGCCGCTATTCAGTCAGCTATCCCCGAAGTCACTGCCCAGACTTCCTATAACTACTTCGGCTTGTTCACGGTCTTGCGCTTTCACAATGGGGTCGCCGGCGTGAACACCTCGGTCGAGATAAAGTACACCGCAAGATTGGGCCGAGCTATTGCGGAGTTCACAACTGTCTACACCAATGGCCAAGACCCGGGACCTTACCAATACACTTTTACTCCTGGCTTTACCTACTCCGAAGAACCGATCGTGGCGCTACCATAATCGAATTGACTAGAACGTTGGTTGAAATTCTATCGAATGCGATAGCCCCTATCTGTCTTCGAATTCCCTTCAACCGTAGCGGGTATTGATTGTTACATTTCCTTCGGTCTCCGATTGTTTGGTCGTTCGGTGTTTACTGGACATTAATTGGGGACTTTCTGGGAATATACCCATGTCTGTTCGTGGCCTCGTCGCGACAGATTTGACCTGTCGCGATGTGGTCCGCTCTCAGAGGCAAACCGGACTCGATTCGCTCGCCGCACGTATTACGGCTTTTGACCCGCATGTATGGTCCGGCCGCGCGTTGCAAGCGGTTTCGTCAACCTGGCAGATGCGGTCTTGCATCAATGTATCCGGCCTCTGATTGGAGCGTGCTGGGCTCCGGGCCATCATGGATATCAGCGCGCATTCGAACTGATTAGCGGACAGGCCTCGAGCGGGCCATTCGGGTCACCAGTGTTCGCATGCGCCGGGAAGACCGATCCTCCATGGTCGTCTCATCCTCTCGCAGACCTCGGCGGGTAAGGGATGTTGGTTACG
>NZ_AXAP01000012.1 GCF_000472865.1 Bradyrhizobium elkanii WSM2783 | reverse complement strand
GGGCCGCCGCAGCACACCATCGTGCAGCGCTTGTTGCGATCACTCAGACGCAACGCAACCGAGGTGATCATCCCGCGCATGGCCGGGGGTACGGCACCGGCCACCATTGGTGATCCCGGGAATGGGGCCGGCGCTGCGTGTGATGGGCACTCCGCGACGTCCCCAGTCCCTCCNATCCTGCGAGNAATGACGCAACCTCAGACCGGCCGACAGTCGGCGCTACGTCCGTCAAGCGAAAGTAACATCCTCAGATGAGGCAATACGGGGGTCAATTTTGGACGCCGATCCCCCGGCTTAGGGGGTCAATATTGCAGGCCGAATGACATTTAAGACGACCGATGAAGCCGCGGCCTTCTTCGCTCAGCATCACCACATAGCGATCTGACAATCGTTCCGACACACGGAACACGCCACCGAAGAGCCAAGCGTCCGGTTCATGATAAAATTGGATGAGTGAAAAGATCTTGGGACGATTGAATTCGTCGCGCGCTGGGCGGTATTCCTGCCAACCTTGCCATTCTCCCCTGTCGCGCGCCCACACTTCTAAGGGCCGGCTGTGTCCGTTCCAGCGCGCAAAATGGAGCTTGTATTCCGATGGACCGGCTATCGACCAAATGGCGGCGGCTCAGAGGCACTCATGCTCGTCCTCTAGCACAAATGTGGCCTACTCGGCCAATTTGCCCAGGATCGTCTTCCAGAGGTTGAGACGCTCGACACCGTGAGAGTCCCACGGCCCAGTCGCTGGGCCCGTCGATGTACACCAAGATTTAACCACGAAGGGCCGGACGATAGCGTCGGAGAACTCGTTCGCTGGATCTCGCTCGGTCCGATGGTGATGTTTCGACAAGATCAGGCGGCAAAACGCGACGCACTTATGTGTGTTTTGACACTCTTATGAGGTGCATCACAAAACTCCCGACAATCCCTTACGGATCCAGCTCGGTGTCCCAGTACAGGTAGTCGAGCCAGCTATCGTGCAGATAGTTTGGCGGGAACAGGCGGCCGTTGCGGTGGAGTTGGTGCACGGTCGGCGCGAACGGCGTCTGCTTCGGAAACATCTTGGCCTGCTGCGTCGTCAGGTTGCCCTTCCTGAGGTTACAGGGCGAGCAGGCCGCGACCACATTCTCCCAGGTGGTCTGGCCGCCTTTGCTGCGCGGGATGATGTGATCGAAGGTGAGATCGTCGGGCGAATTGCAGTATTGGCAGGCGAAACGATCGCGCAGGAAAACGTTGAAACGCGTGAATGCGGGATGCGTGGTCGGCTTGACGAAGGATTTCAGCGAGACGACGCTGGGGAGCTGGATTTCGAAGGAGGGGCTCCGGACCGCCCGGTCGTAATATTCGACGATATTTACGCGATCGAGGAAGACTGCCTTGATCGCGTCCTGCCACGACCATAGCGACAGGGGATAATAACTCAGCGGCCGAAAGTCCGCGTTCAGGACCAGTACCGGCCAACCGCCTTGCGAGACATGTGCGTTCAAGTAACGCTCCCGGCCTCCATATCGCTGCGAAGCAGCATGTACTGACATACTACATGCAGCGTGACGGGATTGTGAAGAGCATTGAGCCGTTTATCCGCTCTGCGCTGCCATGATCCCGCCGTGATTGCCACCCGCCTGCAAGGCCCGTAAACGAGGCCGGAGATACCTCCTGCGTCGGCGGCCTCCGCAATGCTCACCAAGTCCCGCTATCTCGAGGCTCCACGCCGGCTGCGCGCCTTCGTCCGCGCGCATGAAACCAGCCTGGTGGTCCTGGCGGCACTGACCGGAACCATTGGCGGGCTGGTGGTGGCGGCCATGAGTGGCGCGGTGTCGGTCCTGCACGTCGCCCTGTTCGACCTGCCGTTCGGCGAGCGGCTCTCCAGCCAGATCAGCCTCGATCCGCTGCGCGCCGTGCTGGTTCCGAGCCTGGGTGGGCTATTGCTGGGCCTGGCCTTCCTCGCGCTGGCGCGCTGGCGGCCGAAGCGCGAGATTGATCCGATCGAGGCCAATGCCCTCTATGGCGGACGGATGTCGTTCCGCGGCAGCGTGATCGTCGCGCTGCAGACGATCTGGTCCTCCGGCGTCGGCGCCTCGGTCGGGCTCGAGGCGGGCTATACGCAGCTCTCCAGCGGCATCGCAGCTTCGGTCGGCCGCGCCTTCCACCTGCGGCGCATCGATCAGCGCATCATGGTCGGCTGTGGAGCGGCGGCGGCGATCGCCGGCGCCTTCGGCGCGCCGCTGGCCGGCGCCTTCTATGCTTTCGAACTTGTGATCGGCGGCTACACGCCCGCGAGCCTGGCGCCGGTCGGGGTCGCCGCGGTTGCCGGCTATTTTGTCGCCCATTCCTTCAGCGTGCTGACGCTGGGGGTCGGCGTCGATGCCGCCGGCGACGTGCTGGGGCGCGACCTCGCCATCGCCGCGCTGCTCGGCGTGCTGGCGGCGCTGTTCGGCATCGCCATCATGCGCGGCGTCACGCTGTGCGAGACGCTGCTCGGAAAGACAGGGCTCTGGCCGCCATTGCGTACGGCCCTCGGCGGCTTCGCGGTCGGACTGATGGCGCTGCTGACGCCGCAGGTGATGTCCTCGGGTCATGGCGCGCTGCATCTCGGCGGCATCGTGTCGATACCGTTCGCCTTCATGGCCGGCGTGCTGTTCCTGAAAGCGATGGCCTCGATCGTCTCGCTCGGCAGCGGATTTCGCGGCGGCCTGTTCTTCGCCACGCTGTTCATGGGCGCACTGGGCGGCCGGCTGTTCGCCGCCGGTTGCGACATGTTGTGGCCGGGCCTCCAACTCGATCCGGACGTCTATGCGGTGATCTGCATGAGCGCGTTGTCGGCGTCGGTCATCGGCGGACCGCTGACGATGTCCTTCATCGCGCTGGAATCGACCGGCAATCTCTGGCTCACCACGGCGGTGCTGGTCTCCGTCATCATCTCCACGATGATCACGCGGGAACTGTTCGGCTATTCATTTGCGACTTGGCGCTTGCATCTGCGTGGCGAGACCATCCGCAGCGCCGCCGATGTCGGCTGGATCCGCGATCTCACGGTGGACAAATTGATGCGCCGGGACATGACGACCGTGAATGCGGACGTGCCAATAGCGCAGTTCCGCAAGCAGTTCCCGCTCGGCTCCAAAACCCAGGTGGTCGCGGTCGATGGCGAGGGGCGTTACGCCGGGTTGGCATTGATCGCGGACGCGCATGCGCCCGATATCGATATGCACAACGGCCTCCTCGGCATCCTGCGCCACAGCGACGTGGTGCTGCATCCGTCCATGAACATCCAGGAGGCAATTGCGGTGTTCGACGCCGCGGAAGCGGAATCGCTCGCCGTGGTCGAGGAGGGCGCGGAACGCTGTCCGATCGGCGTCCTCAACGAGGCGCACGCGATGCGGCGTTATGCCGAGGAATCCGAGCAGCGCCGGCGCGAGGTGATCGGGGATATTTGATCGCGGCTCTTTGTTTGAGCATGATCTCCGCGCAAACGCTTCGCGTTTGTCGCGAGGGAAACCGGTTCCCAACTTTCCGGATCATGCTCAAGAGCGCGATGTCATTTGGTGAAATCGGCTTAGCCGCAAGTTCACCTCTCCCGAAGGGAGAGGTGAAAAGAGGCAGCGCCCACGGCGGATACAGTTCAACCTTACCTCGTCAAGCTCTGGCTACGTTACGATCTTCTCCAGCTTCTGCAGGCAGCGCGCCACCCTTACCTCGGCCGGCATCTCGGTCTCGGGAAAGCTGGTCTTCCAGTCGGTGACGCCGACCTCGCCGACATAGATGTCGCCTTTGGAGTCGAGCGCGATGCCGTGCGGCGCCAGGAATTTGCCGGTCTCCACGCCCGGGCCGGTTTCGCCGCCGAGCCGCGCGATGCGGTTGCCCTTGGCATCGACGATGGTCAGCCGGGGTCCAAGATTGGGCACCTTGCGATTCACGGCCATGCCGGGACCGAGTTCGCCGAGCACGAAATTGGGTTGCTTGCCGCCACAACAGCAGAGCGCGCAGGGACGGTGCAGATTGTTCCACTGCGTCTCGTATTTGCCGTTGCCGTCGAACACCTGCACGCGATGGTTCTCGCGGTCGGCGACATAGACAAAGCCGTCGGCATCGGTCGCGATGTTGTGAACGATGTTGAACTGTCCGGGATCGGTGCCGGGCGCGCCCCAGCTCTTCATCAGCTTGCCGTCGGGCGTGAATTTGTGGACACGGGCGTTGCCGTAACCGTCGGAGACATAGATCTCGCCCTTTGGCGATAGCGCGGTGTGGGTGCAGCGGTTGAACGGCTCGCCGCTCATGAACGGCGCGGGCTTAGCTGGGATGCCGATCGTGAGCAGCACCTTGCCCTCGCTCGCGCATTTGCGCACGGTGTGGTCGCCGTCATCGGTGCAATAGAGATTGTCATCGGCGTCGATGTGCAGGCCGTGGGCGCGGGAGAACAGGCCTTCGCCCCAGCTCCGCAGGAAATTGCCCTCGCGGTCGAACACGATCATCGGATGCTCGCCGCGATTGAAGACGTAGATGCGGTCCTTGCTGTCGACCGCGACGGAGGCGACGTCGGTGAGCTGCCAGCCGTCGGGCAGCTTGGCCCAGTTCTGCACCACGCGGTAGCGATGCTCGCCGGAGCCGAGGATGGTCGACATGTGTTTTCCTCCCCAAGGTCGTTGTCATTCCGGGATGCGCCGCAAGGCGCAGGCCCGGAATCCATACTCACGATGGTGGTTATGGATTCCGGGCTCGCGCTTCGCGCGCCCCGGAATGACAGCGCGAAACTATGAAAGCGCTGCGCGCGGCCCGACGTCGCGCGGCAGCAGGCCTTCCTCGATCGCCTTGATCTGCAGCGCCAGATGCTTCGAGCCGATCCGGCATTGCGCCAGTCCGCCGGCGATCAGCCAGAGGCCCGCCTGGTGCGTGCGGGTGTACATGTTGCGGAGCTCCTGCTCCTCGCCAAAGCCCCAGATCGTGCCGACGCGGTCGGCGACGTCGGCGCCGAACAGCTTCTTCACCAGTTCCTCCTGGCGCTTGTAGCCGGTCGCGAGCACCACGAGGTCGGCGGGGAGGAGTTCGCCGTTCTTCATCCTGGCACCGGCGGCAACGAACGTCTCGATATCGGCAAACTGCTTCAGCGCGATCTCGCCTTTGACGATCAGATCGGAGCAGCCGACGTTGAAATAATAGCCGCCGCCGCGGGTGAGATATTTGAACTGCCAGCCGGTGTTGTCCTCGCCGTAGTCGAGCTTGAAGCCGACGCGCTTAAGGCCCTCGAGCAGGTCCTTGTCGAGCGCTTTCGATTTCTCCGTCACCATCGCGTGGCTCTTGCGCCCCAGCTTGAGCGGCATCGACATCGCGATCAGGTCGTTGTCGTCGAGCGTCCCGTCATTGTAGGGCGCGTAGACGAGCTGCGCCGACGGCTCGATGCTGACCACCAGCGTCGGGCTGCGCTGCACCAGCGTCACGTCGGCGCCGCTGGAATAGAGGTCCTGGGCGATGTCGTGGCCACTGTTGCCGGTGCCGATGACGATGGCGCGCTTGCCCTTCCAGTTCTCGCCGTCGTCATAGCCGCTGGAATGCAGGACCTTGCCGGAAAAATCCTTCAGGCCGGGGATATCAGGCACGCTCGGAATCCCGCTGACGCCGGTGGCCAGCACCACATGGCGCGGATGCATCTGGCGTTTCGAGCCATCGGCGCCGCGCAGCGTCACCGTCCAGCGGCCTTCGTTCGCGTCGTAGTGCCCGCCCTCGAACTCGGTGCTGGTCCAGAAGTTCAGCTCCATGGCGTCGACATAGGCTTCGAACCAGTTGGCGAGCTTGTCCTTCGGGATATAGGTCGGCCAGTTCGGCGGAAAGTGCATATAGGGTAGGTGGTTGACCTGCACCTGGTTGTGCAAGGTCAGCGCGTGATAGCGCTTGCGCCAATTGTCGCCGATGCGCTCCTCGCGGTCGACGATCAGCGTATCGACCTGCAACTGCTTCAGCCGTGCCGCGATGCAAAGCCCGCTCTGGCCGCCGCCGACGACGAGCACGATCGGATCGCGGTCGGCATAGTCGGTCGACGCCTTGCGGAGGTCGAGCCAGTTCGGCCCGCGGAAGTCACGCGAATAGGCGTTGCCACGGGGGCGGTTGACGCCGAGCTGCTCCTCAAAGCCCTTGAGCTCGCCGAGCTCGGTCAGCAGCGTCCAGGCCTTGAGCGCGTTGCCGTCGGTAGGGTCAGGGATCAGGCGGACGATGCCGCTGCCGCGACCGATCGTGGTCTCGAACTTGAACATCGCCTCGATCGCATTGGTGCCGGCCCGCATCACCTTGCGCGGGGCGCGGCGGTCGGGATCGATCACAAGGCGGCGTGGTGCCGCGCGGCCCGCATGCCGCTTCAACTCGGCAATGATGGCGTCCGCGCCGTCGATGGTCTGGATGTTCCAGCTCAGCGCCAGTATATCGCGCCAGAAACTATCGGGGAGAAAAAGGAAATTGAGCGCGCCGTCGCCGGGCTTGCGAAGTGCGTCCTCGAATCGCGCGAGCCAAGTGTCGGCGGCCACCGAGATGTCGTCGGTCTTGTCGAGCATGAGCGTTTCCCATCACGGCCGTCTCCGCGGCGTGTTCCCGTGCAGCCTATACCTATTCGGCAGGCCGCAGAAAGACCGTGACGGGATGTCGGCTATTCCCAGAGTGAGAGAATAAGCCCCAGTTCCGGCGGCACGCGGCCGCTCAGGATATCGAGATAGGCGGTGCGCACCGCCGCAGGGCCGAGACCTTCGGTCACCGCAAGCCATTGCTCGAGCTTCGGCGCGAAGCCAGCCCATGCGGGGCCCAGGCGCGCCTCGATTCCGCCCGGTCCCCATTCCTTGGCGCGCTTGCGGATCTGCTCGGGCGCGGAGAACCAGCTCGGCTTGGCGCCGGGCAGTTCCGGCTCGTTCTCCGATGAGCGACGATGCGTCAGTCCGACGCGCCCGGAATATTTCATCCGTGCGCCGAAGTGCCGGTGCAGCACCTCGCGCAAGCCGCTGTTGCCGGCCATGTCGACGAACGCCGCCGGTCGATCGGCAGCCAGTGACGCGACGCGATCATAGGTGATGACCTCGTCGTAGCAGCCTAGCGATGTCACGAAGCTGGTATTTGCCTCCGACGTCAGGCCGATCACCTTGATGCCTCTGGAGTGCAAGAGATGCGCGAGCCCGAAGGCGGTCTTGCTGGAGGCGGAGGAGAGCATCACGCTTTCCGCGCCGAAAAATCCGTTCTCGGCGAGGAAGTCGTCGACCAGGAACGACAGCATGAACAATGGCCGCAGCAAGGCCTGGTAGTCGCCCTGCCGTCCGGCAAAGGCGGAATTGCCGCTCACGCGCGCATAGGCGTTGTAGACCGGCGCCACGCCCTGCCGATGTGCGGCGCCGTCACGCAGGCCGCGCTTGCTGACGTCGGCGGCCTCGATCACAAGGTGCGTCGCCATCGGGAAATACCCGAACAACCGTTCACCCTCGGCAACGTTCGGATGGCGGGAGGCGATGACCTCGCCAAATCCCCACACCGGAATGTTGCCGAACCCATCCGGTGCAGGAAAGAGCTGCCAGTATTTCAGCTCGTCGCCGAGCACCGCATAGGTGATGTTGTTGGCGGTCAGCGCAAAGCGCGTCACCTTGATCAGCAACGTCTCGCTTGGAAGCGCGGCGGCATCGGGCACTGTCTGCTCGATGAATTTGCATTGCTTGAGATCTTTGCGGGCGACGACGAAGTCGGTCGATGTCATGGCGGCGGCTCCGGCTCGTGACGTGCCGCCATCTTTGCGTCGGGCGATGGACGTTTTGCAACAGCAACATAGTTTAAAACGCTGTTCGCTTCCGGCGGCTGCGATGAAGCGGACGCCGGCCTGACAAGCCGTTTGAAATTGTGGACCCGAGGCAGACGCGGGGCCGCTCCTCTCGCCTTGAAGGCGGTCAAAATGAACGCGATGGTGGTGCTAACGACAGAAATCAGCATGCTTGTCCTCAACGCTTATGCCGAGCGCGGCAGTGGAATGGCGGAACGGAACACGTCGTCGGGATCGTAGCGTCGCTTGATCTCCATCAGTCGCTTGGCATTGCCCCCGTAGCTCTGTCTCGCGCGATCGAGTTCATCCTTGCCGAGAAAGTTCGGATAACCGCCGGGTAGCGCTGAGGCGAAGCGCTCGCGCGTTGAGCGCGTCCAGTGCAGGTGCCGCGGCCAGTCGCTGGCGTTGGAGCGATCCGGAAAGCTTGCCAGGATTTCGACCAGCAGGTGATCGCGACGCAGTCCGAACGCCGTCGCAGCCTCCGCGACCCGGCACGCCGAGCCGCGGAATTCGTGGGTGATGATCGCACATCCCGGCGAGACCGCGTTTTCCATCGCGTGGATGAACACGTCGATGGCGTCGCGGTCGAGCGCCGGCAGCCAGCAACTGTCCATCACGGTCTGCAATCCGCTGGCGATGTAGGGATCGAACATGCCAAGCAGGGCCGCGTAGGATCGCCGCTCAATTCCGCCTGCCAGCAGTGTTCCCAGCCGGGCGTACGGTTCAAGCGTCGCTTCGCCGTCCTCAGGCCGGCCGCTCCAGGTTGGCACGATCAGGACCACCACCGTACCGTTTGGATCGGCGACCAGCGTGTGCTGCACCGTCAACTCGTCCGGCGCCGACGCCATCAATGCGCTGCATCGTTCGAGCACCGCGCGGGCCTCGGAAAAGGGATAGACGAGCATGCCGGAATGGACGCTCGGCAGTTCATGGACGCGATGACGCATCGCCGTCACCACGCCGAAATTGCCGCCGCCGCCACACAGCGCCCAGAACAGATCGGCGTTGCTCTCGCTGTCGGCATGCACGATGCGGCCGTCGGCCAGCACGATCTCGGCGGCGAGCATGTTGTCGATCGCCAGTCCGAAGCGTCCGATCAGCGGACCATAGCCGCCGCCGAGCGTGAGTCCGGCGATCCCGACGCTCGAAACCGATCCCGCCACCACCGCCAGCCCGTGTGGATCGGTGACAGCTATGACATCCGCGGCGCGGGCGCCGCCCGCAATCGAGGCGCTGCGGCGGTCGGCACTCAGCGCGACGCTGCGCATGCCGCACAGGTCGATCACCGCGCCGTCGCAGAGCGCGCGGCCCGCCCAGTCGTGGCCACCGCCGCGGACCGACAGTGGCAGCTCGCGCTCGCGCGCAGCCCGGATTGCATCCTGGACATCCCCAGCGGTTCGGCAATGCACGACCGCACCGGGCGCGACGCCGACCTGCTTGGCCCAGATACTGGTCGCCGCCGCATAGCGATCATCGCCGGGCAATGACACCAGCCCAGGCAAGTCCTCGCTCAGGCCGTAAACGGCGGCATCGATCGTAGCAGACATGGCTTCACTCTCCTGTGATCGGCGCGAGCGGAGTGCTCGGCGTGTCTGCCGATTTACGGAGAAGCGGGCCCTGCGTTCGTGAAGATTCCTGCGGTTTTGCTGGTTCGCTCAGGTAAACTCGGAGGGCGCGACGCCGTACACGCGTCGGACCCATCGCGACAAATGGCTCTGATCCGCAAACCCGGTGTCGACAGCGATTTCAGCGAGACCCATTCGTCCTTCGCGCATATGCCGCGCCGCCGCCTGCAGGCGGAGATGGACCACGTAGCGATACGGCGTCATGCCGACCGATCGAGTGAATACGCGCGAGAAATGGAACGAGCTGCGGCCGGCGAGTGCGGCGAGATCGGCGACCTCGATCGGCTCGGCGAGATTGATCAGCACATAGTCTCTGATCCGCTGCAGCGCGCGTTGACCGAGCCGGCCGCGAATTGGGCGTCGCGGCGTCGACGTATAGTTGGACACCAGGCGGCCGATGAAGCGGCTCGCGGCTTCGCTCCAGAACAGCGGACCATTGGGAT
Organism: Bradyrhizobium elkanii WSM2783; assembly: GCF_000472865.1. Taxonomy (GTDB): domain Bacteria; phylum Pseudomonadota; class Alphaproteobacteria; order Rhizobiales; family Xanthobacteraceae; genus Bradyrhizobium; species Bradyrhizobium elkanii_A. The sequence goes on along the minus strand of NZ_AXAP01000012.1, from coordinate 151,479 downwards.
AGCCTTGCGCACTCTCCGCGGCCAGCGACTGCGCCGCCTGCTGAAGCGTTTGGTCGTACCCCGACAGCCGTTCCGGCAGCTCCGCTTCGAGCGCGTAATCTTCCGCGGCCGCAAGCGCAAGCTGGGTCGGCTTGACCGCGACCAGCAGCATATCGGCCGTGCCGTCGGCGTCGGCGGACGAGTCAATGCCGGCCGGACAGATCGCGAGAGCGCCGTGGGTCGTCTCGTGCCGAAGCTGCCGTCCGGCTATTCGGCAATCGAGCTGCAGATGAGGTGACATCTGAAGGAAGACGAGGTGCTGATCCGGTGTGGCGCTGAAATGCGCGCCGCCGTCGAACAGCGCCCGGAACACCCGCACGCCGCTTTCGCCTGCCGGGCCGTCCGCTTGGGACGTCGTCGGCGGGCTGCCATCCTTCTGAGCCCAGCGCACCTGACCGAACTTCGTCACGCCGATCGCGCTCCATTGGCAACGCATGAAACAACGTTGCTAGGTTGGGCGCGGATGGAGGCTGCGAAAGGGCGGCGAAGCCGTTCCTAACGCACACGTGAAAAGGCGTGAGAGCGCATTTGCCGCGGCCGCATCAAACGGCTGCGCGGAGCGTGCCTTCGCGATGCAGATCGCGCAGCTTGCGTTTGAAGATCTTGCCGGTGGCTTCGCGCGGCAGCGCGTCCATGAACTGGATGTCCTTCGGCACCTTGAAGTTGGCGAGCTTGCTGCGCAGAAAATCCTGCACGGCGGCGACCGACAGCGTCGCGCCCGGCTCGGGCTCGATGCAGGCGAACAGCCGCTCGCCATATTCGTCGTCGGCGACGCCGAACACCGCGCAGTCGCGCACGCCTTCCATGCCGATCAGCGCGTTCTCGATCTCGGCGGGATAGATGTTGACGCCGCCCGAGATCACCATGTCGCGCTTGCGTTCGCACAGGAACAGATAGCCGTCCGCATCGAGATAGCCGACGTCGCCGACGCTGACGAGGCCTTCGCGCCCGGCGTCGGCGCGCGCTTTGGCGTTGCCGTGATAGTCGAAATCCGGGATTGCCGTCTGCCGCATGAAGATCTCGCCGGGCTCGTTGACGTCGCATTCGGTCCCGTCGGGGCGGAAGATCTTTACGATGCCGCCCTCGATCACGCGGCCGACGGTGCCGGGCTTTGCCAGCGCCTCCGTCGCCGAATGCCAGATCGGGATCCCGGTCTCGGTGGAGCCCAGATATTCGTTCACCACCAGTCCCCACCAGTCGATCATCGCGCGCTTCACATCCTGCGGACAGGGCGCGGCGCCGTGAATGATGAAGCGCAACGAGGAGACGTCGTAGCGTCGTCTCGTTTCCTCCGGCAGCCGCAGCAGCCGCACGAACATCGTCGGCACCATGTGCATATGGGTGACGCGGTGGCGCTCGACGAGCTGCAGCAGATCCTCGGGATCGAAGCGCGGTTCGAGCACGATGGTGCAGCCGCTGCGGAACGCCAGCATGCCGTAGCTGTGCGGCGCCGAATGATACATCGGCCCGTTCATCAGAACGATCTGGTTGTCGTTCGGCTTGATGCCGTAGGCGATCGCGCTGACGCGGGCGGCCGCGGCCTGCAGTTCGGGCGGCATCGGCTTGCGCCGCACGCCCTTGGGCTGGCCCGTGGTGCCCGAGGTGTAGAACATCGGCGAAGCGCCGATCGGGGCATCGGTCAGGGGTGCGTGCGTGTCGCGCCAGCGGTCCCAGTCGGTCAGGCCGTCGGGCACTGGCGCCAGCGCCGGCGCGACGCCATAGGCCGCGGCGATCTCGGGCGGCGTCGCCACGACCAGCAGTTTGAGCCCGGCGGGCAGCCCATCGCGTATCTGCGGCAACAGATCGGCATGACAGATCAGGACATCCGCGCCGCTGTCGGCGAGGATATAGGCGACCTCGTCGGCCTTCAGGTGCCAGTTGATCGGCACGATCGGGCTGCCGAGCGCGGCGGAGGCGGCCACCGCCTCGAAGTCGTTGCGCAGCATCATCGCGACCGGCCGGCCATCGCGCACGCCGAGCGCCCGCAACCCGGATGCCGCGCGGGCGATGCGCTCGTTGATCTCGCCATAGCCGATCCGGCGTTCACCGCTGATGATCATGCTCACATCCTCAATCTTTTGCGACAGGCCTAGCGGTCGTCCAGGATCTCGCCGAAAGCGATCCAGCTTTTGCCGTTGAAGCGCCGCAACTGCAACTGCTGGAACGGCAGATAATCATCCGGACCGGTCGTAACGGACATTCCCGGCAACAATAGCGGCAGCTTGACCTCGCGCAGCGACGTCGCCTGGCGCAGGATGTTGTCGCGGCTGAAATCGTCCTTGCATGCCCTGAGCGCGGCCATCAGAAGTGTCGCATAGTGGTAGCCGGCGGCGTAGTTCGAATTGTTCAGGTCGGCATTCGGCAGATACTGCTTCATGAACGCAAAATATTGTCTCACACCTGCGTCATCGGCCCACTGCACATCCATCGTGTCCTTTTGATTGCTCGAGGAGATCAGGCCGACTGCATTCTCCAGTCCCGCCGGCTCCAGGAATGAGATCGAGGAGGCCGAGGTCGGCACGAAGAACAGTTCGGGCTTCCAGCCGAGCTCGGCCACGCCCTTGATCGACTGCGAGGTGAATTTCCCAAGCACGACGGCGAACAGCACGTTGGCGCCGGAGGCCTTCAATGTCGCCAATTGCGAACTGATTGTCGGCGCGCTGGTCTCATAGCTCGCCTCCGCGACGATCATGCCGGCGGCCTTGGGGCCGAGCGCGCGTTTGAAGCCGGCGACATAGTCGCGGCCGAAATCATCGTTCTGGGAGAGGATTGCGATCCTGGCGTCGGGTTTGGCCTGCAACACATATTTGGCATAGACGACGCCCTCGGATTCGTAGGCGGCCATGCCGGGCATGGTCCAGGGAAAGTTCTTCGGGTCGGCCCATTTGGTGGCGCCGCTCAAGAGGAACAGTTGCGGGACCTTCTTGCCGTTGAGGTAGCGGTGCACGGCGCTATTGGTCGCGGTGCCGAGCGAACCGAATATCATCTGCACCTCTTCCTGCTCGACGAGCTTGCGGGTCTGCTCGACCGTCTTGGGCGGAGAGTAGGCGTCGTCCATCGTGATGAACTTCACCTTGCGGCCGTTGATGCCGCCTTCGGCATTGACCTTGGCAAAGAAGGCTTCCTGCGTCCGCCCGATGATGCCGAAGCCGGACAGCGGACCGCTATAGGGCAGGGTCTGCCCGATGCGGATGTCTTCCTTGTCCTCGGCGAAGGCCGTTGCGATCGCGCCCAAGGTAAACAGAACGGCCAATGCGTGCCGCAGCTTCATGGTCTCTCTCCCGGTCGTCAGTTTTATTTGTTGAGCAGAGGAGGCGTAGCGCTCACGCGCTCGCCCGCCGCAGGAAATCACCGCGTGCTTCGGTGAATTCCGTCTTGAGCCGCTCCACCAGTTCGGCGACCGGCGGGATGTCCGCGATCTGGCCGATGCCCTGGCCCGAACCCCAGATGTCGCGCCACGCCTTGGCCTTCATGTTGCCGCCGGAGCCGAAGTTCATCGTCGACTTGTCGGCAACAGGCAGATTGTTCGGATCGAGACCGGCGGCCACGATCGACGGTCCGAGGTAGTTGCCGTGCACGCCGGTGAACAGGTTCGAATAGACGATGTCGTGGGCGGCATGTTCGGTCAGCGCCTGCTTGTAGCGCGGATCGGCATTGGCCTCCTGCGTGGCGATGAAGCGGGTGCCCATGTAGGCGAGGTCGGCGCCAAGCGCGAGCGCGGAGGCGATGCTCCAGCCGTCGGAGATCGCGCCCGACAGCAGGATGGTGCCCTTGAACCATTGCTTGACCTCGCGCACCAGCGCGAACGGCGACAGCGTGCCGGCATGCCCGCCGGCGCCGGCGCAGACCAGGATCAGGCCGTCGACGCCCTGCTCGGCGGCTTTCCGTGCATGCTTGACGTTGATGACGTCGTGAAACACCACGCCGCCATAGGAATGCGCGGCCTCGACGATTTCCGATGGCGGCCGCAGCGAGGTGATGATGATCGGGACCTTGTGCTTCACGCAGGTTTCCATGTCCCGCATCAGCCGGTCGTTGGAGGCATGGCAGATCTGGTTGATGGCGTAAGGCGCGACCTTCGCGTCCGGATGTCGCGCCTTGTACTCGCCGAGCTCGTCCTCGATCTGCGTCAGCCATTCGTCGAGCTTCTCGGCCGGCCTGGCGTTCAGCGCCGGAAACGAGCCGACGATGCCGGCCTTGCACTGGGCGATCACGAGATCGGGACCTGATACGATGAACAGCGGCGAACCGACCACCGGTAGTTCGAGACTGTTGGCGAGAAAAGCGGGCAGCGTCATTCCTGGGTCCTCCGGTGCCTGCGGCATCTTGATCTTGACGCTGTCAATATAGGGCTGGACGAAGCGATGGCGCTGTTCAATATTGAACAGTCGTTTCAGCAGGAATGAACAGGCTATCGCGAGGCCGCCGGATGGATTGGGACCTGTGCAAGACCTTCGTCGCCGTCGCGGACACCAGGAGTTTCGCCGGCGCCGCACGCCGCCTGCGCGCCAGCCACCCGACCATCGGCCGCAAGATCGCGGCGCTGGAGAAGCAGCTCGGCACCCGCCTGTTCGCGCGCTCCAATGACGGGTTGTCGCTGACCTCGCAGGGCCGCAAGTTTCGCGAGCATGCCGAAGCCATGGCCGCCGCGGCGTTGCGCGCCGAGGCCGCGGCGTCCGCAACCGGCGAGCAGGCGAGAGGCGTCGTGAAGCTGTCGATCGGTGCGACCTTGGCCGCGCACTGGCTGATGCCGCGGCTGGGGCCGTTCCTGCGCGATCACGACCATATCCAGCTCGAGATCATCACCCATCCGTTTCCGGCGAGCGTGCGCCGCCGCGAGGCCGATGTCGTGCTGCGGCCGGTCGATGCCGGCGAGGAGAACCTGATCGGGCGCAGAATAGGCCGGCTCGGCACCGGGTTCTACGCCTCGCGCGACTATGCCGCGCGGCGCAAGCTGCCGGAGCGGCGCGAGGAGTGGCGGGGTCACAGCGTGATCGGGTTTGCCGACGAGGCGTCCAACGCGCATCTGGCGCGCTGGAGCGATTTCATCACCCGGCAGGGGACCGTGGTGATGCGCTGTTCCTCGCAAGGCGACATGCTCGCCGCCGCGCGCGCCGGGCTCGGCATCTCGGCGCTGTCATGCTTCGTCGCCGAGAACTGCCCTGACCTTGTGCGGGTCGCGCCGCAGAAGCTCGGCAGCGTCTCCGACCTCTGGCTGCTCGCGCATCCCGACCTGATCGAGCTGCCCGCCGTCCGCGCCGTGACCAGCTTCGTCACTGCCTGCGCCCGCGAAGACCGCATCAGGCTGCGCGGCTAGTGCCCCGTAGCCCGGGTGGAGCGCAGCGCAACCCGGGACATCTGCATCAACATTGACGATCGGTCTCGGGTTACGCTGCGCTTCACCCGGGCTACGGGCCTGTCCAGAGAACTTTCGCCGCCCGCCGCGCTTGTCAAAGGACATGAGGCTCACAATCATGCGCCGACACTCTGTAAGCGTTACAGTCAACGACAAGATGCAGCGGGGGTACCGCTACGTCCTCACCGAACCTGCCGGACGCAATTTCGATCCGGAATTTCGTCCCGAACTCACGCCGAAGCAGCTGCTGGCCCTCGGCATCTTTTGCGGCAAGTACATGACGGACTGCCGTAAGGAATTCCCGGCGAGCTGGTTTGCCGGCGCCCGGCTTTCGCCTTCGAGACGAGACTGCTCGCTGAACTACTTCGGCGTCAACGCGAGCCAGCCTCTTTTGGTCTGGCGACAGAAAGGATGGATCCACCCCGACGATCCGCGCGGCTGGTTTCAATGGTATTGCCGCTACTACATGGGCCGTCGCATACCGATGGAGGATGCGCGGCAGATCAGGCGCTGGAAAGCGATCCGGCGACATGTCGCGCAGATCAAGCGCAGTTGCGAACCCCGTGATCTGACGTGCAGGCCGCGGCAACGCCAAGCGTTGCTCCATTGGGCCTACGACAGCCGCAAACTGTGACGCAGGCTGTGTTAGTCATGGCACGCAGGGACAATCCTCTGCGTCGATGTCAGCGGCGGCCAAGATTGGCGAACGGTCTTGCTGAAAGCCAAGTTACCGCGGCAAACAGGACGCCAGCGTAAAGTCCAAAGAATGGACGATAGGACGAGCCTTCGAGATATCGATGAAGTTCAAGAGCTTGGAAGAAAGTGATGCTGACGATCCATATCAACGCAACGAACCATTTCCACAATATCGGGTCTAGATCACTTTCTTTCCGGGCTCTTCTGAGGAAAAAACGATCAAAGCGACAAAGATCGAAAACCAAGTCATGGTGGGTTCGTCCAATTTGACGCACAGGTAGCCCAAGACAGTTTCGGTTTTGGTCGATCATAGATCGCAATTTGATTAAATTTCGTGTGCACGCACACGGGCATGACGGGATACGTCCTACTTCGCGCCTGCAATCACGCCTTCGCGTTTCTTCAGCACACGGTAATAAGCCCACCACAGATGCGCCGCGGCGCCGCGCAGCGGGCGCCAGGGCTCGGCCAGCGGCGCCATCTGCTTTGCCGTCGGCCGTTCCTTCAGTCCCAGCCCGATCTTGACCGCTTCCTGCACGGCGAGGTCGCCCGCCGGCCAGGCGTCGCCATGGCCGAGGCAGAACAACAGATAGATGTCCGCGGTCCATGGTCCGATGCCGGGCAGCGCGGTCAGCGTGTTGTGGGCGATGTCGGCGTCTTCGTTCGCGAGCACGTCGAGGTTCAGCCGCTCGGCGGCGAGCTCGCGCGCGATGTGCTTCAGTGTCTTGATCTTCGCCGCCGACAGGCCGAGCCGGCCAAGCCGGTCGGCGCGCGCCTTGCTGATCGCATCATGATGAAAGGGATCGAATGCCTTGCTGACCCGGCCCCAGATCGCCGCGGCGCTCGCGGTCGAAAGCTGCTGGCCGCAGACGATCGCGGCAAGCCCGGCAAAGCCCGGCTCGCGCTGCCGCAGCGCCGGCATGCCGGTGATCTCCAGGACTGGCCTCAGCCGCTTGTCCTGCTTCACAAGAGTTTTGATCGCGTCTTCGAGGTCCGATTGGGTTTCGAAGTGGATGAGCATGGAGGAACAGTCTCGTCGCGTCATGCGCGGGCTTGACCCGCGCATCCATCTGCTATCGATAAGAGTCCTAGAGGATGGATTGCCGGGTCAAGCCCGGCAATGACGAATTCCAATACAATGTCGCCACCCGTTTTCCGATTCGCGCCGAGCCCGAACGGTTATCTCCATCTCGGCCACGCTTTTTCGGCGTTGTTGAATTTTGACCTCGCGCGCGAGGCCGGGGGACGCTTCCTGCTGCGGATCGAGGACATCGATCCGACGCGCTGCCGGACGGAGTTCGAGACTGCGATCTACGAGGACCTCGCCTGGCTCGACATCGCCTGGGAGATGCCGGTGCGGCGGCAGTCGGAGCATCTTGACGCTTATCGCGAGGCGGTCGAGCGATTGACCGCCGAGGGCCTGCTCTATCCGAGCTTTGAAAGCCGCGCTGAGATCGCGCGCCTGGTCGCCGAGCGCGAGGCGGCGGGACCATGGCCGCGCGATCCGGATGGCGCGCCGCTTTATCCGGGCGCCGCGCGATCGCTGCCGGCGCCGGAGCGGCGGCGGCTGATCGAGTCGGGGGCGCCTTACGCGCTGCGGTTGAACATGGCGGCGGCTCGCGCGCGGGTGAAAGATCTGAGCTGGCCCGAACAGGGGGCGGGACCTGCCGGCGAGCACGGAACCGTCATCGCCCGGCCGGAGGCGTGGGGTGACGTCATCCTGGCGCGCAAGGAGACGCCGACCAGTTATCACCTCTCGGTCGTGATCGACGACGCCCTGCAAGGGGTGACCGAAATTATCAGGGGGCAGGACCTGTTCTGGTCCACCAGCGTGCACCGGCTGCTGCAGGCGCTGCTCGGCATCGCTTCGCCGGCCTACCGGCACCACCGGCTGATCCGCGATTCGGTCGGACAGAAGCTGTCGAAGTCGACCAAGGCAACCGCCTTGCGGGAACTGCGCGCCGGCGGTGCGACGCCCGCTGATATCCGCCGTCTGGTGGGGTTACCCTAGGTGCTTCACCTCTCCCCGATGGGGAGAGGTGGTCCTCGCGGCCAGATCGAGCTCAACCAAACGGCCTCAGCCCACTTTCGCGTAATGGCGCCGTCGCCCAAAAGGTCTCCGTGACACCCACCACCCTCGCATGCCATTCTGCCGGCCGGGGCAGGGTTCACGGGAATCATGGCGGCAAGATCGCGCGTTGGGCGCACCATTCGGCATCCCAAGAAGACGCCGTCGCGGAAGCGTGTCTTGAAGGCGGCAAAGGCGCGCCGCGGACGCGCGCCTGCCAAGGCGGGCCCCGGCGTGGTCGAGACTGCGCTGGCGGCCTTCGCGCATGAGGTGCGCACCCCGCTTACCGGTATTCTCGCGATCAGCAACCTGCTTGCGACCTCCGACCTCGACGAGCGCGAGCGGCGCTGGGTCGATACCATCCAGGCCGGCGCCGAGCATCTGGCCAGCCTTGCCACCCTGTTCGTCGATGCCGCGCGAAGCCGTGGCCCCGGCCTTGAGATCCGGCAGGATTTTTTCGACCTGCGCACGCTTGCCCGCAACGCCGGGAATTCACTCGCCGGGCGGGCGGCGGCCAAGGGCCTGCAGCCCTCGGTCGATATCTCCGAAAAGCTGCCCGCCTTCGCCGTCGGCGATCCCATTCGGCTGCGTGCGGCGCTGGAGAACCTGATCGACAACGCGGTCAAATTCACCGAGCGGGGAACAGTCGCGTTCGAGGTTACGCCGACGCGCGCCGCGAAAGGCAAGGTCGGGGTCGCCTTCGCGGTCTCCGACAGCGGCATCGGGCTTTCGCTCGCCGAGATCAAGCGCCTCTTCCGTCCGTTCTCGCAAGCCAATGTCCGGGTCGCCTCGCGCTTCGGCGGCGCGGGCCTCGGCCTCTCCTCGGTCAAGCAGCTTGCGCGGGCGATGGGCGGCGACATCGTCGCCAGGCAGCGGCGGGGCGGGGGCACCACCTTTACGCTGACGATCGTGCTGGCGTCCGCCGGCGAACCGGCCGCATCCAACGGCGAGGCCGGGAGCGACGTCCCGGCCGGGTCGCCGCGCGCGCTCCGGCTGCTCAGCGTCGAGGACAATCCGTTCGGCCGCGTCGTGCTCAACACCATCCTCACCGAGCTCGGCCATCAGGCGGAGTTCATCGGCGATGGAGAAGCGGCGCCGGAGCGGCTTCAGCAGGGCGCCTTCGACGCCGTGCTGATGGATATGGTGCTGCCCGGCATCGATGGGGTGGAGGCGATCAGGCGTATCCGCGCGCTTCAGTCGCCGCTTGGCCGCATTCCGATCATCGGGATTTCCGGCCGCAGCGAGGACGAGGCGGCATCGCGGGCGGCCGGCGCCGACGCGTTCCTGGTCAAGCCTGTGAGTCCGCGTGCTTTAGCGACTGCGCTGCTTGAAGCGATACGCCCTTCGGCAGGCGCGACTTGATGATCGCCGCGTTCAATTCGCCGCCATAGACGAAGATCGCGGCGATGAAATACAGGAACACCAAAGCGATGATCACCGACGCGAGCCCCGCATACATCGTGACATAGTTCTTGGCGAAGCGCGCCAGGTACTGGCCGAACACGATGCCTGATATCAGCGAGGCCACCATGGTGAAGATGATGCCGGGCAGGATCTGCAGGAAATTGCGGCGCCCCGCCGGCAGCCAGGCATGCAGGATGAACAGCGCGACGGTCAGCGCCGTGATCGTGATGCCGTAGCGTGCAATGTTGAGGATGCGCTCGTTGCTCTCGACGAAGAACGGAATGTAGTGCCGTGCCGTCTCGAGCATCAAGGGACCAAGCACGATCAGGAACGCCATCACCAGTGAGGAGATGGCGGCGACAAGGGTGTAGCCGATCGATTCCAGCCGCAGCCAGTACCAGCGACGCCGCTCGACCACGGCATAGGCGCGGTTCAGCGCTACCCGCAGCGCTTCGACACCGTTGGAGGCGAAATAAACCGCGAGCGCCGCACCGACGGTGAGGATGTCACCGCGCGTGGTCGTCAGGACGTCATGAACCTGGCTGGACAGCGTGTCGGCGACTTGTTTGGGCCAGGTCTGCAGCAGCAGGCTCGCGGCCTGGTCGGCCAGTTCCTTGGAGCCGAAAAAGCCGGCGAGGGAGGTCAGCACGATCAGAAACGGGAACAGCGCCATCAGGGTCGACAGCGCAATATGGCTCGCAATCGCCCAGCCGTCGTCGGCGAGGAACGTGTAGAACGCATCCATCACGACGTGGTAGACGTAGCGAACCTGCTTCACTTCCCACCCTGATCCGGCCAGCCGAGGCCGCACACCAGCTTCCGATATAATCGCACCAAACGCCAGATCGTTGCACTTGCCCCATGTGGCGCTTCAGATATCGCGGTGTTATGTAGCGCAGATGGCATCCTTCTTAAGTACGTTCATCCTCCCGATCGCGGTCGGCGCCGTCGGGGTGGTCCTGTTGCTCGGTCTCGCCAACATGATGCGCGGCGGCTCCCCGAACACCTCGCAGAAATTGATGCGGCTGCGCGTCTTGCTGCAATTCGTCGCCATCGTAATCGCGATGCTCGCGGTCTGGGCGATGGGGCGCTAGTTCTCACCTCTCCAAAAGGAAGAGGTGGTCGCAAATACCGGAGCTGGAACATGGTCGTGCTCAACAAGATCTATACGCGCACCGGCGACGACGGTACGACGGCGCTCGGAAGCGGCGAGCGGCGGCCGAAATATGATCTGCGCGTCAGCGCCTACGGCACGGTGGACGAGACCAATGCCGCGATCGGCGTGGTGCGGCTTCATCTTGCGGATAATCCCGCGCTCGACCGCATGCTCGGCCTGATCCAGAACGACCTATTCGATCTTGGCGCCGACCTCGCGGTGCCCCAGCGCGAGGGCAAGGCGGAGCGTTTGCGGATGCTGGCGAGCCAGGTCGAGCGGCTCGAGCGCGACATCGATACGCTCAATGCCGAGCTGGCGCCGTTAACCTCTTTCGTGCTTCCCGGCGGTACCCCGGCGGCAGCCTATCTGCACCTCGCCCGTACGATTTGCCGCCGGGCGGAACGGATGATGGTGGAACTTGCGGCCAAGCCGGATGAGCCAGTCAGCGAGGCTGGCATCCAGTATATGAACCGCCTGTCGGATTTCCTGTTTGTCGCCAGCCGTTTCCAGAACGACAAGGGTGCCGGTGATGTGTTGTGGGTGCCGGGCCAGAACCGCTAGAATGGGTCTCATATCCACGGGGCCGATTTTTGGCTTTCGCGCGTTGACCGCCGATAGCGGGACCTTTAGGTTCCGCGCCCAAGCCAATCAACCCCCTAATTTCAAAGCGAAAGAGGATCGATGAAGGTTCTTGTGCCGGTAAAGCGGGTCGTCGACTACAACGTCAAGGTCCGCGTCAAGAGCGATGGATCGGGCGTGGAGCTCGCCAACGTCAAGATGTCGATGAACCCGTTCGACGAGATCGCGGTCGAGGAAGCGTTGCGGCTGAAGGAAGCCGGCAAGGCGACCGAGGTCGTGGTGGTGTCGATCGGCCCGGCGCAAGCCTCCGAGACCATCCGCACCGGCCTTGCGATGGGCGCCGACCGCGGCATCCTGGTCAAGGCCGAGGGCACGGTGGAGCCGCTCGCAGTCGCCAAGCTCCTGAAGTCGGTGGTGGAGGCTGAGAAGCCCGGCCTCGTCATCCTCGGCAAGCAGGCGATCGACGACGATAGCAATCAGACCGGCCAGATGCTGGCCGCACTGCTCGGCTGGTCGCAGGCGACGTTCGCCTCCAAGCTCGAGGTCGAAGGTTCTGACTTCAAGGTCACGCGCGAGGTCGACGGCGGCCTGCAGACCGTGAAGCTGAAGGGCCCGGCGATCGTCACCACCGACCTTCGCCTCAACGAGCCGCGCTATGCTTCGTTGCCGAACATCATGAAGGCGAAGAAGAAGCCGATCGACGAGAAGAACGCCGCCGATTACGGCGTCGATCTCACACCGCATCTCGAAATCCTCAAGACTTCGGAACCGGCAGGCCGCAAGGCGGGCGTCAAGGTCAAGGACGTCGCCGAACTGGTGTCGAAGCTCAAGACCGAAGCCGGGGTTCTCTAAATGACGACATTGCTGATTGCCGAACACGAACACGAGAAGCTGAAGGACGTCACCAACAAGGCGCTCACCGCGGCGACCCAGTTGGGCGGCGACGTGCATGTGCTGGTCGCCGGCGGCGGGGCGGGCACCAAGGCTGCGGCCGAAGCGGCGGCGAAGCTCGTCGGCGTCAAGAAGGTGCTGGTGGCCGAAGGCGAGGCCTATGCGCACGATCTCGCCGAGCCGCTTGCCGCACTGATCGTCTCGCTGGCGCCGTCCTATGACGCGATCGTTGCGCCCGCGACCTCGCGCTTCAAGAACGTGATGCCGCGCGTCGCGGCCTTGCTCGACGTCATGCAGGTCTCCGAGATCATCAAGGTGGTCGCGCCTGATACCTTCGAGCGTCCGATCTACGCTGGTAACGCGATCCAGACAGTGAAGTCCAAGGACGCCAAGAAGGTGATCACGGTCCGCACCTCGACCTTCGCCGCGGCGGGCGAGGGCGGCAGCGCCTCGGTCGAGACAGTGGCGGCTGCGGCCGATCCCGGTCTCTCCAGCTTCCTCGGCGAGGAGGTCGCCAAGAGCGATCGTCCGGAACTGACCTCGGCCAAGATCATCGTTTCCGGTGGCCGCGCCATGCAGAGCCGGGAGAATTTCGCCAAGTACATCGAACCGCTGGCCGACAAGCTCGGTGCCGGTGTCGGCGCATCGCGCGCGGCGGTCGACGCCGGCTATGCCCCGAACGACTGGCAGGTTGGCCAGACCGGCAAGGTGGTGGCGCCGGAACTTTATGTCGCGGTCGGCATCTCCGGCGCGATCCAGCATCTGGCTGGCATGAAGGATTCCAAGGTGATCGTCGCGATCAACAAGGACGAGGACGCGCCGATCTTCCAGGTCGCCGATTACGGCCTGGTCGCCGACCTCTACCAGGCGGTTCCGGAGCTGACCGAAGCGCTCGGCAAGCTCGGAAAATAAGCAAAGAGAACACCGGCCGGATGGTACGGCCCCGGCCGGTGTTCTTGTTTTTGAATGGCGTTTTTCCGCGAAGCAGGTACCTTTCGCCCGTAGCATGAGCCGGAAAAACGGGTACCGGTTTTCCGAAAGATCATGCTCAATAAAAAGAAAGACGGAGCATGATCCGTACCCGGAGCGCCGCGTCGGCGCTAACTGGGCGCCGGTTTACGAAAAAGATCATGCGCAAACGTAAGACTTGTCGGATATTGGGGACATAGTAGGGGACTTGGGCGAGGCGCGATGGACGCGCTGTCCCGGTGGTGACAACATGACGGTCGCAATCAAGAAGGTCGGCGTAATCGGCTCGGGCCAGATGGGTAACGGCATTGCCCATGTGGCGGCGCTTGCGGGCTTCGACGTGCTGCTCAACGACATTTCCGCCGATCGCGTGAAATCGGCGCTCGCAACCATCAACGGCAATCTGTCGCGCCAGGTGGCCAAGAAGTCCATCACCGAGGAGCAGCGCAAGCAGGCGCTGTCCCGGATCGTCGCGACTGACAGCCTCGACGAACTGGCGGATTGCGATCTTGTGATCGAGACCGCGGTCGAGAAGGAAGAGACCAAGCGCAAGATCTTCCACGATCTCTGCGCGGTCCTGAAGCCGGAGGCGATCGTCGCCTCCAATTCGTCGTCGATCTCGATTACGCGGCTCGCCGCCTCGACCGACCGCCCGGAGCGCTTCATCGGCATTCATTTCATGAATCCGGTGCCGCTGATGGAGTTGGTCGAGCTGATCCGCGGCATCGCCACTGACGATGCGACCTTCGACGCTGCCAAGACGTTCGTTGGCAAGCTCGGCAAGCAGGTCGCGGTATCGGAGGATTTTCCGGCCTTCATCGTCAACCGTATCCTGCTGCCGATGATCAACGAGGCGATCTACACGCTCTATGAGGGCGTCGGGAACGTCGAGGCCATCGACGCGGCGATGAAGCTCGGTGCCCACCATCCGATGGGCCCGCTGGAACTGGCTGATTTCATCGGGCTGGACACCTGTCTGTCGATCATGCAGGTGCTGCATGAGGGGCTCGCCGATTCAAAATACCGGCCGTGCCCGCTCTTGGTGAAATATGTCGAGGCCGGCTGGCTCGGCCGCAAGACCCAGCGCGGCTTCTACGACTATCGCGGCGAGAAGCCGGTCCCGACGCGCTAACTTGTCGTCATTGCCGGACTTGACCCGGCAATCCATCCTCAATCCAGCTTTCATTAACCCCCGCCGCCTATGGTGCGTCCGAATTGGGGAGTACCGCGTATGGATATGATGAGCATGGTCTCGGGCATTCTGGCCATGCAGGCCGGCGGCCTGCAGTCGCAGATTCAGACCTCGATCATCAAATCCAATGCGGACGCCGAGAAATCCGCGGTCCAGACGCTCCTGGGTGCCCCGTCCACGGCCAACCTGGCGCCGGGCGTCGGCGGTAATCTGAACGTCGTTGCCTAAATCCCTGCCGCGGCCGGCTGCACGGCGGACGTGATCAGCTTCACGGCATCGTCGCTAGCCCATTCGGCCGGACCCGCAATGGTCGCGATCTCGCAGCCGTTGCGGTCGATCAGCATCGAGGTCGGCATCCCAAGCGCCTTGCCTATGCTCTTAAGATCCTGAAAAATCTTGGCTTTCACGTCGCTGAAATAGCCGAGCCGGGTCAGGTTGGCGTCTTTCAGGAAATTCTTCGGCTTGTCGAAGTCGCGGGTGTCGATGTTGATCGCCACCACCTCGAAATCCTTGCCGCCGAGCTTGGCCTGCAGCGCGTCCAGCGCCGGCATCTCTTTGCGGCAGGGCACGCACCAGGTGGCCCAGAGGTTCACCAGCACGGTCTTGCCGCGCCAGTCCGACAGCTTTCTGGGCTTGCCGTCGGCGTCCTCGAAGGCGAGGTCCGGGACGCGCAAGGGTTTCGTCGCCATCGTCAGCGCGGCGAGCTCGCCGTGCGCCAGCGGGCCGAGCTTCTTCGCCAGATCGACCGCCCCGCTGCAGACCGGATCGCCGGCCGGGCCGCGGCCCATCAGCCCGCCAAATCCGGAGACGCCGGCATAGCCGATCAGCGCGCCGACCAGCACCGCGCCGATCACGAGCGGGATCCGGCGCGTGGCGCCACGGAACGGGGGAGTTTCGGGCATATCGTTTGTCATTCCGCGTCAGATATGGCTAAGCAGGGCCCGCGCCGGCGGCGGGTCGGTTTCGACGGTCGGCGATCAAGGGCAGGCCTGAAGTTTTAAGAAGTCGTGAGCGAGCAATCATGAGCAACAAGATGTGGGGCGGGCGGTTCTCCGAACGTCCCGACGCGATCATGGAGGAAATCAACGTCTCCATCGACGTCGATCGTCACCTTTATGCCCAGGACATTGCTGCGTCCAAGGCCCACGCCGCGATGCTCGCCGCGCAAGGCATCATCACCGCGTCTGATGCGAAAAATATCGGCAAAGGTCTAGACACGATTTTGTCAGAAATCGACAAGGGATCGTTCGATTTCAAGCGCGCGCTCGAAGATATCCATATGAACGTCGAGAGCCGCCTGTCCGAGCTAATCGGCCCGGCCGCCGGACGGCTGCACACCGCGCGCTCCCGCAACGATCAGGTTGCGACCGACTTCCGCCTCTATGTCCGCGACACCATAGATGAGACCGATGCGGCGCTGGCCGCGTTCCAGAACGCGCTGGTCGAGCGCGCGCTGGAACATGCTGGAACGGTCATGCCGGGCTTCACCCATCTGCAGACCGCCCAGCCCGTGACCTTCGGGCATCATCTTCTCGCCTATGTCGAGATGGCGGCGCGCGACCGCGGCCGCTTCGCTGATGCTCGCAAGCGGCTGAACGAAGCGCCGCTCGGCGCCGCAGCGCTCGCCGGCACCTCGTTTCCGATCGACCGGGCCGCGACGGCAAAAGCGCTCGGATTCGACCGCCCGATGGCCAATTCGCTCGACGCCGTCTCCGACCGCGATTTCGTTCTGGAAACCCTGTCGGCTGCCGCGATTACGGCTGTGCACCTGTCGCGTTTTGCGGAAGAGATCGTGGTCTGGACCTCGCCGCTGGTCGGCCTGGTCCGCCTCAGCGACAAGTTCACCACCGGCTCCTCCATCATGCCGCAGAAGCGCAACCCGGATGCGGCGGAACTGGTGCGCGCCAAGACCGGCCGCGTGATCGGCGCGCTCACCGCGCTCCTGATCGTGATGAAGGGCCTGCCGCTCGCCTATCAAAAGGACATGCAGGAGGACAAGCAGGGCGCGATGGAGGCCTTTGCCGCGCTCTCGCTCGCGATCCGCGCCATGACCGGCATGGTCGAAGACCTCGTTCCCGACGAGGGGCGGATGAAAGCCGCGGCCGGCGAGGGCTATGCCACCGCCACCGACCTCGCCGACTGGCTGGTGCGGACCCTGAAAATGCCGTTCCGCGAGGCCCATCACGTCACCGGCCGCATCGTGGCGCTGGCTTCGCAGCAGGCCGTCGCCCTGCACGAACTGCCGCTGAAGGCGATGCAGGAGGTCGAGCCGAAGATCACTGCCGACGCGCTGAAGGTGCTCTCGGTCGAATCATCGGTGAAAAGCCGCATCAGTTACGGCGGCACCGCGCCGAAGAACGTGCTTTCCCAGGCGAAGGCCTGGGCGAAGCGGCTGGAAAAAGAGCGAAATTTGGCCTGAACGACAAATTTCGCTGCAATCTCATGGTTATCCGGGGGCTCGCCAGAGCAAATCAATGTTTGTATGGTGCGGCCCGCATTGGGGATTTCGTCGTGACCAGTAACCACCGCCTGACCCGGTCGGGATGGGCTCTCATCCTTGTCGGCGTTGCCGCGCTGACGCTCGGCGGCTGCGGACGCAAGGGACCGCTCGACCTGCCGCCGACCGCGAGCTCGGCGCAGACGCCGGCCGCGCCGCAAGATACCGAGACCCAGCGGGCAGCCCAGCCCAGCCTGTTCAATCCGAACTACGGAACGGATGCGCCGCCGGCTGCGGCCAAGGGTCGTCAGCGATCCTTCGTCCTCGACCCGCTTCTCGACTGAGCGCGCCATGAATCATTTCGACTATCGCGACGGCGTGCTGCACGCCGAAGCCGTTGACCTGTCCAGGCTTGCCGAGACCGTGGGCACGCCATTCTATTGCTATTCGACCGCGACCTTGGAGCGCCATTACCGGGTGTTCACCGAAGCCTTCGCCGGCGAGAAGGTGCTCGTCTGCTACGCGATGAAGGCGAATTCCAACCAGTCGGTCCTGCGCACCTTGGCAAAGCTTGGCGCCGGCGCCGACGTGGTCTCGGGCGGCGAATTGAAGCGAGCCCTTGCCGCGGGCATCCCGCCCTCGAAGATCGTCTTCTCCGGCGTCGGCAAGACCGAGGCCGAGCTGCGCGCCGCGCTTTCCGCCGATATCCTCTGCATCAATATCGAATCCGAGCCTGAGCTTGAACTGCTGTCGCGGCTTGCGGCCGAGATGGGCAAGACCGCGCGCATTTCGGTGCGCGTCAATCCTGACGTCGATGCCGGGACGCATGCCAAGATCTCGACCGGCAAGTCCGAGAACAAGTTCGGCATCCCGATCTCCCGTGCGAGAGACGTCTATGCCCGCGCGGCGAAGCTGCCGGGCATCGAGGTGCGCGGGGCCGACATGCATATCGGCAGCCAGATCACCGATCTCAGCAAGATGGAGACGGCGTTCCGGATCCTTGCCGAATTCGTCCAGACCTTGCGCGCCGACGGCCACAACATCTCGCATATCGATTTCGGCGGCGGCCTTGGCATTCCCTATTACATGGACCGCGAGGCGCCGCCGGCACCCGACGCCTATGCGGCGATGGTGAGGCGCGTGACGCATAACCTCGGCTGCACGCTGATGTTCGAGCCGGGGCGGATGATCGTCGGCAATGCCGGCATCCTCCTCACCCGCGTGATCTATGTGAAGCATGGCGATGCCAAGAACTTCGTCATCATCGATGCCGCGATGAACGACCTGATCCGGCCGACGCTGTACGAAGCGCATCACGACATCCTGCCGGTGCGGCAGGCCAAGAAAGACGCGCCGACGATGGTTGCCGACGTGGTCGGCCCGGTCTGCGAAAGCGGCGACTATCTCGCGCTCGACCGTTCGCTGCCCGAGCCCAAGCCCGGCGATCTCCTGGCGATCATGACCGCCGGCGCCTATGGCGCGGTGCAGTCCGGCAGCTACAACACCAGGCCCCTGGTGCCGGAAGTGCTGGTCAAGGACGATCAGTATGCCATCGTGCGCCCTCGCGTCGACGTCGAGGCGCTGATCGCGATGGACAAGCCCGCCCCGTGGCTGTGAGTGGCGATCGGGAATTAATTCATTTAAATTCCCGTCGCGATTTAACAGGCTTATAATTCAGCTTAACGATTGAAAAATCCGCGCGACAGCGGGAGTTTTCAATAATCGGGCCTCCCGGACGAATTCCCGGTGCAGTGCGGAGGCTTGGGGGAGCCGTTTTGGGCTCTGACGGGCGCGCCGCGCAGCTTTTGCCTTAACAGAACGGTAATCACACCATCTCACAGCCGCGGAGCAGTGCCCGCTGGTTGTCGGTGTGACTGATAAGTCTCGGAGAGGGCGTAGTATTTTCACTTTCTGCCCAGATGCCTGCGTCATTTTCGCATGCCTGCCATTTAAATATTAAATCTTCGTTGACAGGTATTTAAATTCGAGTGAGATTAATATTATCAAATGCGGCTGAGCGGGGGTGTAACAATGTCATTGCCAGGCTGGGTTCTCGCGATTTTCCTCTTGATGGCGGCGGCGGTGCCCGCCGGTGTGTACTTCACGGCCACGCTGTTCTTCCCTCCCGACCAGGTCTACACCTATGTCGGCCAGGGAACGTATCGTGGCGCGCCGGGCCCCGCCGCTGGCGCTGGCCTTCCCTTCCTCGTCGCCGCAGGCGTCTATTGGTACGTCAGGCGCCGTCGCAACTCAAAATAGCGCTTGCGCGATAGGCGCTACAAAAAGCGACCGACACAAAACATCTTCATGGAAGTCGTAAAGACCGCCGCAAGGCGGTCTTTATTTTGGCTCGAGGATCACCTTGTGCGGTGTCGTCCCGCACCGCTGTCGTCCCCGCGAAAGCGGGGACCCATAACCACAGGTGTTTGTGGTGTGCTCCGCTGCAACCGCTTGCTCGCGCCACGACAAACGCCCTGTGGTTATGGGTCCCGGGGCAAGCCCAGGACGACAGCTAGCCCCGGGACCACATCTCACTTCACGGCTCACTTCGCTGCGTGACTGCCCTTTGTCCCGCCGACCACGACGCCCGCCGCTTTCTCGACCGGCTTGATCGCGGAGGTGAAATCGGAGTCCGGTCCCGTCTCGCGGATCACGGTTTCCCAGAGGCGGCCGACGGCCTCGGCGACTTCCATCGACAGGCCGAGCGACTTCATCTCGTCCAGGCACAGCCGCACATCCTTCACCATCAAGCCGGTGGCGAAGCCGAAATCGAACGTGCGCGGCAGCACCGAGCGCGGAAACTTGTCGCGGCTCGCCGTATTCATGCCCGAGCCCGCATTGATGACATCGATCATCACGGCCGGATCGAGCCCGGACTTCACGCCCATCACCACCGCTTCCGAGGTCGCAACCATCGCAGTCGCCGACAGGAAATTGTTGGCGAGCTTCATCGTCTGCCCCGAGCCCGGCTTCTCGCCGATGAAGAACACCTTGCCGATCACGTCGAGCGCCGGTTTCAGCACCTCGTAGTCCGCGCGCGGACCGGAGACCATCACCGCCAGCGTTCCTTTCTCGGCGCCGCCGACGCCGCCGCTGACGGGGCTATCGATCTGCACGATGTTGCGCTTCGCCAACAGGTCATGGATGCGTACCGCCATCTGCGAGCCGACGGTCGAGAGATCGACGAAGCGCTTGACGCGCTCGCCCTCGATCACGCCGCCGGCGCCGGTCGCGACCTCGAGCGAGGCCTGCAGCGAGGGCAGGCTCGCCATCACGGTCTCGACCCGGTCGGCGATCGCCCTTGGCGAGGACGCGGCCAGCGCGCCGCGCGCGGTCAGCCGCTCGACGGCCTCCTTGCGTGTATCGAACACGGTAAGTTGATGCCCGGCCTCGACCAGCCGGCGCGCCATCGGAAAACCCATGTTCCCGAGGCCGATGAATCCAATTTCCATGGTGTTTCCTTTATCGTTGTTTGCATCGTTATTGTGAGATCGTTGCGGCGAAACAGCACGCCACACACTCACTGTCGTCCCGGGCTTGACCCCGGACCCATAACCCCAGGGAGAAGTTGTGGCGTCGGCCGGTGGCCCCAGTTTTCGCAACCACATCCGCCTGTGGTTATGGGTCCCGGCTCGCGCTTCGCTTGGCCGGGACGACGGCGGAGAAGGCGTTACGCCTTATCGATCTCGGCGAATACTTCGCGCGCGATACGAAAGCTGTCGACGGCGGCGGGCATGCCGCCATAGATCGCGACCTGCATCAGGATCTCGCGGATCTCTTCGCGGGTGACGCCGTTGGTCAGCGCGCCCTTCAGGTGCGCGCGCAATTCATGCGGCCGGTTCAGGATCGAGATCATGGCGATGTTGAGCATGCTGCGGGTCTTGCGCGGCAATTCCTCGCGGCCCCATACCGAGCCCCAGCAATATTCGTTGAGCAGGTCCTGGAACGGCTTGTTGAAGCTGTCGACGTTCTTGAGCGCGTTGGAGACATAGGCCTCGCCGAGCACGGCCTTGCGGATTTCCAGGCCTTTGTCGTGCGTCTTTTGGTCCATAACGTTTCCTCATGCAGTTCCGAGAGCATGATCCGGAAAGATGGAAACCGGTTTTCCATGCCCGAACAAAAATGAGATCATGGCCCGATTTCGGCTCATGATCTGGGGTTGTGGCGGCGACGTTACGGGGTCGCTCACGCGCAGTCACGCCTTCGTGTTATGCGTAATTCCACGTGTGGGTTGCCGGAACGGAACGGGTGCCTCATTGCCGCCCTTGTGGTAAGGTGACGTGTCGGGCAACCCGGAGATTTTATTGAGCGGCGACCCCACTGAACCCGCGCGCGAGCATGACGCCGTCGCGCGGCTAAAATTGAACGAAGCCCTGCAGCGGGCACAATACGCGATCGCGTGGGAGCGCGTATGGCCGTATCTGGCCCGGTTTCTGACCGTCATCGGATTGTTCCTGGTCGTCTCCTGGGCGGGACTCTGGCTGGCGCTGCCGCTTGCGGTGCGCCTCGCCGGTGTGGGCCTGTTCGCTCTGCTGGCGCTGGGCGCGCTGTTTCCGCTGGTTCGCTTCCGCTGGCCGACGCGCGAGGAGGGCTTGAGCCGGCTCGATCGCGGCACCGGCATCCGCCATCGCCCGGCGACCGCGCTGAGCGATACGCTCACGAGCCAGGACCCGGTCTCGCAGGCGCTGTGGCAGGCACAGCGCGAGCGCACGCTGGCCTCGCTCAAGCGCATTCGTGCCGGCCTGCCGTCGCCGCGGCTTCCGATCCATGATCCCTGGGCCCTGCGGGCGCTGGTGATCGTGATGCTGGTCGGCACCTATATCGCTGCAGGCGACGAGCGTTCTCTCCGTTTCGCCTCCGCCTTCGATTGGAATGGCGTGCTGGCGCCGACCAATATCCGGGTCGATGCCTGGGTGACGCCGCCGAACTATACCGGCAAGCCGCCGATCATCCTGTCGTCGGCGAACCGGGAAGCGGCTGCCGCCGAGAGCGGGCCATTGGCGGTTCCCGCCGGCAGCACGCTGCTCGTGCGTTCCAGCGGCGGCAATATCGACGTCGTGGTCGGCGGCGGCGTGACCGAGGTTGCCCCGAGCGACGAGGCGCCGAAGGGCACCAACGAGCGGCATTTCAAGATTGCTGGCGACGGCACCGCGCATGTCCGCGCGCCGGCCGGCCAGCCGCTGTGGCGTTTTACCGCAACGCCTGACCGTCCGCCGTCGATCGCCCTGGCCAAGGATCCCGAGCGCCAGGCGCGCGGCTCGTTGCAATTGTCCTACCGGCTCGAGGACGATTACGGCATCACCGAAGCGCGCGCGCAGTTCGTCGCGCGTCCAAGCGATGCGCCCAAGGAACCTGGCAAGGACCCCGGGAATGCCGGAACCAGGACGGCAGAGGTGCGGCCGCTGTTCGAGCCGCCGCAATTCCCGCTCGTGCTGCCGAACGCGCGCACCCGCAATGGCGTCGGCCAGACCGTCAAGGATTTGAGCGAAGACCCCTATGCCGGCGCGGATGTGACGCTGACGCTGACGGCAAAGGACGAGGCCGGCAATGAGGCCAAGAGCGAACCGTTCAACATGCGCCTGCCGGAGCGGTTGTTCACGAAACCGCTGGCGCGGGCGTTGATCGAGCAGCGCCGCATTCTCGCGCTCGACGCCAACAAGAACGCCGATGTCTACGCCGCGCTGGACGCGCTGTTGATCGCGCCGGAAATGTTCACGCCCGAGGCCGGCACCTATCTCGGCCTGCACAGCGTGGCGCGGCAGCTCGAGGCCGCCCATACCGACAACGCGCTGCGCGAGGTCGTCGCCAGCCTGTGGGCGCTTGCCGTCACCATCGAGGACGGCAACATCACCGACGTCGACAAGGCGCTGCGCGCGGCGCAGGACGCCTTGAAACAGGCGCTGGAGCGTGGCGCGAGCGACGAGGAGATCAAGAAGCTCACCGACAATCTGCGCGCGGCGCTGGACAATTTCATGCGCCAGCTCGCCGAGCAGTTCCGCAACAACCCGCAGCAATTGGCGCGCCCGCTCGATCCCAACGCCAAGGTCCTGAGCCAGCAGGACCTGAAGAACATGCTCGACCGCATGGAGCGGCTGTCGCGTTCCGGCGACAAGGACGCGGCAAGGCAGTTGCTCGATCAGCTCCAGCAGATGCTGGAGAACCTGCAGATGGCGCAGCCCGGCCAGAGCGGCGACAACGACATGGAGCAGGCTCTGAACGAGCTCGGCGACATGATCCGCAAGCAGCAGCAGTTGCGCGACAAGACCTTCAAGCAGGGCCAGGATTCGCGGCGCGACCGCATGCGCGGCAAGCAGGGCGATCAGTCCATGGGCGACCTGCAGCAGGATCAGCAGGCGCTGCGCGACCGGCTGCAGAAGTTGCAGGAAGAGCTCGCCAAGCGCGGCATGGGTCCCGGCCAGCGCGGCGAGAAGGGTCAGCGCGGCCAACAAGGACAGCAGGGCCAGCAAGGTCAGCAAGGTCAGGGCGGCCAGGAGGGCGATCAGGGCGACGGCGAGGACGGGCTCGATCAGGCCGATTCCGCGATGGGCGACGCCAGCGGCCGGCTTGGCGAAGGCAATGCCGATGGCGCGGTGGACTCGCAGGGCCGCGCGCTGGATGCGCTGCGCAAGGGCGCGCAGAGCCTCGCCGAGGCGATGCAGCAGGGCGAGGGCGAGCAGGCCGGCGATGGCCCCGGCAACCGCGTCGGCCGGCAGCAGAGCGGCGGCAACCAGACCGATCCGCTCGGGCGCCCCTTGCACGGCCGCGAGTTCGGCGACGACTACACCGTCAAGATCCCAGGCGAGATCGACGTGCAGCGCGTGCGGCGAATCCTGGAAGAACTCCGCCGCCGCCTCGCCGACCCGTCGCGGCCCCAGATCGAGCTCGACTATCTCGAGCGGCTGCTGAAGGATTATTGAGGCTGCGCGCGTAATGACGCGACGTGCGGCTCCCACACACAGCGGCTCCTACACACAGCTGTCGTCCCGTCGAAAGACGGGACCCATAACCACAGGCCGTTGTTGTAGGCTTCGCCGCAACTGCTTGCTCGCGCCACAACACCTCCCTGTGGTTATGGGTCCCGGGTCAAGCCCGGGACGACGGAGAGAGCGCGCCCGCAACCCTACGCCACCTTCCGCGCGGAGAGCGCATCCGCCACCGCCGTGCGGATATCGGCGACCGAGAACGGCTTGGTCACCACGTCGTGCACGATCGCATTGAGGCCGGAGGCGCGCTCGCGCTGATCGGCAAAGCCGGTCATCAACAGGATCTTCAACTCCGGAAAGTCGCGCGCGCTGGCGAGCGCCAGTGCAATGCCGTCCATGACAGGCATCTGGATGTCCGTGAGCAGCAGATCGAAGGCGCCCTGCTCCCGCGCCAGTATTTCGAGCGCGGCGGCGCCGTCCTGCGCGGTGACGGTCTCATGGCCGTCCATGGCGATGGCGCGCGCGACCAGCGAGCGCATCGAATCTTCGTCGTCGGCGATCAACACCCGCGGCATCGAGCTAACCTCCTTCGCAAGACACGTCTCGTATTCTAAGCCTTGCCGCCGGCCGCCAGATCCCGCTTGTTGAAGAAGCGGATATCGATGTCGCGCCCTTCGGGGGGCGGCGAGGCAAGGCGGGACTTGAAAAAGGCGCGTTCGCCCGGCTTCAGCACCGGCTGCTCCAGCACCGTGTTCCACGCATAAATCTCCGCGCCCTCCGCGTCCCGGACCGCAAAGCGCAACCGCGGCAGTTCCACCGGCTTTCGGGTCTCGCCGACGATCATGCCTTCGATCACCAGCACCGGCTTGCCGTCCACTGTCTCATGACTGACTTTGACGTCCTTGAACGCCACCCCGCGCAGATTCACCTCGAGCCCGGCCAGCCGGTAGAACAGCGCGGTCTGCGGCAACAGGCGCACCACGTCGCCGCGCCACACCACCAGCGCCACAATCAGCGCCGCCATCGCCGCGCAGGCGGTGGGCAGGCTCGTTGCGGGCATGCGGATGCGGGGCAGGGTGGGCAGCTTGAACAGTCCTGGCAGCCGGCGGCGGGGTTTGGCTTCGGCATCTACGTGAGCCTCGGCGTCTTCCCGGGCGACCGACGGCCAGTCCTGCCGGACTGCATCGTCCGCCGGCCAGTCGGCCGAGATCGAGGGGCTGTCGACGACAGGCGTGCGCTCGTCCTCCTCCTGCCGCGCCATCGCCTCCCATTCCGCGGCGGCATCGGACGCGGCGGACCTGTTCGCCGCCGCCATCGCCGGCATCGGCGCCGTGATGTCGACGGCATCCTCCGGCCGCGCCAGCCAGACCTCCCTGCAGCGGGAACAACGCACCGTACGCCCGGCCGGACCTAACGTCTCCAGCTTGATCGCATAGGATGTTGTACAATGCGGGCAAACGATATGCATGGAGCCCAATCCCCACCATGGATGCGCCGGGATGCTACAAGGCGACCGTTAACGAATCGGAAACCATAACCGAAGCACAAACGCTTTGTTCGGCCCGCCGGCCCAGCCGGAAGCGGGCGCGAGGATTGAGCCAAGGTTCGAGGTTCCCGGCCGCCGCCCCAGTTGAACCCAACGTCCAACCCAATGTCGAGCGGAGCTAGAGCTTGGTTCGGTTCGAAAATGTCGGATTGCGTTACGGACTTGGCCCGGAGATTCTGCGCGACCTCAGCTTCGCCGTCCCCGCCCATTCCTTCCAGTTCCTCACCGGCCCGTCGGGCGCCGGCAAGACCTCGCTGCTCAGGCTCCTGTTCCTGTCGATGCGGCCGACCCGCGGGCTCGTGAATCTGTTCGGCAAAGACGTTTCGCTGCTGAGCAAGGACCAGATCGCAAACCTGCGCAAGCGCATCGGCATCGTGCTGCAGGACTTTCGCCTGCTCGACCACATGACGACCTATGAGAACGTCGCGCTGCCGTTCCGCGTGATGGGCCGCGACGAATCCAGCTACCGGCGCGAGGTGATCGATCTCTTGAAATGGGTCGGCCTCGGCGAGCGGATGGATGCGCTGCCGCCGATCCTCTCGGGCGGCGAGAAGCAGCGCGCCGCGATCGCGCGCGCGGTGATCTCGCGACCGCAACTGCTGCTGGCGGATGAGCCGACCGGCAGCGTCGATCCGACGCTCGGGCGGCGGCTGCTTCGCCTGTTCATCGAGCTCAACAAGTCCGGCACCGCCGTGATCATCGCCACCCACGACATCACGCTGATGGACCAGTACGAGGCGCGGCGATTGGTGCTGCACCAGGGACGGCTGCACATCTATGAATAAGATCGGCCGAGAGCATGTGCCGCTCGTCGACCTCGGGCATGAACGCCCGCAGGTGTCGGCGAACGCGCGCAACATGTCGCCGATCGTGCCGCGCGCCTCGATCTCCGGCCGCGCGCTGGTGGCTGTCGTGGCGATCATGACCTTCCTGGCCTCGATGACCACGGGCACGGTGCTCCTGGTCAGCGCATCCGCAGCCGAGTGGCAGTCGGAGGTCGCAAGCGAGATCACGATCCAGATCCGCCCGGCTCCCGGCCGCGATCTCGATCGCGACACATCAGCGGCGGCGGAGGCGATGCGGACGCAGGGTGGGATCGTCGAAGTCCGCCCGTTCAGCAAGGAGGAATCCGCAAAACTGCTCGAGCCCTGGCTCGGCAGCGGATTGTCGATCGAGCAATTGCCGGTGCCGCGCGTCATCGTGGCGCGGGTGCAGCCCGGCGGCACGCCCGACCTCACAGCGCTCCGAGCGCGGGTCACGCAGGCCGCCCCCGGCGCCAGCGTCGACGATCATCGCGCCTGGATCGAGCGCATGCGCTCGATGAGCGGCGCCACCGTGTTCGCCGGCATCGGCATTCTGGCCCTCGTCATCATCGCGACGATCATCTCGGTCTCCTTCGCCACGCGCGGCGCGATGGCCGCAAACCGGCCGATCGTCGAGGTGCTGCATTTCGTCGGCGCCTCCGACAGCTACATCGCCAACCGCTTCCTGCGGCACTTCCTGATGCTGGGCCTCGAGGGCGGGCTGATCGGCGGCGGCGTCGCGATGCTGTTCTTCGGCTTCTCCGAATCGATCGCGAGCTGGTTCTCGGGCACTCCGGTCGGCGACCAGTTCGCAGCCCTGCTCGGCACCTTCTCGCTACGGCCGTCCGGCTATCTGGTGCTGGCGCTGCAGGCGGTATTGATCGCCGCGATCACGGCCTGGGCCTCACGGCGGACGCTGTTCGCCACGCTCGATGATGTCGACTGATGGAACGGCCGGACTCCACTTCGCCCGAAAACGCACTAAAATTGCGTCCGGGGAAGGACAGCCATTATCCGATGAGCTCTGAACTCGACGACGGATCGCAAGAGCGCCGGCCAGCGCGGCCGCACGGATGGCTGCGCGCGCTGATCGTCGCGCCGCTGGCGGTGCTGTTCGTCGCCGCGGGGTTCGGCTTCGTCGCGTTCCTGTCGCAATTGCGCGGCGTCGAAACCCAGCCCGAGCATAACGCCGACGGCATCGTGGTGTTGACCGGCGGTTCCTCGCGGATCTCCGACGCCGTGGAATTGCTGGCGGCCGGCTACGGCAAGCGGCTGCTGATCTCAGGCGTTCACCCGACCAATGCGGCGAGCGATATTTCCCGCTCGCTGCCCGAGAGCAATCAGGCACTGCTCAGGTGCTGCGTCGATCTCGACCGCTCCGCGGTCAATACCAGGAGCAATGCCGCAGAGACGCGGCGCTGGGCGCGTGAGCGCGGTTTCAAGTCGCTGATCGTGGTCACCTCGAACTACCACATGCCGCGTGCGATCGTCGAACTGTCGCACGCGATGCCAGATGTCGAGCTGATCCCGTTCGTGGTGATCGGCGATAAATGGCGCGACGAACCCTGGTGGATGAGTGGCGGAACGCTGCGCCTCCTGCTATCGGAATACGTCAAATATGTCGCGGCGGAGGTGCGGGTGCGGCTGGCTAGAATCGGTCTCGACCTGACGCCGGAATTCCTGGATCAACCCGGCGGCGCGCAGGCGCCGCGCCGGCCCGCGACCGCGCAGGTGAACTGACCAGACCAACTCGTGTTCGGGAATTCGATGTCTTCGATCTTCGTGCGCTCGCTCATCTTCAACGTGCTGTTCTATCTCGTGCTGGTGAGCTTAAGCATCGTCGCGATCCCGACCGTCGTGTTGCCGCGCCGGGCGATGATGACGCTGGCCGCATGGTGGGCGAGCGCGACGCTGTTCCTGATGCGCGTCGTCTGCAACATCCGGGTCGAATTCCGAGGCGTGGAGAAGATTCCGAAAGGGCCCTTGATCGTGGCCGCCAAGCACCAGTCGATGTGGGAGACGTTCCAGCTTTTGCGCTTCTTCGACCACCCGCTCTACATGCTCAAGCGCGAGCTGACCTGGATCCCGGTGTTCGGCCAGTTCCTGATCAAGGCGGGCATGATCGCGATCGATCGCGGCGGTGGACCGCGCTCGCTGGTGAAGACGCTGCGCCGCGCGGCGGCTGAAGTGAAGCGCGGCCGCCAGCTCGTGATCTTTCCGGAAGGCACGCGGCGGCCGGTCGGCGCGCCGCCGAGCTACAAGACTGGCGTCGCGCAGATCTATGCCGAGAGCGGCGTGCCGTGCCTGCCGGTCGCGCTCAACTCCGGCCTGTTCTGGCCGCGCCGCACCTTCATGCGCTATCCTGGGACGCTGGTGGTCGAATTCCTTGATCCGCTGCCGGCGGGTTTGCGGCGCGACGAGTTCATGACGCGGCTGCGCGAGTCGATCGAAGGCGCCGCCGACCGTATCGTCGAGGCCGCGCGCGCCGAGCAGGCGCAATTGTTCGGCGCCGTGCCCGATACGGCGAAGGCGAAGCTGTAGAGCATGATGAGATCAGGTCGAGTTGGCGCCACGTCGGAGGTGCCTCACCTCTCCCCGTCGGGGAGAGGTCGATTTGCGCAGCAAATCGGGTGAGGGGCTGCGGCTCTAACGATGGACCGCGACCCCTCACCCGCGCTTCGCGCGACCTCTCCCTATGGGAGAGGTGGGCAAACGCTGCCACGCCAATTCAAACAAGAGCCATCCCGCTTTAGCTACGTTCCTTCCTGCAGCGGCAGCTCGATGGGATGCGCGTCGTGCAGCATCGTCGCGAGCTTGTGCAACTGCGGATCGCGAAAACCCTGCTTCTCGATCGCGAGCACCGTGGACAGCACATAGTCGCGGTTGTTGCCCGAGCGGCCGTGGCCCTGCTGCACGTAGCGGAGCTGGTCGGCCAGCGTCAGCCGGCCGGCGTACTGCACATGGCTGCGGTCTACGACGTAAGTCAGCGCGGCCACCCGTGACCGCGGGTCGTCCTCGAGCCACACTGAGCGGTGCACCTCGCGATAGACGTTGGTGGTCTGCTCGCGGCCGCGCAGATAGGCGATGGTCTCGCTGCGCCGCTTCGCCGCGACGCGGAACGCGATGCCGCGGCAGGCGCCGCCGCGGTCGAGCCCGAGCACCAGCCCAGGCTTTTCCGGCGTGCCGCGATGGTCGAAGGAATACACGCAGAGCGCGCGATGCTCGCCGATCAGCCGCGCCTGCACCTGTTCCTCGAAGTCGAAACCCGGCTTCCACATCAGCGAGCCGTAACCGAATACCCAGAGGTCGCTGTCACCTGATTCGGGCGGGGAGAGGAGTTGCGCGGACATCGGCGCAAGGGCTAGCAAAAGCGCGGGGCGAAGCGAAGCGGTTTCATCGGCTTTCCGGCCGGCATTTGCCGCTTACATTTGCCAAAATTGACAGCCAGAGGTCGCCGCATGCCTGATATGACCCCCGCGCCGCACCGGCGCTCGCGTTGGCGTCTCTTTGCCGCCCCCGTCCTCGTCCTGATCCTCGCCGTGGCGTGGAGCGCGTTCTGGTTCTATGCCTCGTCGCAGGTCTGGGTGCAGGCCGACGCCTGGCGCGCGCAGGAGGCGAAGGCGAGCCGGGTCTATGATTGCGGCAAGCGATCGGTCGCGGGTTACCCCTTCCGTCTCGAGATCAGCTGCGAGGACGCCAGCGTGACCTTGATCTCGCAGACGGCCGGCGCGCAGACGCCGTTCACCGCGCGGCTCGGCGAGATCCTGGTGGTGGCGCAGGTCTATGACCCCACACGCGTGATCGCCGAATTCAAGGCGCCGGCGACGCTCGCCGAGCGCGGCGCGCAGCCGTCGCTTGCTCTGAACTGGCGCTCGGGGCGCGCCAGCGTGGCGGGCCTGCCGGCGGTGCCGCAGCGCGCCTCGCTGGTGTTCGACGATCCCGCGATCGACCGCGTCAACGGCTCGGTGCAGACGCCGCTCGGCCGCGCCAGCCACGTCGAGTTGCACGGCCGCCTCGCCGAAGGCTCCTCCCTGGACAATCCGGTGATCGAGACCGCGCTGCAGATCAATGGCGGCAGCCTGCAGGACGTGCATCCGGTGCTGGCGACGCCGTTCGATGCCGACATCCGTACCAAAATTTCCGGCTTGAAGGATTTCACGCCAAAGCCGTGGCCGGAGCGCTTCCGCGAGATCCAGGCCGCCGGCGGCCATGTCGAGATCGTGCAGTCGCGCATCCAGCAGGGCGAGATGATCGCGATCTCCGCGGGCACCTTGAGCCTCAACGCGAGTGGCCGCATCGAAGGCGAATTGCAGATGACGGTCACCGGCCTCGAGCGCGTGATCCCGGCGCTCGGCATCGAGAAGATGCTGGAGGAGGGCGTGCCGCAATCAACGCTCGACCGCGTCGCGCCCGGCGTGAAGACGCAGGACCTCAACAATCTCTTCGGCGCGCTCGACCGCGCGGTCCCCGGTCTCGGCAAGATGGTGAAGCAGAACGCCAATGTCGGCGTTGCCGCCAGCATCAATTCGCTCGGCAGCGAAGCCATGCTCGAAGGCAAGAAGGCGCGCAGCTTCCCGCTGCGCTTCGTCGACGGCGTAGTGCTGCTCGGCCCGATCAAGGTCGGACAAATCCCGCCGCTGTTCTAGCTTCCATAGCCCGGGTGAAGCGCCGCGCAACCCGGGTCTGCTGGTGACGCGGATAAACCTGCCCCGGATTGCGCTTCGCTCCATCCGGGCTACCAAGCCCCGCGCTATTTCTTCTCCAGATTCGCATGCGGCCGCCCGAAGTCCGGCGCGGCCGAATCCTGGCCGATCTCGACGATGCCGCGGCGGATGGCGCGGGTGCGGGTGAAGTGGTCGAACAGCGCTTCGCCGTCGCCGCGGCGGATCGCACGCGTCAGCTTGGAGAGATCCTCGTTGAAGGTGCCGAGCATCTCCAGCACCGCGTCCTTGTTGCTCAGGAACACGTCGCGCCACATCGTCGGATCGGACGCCGCGATGCGGGTGAAATCGCGGAAGCCGCCGGCGGAGAATTTGATCACTTCCGACGACGTCACCTGCGCCAGCTCGTCGGCGGTGCCGACGATGGTGTAGGCGATCAGATGCGGCAGGTGGCTGGTGATCGCGAGCACGAGGTCATGATGATCAGGCGTCATGATCTCGACCTTGGCGCCGAGCGCGGCCCAGAAGTCACGCAGCCTGCCGATCGCGCCCGCCTCAGTGCCCTCGGGCGGCGTCAGGATGCACCAGCGGTTGATGAACAGCTCGGCGAAACCGGAATCGGGACCTGAGTGCTCGGTGCCCGCCACCGGATGCGCGGGCACGAAGTGCACACCATCAGGGATATGTGGCCCCATGTCCCTGACGATGGCGCCCTTGACCGAGCCGACATCGGAGACGATGGCGCCCTTCTTCAGGTAAGGCGCGATCTCCGCCGCCACGGGTCCGCAGGCGCCGACGGGAATGCAGAGGATGACGAGATCGGCGTCTTTGACCGCCTCCGCATTGTTCTCCACCACGCGGTCGACGATGCCGAGCTCGGCGACCCGCGCGCGCGTCTTTTCCGAGCGCGCGGTGGTGACGATCTCGCCGACGAGCCCCTGCGCCCGCGCGCCGCGCGCGATCGAGCCGCCGATCAGGCCGAAGCCGATCAGCGCGATGCGTTGAAAGTGCGGCGCGGCGTTCACTTCTGATCCATGAAGTCGCGCAGGCCCTCGACCACGAGGCGGTTGGCCTCCTCAGTGCCGATGGTCATGCGCAGCGCGTGCGGCAGGCCGTAATTGTTCACGGCACGGAGCACCAGTCCGCGCTTGGTGAGGAACGCGTCCGCGTCGGCCGAGGTCTTGCCCTTTTCGGTCGGGAAATGGATCAGCACGAAATTGGCGACGCTCGGCGTCACCTTCAGCCCGAGCTTGCGGACCTCGTCCGTCACCCAGCTCCGCCATTTTTCGTTGTGCACCCTGGACATCTCGACATGCGCGGTGTCCTCGACCGCGGCCACCGCCGCGAGCATCGCCGGAGTAGAAACGTTGAAGGGGCCGCGAATGCGGTTCACCGCATCGACGATATGCGCCGGGCCGAACATCCAGCCGACGCGGAGCGCCGCGAGCCCGTGGATCTTGGAAAAGGTGTGGGTCATGACCGTGTTCTCGGTCGTCGCACACAGTTCAAGACCGAGGCCATAGTCGTTGCGCACCACGTAATCGGAATAGGCGGCGTCGATCACCAGCAGCACGTTCGACGGCAGGCCTGCGCGCAAGCGCTTGACCTCGTCGAACGGCAGATAGGTGCCGGTCGGGTTGTTCGGATTGGCGAGCCAGATCAGCTTGGTCCGCGGCGTGACCGCCTCAAGGATCGCATCGACACTTGCGGTGTAGTCGGTCTCCGGCACGACCACGTTCTTGGCGCCGTTCGCCTTGGTCGCGATCGGATAGACCAGGAAGCCGTGGGTGGTGGAGATCGCTTCCGAGCCCTCGCACAGATAGGTGTGGGCGAGCAGGTTGAGGATTTCGTCCGAACCGGCGCCGCAGATGATGCGGCTCGGGTCGAGGCCATAGGCGCGGCCGATTGCCTCGCGCAGCACCTTTGAGGTGCCTTCCGGATAGTCCTCGAGATGTTCGGCGGCGTGCTTATAGGCCTCGATCGCCTTCGGCGAGGGACCGAAGGGCGTTTCGTTGGCGGAAAGCTTGAACACCTTGCGCCCCGGTTCCGCCACCGGGCTCTTGCCGGGGGTGTAGGGCGCAATATCGAGGATGCCGGGATTCGGCACGGGGCGGGACATCTCTAACTCTCTAGCTCCGGATTGTAGGGGCGGGGGGCACCATATAGCGCGTTGCGTGGCTGCCGACGAGGGCCGATGAGCGCACCGAGGCTCCGGCGCGGATCAGGGCCATTTTGATCTCCTCGAAGCCGCGGCCGGCGACCGATACCAAAAGCGCCGCGCCGTCGAAGGCGGTGTCCGGCACCGCGACGATTTCAGCGAGCGGGGCCAGCGCGCGGGCGATCTCGGCGTTCCAGCCGGAAACGCGCACGCTCCACATCTCGACTTCGGTCACCATCGCATCGTCAGCGACGCGCGAGATCACGAACACGGGCAGCGCCGCGGGATGATCGGCGCGCTCCAGGAACGGCAATCGCGCGATGATCTTCGGCGCGCCCTCGGCCTCGAGGTCGATCCACCATGGCGTGCGGCTGGAAATGGCCGACACCAGCGCGAGGTCGCCCTTCGATTTCGCCACCGCTTCGACCGCCGCCTGCGCGCTGAAATGCGAGACGTAAGGCACCACGAAGCCGAAATGGAAGCGCGCCGAATCCCGCATCATGGATTCGCCGACCGAGACATCGGCATGCACCGAGAACGGCGCCTGGACATAAGTGAAGGTCGAGATGATGACGCGCCAGATGCTCTCGATGGTGTCGAGCGGCAGGATGCCACGATGGCGCTCGACTAGGCTGCGCATCATGGAGGCCTCGCGCGCCGGCCGGAATGCGGAGCCGACTTCCTGGGTCTGCTTCACCTTGATCAGGCGGTCGATGATGTCGCCACGCGCCATCAACAGGTGATGAACCTGCTCATCGATCGCGTCGATCTCTTTGCGCAACTCGGCCAGCGAGGGCGGCGCCGGAGGCGGTTTTGACATGCTAGGGCCCGTCGTTTCTCTTCAATCAGCAAGCAGACTCTTCACCTCTCCCCGCCTGCGGGGAGAGGTCGAAATTCAAGCGCAGCTTGAATTTCGGGTGAGGGGGAGCCTCCGCGAATCCGTCTGGTACCGTGTTCGCGGAGAGAGCCCCTCACCCCAACCCTCTCCCCGCAAGGGCGGGGAGAGGGAGAAAGTGCGAGCCCCCGTTCTGTCCCATGGGGCCAGATGGCGCAAGCTCGGCCTAAAGGTCACGGTTAGGTTAACGGCCCCACTTGCCTTGACGCAGGCCGGGTAAGGGACTACTTTCCCAGCACTCCGTGGTCATTTGAGCCGGCCGGCTTGCAGCCACGTTAAAGAATTCGCTAAACAGGCCGGGGACAGATCGATCCCGGCCGAACCTTTGTTCAGGCCGGGTTTTTCATGGCCTGATTTCTGTCCGGGACCTCCGCGTCGGAGGAAGGCGCCACAAATGACCAAGGTGCAGTCGATCAAGAGTCCGTCGATCCAGGGTGAGGATCGCGCCCATGAGGCCGATCATCCGTCCTCGCTGGTGGCGAAGTTCGGCATGGATCAGCCGTTGAAGCTCGACTGCGGCATTGACCTTGCGCCGTTCCAGATCGCCTATCAGACCTATGGCGAGCTCAATGCCGAGCGCTCCAACGCCATTCTGGTCTGCCACGCTCTGACCGGCGACCAGCATGTCAACAATTTGCATCCGGTGACCGGCAAGCCTGGCTGGTGGGAGACCATGGTCGGCCCCGGCCGGCCGCTCGACACCTCCAGATACTTCATCATCTGCTCCAACGTGCTTGGCGGCTGCATGGGTTCGACTGGCCCTGCCTCGCTGAACCCTGCGACCGGCAAGGTATGGGGCCTGGATTTTCCGATCATCACCATCCCTGACATGGTGCGTGCACAGGCGATGCTGATCGACCAACTCGGCATTGAGACGCTGTTCGCGGTGGTCGGCGGCTCCATGGGCGGCATGCAGGCGGTGCAATGGGCGGCGGCCTATCCGGAGCGCGTGTTCTCGACGCTCGCGATCGCCTGCTCGACGCGGCATTCGGCGCAGAACATCGCCTTTCATGAGCTCGGCCGGCAGGCCGTGATGGCCGATCCGGATTGGCGTGGCGGAAGCTATGTCGACCAGGGCACGCATCCGCATCGCGGGCTCGCGGTCGCGCGGATGGCCGCGCATATCACCTATCTCTCTGACGCGGCGCTGCATCGCAAGTTCGGGCGGCGGATGCAGGATCGCGAGTTGCCGACATTCTCCTTCGATGCCGACTTCCAGGTCGAGAGCTATCTGCGCTACCAGGGCTCGTCCTTTGTCGAGCGCTTCGATGCCAACAGCTATCTCTATCTGACGCGCGCGATGGACTATTTCGACATCGCCGCCGACCACAACGGTGTGCTGGCGCAGGCGTTCCGCGGCGTCGAGACCCGCTTCTGCGTAGTATCGTTCACGAGCGACTGGCTGTTTCCGACTTCGGAGGCGCGGGCGCTGGTGCACGCGCTGAATGCCTCCAGCGCGCGGGTCTCGTTCGCGGAGATCGAGACCGATAAGGGTCACGACGCCTTCCTGCTCGATGTGCCCGAATTCTTCGACATCGCGCGCGCCTTCCTGCACTCGGCGGGCAAGTCGCGCGGCCTTGGCGATGCGGGGGCTTAAGTGATGGCGCTTCAGGAGCAAGCTCTGCCGCTGCCCGGCTTGGCGCCGCAGGCGAGCACGAGCCTTCGTCCGGACCATCTTCTCGTCGCCGAAATGGTTGAGCCCGGGTCGCGCGTGCTCGACGTCGGCTGCGGTGACGGCGATCTGTTGCAGCTTCTGGAGAGTCGCGGCATCGATGGCCGCGGCATCGAGCTGTCGCGCGAAGGCGTCAACCACTGCGTCGCCAAGGGACTCGCGGTGGTGCAGGGCGACGCCGACACCGACCTCGGCAACTATCCCGACGATGCGTTCGACTACGTGATCCTGTCGCAGACGCTGCAGGCGACGCGGCAGCCGAAGGCTGTGCTGGAAAATCTCCTGCGCATCGGCCACCGCGCCATCGTCTCGTTCCCGAATTTCGGCTTCTGGAAGATGCGGCTGCAGCTTTTGATCGGCGGGCACATGCCGCGCACCGAAAATCTGCCGGCCACCTGGTACGACACCCCCAACATTCATTTCTGCACCATCAAGGATTTCGTGCAGCTCTGCGACGAGATCCACGTCAAGATGGAGCGCGCCGTCGCGCTCGACCTCTACGGCCGCCCGGTGCCGCTGAACCTGCCGTGGTGGGTCTGGAACATGTTCGGCGAACAGGGCGTGTTCCTGCTGAGCAGGGGCGGGAAGGGACGCTGAGTACTCTCCCCGTCATTCCGGAAGACCTCTCCTCCGTCATTCCGGGGCGATGCGAAGCATCGAGCCCGGAATCCATTTCCTCCACGAACTCTGCGGCTCGATGGATTCCGGGCTCACGCTTCGCGTGCCCCGGAATGACAGGCTAAACTGTTGCCGCGAGCACCTCCCCTCGTCATTCCGGGATGCGCCGAAGGCGCAGGCCCGGAATCCATTGCGCCGCAAAACACGTGGATGAATGGATTCCGGGCTCGCGCTCTGCGCGCCCCCGGAATGACGGCTAAATCACCATCGATCGCGGATCGCGCGGCAGCCACCTTCCCGCTTCCACCAACGCAATAAACCGCTCGACCATCTCGTTGAACAGCGCGGGTTCCTCGAGATTGAGCACGTGTCCCGATTTCGGGAAGAACGTCAGCCCCGCCGCGGGCAAATGCTTCTTCAAAAACAGGCTCGGCTCGACGCAATTGTCGTCCTCGTCGCCGCAGATGATCAGTGCCGGCGTCGGCACGCGTCCGATCGCTTCCGCCATGGTGTAGATCGAGGGCCGGCCGCCTTGAAAGCTGCGCATGGTGTTGGCCGATCCCTTGGCATCGTGGCGCGCGAGTGCGGCATAGAAGTCGGCATGGCCGCGCGGATCCTTGACCAGGAACGGAATCCGGCCCGGCGCCTCGCGCGTCACCTTGGCGACCGCTTCCGATCCAATCGTCTCATACTGCTCGGCATTGGCCCGGCATTGCGCACGGAAGGCGTCGAGGTGTTCGAGACTTGAGCCGGAGCCGACGCCCGCGAGCGTCATCGACATCACGCGCTCGGGCGCATTCAGCGCAACCTGCAGCGACGAATAGGAGCCCATCGACAGCCCGACGAAATGCGCGCGGGCGATGCCGAGATGATCGAGCACCGCGAGCGCATCGGTGTAGAAATGCTTGTAGCTGTAGACCTCGGCCGATGGCGGGACGTCGGAAGGCGTGTAGCCGCGCGCGGAATAGGCGATGCAGCGGTGGCCGCGCGAGAAATAACGCATCTGCGGCTCCCAATTGGTGTGATCGGCCGCGAACTCGTGCAGGAAGATGATCGGCGTTCCGCTCCCAACCTCTTCGAAATGGAGGCGGACATTATCCTTGGCGACGGCATAGGGCATTTTAACCTTTTCCTTCTTGTGAGCCTGCGCGGCGAGGATCGCAATTAACCTTCACGGCTGCAATGCGGCGGCCTCGTTTCCTTTTTCGCCGCCAAATGTTCGTGAAATCGTCCTGCAATTTTTCGCCGCAGCGCGGCACGACATCTTTGTCTTGCCACATTGAGCGGCACAAAACGCGCTGCGGCTGTCATCCAGATGTCATCCACAGACGGGCGCACCTGGGAAAACGGGGGTGTAACAGAAGGAAAAAATGGGAAGTATGGTTCAGTTGCGTGCGTTCCGCCGGTTGCTTCGAGTTCTGGCGCTGGCGTTGTGTTCGACGGTTATCGTCGCTTCTATTTCTCCCGCTTCGGCACGGCCTCATCACGGCGCAGGGCGCCACGCCAGGGCCTATCATGCCGGTCATCATGCCAAGCATCACCATGCCCGCGCTCACCACTGGCGCAGGGTCCGCGTCTCGCGCTTTGAGCGCGGCGTCGCACAGATGCAGGCGCAAGGCCTTGCCGACAGCAATGCGAGTCTGTCGCCGGAGCCTCAGCAGGCGGCAAGCTTCGGTTCGTCGAACATCGTCGATGAAGCCCGCCGTCACCTCGGCGTCAACCCGACCAGCCGCGGCAGCCTGTGGTGCGCGCGCTTCATGAACATGGTGCTGCAGCATTCGGGTTATCGCGGCACCGGCTCCGACATGGCGAGCTCGTTCGCCCGTTACGGGCAGCGAGTCTCCGGCCCGCAGGTCGGTGCCATCGCCGTGATGTCGCGGGGCCGCCGCGGCGGCCATGTCGGCATCATCACTGGCATCGATGCCAAGGGAAATCCGATCATGATCTCCGGCAACAACGGCAACCGCGTCCGCGAAGCCCCGGTCTCCCGCGGCCGCATCTACGCCTACGTGATGCCGACGAATTAGCCGCTACACTCTCCACCGTCATCCCGGGCTCGATGCTTCGCATCGCCCCGGAATGACAGCCTCCGTCATTGCGAGCCAACGGGTCGCGCGAACGCGCGCCGGATGACAGGCTCCGCGAAGCAATCCATGCCTCCACTTGCGGCGCTATGGATTGCTTCGCTTCGCTCCACTTCGCGGTCGGTCGCAAAGTCGTCGGCATCGATCGAAGCTATGGCGTCGTCGATCGCGCACAGTTTGCCACAAGTGACGACATGGGCGTCGCCTCGCAGTTCACTCTCGATTTGCTCCGCAACGGCAGCAAGCTCCTCTTGCGCAGCCTCGGCCACGCCTGAACGCGTTCCAGAAGATTTCTCAGGTCTGCTGCGGTCACGCTGCGATTACATGTGGCGCGGCCCGGGATTGCTATCAGCCGGAACCGATCTTCCCGAACGCCAGCACGTGCAGCCCGAGCCTCCGGCGGACGATCCAGAACAAGAGCACGGTCTCGAAGCTCAGCGACGTCGATATCGCTATGGCGGCGCCGTGGCCGCCGAAGCGCGGTACCAGTGCGACGCATAGCACCAGGTTCATGACGAAGGCGAGCGCGTAGGCGAGCGCGCAGATCTTCTGGTGGCCGAGCATGTTGAGCAGACGTTCGACCGGGCCGATTGCAGCGCGCACCACGAGGCCGATGGCGGCCAGGAACATGATGTCGTAGCCGACGACGAATTGCGGCCCGAACAGCCAGAGCAGCGGCTTGCCGAAGGCGAGCAGGAGGACGGTCGCGGCGAGCGAAGGCCAGAACGTCCACTGGATCGCATGGGCGACATAGGCCGATAGCCGCGCCTTGTCGCCGAGCGCGTTGTATTCGGCGAAGCGATGCGCCGTCGTCGCCGACATCGCGTAGTGGATGAAGGACACCAGCGCCAGCGTCTTCACCACGGCAAAGTAGACGCCGACCTCCTCGGAGGAGCGGAACTGCTGCAGCACCAGCACATCGGTGTAGGAGAGCAGCAGATAAAAGCTTTCGACCAGCAGGATCGGCAGTGAGACCGCAAGCCAGCCGCTGATGTCGTAGGCCTTCTCGCCCGGCTCGAGGTGGGCCGCGAGGCGGCGGTTCAGCACCAGCATCTGGCCGATCATGGCGATCCACACCGCCGCGGCGCTGGCGAGCATCGCGGCGGTGGCGCCGAGATCGAAGCCGAGCACGACGGCGCCCGCGGTGAAGCCGATGATCAGTCCCTGGCGCACGATGAATTGCGGCATCAGCCCGAGCCGCATCCAGTCATGCGAACGGGCAATCCCGTCCTGGGTATTGGCGACCACGAACGCCGGCAGCGTCAGGCAGCCGATATAAAGCGGCACGACCGTGTCCATGCCGATCCATGGCGACAGCAGCTTGACGAGGCCTGCGAGCAGCAGCGAGACCGCGGTCGATACCGCAAAAGTCAGCCAGCGGCTGCCGGAGAGAAAACCGCGCAATAGCGCGTGTTCGCTTGCCGTTCGGTATTCCGGAATGAGCTTCTGCGCCGAGGCGGAAATGCCGAAATCCATCATGCTGCCGAGCAGCAGCACCCAGGTCCAGACATAGACATAGACGCCATAGTCCGAGCTGCCCATCCAGCGCGCGAGCAGGACTTGCGAGAGATAGGCGGCGACGGCGCTGACGACGCGGATGACGAAGATCGTCCCCGCGAGCCGCCGCGTGACGGATGCCTCGCCGGAGCCGCCGATCAGGCCGCGCATACGCGCCATCATGCCCGTGGGCGAAGCGGTTGCGGATTGGGCGTCCATCACGGCCAAGGCGAAAATTCCCAAAATGCCGCGCGTTTGCGACAGGGGCCCTGAACTATCAACGAAACGTTAAGAATGGGTTGGGTGGATAACGGTGAAACCGTAGCCCGGATGGAGCCAACGGGTCGCGCGATGCGCGCCCGTTGACAGGCTCCGCGCAATCCGGGGCCCGTCTTTCAGCGCGGGCCACTGTCCCCGGGTTACGCTTGCGCTTCACCCGGGCTACTAATTCCTAATCACTCCAGATTAGTGTTGAACTCGTAGGCGCGGTCGCCGCCGACCAGGGTCAATTTCAGCGCGGCGCCGTCCGGATTGGCGCCCGGCGGCAGGCCGTCGAGCTCGAAGGAGAACCGTTTCACCCCGGGTGGCGAGTTCGGCTCGAGCTTCGGCACCGGCAGGGCCCAGTCCGGCGTCGGTCCCTCGACGTACAGGCTGACGTCCTTGCCTTCGGGCGCGGCGACATCGACCAGCACGGTCGACTTGCCGCTGCGTTTGACGTCGCGGATCGTCACCGGGTTGGGATCGCCGATATTGGCCGGCTTCGGCACGGTGTCGAGCGCGGACGACAGCGCGCCGTCCTCGGTGGAGGCGACGCTCGCAAAAGCAAGCTCGACGCTGGTCTCCACAGGGATGCACAGCTTCTCGCACACCGCATAGTTAATGTTGGCGCGCAGCGTCAGCGGCTTGTCCGCACTCTTGGCGACGATCCGAAGCGGCAGCACCACCTGGTGCTTGTAGCCGAGCGAGGTGCCGCCGGCGCCGTCGTCAAATTTCATAGGCGCCGGCCACAACACTGTCACCGCGTCGACATTTTCCGACTTCGAGAAATCGAAACGCGGCGGCACACCGGAATCGCCGGGGGTACGCCAATAGGTTTTCCAACCGGGCTCGAGTTGGATGGCTATACCGCCTAGCAAAACCGCGCCGCTACGCGAACCTGCAAGCAGCCGTACCGCCGAATGGGCGTCCCGCTGCCAGGGCGAGGAATCCTCGGCATGTACCTCCGTCGCAGGCCAGACGACTGAAAGAGTGGCTAGCAGGCCGAGCGCAGCCCGCATGGGAACTATGGCGATCATGGAACGTCTTTACCGGCTGGTTATTGCGTAAACCATTGAATTGCGTGTGATGGATGGCGCGAATACGGCGCTCTGCTTGATTGACAGAAGCCTCACCCAATATCAGGATATCAAATCAGCATGGAGGCCTTTCAGATGACTCCTGAAGGCAAAGCACCAAAGACCGCCCGCGGCAAGGTGGCCGGCGTCGGCGACAATTCGTCGGGCAGCGGTTATCTCGACGGCCAGATCCTGATCGCCATGCCTGTTATGAGCGATCCCCGTTTCGAGCGCTCCGTCATCTACATGTGCGCGCATTCCGCCGAGGGGGCGATGGGCATCATCGTCAACCGTCCGGCCGGAAGCATCGATTTCCCGGGGCTCTTGGTGCAACTCGACATCATCCAGAAGGCCGACCAGATCAAATTGCCGGAAAATGCCGAGACCATGAAGGTGATGAAGGGCGGCCCGGTCGATACCGGCCGCGGCTTCGTGCTGCATTCCAGCGATTTCTACATCCAGGATGCGACGCTGAATATCGACGACGATATCTGCCTGACCGCGACCGTCGACATCCTGAAGGCGATCGCCAAGGGCTCCGGCCCCAAGCATGCGATCCTGGCCCTGGGCTATGCCGGCTGGGCCCCGGGGCAGCTCGAAAACGAGATCCAGCACAATGGCTGGCTGCATTGCGACGCCGATTCGGATCTGATCTTCGGCGACGACGTCGAAGACAAATACGACCGCGCCCTGCGCAAGATAGGCATCGATGTCGGCATGCTCTCGAACGAAGCTGGCCACGCGTGAGGCTGTGTAAACCCTCCTCTCTCCGGTCATACTCCGCGAAGGCGGAGTATCCAGTACTCCGCAGCCTCTGAGCATAAGCACTGCTGCCGGATCGTCCGGTCAAGCGGACGATGACGGCGGTATTTCCGACGACAGCTACTCCGCCGCCTGCTGCGCGACGGTCGGCTCGGTGCCGGCCACGGTTGCGCGGCGCATGTCGCGCGGCTGGGACTGGTCGTAGCGGCGGACGCGATGCATGGTCTGGCGATTGTCCCACATCACGAGGTCGTGCAGCTTCCACTTGTGGACATAGACGAATTCAGGCTGGGTCGCATGCTCGGTGAGGTCGCGTAGCAGCAGCCGGCCCTCCGGCATGCTCATGCCGCGCACTGCGCCCGCGTGCGACGAGAGATAGAGCGACTTGCGGCGATGCACCGGATGGATCCGC
The DNA here is from genome assembly GCF_000472865.1 of Bradyrhizobium elkanii WSM2783. GTDB lineage: Bacteria > Pseudomonadota > Alphaproteobacteria > Rhizobiales > Xanthobacteraceae > Bradyrhizobium > Bradyrhizobium elkanii_A. The sequence goes on along the minus strand of NZ_AXAP01000012.1, from coordinate 109,327 downwards.
ACCAGGCGCTGCAGCACCGGCTTGAACATCTCCTTCTCCTCGTCGCTATAGTCGAGAAAGCCCAGCGAGCCGCGTGAATACATCAGCGAGTGCTCGCAGATCAGGTCCTCGATTTCAGCCTTGGTCTCCTCGTCCAGCGCGTCATAGGCCGCGCGCATGTCGGCGAATTCGGTGTTGCCGCCCTTCGGGTTCACCACCCGCGCCGACAACAGCGAGAATTTCGCCGGAATCGGCCGGAACGAGCTGTCGGAATGCCACAGGCAGTTGCCGAGATTGAACAGATGGGTGCGGTGATCCTTGGGTAGCGGCTTGCCGTCCTTGCCGAGGTTGGAGACGTCGTTCAGCCCGGAGGAGAGGCGATAATCCGCCTTCTTGGTCACGTTGCCGCCGCGCGCGTTTTCGCGCTCGCCGAAGTTCAGCGCAAAGGCCAGTTGCTGCTCGTCTGTTATGTCCTGGTCGTGGAAGACGAGCACGGCGTATTTGTCCATCGCCGCCTCGACTTCGATCGCTTCCTGCCTGGTCAGCGGCTTTCGCAGATCGAGGCCTGTGACCTCACCGACAAAATGCGGATGAAGCTGCCGGATCGCGATGGCCATGGCGTTCTCTCCTCATGTGCAGGCGGTTTTTCCGCTTCGTTTGAGGAAAGGCTATCCTGTGAACTTGCCAAGTCAACGCGGCGCCGGCGCATGGCCCCTTGCACGCGGCGGCCCGGACACGTTGCAGCGCATCACGCATTTCGCGCCATCAGCCCGCCATCCACCGGGATCACCGCGCCGGTCAGGAACGACGCCGCCGGCAGGCACAGGCTCAAGGTCATGTGCGCGACCTCCTCCGGCTCGCCATAGCGGCCGAGCGCTGTGCGGCGCTTGGCATAGATCGTCTTATGCTCTTCCGGAATCCGGTCGGTAATCCCGGTGCGGATCGGGCCCGGGCAGATGCAGTTCACGGTGATGCCCTCGCGGCCCAGTTCCACGGCAAGCGAGCGTGTCAGCCCGGTGACGCCGGCCTTCGCCGCGGAATAAGGACTGTGCAATGCGGTAGCGCCGAGCGCCTCGGTGGAAGCGATATTGACGATGCGCGGGCATTTCGATTTTCGCAAATGCGGCAAAGCGGCGCGGATGATGCGCTGATGCGCGGTCAGCATCACCGAGATCGCCTTGGCCCAGGCGTCATCATAGCCGTCGTCGTCGATTGCGACGCGCACGGAGATACCGGCGTTGTTGACGAGGATGTCGAGCCCGCCGAAATGCGCGGCGACGCCGTTAATCACGGCCGGGATTGCATTGCGATCGGCGACGTCGAGCGCCCACGCCTTTGCCGTCCCTCCGCTCTTGCCGATCTCCTGCGCAACCGCCTCCGTGCCTTCGGAGGTGATGTCGGTGACGGCGACATTGGCGCCCTCAGCGGCGAACACCAGCGCGGTGGCCCGGCCCATGCCGCTGGCGGCGCCGGTGACGAGAACGGTCAAGCCTTTCACCGAGCGGCTGAGCTGTTTGAATTCGGACATCGTGTGACCAGTGGGATGGAGGGAACAGGTTGCAGGATTGACAAGGCTGGCATCGATCCGCAGACAGGTCAAACAAGCAAGAAGCAAGGGAGAAAGCGTGCGATGAACGAGCTCGATTTCAGCGGCAGGCAGGTTCTCGTGGTGGGCGGCTCCAGCGGCATCGGCAACGGCATCGCGCAAGCATTCCGCGCCAACGGCGCGCGCGTGCATGTCTGCGGCACGCGCGCCAAGGCGAGCGACTATTCGGCAGAGGAAGGTTCGCATCTGGAGGGGTTGGAGTACTCGCAGCTCGACGTCGGCGACGCTCGTGCGATCGAGCAATTCAAGCCGACCTTCGACCGGCTCGATGTGCTGGTGCTGGCGCAAGGCGCGGTGATCTACCGCCGCGGCGAGTTCGAGATGGAGGGCTTTCGCAAGGTCATGGAAGTCAACCTCATGAGCCTGATGGCGTGTGCGACCAAATTCCAGGCGATGCTGAGCGCGAGCAAGGGCTCGCTCATCATCGTCAGTTCGACCGCCGCCTATCATTCAACGATGGGAAATCCCGCCTACAACGCCTCGAAGACCGGCGCGGTCGGACTGACGCGGACGCTTGCCGAGGCCTGGGCCGAGGATGGCATCCGCGTCAATGGCATCGCACCGGGCCTGGTTGATACCAAGATGACCAAGGTGACGACGGCGAACCCGAAGCGGCTCGAAGGCGCGCTGGAGCGGATTCCGCTGAGGCGGCTCGGCACGCCGCAGGACATGGCGGGAGTCGCACTGTTCCTGGCCTCGCCGCTCGCCGCCTACATCATCGGCCAGACCATCGTCGTCGATGGCGGGTTGATTTTGTAGGCACAGGAACCGCGGCTGGGCTCGCCGGTTACTTTCCTGGAGAAGGAGAGGAGTGACCGCGATGGATACTGATCGGATCGCTGGTGCCACCAAGGAGTTTGCCGGCAAGGCGGAAGGCACCGTCGGTGAAATGGCCGGTGACAGCAAGACGGAAGCATCAGGCCGCGCGCGCGAAGCCGCCGGCACGGTGCAGAATCTCTATGGTCAGGCCAAGGATGCCGCGCGCGACGCCGCGGACACCGCCGTCAACTACGCCAGGGATGCTTACGAGAATCGCGGCGAGACCGTTCGAAGCGGCCAGCAGGCGCTGACCAAGACCGTGCAGGACAATCCGATCGGCGCCTTGCTGGTTGCCGGCGGCCTCGGTTTGGCGCTCGGGCTATTGCTGTCGCGCCCGCCGCGCCGTCCGCCACCGCGCTGGCGCTATTAGCCGTCGTTCCAGGGCGCCGCGTAGGGGGCAAAGCGAAGCGTGCCCACCGCCTAACATTCCGCTCGCGATGGTGGGTATGCTTACCTTTGCCCACCCTATCTTTGGAATGACTGCCGTCACCATCTCATGAAATTGCCGAACGGCGCTTCCGCGGATCGTCCGACATCCGCCGGTGGACGTGGAACGATCGAGGCCGGCGGCCGCGGCGGCGCTGTCTGCTGACGTGGCCCGGTGGCAGGCGGCGAGCCGAAGCCGAAGAAATCGCCAAAGGTCGAGGCAGGCGGCGGATTGGGCTGGGCCGGCCGGAACACACGCTTCTGCGCTGCCGGCTTTGGCGGTGCGGGAGCTGCCGCCGCCGGCGCTGTTCCGGCGCCCGCACCTGCGCCAGTCCCCTCGGGGGTGGTCGCGGCAACCGGCGTTTCTCCCTTGGCCTGCTCGCGACCGATTTCGCGGCGCGGCCAGGCAAAATCGTCGGCGCGGCCGGCGGGTGGCGCGAGCGGTTCGCCCTTCACCAGGGTTCGTGCCGTGAGCGGATCGACCGCGGCTGGACGCGAGCCGGGGCCGCCGAGCAACTGATCGGTGCCGACGGAGGAGGCGACCAGCGGCACAATTGGTCCCGCCAATGGCCGCGCAGGCTGGCCGGGCGCAGCATTGGCGTCAGGCGTCGCCGGCTCGGTCGGCAGCGCGACCGGTGTGGAGCGGGCGAGCAGCCGCGTCACCTCGCGGTCCACATAGTGCGCCAGCTTGCGCGCGCCGGCCTTGGTGAAGAAGACGCCGTCCGAGGTGCGGAGCTGGCGAATCTGGCCTTCGAAATCCGGGCCCTTCTGCATGAAGCGACCGGCCTCGTCGACGAAGCCATCCCAGACATCGACGTAGGTGATGCCGGCCTTGGCCGCGCTGTCCCGGTACAGCGAATCCAGGAACAGCATGTCCGACGTTCCCTTCTGGCCGCGGATCGCCGGCAGGCCGACCCACAACACCGGCACGCCCTTGCTCTTCAGCACGCCGATCAGTTCATCGATCTTCTTGTTGTAGAGCTCGACCCAGCGTTCGTCGCGGAATTCATAGACGCCGTTTGCCGAACGCGCGCTGCGCTCGGGCGCCGCGGCCTGCGGCGCGTCGGCGGCATCCTCGGGTGATAATTCGGCATCGACCGGCTTGTCGTCCGGCTTGGCGGCGCCATCCGAAGGCTTGGCGTCCTTCTTCTCGGTTTTCTTGTCGTCCTTCTTGTCGACGACAGGCTCGCGGATCGAAACGCGGTCATTGAGACCGAGTATCACCACGATCGCATCCGCTTTTTCGGTGGCGAGGATGCTCCGCGCGGCGGCGGCCCAATCGGAGGGCTCGCCCTTGGGCTGGTATTTGATCAGGCCGGACACGGTCTTGTGCTTGCGGATCACGCCCATGTCGGGCTGTTCGGAATAGGTGTCCTCGAGGCCATAGGCGAGCCAGTCTGCCATGGCATCGCCAAGCACCAGCACGTTGCGCTCCGGCGCCGTGTCGCGCTTCGCCGGCGGTGGCGCTCGCGAAAAATCCTGACGCGGCGCCTGTTGCTGCTGTTGTTGCTGCGGCGGCGCATGCTGGAAGGGAGTGAAGAAATCCCCGCCGAACCAGCCGCCGCCATTGTTGCGCGGCGCCGAGCGCTGCGGTGGACCGCCAAAGCCCGGAAAGCCGAAGAACTGCGCCGAGGCGGGGCCGGCGATCCCGACCAGCAGCGCGATCGCAACCGCGAGCGCGACCAGCGGGCCGCTCTCGGTGAACATGCGCAGGAAGGACTTTGGCTTCGGCATCAAAGCTCGGTCGAAATGGATTTTGAGGACAACGCCATACTACCGGAATCGGGCCTCAAGCGGGCATATTTTCCAGCATGGATCGGGCATCCGCCCAGGTCGTCAAGGCGGCGGCCAAATAGCGGTATTTGGGTGATTTTTGGGGTCTTATCGCCCTCTCAGGCGCTCCAGCATGTCGGAAGTGGCAAATCCGTCGGCGGGCGTGCCGATCGAGGCCTGGAAACTGCGCAGCGCTTCCCTGGTCTGGCCGCCGATCTGGCCGTCCGGCGTGCCGCGGTAAAAGCCGCGCTGGGCGAGCAGTTGTTGCAGTTCCAGCCGTTCGGCCCGCGACAGCACCCGTTCCTGGCGTGGCCAGGGCTGCACGAAGGGCGGCGCGCCGCGCAGGCGGTCGGCAAAATGGCCGATCGCCAGCGCATAGGCCTCCGCCGGGTTGTACTTCATGATCACCCGGAAATTCTGCATCATCAAAAAGCCGGGGCCTTCGGCGCCGGCAGGGGCGAGCAGATAGGCCTTGTCGGTCGAGCGCGGGAACGGCTGGTTGTTGGCGCGCCGCAGTCCAAGCTGCTGCCATTGCGCGAGCGTCATCGCCTTGGCACGGTCGGCCATCATGTAGTTGAAGTCCTTGGGAACCACGACTTCGTAACCCCAGCTCTGCCCGGTCTGCCAGCCGTCCTTTTTCAGGTTGTTGGCGGTTGAGGCGATCAGGTCGGCCGGGTTGTCGACGACATCGCGCCTGCCGTCGCCGTCACCATCGACCGCGTAACGCTTGAAAGCGGTCGGCATGAATTGCGTCGGACCGAACGCGCCGGCCCAGGAGCCGCGGAGCTGCTCGGGCCGAAGATCGCCGCGATTGAGGATCTCCAGCGCCGAGAGGAATTCATCCTTGAAGTAGGCCTGCCGACGGCCGATGCAGGCGAGGGTGGCGGTCGATTGCACCACGCTGCGGTCACCCATCTGGGTCGAATAATTGGATTCGATCCCCCAGATCGCCGCGACCGCGTAGCGGTCGACGCCGTAGGCTTTTTCCGCGGCGTCGAATTGCACCTTGTATTTGGCGAGGATCTCGCGGCCCTTGGCGAGACGGTTGTCGTTCACGAGGATGTCGAGATAGTCCCAGATCGCCTTGGTGAATTCGGGCTGCGAATCGAGCAGATCCATGATGCGCAGGTCGGGCGTGAGTCCGGCGGTGAAGCGCTCGAAATTCTCGCGTGTGACGTTGCGTCGCGCCGCATCGGGCCACATCGAGGCGACACAATTGTCGAAATTGGCCGCCGCCTGCCGGATCGCGGCCGCCGTCATCAATGGGTGACCCGAAGCGCCGTCCTCGCCGCTCCATGGCGGAGCAGAGCTATCGCCAGTGGCGGCCGCGGGCGGTGGTGAGGGGTTGGGTCCCGAGAAGAGGTTGCCGAACAGATCCGCGAGCCCACCCTGGGACTGGGCCAAGGCCTGATTGGAAACAAGCAGAACCGCCGCGATTATCATCGCGCTGGTTCGGCTCCTGGTCGCTGTTCCCGTCCGCCGCATGGCTCGATCTGCCCGTTCCAACGATTGGTTCAGAAGGCCTTGTGACGGTTTCCAACAGCTTAACAAAGGCGAGATTTTGTTTTGATCGGTCACAACGACAAAAGCGACGCGGCATCACACATCCGCCTTTGTTCCCGGCTGCAAACCGGATAGCAAGGTGCGATACCTGTCTCACACATTTCAAGGCGCCCGACATTCCCATGAAAATCCGTAAAGCCGTCTTCCCCGTCGCTGGTCTCGGTACCCGTGTCCTGCCCGCCACCAAGGCAATGCCGAAGGAAATGCTGACCATCGTCGACAAGCCGCTCATCCAATACGTGTATGACGAGGCGAAGGAGGCCGGGATCGAGCATTTCGTCTTCGTGACCGGCCGCAACAAGGCCACCATCGAGGACCATTTCGACCGGATGTTCGAGCTCGACAGCACGCTGGTCGCGCGGGGCAAGAAGGCGGAGTTGGATGTCCTGGCGCAGTATCAGCCCGAAGCAGGTGCCGTCAGCTTCACCCGGCAGCAGGCGCCGCACGGGCTCGGCCACGCGGTATGGTGCGCCCGCGACATTATCGGCAATGAACCTTTCGCAGTGGTGCTGCCGGACGAACTGGTGCTGAACACGCCGGGCTGCCTCGCCCAGATGATCGAGGCCGCGAGCAAGCTCGGTGAGAAGTCAAACCTGATCGCGGTCGAGGAGGTGCCGGACCATCTCACCCACCAATACGGCATCTGCGGCGTCGGCCCGCGCCACGCCCATCCCACCATGTTTGAGATCAACGGCATGGTGGAGAAGCCGCCGAAGGGCACGGCGCCATCCAACCTCTCGATCACCGGCCGCTATATTCTGCAGCCGGAGATCTTCAAAATACTCGAGACGCAGGAGCGCGGCGCCGGCGGCGAGATCCAGCTCACCGACGCGATGATCGGCCTCGCGAAGACGCAGAAATTCTACGGCGTCGAGTTCGAAGGCGAGCGCCACGATTGCGGCTCCAAGGCCGGCTTCCTGCGCGCCAACATCGCCTATGGCCTGCGCCGCCCCGAACTGCGCGAGGGACTGATCGCGGAGATGAAGAAGTATCTGGAGAAGTGACGGCGAGGAGTTCGCTCGCGCTGTCATCATCCGCGCGCAGGCGGATGATCCAGTATCCGGCGATGCTGGTGATTGATCTCTGAAGCCAACGCGTGCTGGATGCCCCGCCGGAGCCTGTCATCGGGCTCGCTGAAGGCGAGACCCGGTGGCGGGGCATGACGGCTGTGGTGGCTCAGGCCACGAGCGACATTGTCTGCAGACTTGCGACCACACTCTGGTTGCGGCCATTGGCCTTGGCGGCGTAGAGCGCCCGGTCGGCGGCTTCCACTAGATCGGTCCAGTTCTGGCCGGCCAGAGGCGTCAGGCTCGCGACGCCGATGCTGACGGTGGTGATGGTCTCTCCGTCACACCATTGTTCGACCTTGCGGCGGATCATCTCCGCCACGCCGAACGCTTCCACGGCGCTCTGGCCGGGCAGCAGCACGGCGAATTCCTCGCCGCCCAGGCGTGCCGTGCAATCGCCGGCGCGCCGGACCGAATCCGAGATGCAGATCGCGATGCCAACCAGCACCTGGTCGCCGGCCTGGTGACCATAGGTATCGTTGAAGGCCTTGAAATGGTCGGCGTCGATGATGAGCAGGGCGAGCGGCGTCTCATGCCGGCCGGCGCGGCGCCATTCCGTATCGATATCGGCGTCGAACTTGCGCCGGTTTCGCAAACCGGTCAGCGCGTCGGTGGTCGCGAGCTCCTCGAGCTTCTCCTCGGCCTCGGCGCGGCGGCCGATCTCGCGCGCCAGAAACAGCGTGGTGCCGAGCACGAACAGGACCAGTGCCGCCATGATGGCGCCGATCCGGGTCGCCTCCTTGCGCCACAGGCTGAAGACGCCGTCCAGCGGCTTTCCGACCACGGTAAACAGCGGGCCGTTTCCGCTGCGGCGAACATAGAGCCGCGGGGTCTGGTCGATCGGGCCGGCACCGGCATAGGAGCCGTTGTTCTTCAGGTTGTCTGGAGTCCAGTTGCGCCGCCCCGCCAGGTTGGTGCCGATGACATCGAGATCGAACGGCGTGCGCATGATGATCGTGCGGTCACGACGCAGCACGGTGATGGTGTCGCCGGGGGCAAGCGTCAGCCGTCCGAACAGTTCGTGGAAATAGCTGAAGCGGATCGAGCCCGCGACGACGCCGAGAAAACTTCCGTCTTCGCCGCTGATGCGCCGGCTCAGCACGATCGCGTAGGCGCCGCGGTGGAGCATCGGCTTTGAGATGTAGAGGCCTGTGTAGGGCTGGTCGCGATGGATGTGGAAATATTCTTCGTCGCTGCGGTTCTCGATCAGGGGATCGAGCGTCGATGCATCGTCTACCAATTGCCCCGTGCTGTCGAAGACCTGGATCGCGCCAAAGTGCTTTGCGGTGGCGGCGTGGTCGAACAGGATCAGGTGCCGGACCTCATTGCTGACTTCCTTGATCTCCGGCATCACCATCGCGCCGGCAACCGCGCGCAGCGAGAGGTCGTACAGTTCGATGTTGCGGCTGATATCGGCGTCGATGCCGGCGGCGAGGTTTTCCAGCGTCTGCCGTGCCAGCTCTTCCTCGCCGCGGCGCATGTCGAGCATGACGCTGGTGCAGATGGTGGAAAAGCCGATCACGGTCGCGACCGAGGAAGCGATCAGGAGCTTCGTCGATAGCCGCCAGTGCCGCTTTGCTTGTTGTCGCCGTTCGTTTGGCATGTTTGGTCCCGGGCCACCCTTCATGCACCGGAAACATTGTTGCCGCCTTAAACGGCGACAGCGAACTGCGAATGGGTTAACGGTTGGTTGGTTCGACTGACAATTTTCGGCAATGACGTGAATTCAAGGGACCTGAGGTGAACGATTACGGCCCATTGCGGGACTATCTGAAGAGGCAGACGCTGACCGAACTGGTGCTCAGCTTCGAGGAGATCGAGGCCATCATCGACGCGCCGCTGCCGCGCGCGGCGCAGCGCGCCTCCTGGTGGGATAGCCTGCGTAGTCCACAGGAAAGGATGCCGCAGCGTGAAGCCTGTCTCGAAGCCGGCTACGTCGCCACGCGCCAAGCCGACGGCAACAGCGTGAAGTTCAAGCGGCTGCCCCAGCGTCGTTCCCGCGCAGGCGGGAACCCCTAACCACAGGGCGTTGTTGTTAAACTCGCTGTGGCTCCAGCGTGCTGCAAAATGCACACTTGTGGTTATGGGTCCCGGCTCTAGGCCGGGACGACAGCGGAAGATCAGCTCGCGGCTTCCAGCCGCTCCTCGGTGAGCAGGCGCATTGCGGCGTCGGCATCCATCGGTTCGCCGAAGGCGAAGCCCTGCGCGTATTCGCAGCCGAGCTGGTAGAGCTCGACCGCATCCGAATCCGTTTCCGCGCCTTCCGCCACCACGTCCATGCCGAGGTCGTGGGCGAGCGCGATGATCGATTTCAGGATCACGGGCCGGGTGCCGCGGCTGGTGGTGCGGACGAAGGACTGGTCGATCTTGATGGTGTCGAACGGGAAGCGTTGCAGGTAGGACAGCGAGGAGTGGCCGGTGCCGAAATCGTCCAGGGAGAGCCCGGTGCCGAGCTCGCGGATGCGCGCCAGCATCTGCGCGGCGTGCTCCGGATTCTCCATCACCAGCGATTCCGTCAATTCCAATTTCAGCGTGCCGCGTGCCACCGAGGAGCGCGACAGCACGGTCCTGATGTCGTGGATCAGGTCGTGGCGTAGCAATTGCCGTGAGGAGACGTTGACGGACGCAAAGATCGGCTCGCGCGAGCGCATCGCGCGTTGCCAGATCGAAAGCTGCCGCGCGGTCTGGTCCATCACGAACGTGCCGAGGTCGACGATCAGGCCGATCTCCTCCGCGATGGAGATGAATTCGGACGGCGACATCCGCCCGAGCTTCGGATGATCCCAGCGCGACAGGGCCTCGAAGCCGGCGATCGAGCGGTCCTCAAGGCGCACGATCGGCTGGTAGAGGATGGTGATCTCCTGCCGCTCGATGGCGCGGCGCAATTCGCTCTCCAGCGTCAGCCGGTCGGTCTTGCGCGCGCGCATCGCCGGCTTGTAGACGTCGATGCGGTCGCCGCCGATGCGCTTGGAATGATACATCGCAAGCTCGGCGTCCTTGATGATCTCGTCGGTGAGCTGCGTCTGCGGGTCGGAGAGCGCCAGCCCGATCGAGGCGGTCAGGAAGATCTCGCGGTCGTTGAAGGCGATCGGGGCGCGGATGGTCTTGCGGATGGTCTCGGCAAAGGCGGTGATCCGCGCCGGGTCCTGCTCCGACAACAGGATCAGGCCGAACTGGTCGCCGGCCAATCGCGCCAGCGTGTCCTGGGGTTTGAGGATGCGGGTCAGGCGGCGCGCCAGCGTCAGCAGGATGGAATCGCCGACCGCCATGCCGACGGAGTCGTTGACCTGCTTGAACCGGTCGAGGTCGATCACCATCAATGTCGGCCGCAGCGTCGGCACCGTCTTTGCGAGATTGGCGACCGCGCTGAGCCGGTCCATGAACAATTTGCGGTTGGGCAGGCCGGTCAGATTGTCGTGGACCGAGTCATGCAGCATCCGCTCTTCGGAGTTCTTGATGTCGGTGACGTCGGTGAGTGTGCCGACGACGCGCGAGACCTCGCCGTCGGAGCCGACGACAGGCCGCGCCTTCAGCGCGAACCACATGAAATGGCCATCCGGCGTGCGCAGCCGGAAATCCTGCACCAGGCGGCCACGGCGCTGGTCGAGCACGCTGTCGAGCGCGGCACGGAAACGGTCCTGGTCGAGCGGATGCAGCACCTCGAGCCATGTCGCCGCCGGTCCTTCCAGCGTGCCGCGCTTCAGGCCAAGCAGGGCCTCGGTCTCTGGGCTGGTGAACACCTTGTCGGCGGAGACGTCCCAGTCCCAGATCAGGTCGCCTGAGCCGGTCAGTGCCAGCGCCCGCCGCTCGACATCGGAGACGACGCCGGTGGTGGCGCCGCCGCCGGCAAACGCGTGCTGCATCACCGTGAAGCCGATCAGCATCACGATCAGCACGAGGCCGCCGAGCAGCGCCGGGCCGACGATGTCGTTGGTGACGCTGCCCGCCACCGTCATGCCGGCCGCGACCACCCAGACCACCAGCAGGAACCAGGTCGGGATCAAGAGCACGGCGCGATCGAAGCCGTGGGTCGAGAGATAGACGATCAGGGCAAAGCCGGCGAAGGCGATCATGACGAGCGACATGCGCGCGATGCCGGAAGCCACCGCCGGATCGAACAGCGCCAGCGCCACCAGCGATCCCAGGAACAGCAGCCAGCCGATGGTGATGTGGGAATAGCGCACATGCCACCGGCTCAAATTGAGATAGGCGAACAGGAACACGAGCAGCGTCGCCGCCAATATCGCCTCGCCCGCCGCGCGCCAGACGCGCTCGGCGTTGTTCGACATGTCGAGCACCTTGCCCCAGAAGCCGAAATCGACGCCGATATAGACCAGCACCGCCCAGGCGAGCGCGGCTGCCGCCGGAAACATGATGCTGCCCTTGACCACGAACAGGATCGTCAGCACCAGCGCTAGCAGGCCGGAAATACCGATCACGATGCCCTGGTAGAGCGTGAACGAGTTGACCTTGTCCTTGTAGGACTCCGGCTCCCACAGATAGAGCTGCGGGAGCTTGTCGGTGCGCAATTCCGCGACATAGGTGACGACCGCGCCCGGATCGAGCGTGATGCGGAAGACGTCGGCAGTCGGGCTTTCCTGCCGCTCGGGACGGTCGCCGACCGACGGCGTGATGGTGGCGATGCGCGACAGGCCGAGATCCGGCCAGAACAGGCCGGATGAGACGATGCGGTAATGCGGCGCGACGATCAGGCGGTCGAGCTGGTCGTCGGTATTGTTGGCGAGCGCGAACACCACCCAATATTGCCCGCCCTCGCGGGCCCGGACCTCGATGCGGCGGACGATGCCGTCGGTGCCGGGCGCGGTCGAGACCTGGATGCGGTCGGTCTCGCTGCGCTGGTGGTCGAGAACGGCGGTGAGATCGATCGCGGGCGCGTCGCTGCGGACGCTGACGGCGTCAACTGCGCGCGCCGGAGCGGCGCCGACAACCATCATGAGGGCCAGCGCAAGCGGCGCAAGCCACCTGATCAGACGCAATGTCAGTACTCCGCGCTTTCACGATTCATGCGGGCGAACCAGCGCCCCGCCGCTCCCGGATAAATGCCACGAAAGCGAAGGAAATCAAAGGGTTTCCGGCTAGGCCGGCAGTGGAAGCGTTAAACGACCAACACAATTTTGCCAATATGTGCGCTGGTTTCCATTCGCCGGTGAGCGTCGGCTGCCTTTTCCAATGGGAAAGTGCTGTCCATCAGCGGCTTTACCCGCCCCTCGCGGAGTAGCGGCATTACCTTGGCCTCGATCGCCGCGACCATTGCCGCCTTGTCCGCATTACTACGGGGGCGGAGCGTCGAGCCCGTATGGTGCAGGCGCTTCACCATTAATTTCGCGAAATTGGCGCTCGCTTTTGGCGCTCCGGCCAGGAAGGCGATCTGCACGATTCGCCCTTCGACGGCGGCTGCGTCGTAGTTGCGGTCGATATAGTCGCCGCCGACCATATCGAGGATGACATTGGCGCCGGCGCCATCGGTTGCGGCCTTCACCTCGGCTACGAAATCCGCGGTCCTGTAGTTGATCGCGCGATCGGCGCCAAGCTTGAGGCAGGCCTCCGCCTTGTCCTGCGAACCGACGGTGACGATCACCTTGGCGCCGAACGCCTTCGCAAGCTGGATCGCCATGGTGCCGATGCCGGAGGAGCCACCATGGATCAGCAGCGTCTCGCCTTTTTGCAGGCCGCCGCGCTCGAACACATTGTGCCACACCGTCATCAAAGTTTCGGGAAGCGCGCCGGCTTCCTCGATCGATAGCGACGGCGGCACCGCCATCGCCTGCCCGTCCTGCGCGATGCAATATTGCGCATAGCCGCCGCCGGCGACCAGCGACATCACGGTGTCGCCGACCTTGTGCCTGGTGGCACCGGGACCGACCGCCACCACTTCGCCTGATATCTCGAGGCCGGGCAGGTCGCTCGCGCCGGGCGGCGGCGGATAGGAACCGGAACGCTGCGCCACGTCAGGCCGGTTGACCCCGGCCGCCTTCACCTTGACCAGGATTTCGCCCTGGCCCGGTACCGGCACCGGGCGCGTCTCCGGCAGCAATACTTCCGGCCCGCCGGGCTTGCTGATGCCGACGACGGTCATTTGCGCGGGCAGCTTTTCCATGGTTTTTCCTTGGCGAAATGGGAGGATTCCAGACGCGGCACGTTGATTACCCAGCCTGCATCGCGCTGGCAACCGCCGCAACGGGATCGTGACAGAGCATGGCCGGAAAGTGGAGACCGGCTTTCATACTTGAAGCAAAGCACGGAGAACGCGCATGGCGATGGAAGATGACGACCGGCCGAGGAAGAAGATTTCGCACGAGATCGGGCAGGACCTGTCGCTGCTCTCGGTCGAGGAATTGACCGACCGCATCGCGATGCTCTCGGCCGAAGTGGAGCGCCTGCGCGAAGCGATGACAAAGAAGCGCGCCTCCAAGGAAGCCGCCAACAGCTTCTTCAAATCGTAGCGCTCACCCGTAGCCCGGATGGAGCGCAGCGCAATCCGGGACCGGTGCATCCGGCTCGCACCGATCCCCGGATTGCGCTGCTCTCCATCCGGGCTACGAAACTGGTATCCTGTCCCAAACTAGGCCAATGGCCGATATGGCAAACGAAGCTTAAACAAAATCGCTCATTTACGATCAATTAAGCTTTCTCGTTTATGACTGCATCGTCCTCGTTTGGACACCGAGTGGCTCCTGTCCACTCTGTTTGACGCCTCCCTGTTATCAACTTCAAAGCCGCCGGAAACGGCGGCTCTTTTTTGGCTTTGTCACAGGCTTGTCGTCGCCGCCATGCGGCCGGAAACCATAAATCCGGATGCGGCTGGACTCTTCGCCCGGCAAGCGCAATGATTTGTTCATCATAAAGCTGGCGCCAAAGCTGGCGGTGTTCAAAATTAAAAGTGGCGTGAGGGCGTTAACCATGCTGGAGCGGTCGCAAAGCGATTCCGCACTTGTTCTGTTCAGCGAGCGGCTGACCAATTCTGCGGCATTCGGAGCCTTGTTCCGTGAGGGCATGGACCTGGTCGAGGAGACCGCCGCCTATCTCGATGGCGACGGCCGCGGCCAGGCCAAGGCGCTGGAACGGTCCGTCAGCCTGACCTACGCGACCGAAAGCATGCGCCTGACCACCCGTTTGATGCAGCTTGCGTCCTGGCTGCTGCTGCATCGCGCGGTGAAGGAAGGCGAGATGACGCTGACCCAGGCCAATCGGGAGAAGACCAAGGTCAAGCTCTCCGCGGCAGATCCGGGTCCGGCGGAACTGATCGAGAAACTGCCGCAACAATTGCAGGACCTGATCACCCGCTCGATGGACCTGCAGGCACGCGTGCGCCGGCTCGACACCACGATCCATGCGCCGCCCGCCGATCGCGCCGCGATCGGCAACCCGCTGGTGCCGCAGCTCAACCGCCTGAAGGCTGCGTTCGAACGGTAACTGCAACTCTAACCGTCATTGCGAGCGTAGCGAAGCAATCCATAGCGCCGCGGGGTGACATGGATTGCTTCGCTGCGCTCGCAATGACGCGTGGAAACAAAAAACGCCCCTGATTTGGCAGGGGCGTTCGTTGAACGTCGAAAAGGAAGAAGGAAGCGCAGTCTTGCGTTCAGTCCTTTTTCAAAAAGCCGGAAAACTTCTTCTGGAACCGCGACACGCGGCCGCCGCGGTCGAGGATCTGCTGCGAGCCGCCGGTCCAGGCCGGGTGCGACCTGGGGTCGATGTCGAGCTGCAGCTTGTCGCCTTCCTTGCCCCAGGTGGAGCGGGTCTGGTACTCGGTGCCGTCGGTCATCACGACCGTAATCGTATGATAATTCGGGTGAATATCGGCTTTCATGGCAGTTCCTTCGGCGCGCCGGCGCCCGTCGCAAGTGGTCCAAAGATACGGGATTTGGGCCGCTCTATAGCGTAAGGAAACCCGCAAAACAAGCCACCGGGGATCACCGGATTAGGACTCTTCCGGATTTGCCAGCCGCTTCCGCGGGGCCTATCTGGAAAACATAAAAACTGGTCCTTGTCCCGATGAGCGCAGCCGAACAGCTTGACCACCCGCCCAGCCCGATGCCGCCGCGGCGCGATGCGCTGCTCGAAGGCGAAGCGCTGGTTGAAGCCACCTTGACCGAGACGGAAGGGAAGAGCCGCGCCAGGCTGAAGCCGCTGCTGGCGCTCGCGCCCTATGTGGCGCGCTACCGCGGACGGGCGATCCTCGCTTTTATTTCTCTGACGGTTGCGGCGATCACGACGCTGATCGTGCCGGTCGCGATCCGGCGCGTGATCGACTTCGGCTTCACGGCCGAAGGCATCGCCATGATCAACAACTACTTCAGTGTGATGATCGCGGTGGTGGCGGTGCTCGCCGGCGCCAGCGCCTCCCGCTATTACCTGGTCATGACGATCGGCGAGCGCATCGTCGCCGATCTCCGGCGCGACGTGTTCGCGCATCTGATCTCGCTGTCGCCGTCCTTCTTCGATTCCGCGCGCAGCGGCGAGTTGGTGTCGCGCCTGACCGCCGATACCACCCAGATCAAATCAGCGGTCGGCGCCTCCGTGTCGATCGCGCTCCGCAACATGATGCTGTTCCTCGGTGCCGCCGCGATGATGGTGGTGACCAGCCCGAAGCTTTCCGGCTTCGTGCTCTTGGCGATCCCGATCATCGTGATCCCGCTGGTCGCGTTCGGGCGCTGGGTGCGACGCTTGTCGCGCAATGCGCAGGATACGCTCGCGGACGCCAGCGCCTATGCTTCCGAGCTGGTCGGCGCCATCCGGACCGTGCAGGCCTTCACCAGCGAGCGGCTCGCCGCCACGCGCTTCGGTGGCGAGGTCGAGCAGGCCTACGACGCGGCGCGCAGCTCCACCCGCGCACGGGCCGTGCTCACCTTGATCATCATCTTCATCGTGTTCTCGAGCGTGGTCCTGATTCTCTGGGTCGGTTCGCACGACGTGCTCGCGGGCGCGATGACGCCGGGACGTTTGGGCCAGTTTATTCTCTACAGCGCCTTTGCTGCGAGCGCCCTCGGCCAGCTCAGCGAAGTCTGGGGCGAAATCTCCGCAGCTTCCGGTGCTGCCGAGCGGCTGTTCGAGATCCTGCGGGTCAAGCCGGAGATCACGGCGCCGGCCGCGCCGCTCGCGCTGCCGCAGCCCGCGCGTGGTGACGTTGCGTTCGACAATGTCAGCTTCGCCTATCCGACGCGGCGGTCGGTGAAGACCGTCGACGGTGTCTCGTTCTCGGTGCGATCAGGCGAGAAGGTCGCGATCGTCGGTCCCTCCGGCGCGGGCAAGAGCACGCTGTTCCATCTGTTGCTGCGCTTCTATGATCCCGCCTCGGGCACGATTTCGTTCGACGGCGTGCCGATCCGGCAGGCCGATCCAAGCGTGGTGCGCTCGCGCATGGCATTGGTGCCGCAAGACACCGTGGTGTTCGCAGCGTCGGCGCGCGAGAACATCCGTTTCGGGCGGCCCGATGCTTCCGATGCCGAAGTCGAGCGCGCCGCCGACCTCGCGCACGCTACCGAATTCCTGCGCCGGCTGCCCGGCGGCTTCGAGGCCCAGCTCGGCGAACGCGGTGTCACATTGTCGGGCGGCCAGCGCCAGCGCATCGCGATCGCACGCGCGATCCTGCGCGATGCGCCGCTTTTGCTGCTCGATGAAGCCACCTCCGCGCTCGACGCCGAAAGCGAGACGCTGGTGCAGACCGCGCTGGAAGAATTGATGCGCCACCGCACCACACTGGTCATCGCACACCGGCTCGCGACCGTGCTCTCCTGCGACCGCATCCTGGTGATGGAGCATGGCAGGATCGTCGAGCAGGGCACCCATGCCGAGCTGGTTGCTGCCAACGGGCTCTATGCGCGGCTGGCGAGGTTGCAGTTCGAAGGGATTTGAGAGCTCACGATCTCGGCTCTACGGCTTCCACCGCATCTTCAATACCGGACGTCCTGACGTCGGGTTGACGTCCTCGCCTGCATGCACAAAGCCGTTTCGTTCATAAAAACGGATGGCCCGCGCATTGTCCTTATTGACCAGCAGCGTGACGCCATCAGGCGAAAGGCGCTTGGTTTCATCGACCAGCGCGCTTGCCAGCTTTGAACCCCAATGCGCGGGATCGACCACGAGCTGGTCGAGATAGCCGCTTGCATCGATGGTGACGAAACCGATCAGCGCGTTTGCCTCTTCCGCGACGATGATGGTTGCCTTCGGCACCAGTTCGCCGCGCCAGCGCTCGCGCCACCACGCCACGCGCGCATCGAAATCGATCGTCGGATAGGCCTGCTGCCAGGTTCGCCGCCAAAGCTCGATCGCCGCGTCCTCGTCCTCGGCGCGATAGGGGCGGAGGTCAAAAGCCCCGCTCAAGCTGCCACCAACGCCGTCATGCCCGGGCTTGTCCCGGGCATCCGCGTCCTTCCTGCTCGCGACGCCAGAGAACGTGGATGGCCGGGACAAGCCCGGCCATGACGCTGTGGCGAGAGCCTGGCCAACATCGCCGTTACCGTTCCGTCAGCTTCAGTTCGATGCGGCGGTTACGCTTGTAGGCGTCTTCCGTCTGCGCTGTGTCGAGCGGCTGGAATTCGCCAAAGCCGGCGGCGACGAGCCGCTGTGCGGGCACCCCGAGCGAAACCAGATACTGCACCACCGAGATCGCGCGTGCGGCGGAGAGATCCCAGTTCGACTTGAACACCGGGCTGTTGATTGGCCGCACGTCGGTGTGGCCGTCGACGCGGAGCACCCAGGCGATCTCGCTCGGGATCTGCTTGTCGAGGTCGATCAGGGCAGCCGCGAGCTTGTCGAGCTCGGCGCGGCCTTCGGGCAGCAGCGTGGCCTGTCCGGTATCGAAGAAGACTTCGGACTGGAACACGAAGCGGTCGCCGACGATGCGGACGTCTGGCCGGTTGCCCAGGATGGCGCGCAGGCGGCCGAAGAACTCCGAGCGGTACCTCGACAGTTCCTGCACCCGCTGCGCCAGCGCCACGTTCAATCGCTGGCCGAGATCGGCGATGCGCCCCTGCGATTCCTTGTCACGTTTCTCGGAAGCATCGAGCGCTTCTTCGAGGGCGGCAAGCTGGCGACGCAATGCGCTGATCTGCTGGTTCAGCACTTCGATTTGCGCCAGCGCCCGCGCGGAGACCAGCTTCTCGGAATCGAGCGCCTTGGTGAGCTCGGTGGCGCGGCCCTGCGCGTCGCTGCCGGCATTGGCCAGACCCTCATAGAGGCCCTTGACACGGTCGCGCTCGCCTTCGGCCGAGGCAAGTCCGGCGCGGAGCTGCGCGATCTGTTCGCCGAGGCTGAGCTTGCCGAGCTTTTCAAGCGACAGCATGTCGTTGAGCTGGGCGATCTTGGCGTTGAGCTGTTCCAGCGCCTTGTCCTTGCCGGAGACTTCCTGCGACAGGAAGAACTGCACCACCAGGAACACCGAGAGCAGGAACACGATCGACAGCACCAGCGTCGACAGCGCGTCCACGAAGCCCGGCCAGTAGTTGAAGCCGGATTCACCGCGGCGGGCACGGGCAAGGGCCATTTTGACTCTCTGCTAGCGTTAGCAAGGGTACCTCCAGGGAAGCCGCAAGTTACACCTCTCCCTCCGGGAGAGATAACCGTGTGGCTCTCGTCCGTCTTCAGGATCGACACCGTCCCCGTCTCTCTAACTCTTCTCCGGCTGACGCGCGAGGCGTTCGAGCAGGCGCTTGATCTCGCGGTTCTGTTCGCCCTGGCCGTCGGCCCATTCCCGGATCATCTGTTGCTCGGTGCGCATATGCGCAACCAATCCCTGGATCGCTTCGGCCAGATTGGCCATCGCCGCGGTGGTGCCGCGGGTTCCCGCGCCTTCCTCCACCGCGACACGCAGCCGCTCGATCGCGTGCTGCAGGTTGCCGCCACCACCTGCGGCGGCCACGACGCCGTCACCGGCGTATTCGCGCACTGTGGTCGCAAGCCAGTCCTCAAGGTCGGTATAGAAACGGTTCTGTGCCTGGCTGGATTGCAGGTCGAGGAAGCCGAGGATCAGGGAACCGGCGAGGCCGAACAGCGAGGACGAGAACGAGATGCCCATGCCGCCGAGCGGTGCGGCGAGGCCTTCCTTCAGTGTGTCGAACAGCGCGCCGGCGTCGCCGCCGACCTTCAATCCATCGATCACCTTGCCGACCGAGCCGACGGTTTCGATCAGGCCCCAGAAGGTGCCGAGCAGGCCGAGGAACACCAAAAGGCCCGTCATGTAGCGCGAGATGTCGCGTGCCTCGTCGAGGCGGGTCGCGATGGAGTCGAGCAGGTGCCGCATCGTCTGCTGGCTGATCGACATCCGCCCGCTGCGCTCGCCGCCGAGGATCGCCGCCATCGGCGCCAGCAAGGTCGGCCGCCGGTCGATCGCGAGCCCGGGATCGGCGATTCGGAAATTGTTGACCCATCGCACCTCGGGATAGAGCCGGATCACCTGGCGGAACGACAGGATGATGCCGATCAAGAGCACCGCGCCGATCAGCGCGTTCAGCCCCGGATTGGCGAAGAAGGCGACGACGATCTGCTTGTAGAGAACGATGCCGATCAGTGCGCACAGCACCAAAAATACCAGCATCCGCACCAGGAAGATCCGTGGAGAGGACAGTTTGCTGAGTTCGGTCTCCATGTCGGAGCGGGGAGAGGAGGGCATTGCCGGCATGTCCGTTGCGAAAAGCCGCGTTGGGCAGCCAATATGGCACAGCGGCCAAGGGAAGAAAGACAGGAAACCAGCGATTCGCGGCGGAAGCGGAATTGGGCGACGACCGCAGCAGCGTCATCCACCAAAATCGTCTGGTTCGGCAATGTTCCGTGCATCATCAATTGGGCGAATCGCCGACCTCGGCTTAGCGGGACGCGCACCCGATCCTCATTCGGCAGTGTCGCGCGAAGGCAGGGGACGGATGCCTGCACCGGATCGCTGGAGAGGGAGAAACCATCGGAAAACGCCGGAAGCCGATTCTCCCCGATGCGCGCTCGAGAAAATCGGGTCTCAGCCGCTGCGTCGGAGAAGGCGCAGTCCGTTACCCCCACAAGCTCCAATGGAACCGGTTTCACAATCCGGTGAATCGGAGAAAAATATGCTAATTCAATATGTTCTCCGTATGTGACATTGAGCCGCCGCCGCCATGTATTGCGTCGCAGCACCCCCACCTTATCCTGAATAGCGTGACAAGGCGGAGTCGGCAGAGACACCGCGTGTTCATGTGTGTTCAACAATTCAAACTCGGGGCGACGCTTTCAATGTCCGGACTACGCGCACGAACGGCATGCATTCTCCTGATGCTGGCCGCCACGGCGCCACTGCTGGCCGGTTGTGATGAGCCGACTGCGGCGACTGCTGCGTCGGATGCGGCGCCCGAACCCGAGGTCAGCATTGTCATCGCCAAGCCGCAGCCGCGCGCGGTGGTGCGCGAGCTGCCCGGCCGCGTCGCGCCGACGCGGGTCGCCGAAGTCCGCCCGCGCGTTTCCGGCATCGTCGTCGAGCGCCTGTTCCACCAGGGCACCGAGGTGAAGGCCGGCGATCCCCTGTATCGCATCGACCCGCGGCCATTCGAGGTTGAGGTGCAGTCCAATCAGGCTGCGCTCGCGCGCGCCAAGGCCGTGCTCGATCAGGCGGCCCAGCACGCGCATCGCGTTACCACGCTCTACAGCCAGAAGGCGATGCCCGAGGCCGAGAACGAGAAGGCGATTGCCGCGCAGCGCCAGGCCGAAGCGGATGTCGCGGCCCGCGAGGCGGATCTCGCGCGCGCCAAGCTCAATCTGGATTACGCCACCATCCGTGCTCCCATCGACGGCATCGTCGGCGCCGCCCTGGTCAGCGAAGGCGCGCTGGTGGTGCAGAACGATTCCACCTCGCTTGCGACCATCCAACAGATCGATCCGATCTATGCCGACTTCACCCAGTCGGTCACCGAGCTCAACCAGCTACGCCGCGCATTCGAGACCGGCGAACTCGACCGCATCGCGCCCGACGCGATGAAGGTGCGCCTGTTGCAGGACGATGGCACGATTTATTCGATTCCCGGCAAGCTCTTGTTCTCCGACGCCAAGGTCGACGCCTATACCGGGCAGGTGACCCTGCGTGGCGAGTTCCCCAATCCAAGGCGCGAATTGTTGCCGGGCATGTATGTGCGCGTGCTGATCGAGCAGGGCATCGATTCCGACTCGATCGCGGTCCCGCAGCAGGCGATTCAGCGCAATGGCGGTGGCGGCAGCGAGGTGTTCGTGGTCAAGGACGACGGTCGCGTCGCGGTTCAGCCCGTGCGTACCGGCTCGCTGCAGAATGGGCAGGTGTTCGTGACCGAAGGTCTGAAGTCCGGCGACCGCGTCGTGGTCGAGGGCTTCCAGAAATTTGCGGCAGGCGACAAGGTCCGGCCGCAGGCATTCACCGAGGCGGCGGATGCTTCGATCGTTGTGCCGGGGGAAAATAAAGCCGCGCAAGCGCTGCGGTGATCCGAGATGGCGAGCTTTTTCATCGACAGGCCGATCTTCGCCTGGGTCGTCGCGCTCTTCATCTGCCTGATCGGCGCGATCTCGATTCCGCTGCTGGCGATCGCGCAATATCCGATCATTGCGCCGCCCTCGATCTCGATCTCGACCAGCTATCCCGGCGCCTCGCCGGAAAATCTCTATAACAGCGTCACCCGGCTGATCGAGGAGGAGCTGAACGGCGCCTCCGGCATCCTGAATTTCGAATCCACCAGCGACTCGCTCGGCCAGGTCGAGATCATCGCCAATTTCGTCCCGGGCACCGAGACCAGCCAGGCCTCCGTCGAGGTGCAGAACCGCCTCAAGCGCATCGAGGCGCGCCTGCCGCGCGCCGCGATCCAGCAGGGCATCCTGGTCGAGGAAGCGTCCAGCGCGGTGCTGCAGATCATCACGCTGAACTCGACCGATGGCAGCCTCGATGAAATCGGGCTTGGCGACTTCATGATCCGCAATGTGCTCGGGGAAATCCGCCGCATCCCCGGCGTCGGCCGCGCCACGCTGTATTCGACCGAGCGCTCCTTGCGCATCTGGCTCGATCCGGCAAAGCTGGTCGGCTATGGCTTGACCGCCGACGACGTCAACAAGGCAATTGCAGCGCAGAACGCGCAGGTCGCCTCGGGCAGCATCGGCGCGGAGCCGGCGACGGACTCGCAACGGGTTTCGGCGCTGGTTCTGGTGAAGGGCCAGCTCTCTTCGCCGGACGAGTTCGGCGCCATCATCCTGCGCGCCAATCCTGATGGCTCGACCGTGCGCCTGCGCGACGTTGCGCGGCTTGAGATCGGCGGCCTCAGCTACCAGTTCCAGACCCGCCTCAACGGCAAGCCGACGGCGGGCCTCTCGGTGCTGCTGTCGCCGACCGGCAACGCGCTCGCGACCGCAAGCGCGGTGGAAGCCAAGATGAAGGAGCTGTCGCGCTTCTTCCCGGCCAACATCTCTTATGAGATCCCCTACAACATCACGCCCGTGGTCGAGGCTGCGATCGAGAAGGTGCTGACGACGCTGGTCGAAGCCGTGGTGCTGGTCTTCATCGTGATGTTCCTGTTCCTGCAGAACATCCGCTACACCATCATCCCGACCATCGTCGTGCCCGTCGCGCTGCTTGGCGCCTGCGCCACGCTGATGCTTCTCGGCTATTCCATCAACATGCTGACCATGTTCGGCATGGTGCTGGCGGTCGGCATCCTCGTCGACGACGCCATCGTCGTGGTCGAGAACGTCGAGCGCATCATGGCCGAGGAGGGCTTGCCTCCGAAGGAGGCGACCCGCAAGGCGATGTCGCAGATCACCGGCGCCATCATCGGCATCACGCTGGTGCTGGTTGCCGTGTTCATCCCGATGGCGTTCTTCCCGGGATCGGTCGGAATCATCTACCGCCAGTTCTCGGTCACCATGGTCGCCGCCATCTCGTTCTCGGCGCTGCTGGCGCTGTCGCTGACGCCGGCCCTGTGCGCGACGTTGCTCAAGCCGGTCACGGCCGGGCACGGCCATGGCCGCCGCGGCGTGTTCGGCTGGTTCAACCGCACGCTCGATGCCGGCCGCGACGGCTATACGCGCACGGTTGGATGGACGCTGAAGCGCACCGGACGGCTGATGCTGATCTATGTCGCGCTTCTGGTCGGGCTTGGCTGGGGCTTCATGCGGCTGCCCGGCGGCTTCCTGCCGGTCGACGACCAGGGCTTCATCACCACCGACGTGCAGACGCCCTCGGATTCCTCCTTCGCCCGCACCGAGGCCGCGATCGAGAAGGTCGAGAAGTATCTTTTGGCACGCTCCGCCATCGAGAACGTCACGTTTCTCACCGGCTTCAGCTTCCTCGGCCAGGGCTTCAACACCGCGCAGGCCTTCATCACGCTGAAGGACTGGTCGGAGCGCGGGCCGAAGGATTCGGCGGCCGCAATCGTCGCCGACATCAACCGCGACCTTTCATCGATCCGCGACGCCAAGATCTCGGCGCTGCAGCCACCTCCGATCGACAACCTCGGCAACTCCTCGGGCTTCTCGTTCCGCCTGCAGGACCGCGGCCAGAAGGGTTACGCCCAGCTCATGGCCGCCGCCGACCGCCTGATCGCGGAAGCCAATGCCAGCCCCGTGCTGCAGAAGGTCTATATCGAAGGCCTGCCGCCGGCGCCGCAGGTCAATCTGGTGATCGACCGGGAAAAGGCCGGCGCCTTTGGCGTCACCTTCGAGGACATCAACAATACGATCTCGACCAATCTCGGCTCGAACTACATCAACGATTTCCCGAACCGCGGCCGCATGCAGCGCGTCGTGGTACAGGCGGACAAGTTCACCCGCATGAATGCGGATGACATTCTGAATTACAACGTCAAGAACAACCGCGGGCAGCTCGTGCCGTTCTCGTCATTCGCCACGGTCGAATGGCAGAAGGGACCGACCCAGATCGCGGGCTTCAACTATTATCCCGCCGTGCGCATCTCCGGCGAGGCGCGAGCCGGCTATACCTCGGGCGATGCCCTGAACGAGATGGAGCGGCTCGCGAACAGATTGCCGCGCGGGTTCGGCTATGAGTGGACCGGACAGTCGCTGCAGGAGAAGCTGTCGGGCTCGCAGGCGCCGTTCCTGCTAGGCTTGTCGGTGCTGGTCGTGTTCCTCCTGCTCGCCGCGCTGTACGAGAGCTGGACGATTCCGATTGCGGTGCTGCTGACCATACCGCTCGGCGTCACCGGCGCGGTGATCGCCGCGAGCATGCGCGGGCTCGCCAACGACGTCTATTTCACCGTCGGCCTGATCACCATCATCGGCCTTGCCGCCAAGGACGCCATCCTGATCATCGAATTCGCCAAGGACCTGCGCGCCCATGGCAAGCCGCTGCTCGAGGCGACCATCGAGGCCTGTTCGCTGCGTTTCCGCCCGATCCTGATGACCGGCCTCGCCTTCGTGTTCGGCGTGTTCCCGATGGCGATCGCCAGCGGCGCCGGCGGCGCCAGCCAGCAGGCGCTCGGCACCGTCGTCATGGGTGGCATGATCGCGGTCGTGATCCTGGCGCTGTTGATGATCCCGGTGTTCTTCGTCAGCGTTCAACGCGTGCTGGCCGGCGACCGCGAGCCGAAGGAGGCGGCGCCACAGCAGCCGCATGCGGCGCCGGCACGGCCAACGCACTGACATGTCATTGCCGGGCTTGACCCGGCAATCCATCGCCAAAACGACTCTTTGCGAAGATGATGGATGGCCGGGTCAAGCCCGGCCATGACGACTTGGTTGCAAAGAAGCAACTATCCCAGCGGCTTCAAAATCTTCACCAGTTCGCCGTGCACGAATTCGTTACCGCAGACCACGTGTCCGGTTTGCAACGGATCGTCATTGCCCTCGATGCCGCTCACGGTGCCGCCGGCCTCGCGCACCATGATCTGCCCGGCTGCGATGTCCCACGGGGAGAGGTTGCGTTCCCAATAGCCGTCGAGGCGGCCGGCGGCGACGAAGGCGAGGTCGAGCGAGGCGGCGCCGAAGCGGCGGAAGCCGGCGACCTTGTTCTGCAGCACGGCCATCTCCTTCAGCGCCAGTCCATGGTCGCCGCGGCCGATATGGGGCAGGCCGCAGGCGACCACGCATTCGTCAAGCCTGCGGCGGCCGGCGACGCGCAGGCGCTGGTCGTTGAGGAAGGCGCCCTTGCCGCGCTCGGCGATATAGAGCTCGTCATTGGCGGGGTTGTAGATCACCCCCGCGATCACCGTGCCCTCGCGCGCCAGCCCGATCGAGATCGCGAATTGCGGGATCCCGTGCAGGAAGTTGGTGGTGCCGTCGAGCGGATCGACGATCCAGCTGTGGCTCTTGTCGGTGCCCTCGCGGGTGCCGCCTTCCTCGCCGATGAAGCCGTAGCCCGGGCGGGCCTTGGCGAGGTCGGTGTAGAGCATCTCCTCGGCGCGCTTGTCGGCCAGCGAGACGAAGTTCGCCGGCCCCTTCAGCGACACCTGCAGGTGCTCGATCTCGCCGAGATCGCGCTTGAGGCTGCGGCCGGCGCGGCGCGCGGCCTTGACCATGACGTTGATGAGGGCGGAATAGAGCATGATGGAGGGCTTGTCGGTGGGAAAACGGCCCAAGCGCCGTCGGGGATTTCCGACTGCGTGCCCTCTCGGGATGGCGCCGTCAAGGCGTCATTTGCCGGTGCCGAGCCAATTGCGTGCGGCCTCCTCGGCCTTGGCGCGGTCCTGCGGGCTCATGTCCAGCAGCATCTCGTCCAGTTCCGGATCGCCCTTGCCTGCGGTCTTGGCGACGGTGTGCCATTTCAACGCCTCGACCTTGTCCTGCGGCACGCCCTGGCCGGTGGCGAGCAGGCGGGCGAGGCGGTTCTGCGCGATCGGCGAGTTCTGCCGGGCCGCCTTGCGCAGTAGCGCCACCGCCGCCGGCTGGTTCCGCGGCGTGCCGGAGCCGTTGTAGAGCGCGATCGCATACTCGACCTCGGCATCGACATTGTCGGCGAGCGAGGCGGCCTGCAACAGCCGCACCGATTTCTCGAGATCCTTGGGCACGCCGGTGCCCTCCTTGTAGAAGGTCGCGAGCGCGTACTGCGCCTCGGGACTGCCGGCGTCGGCCGCCATCCGCAACAATTCGGCACAGCGCTTGAGGTCCTGCGGCAGCGTCTGGCCGTCGAGGTAAAGCAGCGCCAGATTATAGGCCGCCTTGGGATTGCCGAGTTTGGCCGAGGACGCCAGCAGCTTGACCGCCTCGTCCTTGTTCACCGGGCCGCCGCGGCCGGCAAGCCGCATCATCGCGAGCGCGAACATCGCCTCGCGGTCGCCGGCGTCGGACCCGCGCTGGTACCATTCGGCCGCCTTGCCGTAATCGCGCTTGACGCCGAGCCCGTTGGCATAAAGCTCGCCCAGCATCGTCATCGCCTTGGGGTCGCGGGCGTAGTTTGCGCGGTTGGTGGCGAGGTCGAAGGCGGTCTTGTAGAGGCCGCGCTGATAGGCGCCATAGACGAGATCGACATTGGGATCGTCGAACGGGTGCGTCGGGCTCGGCGATGGGGAAGGTGAAGGCGACGGCTTTGGCGTGGCCGGCTTCTTTTCCGCCGCGGCCTTCGGCTTTTCCGCTGCTGCCTTCGGCTTTGGCGCAGGCTTCGGCGCCTCCTTTTTCGGAGCCGGCTTGCTGGCCGGCGCCTGTGCGGCGGGCGGCGTCAGCGAAATCTGCGCGACCGCGCCCGTCGTCAGCACGGCGCAGCCGAGCACCACCGCTATCGGACGCAGCAGACTCATTCCGGAGTCAGTCCTGCCCTTGGCTTCCCAAGCGCGCTCGCATGCGCTTCGCGGATGGTCGCGCCGACCTCGGCGAGCGCTGTGCCAGCGCCGCGCTGGTCGGCGAAAATGAAATCGCCGACCAGGACGAAGTCTGCGCCGGCGGCTGCAAATTCGAAAGCCTCTTCACGCGAAATGGCGTAGCCGACGCAGGGCGGCTCGAACAATTCGTCCCACCAGTTGAGCCGCTCGGCGATCGCCTGCGTCGAGGGCCGCTGCCCGCTCGCATCGGGCTCGCCGAACAGCACGTAATCGGCGCCGAGCTCGCCGGCGGCCATGGACTCGTGGCGCGTCGGCAGCCCGCCGACGCCGGCGATGCGGTCCGGCTTCAGCGACGGCAGCGCGTCCTCCAGCGCGGCAAGGCCGGTGAGATGCGCGCCGTCGGCGCCGGCGCGCGCGACGAGCTCGACATGGCCGTCGATCAGGAGCGCGGCGGCCGCGTTCTGGACCACCGGCGCCAGCGCTTTCACGCGCGAGATCATCGTGCGCTGGTCGGTCTCGCGCAGCCGCACCAGCACTGCCGCTACATCGGCCGCGGCGAGCAAAGCGGGCAGGCTTGCGATGAGTTCGGAGGGATCTTCCACCACCGGCGTCGCGAGATAGAGGCGCGGCGCCGGGCGCGGCGGAACGGGCTTTGCGGCCAATTATGCCACCTTCTTTTCCAGGCCGGTTTCCCACTCGCCCTTGCTCGCGAGCGCGTTCATGCGTGCGCGGTGGGTGAAGGCGCGCTGGCCGGCCGCGACATTCCCGGCCTTGCCGGACCACGCCTTCTGCGGCGCCGCCTGCAGCGCGCGGCCGTAGGAGAAGGTGAGTTTCCAGGGCAGGCCGCCGATCCGGTTCATGGCGTCAAGATGCGCGGTCGCCTCTTCATCGCTCTGGCCGCCGGAGAGGAAGGCAATGCCGGGCACGGCCGCGGGCACGCAGGCCTTCAGGAGCCGGATGGTCTTTTCGGCAACCTCCTGCACCGATGCCTGCTTCGGGCTCTTCTTGCCGGATACCACCATATTCGGCTTCAGCACCATGCCTTCGAGTGCGACGCGCTGCATGAACAGTTCGCGGAATACGGTGTTGAGCACCTGCTGCGTCACCTCGTAGCAGCGGTCGATGTCATGGCCGCCGTCCATCAGCACCTCCGGCTCAACGATCGGCACGATCTGCGCCGCCTGGCACAGTGCGGCGTAGCGCGCCAGCGCATGCGCGTTGACATGGATTGCGGTGGTCGTGGGAATACCCTGTCCGATGTCGATCACGGCGCGCCATTTCGCAAAGCGCGCGCCGCGCTCGTAATATTTCTTCAGCCGCTCGGCAAGCTTGTCGAGGCCGACGGTCACGAGTTCGCCGGGGCAGGCGGGCAAGGCTTGCGTGCCCTCGTCCACCTTGATGCCGGGGATGCTGCCGGCCTGCTCGATCAGCTTGACCAGCGGCGTGCCGTCCTTTGCGTTCTGCCAGATCGTCTCGTCATAGAGGATGACGCCGGAGACATATTTGCTCATCGCCTCCGTCGAGCGAAACAGCATCTCGCGGTAGTCGCGACGGTTCTCCTCGGTCGATTCCACGCCGATCGCGTCGAAGCGCTTCTTGATGGTCCCTGAGGATTCGTCGGCGGCCAAAATGCCCTTGCCCGGGGTAACCATGGCAAGCGCGATCTTGTTGAGGTCAGCGAGATTCATGGAACGTCCTCCAGATGGTTCATGCCCTTGCAAACCAAAATAGGCGGTTATCGGGCAATTGCCTAGAAAACGTTCGCCGCGGCCGGCGGTCGCGCAAGCCGGAGCAGGATTAAACATTAAAATCGAACAGCGACTACAAATCGAACGACCCTCCGCCTTCCGGGTGCGAGGGGAGGGTGGAGAGCTTGTAGCCCGGGTGGAGCGGAACGCGTCCGCGTTGCAAGTGGCCCCGGGTTACGCTTTCGCTTCACCCGGGCTACGGCGGCGGCTTCACGCCACCTTCGGATCGAGCTCGCCCTTGGCGTAGCGCTTGGCCATTTCCGCCGTGGTCAGCACTTTCTTGATCTTGCTGGCCTGGCCGGCGGTATTGAACTCCTGCAGCCGTTGCTTGCACAGTTTGGTCATCGCTTCCATCGCGGGCTTCAAATATTTGCGCGGGTCGAACTCTTCGGGGTGCTCCTTGAGCACCTTGCGGATCTGCCCGGTCATCGCCATGCGGTTGTCGGTATCGATGTTGATCTTGCGCACGCCGTTCTTGATGCCGCGCTGGATCTCGGAGACAGGCACGCCCCAAGTCGGCTTCATCTTGCCGCCGAACTCGTTGATGATGTCCTGCAGGTCCTGCGGCACGGAAGAGGAGCCGTGCATCACCAGATGCGTGTTCGGCAATTTACGGTGGATCTCCTCGATCACGTTCATGGCGAGGATGTCGCCGTCCGGTTTGCGGGTGAACTTGTAGGCGCCGTGCGAGGTGCCCATCGCGATCGCGAGCGCGTCAACCTTGGTCTCCTTCACGAACTTCACGGCTTCATCCGGATTGGTCAGCAGCTGGTCGTGGGAGAGCTTGCCTTCGGCGCCGTGGCCGTCTTCCTTGTCGCCCATGCCAGTCTCGAGCGAGCCGAGCACGCCGAGTTCGCCTTCCACCGAAATGCCGCCGAGATGGGCCATGTTCGTGACCGTCCTGGTCACGCCGACATTGTAATCCCAGTCGCCGGGCGTCTTGCCGTCGGCCTTCAGCGAGCCGTCCATCATGACAGAGGTGAAGCCGGACTGGATCGCAGTCATGCAGGTGGCGGGCTCGTTGCCGTGGTCGAGATGCACGCAGACCGGGATCTGCGGATAGATCTCGGTGAGGGCGTCCATCATGTGCTTGAGCATCACGTCATTGGCATAGGCGCGTGCGCCGCGCGAAGCCTGGATGATGACGGGCGCGTCAACGCTCGAGGCTGCCTCCATGATCGACAGCGCCTGCTCCATATTGTTGATGTTGAAGGCCGGCACCCCGTAATCGTGCTCAGCCGCATGGTCGAGCAGTTGCCGCAAGGTAATGCGCGCCATCCGAATTCTCCCTGTATTTGCAGTGCGTTCGCGCGTGAACTGGTAGTCAGCGGATTTTCAGGACTTCGACGCCCGGCAGCGGTTTGCCTTCCATCCATTCAAGAAATGCGCCGCCGGCGGTCGAGACATAGGTGAAATCGTGCGCCACGCCGGCCTGGTTCAGCGCCGCGACGGTATCGCCGCCGCCTGCGACCGAAATCAGCTTCTTGGCCTTGGTGCGTTCGGCGGCGTGCTTGGCGGCCACCACGGTGCCGCGATCGAACGGGGGCAGCTCGAAGGCGCCGAGCGGGCCGTTCCACACCAGCGTCGCCGCATCGTCGATCGCGGCATGGATGCGGGCGATCGATTGCGGGCCGACGTCGAGGATCATGCCCTCGGCCGGGATCGCGTCCAGGCCGTAGGCATGCGATGGCGAATTGGCCGCGAAGTGGAAGGAGACGACGGCATCGACGGGAAGGATGATGGCGCAATTGGAGGCCGCGGCCTTGTCCAGGATGCGCAGCGCGGTCGCGGCGAGATCCTTCTCCGCCAGCGACTTGCCGATGCCGACGCCCTGCGCATGCAGGAAGGTGTTGGCCATGCCGCCGCCGATCACGAGCGCGTCGACCTTGGTCACGAGATTTTCGAGCAGGTCGATCTTGGTGGAAACCTTGGCGCCGCCGATAATCGCGATGACCGGCTTGCTCGGGGCTTCCAAGGCCTTGCCGAGCGCGTCGAGCTCGGCCTGCATGGTGCGTCCGGCATAGGCCGGCAGCTTGTGGCCGAGGCCTTCGGTCGAGGCATGGGCGCGGTGCGCCGCCGAGAACGCGTCATTGACCCAGATGTCGCCGAGCTTTGCCAGTTCCGCGACGAAGGCCGGATCGTTCTTCTCTTCCTCCTTGTGGAAGCGGGTATTCTCCAGACAGAGGATCTCGCCGTCCTTCAGCGCCGCCACAGCGTTTGCCGCGGGCTCGCCGATGCAGTCGTCGGCGAAAGCGACCGGCTTCTTGATCACTTTCGACAGCGCCTCAGCGACCGGCTTCAGCGATTCCTTGGGATCGCGTCCCTTGGGACGGCCGAAATGCGCCAGCAGGATGACCTTGCCGCCTTTGTCGGAAAGCTCGGTGATCGTCGGCGCGACACGGTCCAGCCGCGTGGTATCGGTGACGCGGCCATTTTCCATGGGCACATTCAGATCGACGCGGAGCAGCACTCGCTTGCCCTTCACGTCAACGTCGTCGAGGGTGCGGAAGTTTTTCATGTCAGGGCTTCCTCTGTCATGGGCGGGCTTCGCCGTCCGAAGGACGGCGTCGCTTTCGCTCGCCTATGTCCCGTCCATTCACGCCCTTGCTCCTACGGAAACAAAGACGTGGATGCCCGGCTCAAGGCCGGGCATGACGACAAACAAATGGTTACAGCAGCTTCCCGATCGCGACGGCGGTGTCGGCCATGCGGTTGGAGAAACCCCACTCGTTGTCGTACCACGACATCACGCGCACGAGCGTACCGTTCTGCACCTTGGTCTGGTCCATGTGGAAGGTCGACGAATGCGGATCGTGGTTGAAGTCGATCGAGACGTTCGGCGCGGTGGTGTAGCCCAGGATGCCCTTGAGCTGCTGCTCCGAGGCGCGCTTCATCGCCTCGTTGATTTCCTTGGCGTCGGTTGCGCGCTTGGCGACGATCTTCAGGTCCACCACCGAGACGTTCGGCGTCGGCACGCGGATCGCAACGCCGTCGAGCTTGCCCTTCAGTTCAGGCAGCACCAGGCCGATCGCCTTGGCTGCGCCGGTCGAGGTCGGGATCATCGACATCGCCGCCGCGCGGCCGCGGTAGAGATCCTTGTGCAGCGTGTCCAGCGTCGGCTGGTCGCCGGTATAGGCATGGATCGTGGTCATGAAGCCGGTCTCGATGCCGACCGTGTCGTTCAAGACCTTCGCCACCGGCGCGAGACAGTTGGTTGTGCAGGAGCCGTTGGAGATCACCAGGTGCTCCTTGGTCAGCGTGTCATGGTTGACGCCGTAGACGATGGTGGCATCAGCGCCGTCGGCGGGCGCGGAGACCAGCACGCGCTTGGCGCCGGCGGTCAGATGCGCGGACGCCTTATCCTTGGCGGTGAAGATGCCGGTGCATTCCAGCGCGACATCGACGCCCAGATCCTTCCAGGGCAGCTTGGACGGATCGCGCTCGGCGGACACCTTGATCTTGCTGTCGCCGACGCTGATCGTATCGCCATCGACGGTGACGGTGCCCGGGAAGCGGCCGTGCACGGAGTCGAAACGGAGCAAATGGGCGTTGGTCTCGACCGGGCCGAGATCATTGATCCCGACCACTTCGATGTCCTTGCGGCCAGACTCGGCGATGGCTCGAAGCACATTGCGGCCGATGCGGCCGAACCCGTTGATTGCGACCCGGACTGCCATGCTGTTTCACTCCTCTAATAGCTGTTGCCGTCCCCGCTGGCGCGTGCTCCAGCGAGGGTGTTACGGCGGATCGCCCGGTTCGGCCGGACGAGGACGGATTAGATAGGAGTTACCTAGTCCTTTTTCGGGGCAAGCTCAACCGCTAGCCGACGCGCTTCAGGGCAGCGTTAACGGCGGCCTCGGCGGTAATTCCGAAATGCTTGAAAAGGTCCTTGGCGGGCGCGCTGGCGCCGAAACCGTGCATGCCTATGAACTCGCCGTCCTGGCCGATCACGGCATCCCAGCCCCAGCGCACGGCCGCCTCGATCGCGACCTTGATCGGCGCGTTGCCGATGATGGCCTTTTTCCGCTCTTCCGGCTGCGCCAGCAACAATTCGAGCGAAGGCACCGACACAACCCGCGACGGGATGCCGCGTTCCGCGAGCTGTTTCTGCGCGTCGACAGCGATCTGAACTTCGGAACCGGAGGCGAAGAATGACACTTTTGCGTCACCTTGCGCCGCGACCAGCTCATAGGCGCCATGGCTGCACGGATTGTCGGCAGGCGCGGTGGTTCGAAGCTGCGGCAGGTTCTGTCGCGTCAGCGCCAGCACCGTCGGGCCGTCGATCCGGTTCAACGCGAGTTCCCAGCATTCTGCAACCTCGATGGCATCGCAGGGGCGGAAAACGCGCATGTTGGGAATGGCGCGCAGCGCGGAAAGATGTTCGACCGGCTGGTGCGTCGGGCCGTCTTCACCAAGGCCGATCGAGTCATGCGTCATGACATAGACGACGCCGGTGCCCATCAACGCCGCAAGTCGCATCGCCGGCCGCGCATAGTCGGTGAACACCAGGAAGGTGGCGCCGTTCGGCGCAAAGCCGCCGTGCAGGAAGATGCCGTTCATCGCCGCGGCCATGCCGTGCTCGCGGATGCCGTAGTGGATGAAGCGGCCCTTCGGCGTCTTGGCGGAGAAGTTGACCGCCGATTTCGCCTTGTTGTTGTTGGAGCCGGTGAGGTCGGCCGAGCCGGCGAGAAATTCCATCGGCATCGCGGCGGCGATCACCTCGATCGCGGCCTCCGACGATTTGCGGGTCGCGACGTTGAGCGGGTTTTCGAGCAGCGCCTTCTTGTGTCCCTTCAGCGCCTTCGCCAGCGACGCCGGCCGTTCGTGCCGCAGCCGGCGCTCGAATTCCGCGCGCTTGCGGCTGCCGAGCTCGGCGTAACGTGCGTCCCACTCCTGGCGCTCCGCCGCGCCGCGCGCACCCGCTTCGCGCCAGGCCTTCAGCACGTCATCGGGCACCGAGAACGGTTCGAGCGAGATGCCGAGCTTTTCCTTGGCGGCCTTCAGTTCGTCGGCGCCGAGCGCTTCGCCATGGACCTTGTTGGTGCCGGCCTTGGTCGGCGCGCCGTAGCCGATCGTGGTCTTGCAGGCGATCAGCGTCGGCTTGCTCGATTTCTGCGCGCGCGTAATCGCGTCCGCGATCGCTTTCTGATCCTGGCCGTTGATGTGCTCGGCGGCCCATCCCGCCGACTTGAATCGCTTCACCTGGTCGACGGAATCCGCAAGCGATGTCGGGCCGTCGATCGAGATGCCGTTGTCGTCATAGAGCACGATCAGCTTGTTGAGCCGCCAGTGGCCGGCGAGCGCGATCGCTTCCTGCGACACGCCTTCCATCAGGTCGCCGTCAGAGGCGAGCACGTAGGTGTGATGGTTGACGATCTTCTTGCCGAATTCGGCAGCGAGCATCTTCTCCGCGACCGCCATGCCGACCGCCGTCGAGATGCCCTGGCCGAGCGGGCCGGTGGTGGTCTCGATGCCCTTGGTGTGGAAGTTCTCCGGATGCCCCGGCGTCAGCGAACCCAATTGACGGAAGTGCTTGAGATGGTCGAGCGTCATGTCCTTGTTGCCCGTGAGGTACAACAGCGAATAGAGCAGCATCGAGCCGTGGCCGGCCGAGAGCACGAAGCGGTCGCGGTCCGGCCAGGCCGGGTCGGCCGCATCGAATTTCAGAAACTGTGTAAACAGGACGGTCGCGACGTCGGCCGCACCCATCGGCAGCCCGGGATGGCCGGATTTCGCCTTCTCGACCGCATCCATTGCGAGCCCACGAATGGCGTTGGCCATACGGGTGTGATCGACTTGCGTCATGATGAAAATCCGTCTGAAATGAGAAGCTTGGCTTGCATGCGCGCCGCCCGGAGGGCCGCCATATGGGGGTGGTAGGCACGGGGAAAGGCTGGATAGCACCTCAATTCCGGAAGTCCAAGGGAAGTCGAAGGCAAGGAAACGCGCTTTCGGCCGCAAAGTTGCCTCCGGTGTGTCCGGCCGAAGGGGGCACGAACCCTCTGGGCGCCGGTTTCCCGAGCGGACGGGCCTGGGTAAAACCGACAGGTGCGACCCCCGGGGCGGCTCCATCTATCGGTGCATAGTTTACCGGCGGCGTTGCGCCGGCCTCGCTCACCACGTAAATTTCATCGCCTAAGCGCTTGCCGAACCGCAAGGATTCGCGGACGGCCACGCCATCGAGGATGTACCTTGTCTCGTATGAGCGATCGTTCCACCAACGCGGCTGCCAATGCCGAGCCCGCTATCGCCGACGTCGACGCCGCCACACGGCGGCTGATGGCGGCGCTGGATGCTCTGGAAAGCGCCGTTGAGCGGCGGCGCGAGGCTGACCGCGACGAGAACGAACTGGCGAGCCGGATCCAGGCGCTCGGTGCGGATCGCTCGCGGCTTGCGGACGAGCTCGATAGCTCATTGGTGAAGACGCGCAAGCTCGAGCGCACCAATCGCGAGATCGCCGAGAAGCTGGATGCGGCAATCGGCACCATCCGCGCCGTGCTTGATGGCGAGGAGAACACGCGATGAGTCACATCAACGTCACCATCAACGGCCGGCAATACCGCATGGCGTGCGAAGAGGGGCAGGAAGTTCGTCTCTTGAAGCTCGCGGAGAACCTTGAATCGCGCATCGAATCGCTGCGCGGCAAGTTCGGTGAGATCGGCGATGCGCGCCTGACCGTGATGGCGGCGCTCACCGCCTGCGACGAACTGGTCGACGCCGGCGCACGCATCCGCAGCCTGGAGCAGGAAATCGAATCCTTACGCGACTCCGGAGCCGCCGCGGTCGATCGCGCCCGCGCCACGCAAGTCGCGATCTCGAACGCACTCAACGCCGCCGCTGAGCGGATCGAGAAAACCACACAGGTGCTCAACCGCACCATCGGCGGCGGTATCGCGATCGGTTAGCTCGCTGTCTCACCCTCCCCTGAAAGGGGAGGGTCGGTTCGCATGTAGCGCAGCGAAATGCGAACCGGGGACGGTCAACTCTCTCCACTCGGCCAGTCTCTCTGCGGAGAGACTTGACCCCTCCCCGCTGCTCATTTCATTCGCGTCGACCCGCCCCTTTCAGGGGTGGGTGAGGACAACTTCCTTCCCGCTGGCGGAACGCCGCGGGGATCGCTACATTACCCCTTGCGAAGCTGCGTTGCGCGTCAGGAGCCATATATCCCCGGGGCCTTATCGATCCTTTAGGGAACTGTCCCTGGCCGGGTCCGTGGACCCGGACATATGGTGCCCACCTACTTTCGTAGGGAACTCCGGGATCGAGCGCTCCAACGGCCTCTGCGGCTTCGCGCTTTGTTTTTTGCATGCGGTGTTCACGGGTACCCGGCGTCGGTCATACCCCGGAAAGCGGGGTATCCAGTACGCCGCGGCTTCGCAGGTTGATCACTGGAGCATCGGTTCTGATTGATCCGAAGCTCTTCATTTTTGTTTGACGCGTTTTCTTTACGCGAACCGGTATCCACTTCGCTTGAAAACGCTCTGACGGCTCTGGAATACTGGATCACCCGCCTTCGCGGGTGATGACCGTGGAGCAAGACATCATGCGCGCGATCTCTCCGAAGGCTGAGCTCCGCAGCGCCGCGCTCACCCGACGTGATGCGCTGAGCGAAGAGGAGCGCACTGCTGCCGCCGCGAAGATCGCCAAGCGCGGACTGCCGTTTGAGATCGCGCAGGGCACGATCGTCTCCGGCTATTCCCCGATCCGCAGCGAGATCGATCCGATGCCGCTGATGCTGAAGCTCGCCGAGCAGGGCGCACAGCTTGCGCTGCCGGCGGTCACCGCGCGCGGCCATTCCCTGCTCTTCCGTGCCTGGGCCAAGGGCGACCGGCTGACGCTTGGTTCGCTCGGTATCCCCGAGCCGTCGCCGGTTGCGGCCGAGTTGATCCCCGACGTCATGCTGGTGCCGCTCGCCGCTTTCGACCGGGTCGGCCACCGGATCGGCTATGGCGCCGGCTATTACGACTTCACCTTCACCCATCTGCGCAAGACCAAGCACGTGATCGGCATCGGACTTGGCTTTGCGGTGCAGGAAATCAAGGCGGTTCCGGCTTTGTCGCACGACGTCGCGCTTGATTATGTGCTAACGGAGCGCAAGACGTTCGATTTCCGGGAGTAGCTGAATTTGCGTATCCTCTTCGTCGGTGATGTGGTCGGCAAGACCGGCCGCACTGCCATCTCAGAACATCTTCCCCGCATGATCCGTGACTGGTCGCTCGATCTCGTCATCGTCAATGGCGAGAATGCTGCCGGCGGCTTCGGCATCACCGAGGCCATCTACCAGGACTTCCTGGATGCCGGAGCCGACGCCATCACGCTCGGCAACCATGCGTGGAATCAAAAGGAAGCGCTGGTGTTCATCGAGCGCGCCCCGCGCCTGATCCGCCCGTTGAATTTTCCGCGCCACGCGCCGGGCCGCGGCGCCACGCTCGTCGACACCAAGAACGGCAAGCGTGCGCTCGTCATCAACGCGATCGGCCGCGTCTTCATGGAGCCCTCCAACGATCCCTTCGCCGCGGTCGAGCGCGAGCTCGAGGCCTGTCCGTTGCGGCAGGCGGCGGATGCGATCGTGGTGGATTTCCACGGCGAGGCGACCTCCGAGAAGCAGGGCATGGGCTTCTTCTGCGATGGCCGCGTCAGCCTCGTGGTCGGCACCCACACCCATGTGCCCACCGCCGATCACCAGGTGCTGCCCGGCGGCACCGCCTATATGACCGACGCCGGCATGACCGGTGACTACGATTCCATCATCGGCATGCAGAAGGAAGAGCCGCTGCAGCGCTTCCAGACCGGCATCCCCTCCGGCCGCTTTGAGCCGGCCGCCGGCGAAGCGACGCTGAGCGGGGTTGCGGTCGAGACCGACGACGCCACCGGCCTCGCGCTCCGCATCGCGCCGGTACGCGTCGGTGGACGCCTCGAGCCGGCCGTGCCGGGTTTTTGGGTGGGCTAGTTCAAGAACGCGTGTCAACCGCGAGAGGCGCGATGATGGTACGCTCAGCGTGTGCCTCTCCGACCCGATTTCGTTTGTTTAATCTCACCCGAAATGTTGCATCCGAATTGATGGCTCGGCTTTTCACGCATACGGCGTGACATTGCCTCACGGTCGGGAGTGGTCCGTCGCGTTGCGCGGAGCGATCCCGCCAGGGAGGCGACTATGAAGTTCGATTGGATGTCGGACAGCATCCGGCTGCATGATCAGCCGCAGCATTATCCTTGGGATGATGGAGATCCCGCGTACGGTACCAAGTTCTCGCCGGCCCGTTTGCATCATCTGACGGCCGATAGCCATGACGGCGCCGGCGGCTCCTCGTTCGTCTCGCCATCTAATGCGTCCATCCCGTCTCTCGATTCGACTGGAGATGGAGGCGGCAGCCTTCATGGCAACGCGGATGTCCATCAGCCCAACAATGCCGATCAGTTCGGCGGCGCTCCCGCGCACCAATCCAATTCGGGTAACAGCAATACTGGCACGATCGATACAGGAGCGAACGAGGCCGGCAGCGGCGGCGACGGATTTTTCTATGGCGGCATTATTCACGCCTCCCTGGTGATCTATCAGCCGATCAACATCGCGATATCCGTGGGATATGGTTCAATCGCCATCGCCGAGCAGACCAACGATGTTGATATCAACCAGTCCGCGCTGCAGATGGCCGGCATCGGAGGCAATGGCGGTGACGGCAACATGGCCGCTGGCGGAAACGTTGACCTCTCTTCCTTCGGCTCCGGCGGGGTGACGACAGGCGACAATCACGCCGGCAACGGCGGCGACGGTCATTTCCTTGGAACGCTGCTGGATGCGCCTGTTGTCATCTACCATCCCGTCAACTTCGCGTTTGCGGCGCCCGGCGGCAGCGCGCACGCCAGCCAGTCGAACACGGTGGAGATCGATCAGTCCGCCGTGCAGATCGCAGGGATCGGCGGGCAGGGCGGAAACGGCAATGCTGCAAGCGGTGGCGACGTATCCGCTCACGGTCAATCCGGCGGCAGCGGACAGAGCTCAATCGACTCCGGCGGCAATCAGGCCGGCAACGGCGGAGACGGCCAATTTCATGGCGACCTCGTCCACAAGTCCGTCGCCGTCTATGATCCCGTCAACATCTCGGTCGCCGGATATAATTCCACCAACCAGGCATACCAGCTCAACGACGTGCATCTGGATCAGTCCTCGTTCCAGATGGCCGGCAGCGGGGGCGACGGCGGCAGCGGCAATGTCGCGGCGGGCGGCAGCGCAGCGCTCATCTCTGCACTCCTGGGCGGCGGCTCCAATGCGATCGCAACCGGACACAACAGCGCGGGCAATGGCGGCAGCGGCCATTTCTCCGGCAGTCTCATCGACGTCAGCGTCGCGATCTATGCTCCCATCAACATCGCCATCGCCGGACCGCATTCGACGGCTGAGGCGGATCAGATCAATAATGTCCATATCGATCAGAGCGCGGTTCAGATCGCCGGAATCGGCGGCAACGGCGGCCACGACAATCTTGCGCTGGGGGGCGACGCCGCGATGCATCTGTTGTCCGATCTTCATCTGATCGGATAGGGCGCCGAATTTCGATAGGGCATGTAATCCTTTCAGGCGTAGTCCGCGGAATCGAATGACATCCCATTTGGCATCTATCGCGAGCCCGTCGTCGGCGGACAAACTCGCATCGCGCATCCGCTTCCAGGACAGGGAGGAATGTCGCGCGAGGTAAACTCAGCACGGAGGCTCAAATGTCGAAAGGCAAGGGATTTCTCAAGGTTTCCGATTCGATCGATTTCAAGTCAATCAGCACAGGCGGTCAGAGCGTCGGAAACGGCGGCGACGGCTACTTCAAGGGAAGCATCAGCAATTCACCATCGATCAAGTTCGATCCGTCGAACAAGGCCGATGGTGCCGACGTACACGTGAAGACGGGCGACTACGTCAGTCAAAAGGCATCCTGGGATGCCGACGGCGGTGACGCCAAGGCGTCGAAGTACTCGAAGGCTTATGGCGGCGACGCCAAGTCGAACGGCGATCAGAGCTCGTCCAGCGGGTACGACACCTCCAAGGTGTATGCCAACACGACGGCGCATCAGTCGAACTACCTGAAGGCGGACATGCATCAGGAAGTCGCGGCGGGCATCGGCGGCGATGGCGGGAGTGACAACCTCGGCATGGGCGGCGACGTTGACGTCCATATTGGTTAGTACTTTCTGATCGGCGGCCTCATTGAGGCGGCTGAGGCCGGCGGTCCATGCCGCCGGCCTCAGATCTCCCGCAAAACGATCCGCGCAAAAGGTCAAGCCTTGAAGCTCTGGCGGTGACGATCATGCTGGTGCCGCTGCTTCGGTTCAGTCTGCTGCAGACGCCCTGGACGCCGTTGCAGGCGGCGCTGCGGACCTGCGCAGGCTCGCTCGCCATCGTGCTCGCCTATAGCTGCAGCTACAATCTGCTGCTGTTCGCTCCCTCGATCTATCTGCTCCAGATCTACGATCGCGTGCTGCCGAGCCGGAGCAATGAAACGCTCCTGATGCTCACTTTGATCGTTGCACTCACGGTTGTGGTGGGCGGGGTGCTTGACGCGCTGCGTCGCTCGGTCCTGGCGCGCCTGGGGGCCTGGCTGGAAGACCGGCTTCGTCCCACCGTGCTCTCTGCCTGCCTCGACCATGCCTTCCGCAACGAGTCAGCACGCGCTTCGGATGCCTATCGCGATCTCACGGCCGTGCGTCAGTTCGTCGACTCCGGCGCGTCCCTGACGCTGCTCGATGCGCTCTGGATCCCGCCATTCCTCGCCGTGCTGTTTTTCGTTCATCCCCTGCTTGGAGGCATTGGGGCCTGCAGCGTGCTGTTTCTGTTCGGCCTCACGGTTGCCGGCGATCTTCTCACCGAAAATGCGCTGGCGAAATCCGCGATCGCCCTGTCCAGAAGCTACGGCCGCCTTGCGATGGTCGCAGGCCACGTTCACCTGATCCGCAGCATGGGAATGCTGGACGACGTGGCGCGCCGCGTCTACGTGGATGCGCGGAACGCGCAAAGCGAGCACGAACTGGCGCAGCGGCGGAACGAGATCATCATGCTGATCGCCAAGCCGACGCGTTCATTGGCGCAAGTTCTCATCATGGGCGCAGCCGCGTGGCTCGTCCTCGATCACGGCAAGAGCGCGGCGATCATCTTTGTTACGATGCTGATGTTCAGCCGTGCGCTGGCGCCGGTCGAAGGCGCCGTTGCAAGCTGGAAAGCGCTGAAGAGAGCGCTGGATGCCTATCAGCGGCTGACCAACGTCCTTGCCGCCGTTCCACCTACGACCGAAAACACGGACAGTCTGCCGGAACAGTCGACGGGCGATCTTGTCGTCGACAATATCGGCGCGAAGGTTTCGGAAGGCGAGTGGTTTCCCATCAAGACCATCTCGTTCCGTCTCGCGCGCGGAGAGTGCCTCGGCATCATCGGTCCGTCCGGCTCCGGCAAGTCCACACTCGCAGGCATCATTGCCGGAATCTTGTTGCCGGGGCAGGGGCGCGTCCTGCTCGGCGAGACCGACATCTCGGCCCTGCGCGGAGGGCGGCAGGGCCGTTACCTCGGCTATTTGCCGCAGGATATCGATCTCGTCGGAGAGACGATCAAGGATATCATCGCGCGACTGGACGACGCCGATCTGCCAAAGGTCATGCATGCCGCCAAGCTCGCCGGGATTCACGAGAGTATCCTGCGGCTGCCGCTGGGATACGACACCGTCGTCGCCAATGACGGCGGCATATTCTCGCGCGGATTTCGCCAGCGCCTGGGGCTTGCACGGGCATTCTTTGGCGAGCCGCGGCTGGTCGTACTGGATGAGCCGAATGCCAGCCTGGACTACACCGGCGAGCGGGTGCTGCTGGATGCCATCGAACAACTGAAGATCGCCAGCGTCACCGTGGTCATCGTCACGCACCGGATGGGCATCCTCGCGGCGACGGACAAGATCGCCATCATGCAGGACGGCGCGGTCACGGCGTTCGGCGAGAGCGAGGACATCTTCGAGCGGTATTTGAGCCGGCCGCAAGTCGCTTCCCAAGTGGCATCGCAGGAAACGGCTCTCCCATGATCGCAAACCTCCGAGCCCTCGTGCGGTTGCCGCCCGCCTTCCTGCCGAAGCGCGAGAGCGGCGTCGTGATTACCGCGATCGACGAATTCGAGCCACGGCAGTTTCCCTGGTGTCCGGCGCCGACGCAAGCCTCGCCGCGCTACAGGCTCGGCCACGTCACCCTGGCCGGCAATCTCTTGGTCGTCGGTTTTGTGCTGGGTCTGGGGATCTGGTCGGCC
This sequence comes from Bradyrhizobium elkanii WSM2783, assembly GCF_000472865.1. Lineage (GTDB taxonomy): Bacteria > Pseudomonadota > Alphaproteobacteria > Rhizobiales > Xanthobacteraceae > Bradyrhizobium > Bradyrhizobium elkanii_A. Next base: position 67,373 of record NZ_AXAP01000012.1, on the reverse strand, counting down.
TTTGCTCCGCTTGAAAGCGCGGCGATCGCGTCCGGCGTGGTCGAATCGGAATCCAGCCGGAAGACGATCCAGCACCTCGAGGGCGGCATCGTCAGGAAAATATTGGTCGCCGACGGCGATGCCGTGAGCGCGGGACAGACGCTGATCGCGCTCGATGACACCAGGGCCCGCGCCGAGGTGCAAAGCCTGCAGGGACAGTTGTGGGACGCGGCCGCACGCGAGGCAAGGCTTCTGGCCGAGCAGCAGGGGCAGGAGCAGATCTCGTTTCCGACATGGCTCGACAGGATCCGAAGCACGAGCGGCTCGGTCGATTCGGTGCTGGCGGCACAGCAGAACATCTTTGAAACGCGCCGGCAGGTGTTCCAGTCCCAGGCCACCATCCTCAGGGAAAAACGGCTTCAGGTCGCAAAGGAGATCGAGGGGCTCAAGTCGCAGGAGGACGCGGTGGTGCAGCGGGCCACGATCGTGCGCGAAGAGCTCGACATGGTGACCATCCTGGTCAACAAGGGACTCGAGCGCCGTCCGCGCCTGTTGAACCTCGAGCGGGAGCTGGCCGATATCGAGGGACGGCGCGGCGAGATCATTGCGCATATTTCGCGCGCCAAGCAGGTGATCAGCGAATCGCAGGCGACGCTCCTGAAGCTCGAGAGCGACCGGCAGAACGAGATCGCACAGTCATTGCGCGAGGCGCAGAACCAGGGCTTTCAACTGCGCGAAAAATTGCTGGCGGCGCAGGACCAATTGTCCCGAACGGAGGTCAAGGCACCCGAGGACGGGGTGATAACCGACCTGCGGGTTCATACGCCAGGCGGCGTGATCGGCGCCGGCGCCGCGCTGATGGATCTGGTGCCCCGGCAGGACAGGCTGGTCGTGATCGCACGCCTGAAGCCGGAGGACATCGACGTGGTTCATCCGGGGCTGAACGCCGACGTACACCTCTTGCCCTACAATCAACGTCGCGTCCCGCGTCTCAAGGGAACGGTGATGCACGTATCGGCCGACCGCCTGCTCGACAAGCGCACCGACCAGCCATACTACGCGACGAAAATCCGCGTCCAGGATTCCAAGATCGTGGAGAATGGCTTGAAGATCATTCCGGGAATGCCGGCCCAGGTGTTCATCACAACCGGGCGCGGCACCGTGGCGATCTACGCCTTGCGGCCTCTGCTCGACAGCTTCCACACCGCCTTCAGTGAAGACTGAGCGACGGCAGGAATAGCCAGATCAGGATGACGAGAATGCGCCGGGCTCCGGTCCGCGGTGAATGGTCGATCTTGCGCGCCAGCGCAGCACGGCCTCGGTCCGATTGCGGGCGGCACACTTCCGCATGATGTGGTGAATGTGCATCTTCACCGTGTTTTCCGAAAGCTTCAGTTTGGCGGCGATCAGCTTGTTGGGCAGACCGAGCTCCAATTCTGCAAGCACGTGTTGCTCGCGAGGCGTGAATTCGATCTGGTCCTTGTTTGCCAGATATATCGGCGCCAACGGGCTATGGTAGATCGGTTCGCAGCTAGAGGACCCGTCCTGCCCTTCAATTGAAAGCGGTCTGTAGACGCCGCCGGCGAGAACAAGACGCAAGCCGGCGACAGCGAGCTCGACCGGGATCGAGGTCGGAAAAAAGCCTTTGATGCCCCGATGCAGGGCTGCAAGCGCGGTGGCTTCGTCGTCCCGGTTGCAGAACAGGCCGATCGAGGCGTTGGGGCAGCAATCGGCGAGCAGCGCGAGGTCGCCGGCGACGGAGGGATCAGCCACCGATTTGTCCCCGATGCTGAGCGTTGCCAGCCGAACGTCGCGTCCCGTGGCGCAGCCGAGATTGTCGGTCGTGGCCATCTCGACGATGTCGAATCCGCTCAGCTCCTGTCTGAGAATGTGCAGAATGCAGGTCCGCGCCAGCGTGAGCGGATCGATGATGAGCAGGACCGGCAACGGCAGCGATCCGTTGAGCCGCTCTGCAGCAGAGACAAGGTCGTCCATAATATCCTCAATTGAAGGAATTGCCGCCCTACCCCAATCATTTCCATGCCAATAAATAGCGTCGCGCAACCGGCCTTTGGCACAAGCCTCTGGCCGATCGAGCGCGCACGTTGGTCACCGGTATCCGCTTTCCCGGTGTCACGCTTCAGTTACAAATATTCCGATATGCGATCGCCGCGGCTGAGTTCGCTTTGCCGTCGACGACGTAGACGTCATCCTCCTTCACGAGATACAGAAATGGCTTCTCCCCGGTGTCCTCGCCCGACGCCTTTTTTCCCCTGACATGACCACAGATCGTGTCCACCGACCGCCCCAGCGTATTCTTCCTGATTGCCCGCTTCGCGTCCGTGAACTCGGCCGACGCCGGATCTTCCATTTTTGCTGCGACCGACATCTTCGCCTTGCTCAGGACGGCCTCGGATGTCGCGGCAGCCGCGGCGCGGTCCGCCATCGCCTTCGGCGGCGGGTGCTTGCCACGCGCAACCCTTGTGTCCCGACGGGGCGGTGATCGCTTCTCTGGCTTCGCCGCCGCTGCCGCCTTCGTTGCCTTCGCCGCAGCATCGGGCGTGGGCGCGCTCGCCTTCGGCTCCGCCTGAGGTGGCACGCTCCCATCGAAACAGATCTTCGACCCGCACATCTGCAAGCTCGCCTGGGTAGACGGAGGCATGCCATAGCCGATCAGCATTCCTGCCACCAAGCCAATGAGAAGCAGTCCCATGCAATCCCCCTCCTCGGGGTAGGGCAGACTTCCACTCGCACTTCTTGCGACTTGATTTTGCGCTGATCCTCTATGTGTCCCGCAAAAGCGTTAAGCGCGCATTAAGCGTCGAACCATTGCTCAGCCGCGCTCGTGCATGGTTAACGCAGCGAGGAAATGTGTCGGGAGCGAGCAGGCACAAAGCGCATGATCTGCTGCGCGAGATCCGTGGGACGTTCGATCAGGATCTGCGCTCTGGGCGCTAGGCCCGTGATGCTGTAAAACTCACGATCATGCCAGATCTGACTCAATTCGCGCTTTTCTTCGCCGCGGCCTTGGTGCTCGCCATCACGCCCGGTCCGGGCATCTTCTACGTCGCTGCACGCACCCTCGCTGGCGGCCGTGCGGAAGGCGTGGCTTCCAGCGTTGGGACCGGATTGGGCGGCATGGTCCACGTCGTCGCGGGCAGCCTGGGCGTTTCCGCTATCGTGCTCGCGAGTGCGGAACTGTTCACAGCGCTGAAGCTGATCGGTGCCGCCTATCTGATCTGGATAGGCCTTCGCACTCTTCTGTCGGCCCGCAGGGACGCATCGGCAGGTTTGAAGGGACCGGCACCGCCGATCGGGCCGCGGCGGGCGTTTCGTGAAGGCGTGCTGGTCGAGGCGCTGAACCCGAAGACAGCAGCCTTCTTCCTTGCCTTCGTTCCGCAATTCGTGACCCCGACCGCAGGCCACGTCGCTTTGCAGTTCGTGATGCTTGGCTTCGTGTCGGTCGCGCTCAACACCCTCGCCGACATCGTGGTCGCCTTCGCCGCGAGTCGCATCCGCCAAGGCGCAGCAGCACGTCCCGCGTTGATTCGCCGCCTGCGAGAGGCATCGGGAGCTGCGATGGTCGCGCTGGGCATCGGCCTCGTGCTGGCGAAGCGTCCGGCCAATTGATTGCCGGGCTGCGCTGCTTTCACGTGCCACTGCTGAGGGTCGATGGTGATGTCGCGCGTCCTGGTCTAGCATGACGCCGGGGCGGGTCTTATCCCGTGTGGACGGTGATCGTGCGGTCCGACCAAAAAGCTCCAGCGCGTATGAAAAGCGGAGCCATCTCCTTCGGCGTCGGGTCGCCGTGGCGGCCATGGGCCGCGCTGGCGTGGGCCGCACTCCTCTTGGCAATTCTCGTGTCGTTCAGGCCGGCGGTCCCGGTCATCTGGGGTGACACGCCGCCGTTCGTGGAATCTGCGCTGCGCACGCTTGAGGCAGGACGGCCGACCGTGACGGGTGGGCGTGACCCGGGCTACCCGGCATTCCTGGCCGTGACGTTCGCGCTCGGAGGCGACCTCGGAACGGTGGTGCGCCTGCAGCAGGCGGCCTGGGCCGTTCTGATGCTGGCGCTTGCGATAACCGCGCAGGCGGCGACGCGCAGTGCCGTCGGACTGGTTCCGATCATCCTGGTCGCGACGTATCCGGGCTTGTTGCTGTTCACGAACGTCCTCACCGCGGACCTTCTCTTTGCGGTCTTCCTCAATCTGGCAACAGCCGGATTGCTCGTTGCCACCTGCATCGACGGGGCGGCGCGATGCTGCGCGGTCGTTGTCTCCATCCTGTGCGCGGCGATCGCAGCGTGCTTGAGATCGCAGGGACTCCTCGTCCCGATCGCCGCCATCCTGTTGGGCGCCTGCCTTGTCCGGCCGAAGACGCCCGCGCGCCTTGCCGTGATGGCCATCTCCGTAGCGGCGGCGCTGGCGCTTCTCCTTGCCGGCTCACGGTTCGGAGCTTCCAGTTCCGACCAGGCCTCGGCCGTGTTCGTCCCCAAGACACTGTTCTGCAATCACCTGAACATCGTGCTCGCAAGCGATGCCGCGCGAGGTGAGATCGTATCGGCGGCAGGCGACCGCGCCGATGCCACAATGGCGCGGCTTGCCACCGACGTCGCCGCGGAGCCGGGCCGCTGGCCCGTACTCGGGTTCTTTGGCGACGCGTGCCTGTTCGACAGCGAACTGGATCGGGATTTCGCCGACACGACCGGACATGCCGTCGGGGCAGCGGCAGCCTATTGGCGGATCTTCCTGGCCGCCGCGCGCGATCGGCCGCTGGTCTACGCAGGCAAGTTCATTCGTCAGATGGCCTATGGCTTTTCGTCGGCATGGCCGCCTTATGGACTCGAGCCTTTCATACCGGTGTCCAGCGACGACGTGCCGCACGTGTCCGAGATCATGGCGCGGCACGGCCGGGCGGCCGAGCCGAACGATCTGCAAGGCGGACCGGTTCGGATCGGCCTATTGTCCGACTTCCCTGTAACTTCCGCCTATCTGTCCAAGGCATTGTCCGCTGCCTTCGTTATCGCCGTCATGTTCTGGACGGTGGCAGCCGTGCGGCGTCGGCGGCCAGCTTTCGTGACGCGCGCAGGCATCGTGGTCGTGATGTGGGCGGCCTCGATCGCGACCGCCGCCGCCGCTCACACGCTCGACGTCGCGCGATATCTGATCCCCGCGGTGCCGATGGTGGGCTTCATGCTGTCCCTCTTCGCCGTCGAACTGACCGAGACACCGATGGCCGATCGCGCGGTCGCCGCCGCGACGATCAGACGTGCGATGCGTTCCGGCCCGAGGAGCGGCTGATAGGCATCGTAGCAATCCGCTGCGCTCGCTCGCAGCAACGGGGACGACGAAGCGTTGGGACAGCGAAGCTGCCGAATTACATCGCTTGCGCTGATATGAGTTTGGGCGTTGAGTCCATTAGCTAAGCTACCTAAACGGGTGCCGCTGATCCCATCAAATTCTCAAGCAGTCTTTCTGTTCTGATCACGCGATGCGGACAGAACGCCGTATGCCGAGCGCATTTGCCTTTCGTAGATCGCAAGCCAAGCGCTCGGCCGAATGAGCGCAATCGGCATTGGTGCATGCCAACATAGCCGGGGAGGAGAATGATGAGCACTTGGCTAAGTGAACGAGAGCAGCGCCTCGTTGCCGGCGCTGAAGCGGCATCGGCGGCGACGCCGATTCCTACCCAGATCGTATCAAACGGCGAGTATCTCCCGCCCCCGCAGAGCGCCCTTCAGAAAAAGGTTGAAACTCGAATCAACGAGCTTGCTGATTCTAACGGCAAACGGCTGGGCCTGAGCCGCCGGCAGTTCCTGCACACGAGCTGCGGCATGGCCGCGGCCTTTCTAGCCATGAACGATGTTTACGGTAACGTCTTTCAAGTCGCGCCGGCCGAGGCCCGCGAACCCGATTTGATGCTTGCCCGGGCGCAAAACCTTGCCGAGCAGTTCATCTTTGACGTTCAGACCCACTTTGTCCGCGACGACTTCGACCACAAGGAGCTGTTGGGACTAGCGCAATTTGCGAGTGACCACTGGAATCCGAAGATGAAGGAGGAAGGCGTGTCGTCGCTCGCCCGCTACAAGTTCCAGAACTACGTTAAAGAGATCTATTACGACAGCGACACCAATATGGCTCTCTTAAGCGGAGCACCGTTCGACGATCCGAGTTGGTGGCTGCTCTCCAACGAGCAGATCGTCAAGGCGCGCGAACTCATCAACGGCTTCGCTGGCTCCCGGCGCCTGCTGGCGCACAGCGTCATAACACCCAAACAGCCCGGCTGGATCGAGGAGGTTGACAAGGCGATCGAGATCTACAAGCCGGACTCCTGGAAGTCCTATACGATCGGCGATCCGCTGGCGCCTTCCAAGTTCCCCTGGCGGCTCGACGACGAGCAGGTGATGTATCCGTTCTACGAAAAGGCGGTGAAGGCAGGCATCAACACGCTGTGCGTCCACAAGGGATTGCTGCCGCCCGATTACGAGAAATCGTTCGCCGGCGTCTGGGAATACGCAACGGCTTGGGACATCGGAAAGGCAGCCAAGGATTGGCCGCAGATGAACTTCGTGATCTATCACTCGGCGCTGCGGGCGTTCCTCGAGCTGCCGGACAAGGCATGGGCGGATTTCGAACAAACGGGTCGCATCCAGTGGGCCTCCGATCTTGCGGAAATCCCGCAGAAGTTCGGCGTCACCAATGTCTACGCCGAGCTAGGCACGTCCTTTGCCAACTCGGCGGTCGCGCATCCGAAATTCTGCGCCGCGCTGGTCGGCACGCTGATCAAGGGCATGGGCGTGGATCATGTCATGTGGGGCACCGACTCGGTTTGGTACGGCTCGCCGCAATGGCAGATCGAGGCGCTACGCCGGCTCGAAATCCCGGAGGATATGCAGAAGAAGTACGGGTTTGCGCCGCTCGGCGACGCTAACAGCGCCGTCAAGCAGCAGATCTTCGCCGGCAACGCGACCAGGTTCTACAAGATCAAGCTGAGGGCCGCTGATAATAGCAGTATGCCAGGCTTTTCAGAGGACCGCCTGGCGGCGCTCAAGAATGAGTACGCCTTGGGGGCCAAGGAACCCTCGAACCTGCGCTACGGATACGTTCGCGCCGCGTAGATCATGATCCCGGACTCGGCCCCCCTTTGCCGAGGAGACCTCCGTCAATTGGAGAGGGACAACGATTCGCGGCGCGACAAGCTCGCCGTGAATTGCCTTGCCTTCGTCCAATTCGCGTCGATGCGAATTGGATACCGGTTTCGTAGCCCGGGTGGCACGAAGCGCAACCCGGGGTATCTCTGTCGGCGTTTACCAGCGATCCCGGGGTTACGCTGGTGCTTCACCCGGGCTACGGCACAAAGGCTTACTGCGCCGTCTGCTGCCGCAGCTCCGCGACGTCCTTCGCCGTGAGCTTTGAGCCCTTGGCGCCGAAGCGGGCGGTGACATAGTTGGCGACTGCGGCGATCTCGTCATCCGAATAGGCATTGCCGAACGCAGGCATCGAGAGCGCGCCGTCCGGTGTGGTGCGCTTGGTGCCCGACAGCACGATCTGCGCGACATTGGTGGCCGCGGGATCGTTGACCGCCCACGACCCGGTCAGCGTTGCCGTCGGCGACACCAGGCTTTCGCCGGTCCAGCCGTGGCAGCTCACACAGGCGCCCTCGAACACCATCTTGCCCCTCGCATCCGCCGTTACGCCTTCCTTGTGCGAGGCAGGTGCTGCGGGAGCCGTGGTCGCCGGCAGGTCGGGCGAGGCCTGCGGCGGTATGCTGCGCAGATAGACGGCGATGGCGCGGACATCTTCCGGCGCGAGCTGGCTCAGGCTGTGGTCAACAGCTTCGCCCATCGGTCCGGACGCGGTGCCGTGACCGAGCGCATGGCCGGTCGAGAGATAGGAGACCAGCGCCTCATCGCTCCAATTGCCGAGGCCGGTGGCCTTGTCGGAGGAGATGTTGAAGGCGCGCCAGCCCGCGGTCACGGCGCCCGCGAATTTCTTGCGGTTGTCGAGCGCGAAGCCGAGATTGCGCGGCGTGTGGCACTCGCCGCAATGGGCGAGGGCTTCGGTGAGGTAGGCGCCCCTGTTCCACTCCGGGCTCTTCGAGGTATCAGGCGCAAAGCGCGTGTCCGGGTTGAACACCGCCGACCAGAACAGCATCGCCCAGCGCTGGTTGAACGGGAACGCCAACGTGTTCTCCGGCGCCGGCGCGCGCACCGGCGGCAGGCTGAACAGATAGGCCTTCACCGCCAGCAGGTCCTCGTCCGTCATGTAGGTGTAGGACGCATAGGGCATGGCCGGGTAGAGCATTGCCCCGTCATGGCGCTTGCCGCGCTGGACCGCGTTGAGGAAATCCTGGTCGCTGTAATTGCCGATGCCGGTTTCCTTGTCGGGGGTGATGTTGGTCGAATAGAGCGTGCCGAATGGCAGCTTGAACGCCAGCCCGCCGGCGAATTGCTTCTCACCCGGCTTGGTGTGGCAGACCATGCAGTCCGCCGCCTTGGCCAGATATTCGCCCCGCTCCACCAGGCTCGCTTTCTCCAACGCCACTGGCACGCCGGTCGGCTTGCCGGCGCGGTAGTCGGCGACGGCCGCCTTGTTGCCACCTGCGAAATCAAGCGGGCCCGGGCCACGGATGATCCAGACGCCGATCGCAACAGCCGCGATGATGATCACGGCAAGGCTCAACAGGATACGCTTTACCCGTCTCATGCCTTCTTCCCCACGGCGATCAGTGAACGGTCGATCGGCAGGCGCCGCAGCGCCACGCCCGTTGCGGCGTAGATCGCGTTGCGTAGCGCAGGCGGTCCGGCGTTGACGCCGGCTTCGCCAATGCCGCCTGGCGCTTCGCCGCTCTTGACCACGGTGACCTCGATCTTCGGCGTCTCGTTGATGCGCATCATGCGGTAGTCGTGGAAGTTCGACTGCTGCACGCGACCCTTGTCGATGGTGATCTCGCCATAGAGTGCGGCGGTGAGGCCGAAGATCAGGCCGCCCTCGATCTGCGCCTTCACCGTGTCGGGGTTGACCGCGATCCCGGTGTCGACCACCGAGGTGACGCGGCGGAGCACGATCTCGCCGATGTCGTCGATTTCGGCTTCCACCACGGTCGCAAGGAAGCTCGCAAACGAGGGCTGCAGGCAGACGCCCCGGCCGACGCGCGGTGGCAGCTTTTCGCCCCAGCCGGACTTCTCGGCGGTGAGGTTCAGCACCGCGAGCGCGCGCGGACTCTTGGTCAGCATGCTCCGGCGGAATTCGACCGGATCCTTGCCGGCCTTGCGCGCCAGCTCGTCCATTGCGCATTCGAATGCGAACACATTGTTGTTCGGGCCGACGCCGCGCCAGAAGCCTGTCGGCACCGCCGGCGGCTCGGCGCGGACATATTCGACGTGGAAGTTGGAAAAGTCGTAGGGTGTCTCCACGGCGGCGTCGACCGCGTCGATATCGACTCCCTTCTGGAACGCCGGGGGCAGCCAGCGCGCAATGACCGCCGAACCGGCGATCTTGTATTTCCAGGCCGCCACCTTGCCGTCGACCAGAGTCGCGGTGACCTGGTCGCGATAGACCGGGCGATAGACGTCGTGCTGGATGTCCTCCTCGCGGGTCCATATCACCTTGACGGGATAACCGACCTGCTTGGCGATCTTCACCGCCGTGATCACCATGTCCGGCTCGAGCTTACGGCCAAAGCCGCCGCCGAGCAGGTGGTTGTTGACGATCACCTTGTCGACGGGAAGGCCGGCGGCCTTTGCGGCCTCCGACTGCACGCGCGTCATGATCTGCGTGCCGGTCCAGATCTCACAGGCATCCGGCCTGACGTGAACTGTCGCGTTGATCGGCTCCATCGAGGCGTGCGCGAGGAACGGCAGTTCGAAGCTCGCCTCGAATTTGTCGCCGCTCGCAAGACCCTTGGCGATGTCACCGACCGATTTTGCGACCGCGCCGTCCTTCTCGATGGCGGCGCGCAGATGCTGCCAGATGTCCTTTGTGCCGAGCTTTGCGTTAGGTCCCTCGTTCCATTCGATCTTGAGCGCTTCGAGGCCTTTCTTTGCCGCCCACATGTGATCGCCGATCACCGCGACCGTGTCCTCGAGGACCACGACCTTGCGCACACCCGGGATTTTCACCGCAGCGCTGTCGTCGACCTTGCCGACCTTGCCACCGAATACGGGGCAGGCAGCCACCGTTGCTATCTTCATGTTCGGCAGGATCGCGTCGATGCCGTAGACGACCTTGCCGTTGACCTTGTCTGGCGTATCCAGCCGTTTCAGGGGCTGGCCGATATAGACGAAATCCTTGGGGTCCTTGACCGGGACATCCTTCGGCGCCGTCTCGCCTTGCGCGGCCAGCGCCAGTTCGCCATAGCCGAGCTTGCGGCCGCTTGCCGCGTGCAGGACTTCGCCTTTCGACGTCGTGCAGCTGGCAGGCTCGACCTGCCATTGCACCGCTGCGGCCTGTACCAGCATTGCCCGCGCGCTGGCGCCCGCAGCGCGCAGCGGCTTCCACCAGGCGCGGATCGAGGTCGAGCCACCCGTCGCCTGCAAGCCGAAAACGGGATTGGCGTAGAACTTGTCGTTGGGCGGTGCGTGCAGCACCGCAACCTTTGCCCAATCGGCGTCCAGTTCTTCGGCCAGGATCATCGAGATCGAGGTGTAGATACCCTGGCCCATCTCCACCTGCGGCATGATCAGCGTGGTTTGGCCGCTCTCGTCGATGCGGATAAAGGCGTTGGGCGCGAACTTGCCGTCGGTTGCGTCCTTCGGCTGCTCCGGCTCGTTGACGGCCGCGCGCAGCGGCAGGTGGAAGGCAAGCAGGAAACCGGTGGCCAGCCCACCGGTGAGGAGCGCGCGGCGCGAGATGCCGTCCGCGCTGTCTTGCTGGCGGAGTTTTTCTGCTGTCAGCATGGCGCGCCTCCTACGACTGACGTCCGGAGGCGGCCTGCTTGATGGCCTCGCGGATCCGCACATAGGTGCCGCAGCGGCAGATGTTGCCGGCCATCGCCGCATCGATATCGGAATCGTCCGGGTTCGGCGTCGCGGACAAGAGCGCGGCTGCGGCCATGATCTGGCCCGACTGGCAATAGCCGCATTGGATCACTTCAAGATCGAGCCAGGCCTTCTGCACCTTCGCGCCGGCAGGCGAATTGCCGACCGCCTCGATGGTCGTCACCGGGCGGCCCTGCACCGCGCTCACCGGCAGCACGCAGGAACGCACCGCCTTGCCGTCGATATGCACCGTGCAGGCGCCGCACTGCGCGATGCCGCAGCCGAACTTGGTGCCGGTCATGCCTAAGATGTCACGCAGCACCCAGAGCAGCGGCATTTCGGGCGGCGCATCGAAGGATTTCTGTTCGCCATTGATGGTGAGTGTCGTCGCCATAAGCATACCCCAGATTCAGCGGCCGCGGACAGCGGACGCGTCAACGAAACCGTATCGCATCGCGACGAGCTAGGAAGCGAAGACATGTTTCGCAATGCTAGTTCGTGCTGACCATGCATAGGATGATGAGTGTCATCACATCATCGTGTGCGTTATTCTAGGGGATGGAGGCGAAAATCGATCAAGGCCGCGCGAAAGAACCGTGCGTTTTGAAAAGACTGCGTGAAGTGCCGGACAGTGCAGTGACTGCTTAGAAAAGAGGCCGTCAGAGCTTATACGCCGTGCGGAAGCCGCCCCAGTGCCGGCCGCGTACGCGGACCGGCACGTCGATCTCGCGCATCATCACCATGTTGCCATTGCCCATGTCGCGGGCGTAGCTCTGGATCAGATAGGCGCGCTGGTTGCGCCCGGCGGCGAGGCCGGCCGCGTCATTGAAGATGCGGCGGTTGCGGCTGTTGGCGGTGTTGAAGGCGACATCGCCCGGCCGCTGCGGGTGCGAATAGATCTTGTTGTGCACCGGCAGATAGCCGTTGCGGTCGATCATGGCGCAGAACGCCATCCGCGGATCCTTGGCGAGGAAAGCCTCCTGGAACGGCGGCAGCGCGCGCTCCGCCCAATCCAATATTTTTGTGCGGTACTGCATCGGATTGGTGCCGGATATCTCGACATAGTCGGTGTCGAACATGTCCTCGATCGTGACGGCGCCGCTCGCGATCCCGTTCTCGAAAATCCTGGTCAGCGCCACGCCCGCTTCCATCGCGCGCATGACGAACTCGGTGTTCTCGTCACGGATCGCCCACAATTTGTCTTCGATCTTCTCGCGCAGCTCCAAGGTCAGCGCCTCGAAGCGTGCCTGCGCGCCGGCCTTGGTCTTGTCGGCGATCCGGATCTTGACGGCGCCGATATCCTGAAGTGTGGCGGCAAGGCTCTGGTGCAGTTGCAGGCGTTCGGCCTCGGGTCCCGAGATCAGGATGCTGTCCATGGATATCTCATAGACCGGCGCGGTGACGACGCTGCCGCGCGCTTGCATCTCGAGCTTGAGGTTGCAGGGCAGCCGCTCGCCCTTGCGTGGGTCTTCGCGCTCGCCCTGCCGCAGCAGCACCGCGCAGCGCGATTTCAGTTTTTGCGCAAAGCTGGTCACCGCGCGGCCGGCCTGGGCGACGTCCTTGCCATGCGCTTCGGCGTCCCTGGTGGCCTGATCGATCTCGGCGGCGCTGTCGCCGACCGCGACGATGAAGCTCGAGGCGGAGGCGGCATTCTGCGCGATCTCGCCGGTGGTCTTATGCTGCTCCGTCACCGCGCCGCTGACATGCGCGAACACCGGGCGGATCGCCTCGATCGCCTGCGCGATGCGGTGCACGGCATCGGCCGAGCCCGCGGCGTCCTTCTGCAGTGCCTCGATCTTCTTCGTGATCTCTTCGGTCGCGCCCTGGGTCTGCACCGCAAGCGCCTTCACTTCGGTCGCGACCACCGCGAACCCCTTGCCGGCGGCGCCGGCACGCGCGGCCTCGATGGTCGAGTTGAGGGCGAGCAGGGTGGTCTGCCGCGCGATCTGCGCGATCAGGTTGACGACGTTGCCGATCGCGGCGGAGGATTCGCGCAGGCGGTCGACATTGGCGCGGGCCTCGCGCGCCGCGGCGCCCGCTTCGTCGGCGAGCCGGCCGGCGTCGCGCACCTGGGCGCCGATTCCTTGCGCCGAATCGGTGAACTTGTCGGCCGCCTCCGAGAAGGTCTCGGCCGTGGTCTGCGCCGCGTTGGTGCGGCCGGTCAGCGCATCCGTCCGCTCGCGAATGGTCGCAAGCGTCGCAGCGGTCGCCTCGGCTCCGCCGGCCACCGATTGGGCGGCGCGCTCGAGCTGCCGGATCATGCCTCCGAGCTCGAGTTCCAGCAGCTCGAGGATTTCCCCGGCCGAACCGGTATCGGGGGAGGGGTTATCGGCCGGCGCCGCCGCTGCGGTCGCAACCTTCGGCTCGACGGCTGCTGCCACGGGTTCCGGATCTCGCTTGCGAAACAAACCGAACGCCGCCATGGGGGTTCTCTTGTAAGTTGAAATGGACTGTCCGATTCTCCCATCCGTAGGTGAAATCGTGGTTAACGGCTGCCTGATTTTCCGGAAGGCGGCACGGCCGGCATGCCAGATCGCGCCGCAAGTCTTTGATTTTGGCCTGTCGGAGGCCTATAACGCCGCGCCTCACCCCCTTTTTGAAAGACGATTCCCAAGGGACCTCGCATGGCCGGCCATTCCCAATTCAAGAACATCATGCACCGCAAGGGCCGGCAGGATGCCCAGAAGTCGAAGCTGTTCGGCAAGCTGGCCCGCGAAATCACGGTCGCGGCCAAGCTCGGCACCCCCGACCCCGCCATGAACCCCCGGCTGCGCGCCGCGATCGTTGCCGCGCGGGCGGAAAACATGCCGAAGGACAATATCGAGCGAGCCATCAAGAAGGCCGCTGGTAACGAGGGTGAGAACTATGACGAGATCCGCTACGAGGGCTATGGCCCCGGCGGCGTCGCCGTGATCGTCGAGGCCCTGACCGACAACCGCAACCGCGCCGCCTCCGACATCCGCTCCTACTTCACCAAGTCGGGCGGCAATCTCGGCGAAACCGGCTCGGTCGCCTTCATGTTCGACCGGGTCGGCATCATCGAATATGACCACAAGGCCGCCTCCGACGATGCGATGCTGGATGCGGCGATCGAGGCGGGCGCCGACGACGTCGTATCGAGCGAAAGCGGCCACGAGATCTACGCCTCGCCGGAATCCTACCGCGAGGTCGCGAAGGCGCTGGAAGCGAAATTCGGCGAGCCGCGCAAGGCGTCGCTGACCTGGAAGCCACAAAACACCGTCGCCGTCGATGACGAGACCGGCGAGAAGCTGCTCAAGCTGATGGATCTGCTCAACGACCACGACGACGTCCAGAACGTGTTCGCCAATTTCGAGATCTCGGACGCGCTGATCGCGAAGATGGGCGGGTAGCCCCATCTCTCGTGATGCCGTCATGGCAGGGCTTGTCCCGGCCATCCACGCGTATCCACTCGTGCTGAAGGACGTGGATGCCCGGGACAAGCCCGGGCATGACGAGGTGGGTGCACCGCTTTCCCCGTGCATGACCTCCCCGTTTGTGTTTCGTTCTCGAAACGCAGCGGCTATCACTGTCCCATGACAGTCCAGCCGATTCGCAAACCCACCCGCATTCTCGGCATCGACCCGGGCCTCCGCCGCACCGGCTGGGGCGTGATCGAGGTCGAGGGCAATCGGCTGGTGTTCATTGGCTGCGGCTCAATCGAGCCGTCGGAACGGCTGCCGCTGTCGGGCCGGCTGCTTGCGATCCATGAGGGGCTGGCCGCCGTGCTCGGCGATTTCAAACCGGCGGAAGCCGCGGTCGAGCAGACGTTTGTCAACAAGGATGGTGTTGCGACGCTGAAACTCGGTCAGGCCCGCGGCGTCGCCATGCTGGCGCCTGCAATGTTCGGCATCGAGGTTGCCGAATATGCGCCGAACCAGGTCAAGAAAACCGTCGTCGGCGCCGGACACGCCGAGAAGAACCAGATCGCCGTGATGCTGAAGATCCTGCTGCCCAAGGCCGAGCCGCAATCGCCCGACGCCGCCGATGCACTCGCGGTCGCGATCACGCACGCCCATCACCGCCAAAGCACCGCATTGCGGCTGAGAGTAGCCAGCCTATGATCGGCAAATTGAAAGGCCTCATCGACTCCTATGGCGAGGATTACGTGATCCTCGATGTCGGCGGCGTCGGCTATCAGGTGCATTGCTCCGCGCGCACGCTGCAGGCGCTGCCCTCGCCGGGCGAGGCCGCGGTGCTCTCGATCGAGACCTATGTGCGCGAGGACCAGATCAAGCTGTTCGGCTTCCGCACCGACAACGAGCGCGAATGGTTTCGCCTGTTGCAGACCGTGCAGGGCGTCGGCGCCAAGGTCGCGCTCGCCGTGCTTGGCACGCTGCCGCCTTCCGACCTCGCGAACGCGATCGCGCTGCGTGACAAGGCCGCGGTGGCGCGCACGCCCGGCGTCGGGCCGAAGGTCGCCGAGCGCATCGTCAGCGAGCTGAAGGACAAGGCGCCCGCCTTTGCCAATGTCGATCCCGCCGTGGTCCATCTCGCCGGCGCCATCGACAACGAGCGCGCGCCGCGGCCGGTGACGGACGCGATCTCCGCATTGGTCAATCTCGGCTATGGCCAGCCGCAAGCCGCCGCCGCCATCGCCGCCGCCTCGCGCAGCGCAGGCGAGCAGGCTGAAACCGCGCAGTTGATCCGGCTGGGCCTGAAGGAACTGGCGAAGTGATGGCTCACCCTACGGGACTATGCCTTCGCACTGCCTGTTACTGTGCCCTCTCCCCTTGTGGGAGAGGGCAGCACCGGAATCGGCAACGAACACGATTGGGTGAGGGGTTTCTTTCCGCGAGCAGCTTGCCCGCCGCGACAACCCCTCATCCGTCGCGCATTGCATGCGCGCCACCTTCTCCCACAAGGGGAGAAGGGAAGGATGCGCGCTTTGCCCACCCTACGATCGCTGCGATCGTCACGGAATTGACGACATGAACCCGCCCTCCCGCATCGTCACTCCCGAACGCCGCGCCGATGATGTCGGCGACACCGCGCTGCGTCCGCAATCGCTGTCCGATTTCGTCGGCCAGGCGCAGGCACGCAAGAACCTTTCGATCTTCATCGAGGCCGCACGCAAGCGCGGCGAGGCGCTGGATCACGTGCTGTTCGTCGGCCCCCCGGGTCTCGGCAAGACCACGCTGGCGCAGATCGTCGCGCGCGAACTCGGCGTCGGCTTTCGCGCCACTTCGGGCCCGGTCATTGCAAAGGCTGGCGATCTCGCCGCGCTGCTCACCAATCTGGAAGAGCGCGACGTCCTTTTCATCGACGAGATCCATCGCCTGAGTCCCGCCGTGGAGGAGGTGCTCTATCCAGCGATGGAGGATTTCCAGCTCGACCTCATCATCGGCGAGGGGCCCGCCGCGCGCTCGGTGAAGATCGAGCTTTCAAAATTCACCCTCGTCGGCGCCACCACGCGCGCCGGACTGCTGACCAATCCGCTGCGCGACCGCTTCGGCATTCCGATCCGGCTCAACTTCTACACTGAGGAGGAGCTGGAGAAGATCGTCACCCGCGGGGCCCGCGTGCTGAACATCGGCATGAGCCCTGACGGCGCCAATGAGATCGCCCGCCGCGCCCGCGGCACGCCGCGCATCGCCGGCCGCCTCTTGCGCCGGGTGCGCGATTTTGCTTCGGCTGCAGACGCCACGTCGGTCGACCGCGCCATCGCCGACCACGCGCTTTCCGCGCTCGAGGTCGATGCCGCTGGCTTAGATGCGATGGACCGCCGCTATCTCAGCACCATCGCGATGAACTATGGCGGCGGCCCGGTCGGGGTCGAGACGATGGCCGCCGCCCTGTCGGAGCCGCGCGATGCGATCGAGGACATCATCGAGCCCTACCTGATCCAGTGCGGCTACCTGCAGCGCACGCCGCGTGGCCGGCTCCTCACCTCGCATGCCTTCCGCCACCTCGGCCTCGCCGAGCCCACGCGCGATCCCTCGCAATTCGGCCTGTTCGGCAACGACGACGATTGATCTTCGATCGTCGTAGCCCGGGTGACGCGCCAGCGTAACCGGGGGCCGCTCTTGAACGTTGGTGCAGGAGTCCCGGGTTACGCGTTCGCTCCACCCGGGCTACGGCGACGTGTCTCATCACATCCTCGTGCAGCAGACCCCCTGACAATCTGCACAAACGCACCGCAATTCCGCTCCAATCGGACCCCATCAACGAGGGGCATCACCGATTGTCCCCATGTTCTCACGACGTCAATTTTTCAGATCCATCGGCGGCCTCACCGCCCTCACGGCGTCGACCTCGGCCTATGGCTTCGGCGTCGAGCCGGTCCTGCGGCTCCGCGTCACGCGATACCATCTCACCCCACCGCGATGGCCGGCGGATTTCCCGCTGAAGATCGCCGTGATCGCGGACCTGCACGCCTGCGATCCCTGGATGTCGCTGGAGCGCATCGAGACGATCGTCGCGCGCACCAACGCACTTGAGCCCGACATCATCGTCATGCTCGGGGACTACGTCGCCGGCCACCGCCATGTCACCCGCTTCATTCCGGCAAGCGAATGGGCCGCGGTGCTGGCGAACCTCAAGGCGCCGCTCGGCGTGCACGCGATCCTCGGTAACCACGATTACTGGGACGACAAGACCGTGCAGCGCGAGGGTCAGGGGCTGACGGTGGCCCATCGCGCGCTCGAGGCCAACGGCATTCCGGTCTACGAGAACGATGCAAAGCGCCTGACCAAGGCCGGCCGCCCGTTCTGGCTCGCCGGCCTCGGCGATCAGCTCGCTTATATGCCGGCACGGCGTTTCCGCCCCGTGCGCCGTATCGGCGTCGACGATCTCGGCGCGACGCTCGCGAAAGTCACCGACGATGCGCCGGTCATCCTGCTGGCACACGAGCCTGACGTCGCGCTGCGCGTCCCCTCACGCGTGGCGCTGCAATTGTCCGGCCATACCCATGGCGGCCAGGTCCGCGTGCTCGGCTGGTCGCCCGCGGTGCCGCCGCGGCAGGGCGTCGAGCTCGCCTACGGCCACCTGCGCACCAATTGCGACGTCATCGTCTCCGGCGGCCTCGGCTGCAGCATCATGCCGTTCCGCATCGGCGTTCCCCCCGAGATCGTGCTGGTGACGCTCGGCAAGCCCGGACCGGCCGTGGCGTAATACGCGCTTGCGTGTGGCGCGGATTTTGCGCAAAAGCTCGATCTTCCCAGCGAGACGATCGAGGTTCGCAAGTGACAGCTCATCTCGACGGCGAGATCCGCGACGGCCGCCATCACATGCAGTGCCGCGTCTATTACGAGGACACGGATTTCTCCGGCATCGTCTATCACGCCAACTATCTGCGCTTCATGGAGCGCGGCCGCACCAATCATTTGCGGCTGATGGGTGCCGAGCAGCATGCGCTGTTTGCGGAGACCGAGGTGGAGACGCCGGGCTTTGCATTCGTCGTGCGCTCGATGCAGATCGATTTCCTGCGGCCGGCGCGGATGGACGATGTGCTAGACGTCGTGACCTGGCCGGTCGCCGTGAAGGGCGCCTCGATCATGCTGGCGCAGGAAGTGCGGCGCGGCGAGGAAGTGCTGGTGAAAGCGCAGGTGCGCGTCGCCTTCATCAGCCAGGGCAGGGCGCAGCCGATCCCGAAATCGCTGCGGCTCTTGCTGAAGGCCGATGTGGTGTGAAGATCGTGCCACAGATTCGGTGTCGTCCCGGCGTTCGCCGGGACGACGAGCGTACTACGCCGCAGCCTTGTGGCGCGCGATTTCGGCCTTGTAGAGCTCGAACTCCTCCGCGATCGCTTTCGCCACCGAAGGCCGCGCGCGCAGGCGTTCGTAATAAGCCTTCAGCGTCGGCCATTTTACGAGGTCAACCGGCGGCGTCGCCATGGTCCAGTTGATGACGGTGACGAGATAGGCATCCGCCACGCTGAAATGGTCGAGCAAGTAGTCGCGCCCCTTCAGATAATTTTCGAGATAGTCGAGCCGCGACAGGTTCTTCTCCACGACATAGGTCTTCGCGTCCTGCGGCGCCTTCTTGTCGAGCAGCGTCACGAACAGGCCCTTGTGCAGTTCGGTGCCGATGAAGCAGAGCCATTGATGCAGCCGGCTGCGCTCCATGCCGGCGCCGCTGCCGAGATTGGCCTCTGGGAAGCGGTCGGCGACGTATTGCAGGATCGCGGCGTTCTCGGTCAGCACCGCGCCGTCATCGGTGCGCAGCGTCGGCACCAGGCCGAGCGGATTGACCTCTGTGAAATCCGAGCCGTCGTTCAGCACCACCTTGCTCCTCGGATCGACCTCGAGATAGTCGGCGCTTGCGCCCGCTTCATACAGCGCGATGCGGGTCGCCATCGAGCAGGCGAGCGGCGAGAAATAAAGCTCCATGGGTGCCTCCTTGGCGGTTCGGCCCGGTGGCCGGGCCTCCTGTTGATTTTTGTACTGTTCTGCATAATATGGTTTGGGTCAAGGAATTTTCTGCGAAATGGTACAAAAAAAGAAGAGGCTGCCATCTGCTGCCACACCGTCGGCTGGCAAAAAGGCTGACGCCGCTGAGCCGAAGCGGCGCGGCCGGCCGCGCGCCTATGAGCCCGACGTTGCCCTCGGCAAGGCGCTCGACCTGTTCCGCAAGCGCGGCTTTGCAGCGACCTCGCTCGACGATCTCAGTGCCGCGACCGGCATGAACCGGCCGAGCCTTTATGGCGCGTTCGGCGACAAGCGCGAGCTCTACATCAAGAGCTATCAGCGTTACCGCGACGATGCGCGCACCGCGATGGTCGACATCTTCCGCGAGGAGTTGCCGATCCGCGAACGATTGACGCGCATCTATGCGGTGGCGCTCGACATCTATCTTTCCGGCGATTCCCCGCGCGGCTGCTTCACAGTAGTGACGGCGGCTTCCGATGCGGTCGCCGATCCCGAAATCCGCGCCTTGGCGCTCGAAGGCTTCGTCGAGCTCGACAAGGCTTTTGCCTCGTGCTTCCGCCGCGCCAAGGAGAAGGGCGAGCTATCGGCAACCGCCGACATCGCCACGCTCGGGCGGCTTGCTTCCGCCACCCTGCACACCATCGCGCTCCGCGCCCGCGCCCGCGTCTCGCGCGAGGAATTGGAAGCCCTCGTCAACGGCGCCATCGAGGTGGTGTGCCGCTAGCGCGGCATAGTCCGACTAATTCGCGATGCCCGGCGCAATGCCTTTTTGAACAGACTGGGGTGTGCGACGACTAATATTACGTCTGCAATCGTTTAAATCAGGAATGAAATAGCGCCGTCACCTCATCCCTCCATCCTTCGCCATGCGATGCGAGCGGTGCGAGATGATCAAAACATCTCCCTCTCTGAAAGGTGAAAAAATGGCCCGAATTTCCTCAATCTGTTTCGGTCTGATTGCCTACGCAACCTTCCTCGGCACGATTCTCTATATGATCGGCTTTGTCTTCGGTGCCGTCGTGCCGAAAGACATCGACCAAGGGCCCGCTACGCCAACGCTCGAGGCGGTGATCATCAATCTTCTGTTGCTGTCGCTCTTCGCTCTCCAACACAGCGTGATGGCCCGCAGGTCATTCAAGCAGTGGTGGACCCGGTTCATTCCACATGAAATCGAGCGAAGCGTGTATGTCCTTCTCGCCAGTCTGGTCCTGATCTTGCTGGCTTGGCAATGGCGCCCGATTCCAGCGATCATCTGGCGTGTTGCTGATCCGGCCGCCGCCATCGCCCTGTCAGGGCTCGCACTGTTCGGCTGGTTGATCGTGCTGTTCGCCAGCTTTCAGATAAACCACTTTGAGCTATTCGGTCTGAAGCAGGTGTTCGCAGATCCGGCGGTCAGCGCTGTTGGCTCTCGTTTCAAGACTCCATTTTTGTATAGACTGGTACGCCATCCGCTCTATCTGGGCTTCATCATCGCGTTCTGGTCGACGCCAACAATGACGGCTGGGCACTTTCTATTCGCGGCCGTCGCAACAGCCTACATTTTCGTCGGCGCCAGCCTGGAGGAGCGCGATCTGATCGCGCTGTTTGGCGATCAGTATCGGCAGTATCGCGAGCGAGTGGCGATGCTGGTGCCCTGGCCTCGTTCCATCAAGGCCGATCACTACACAACGGAGCCTAACGCGAGCGACCGCTGAGATTGTTCGTAGCGCGCTCGTGCAAGAACTCTCTTCGAGACCGGATAGTAACGCGGCCGCCAGTCGGCCGCGGCGGCGGAATGCCTTGTGGCTTGCGCTACTGCTGCTGGCCTCATTGACGCTGCTGACGGATCGCGCAGCCGCGGCCGAGCAGGTCGACCCCACGCCGCGGATCGCGATCATTTCGGCCTATACCCCCGAATGGCTCGCGCTCAAGAATGCAATGAACGCGACCCGGACCGAGATCATAGCTGACGTGACCTACATCGTCGGTCGCCTCGAAGGCAAAGACGTCGTTCTTTTCCTCAGCGGCGTGTCAATGGTCAACGCCGCCATGACCACGCAGGGCGCGATTGATCATTTCAAGATCAGGCGCATCGTCTTCTCCGGAATTGCCGGCGGCATCAACCCCAGTCTTTCGCCAGGAGATGTCGTCGTGGCCGATCGCTGGTCTGAATATCTCGAATCTGTGTTTGCCCGGCAAGACGGAGCCCGCTGGTCGATACCGAACTGGCTCGGCAAGACGCTGCCGAACTACGGCATGATTTTCCCCCGCGCGGTCGAAATTGCTCATCCGGGTGAGCGCGAGCCGGAAAAGCGGTTCTGGTTTGACGTCGATCCGACCATGCTGGAGATTGCACGCTCGGTCGCGCCGAAAGTCGAGCTGAAGGCCTGCCTTAATCGGGATGTCTGCGGAACCACACGTCCCCGTGTCGTCGTCGGAGGTGCCGGCGTCTCCGGTCCGGCGTTCATTGACAATGCCGAATTCCGCAAGTGGATTTACGATACTTTCAAGGCGAGCCTGGTTGACAATGAAAGTGCGCCAGTCGCCCATGTCGCCTATTCGAACCATATCCCCTTCATAGCCTTCCGCGGCCTGTCGGATCTCGCTGGCGGCGATGCCGGCGAAAATACGGAGAACGAGCTCGAACACCTGGCGTCGGACAACGCCGCCGCGGTGGTCAAAGCATTTCTCCGCGCTCTCCCAGCTCAAGAGCCTCCCGAAAGCCGCTCCGGCGAAGGGAGCAAGTAACATAGACCTGTAGCTGCGCAGGCAGGAATGCGGGCGCTTCCCAACCATGCACGAGATGTGCTCGCGGTCTCATCGTGTCGGGCGCTCTTGGAAGAGCGCCCGCGTGTTGAACGATAGAGCCAACTACTGCCCGTGATGTGCCTTGATGGCTTGCTCGACTTCCCGTTTGACGGCTTCAAGGTTGAAGCTCGCCGGCGCCTGCATTGGAGGGAAGTCGATGGCCGTTTGCGCCAATCTGGCAACCTCTTGCTGAACAAGCACGAAGCGCCAGAATTCGCGGGCCATGAAATCATTCATATAACCTCCGCCCATGTTGTTCAGGCTTTCGCCGCGGATTGACGGCGTCCGCTCAAACGGGTCTTGGCGGATGTTGACCATGGTTGGCATGTCGGTGGTGTCTTTTTCTCCCGGCCACCCATAAGGCTGCTGGAAGAACTGAAACTTGAAGTTATCGTGGCGAAGCGCACCGAGATGCGGGCCGGCGAAATAGAATATCTCATGGCGAACGGAGGGACCGCTGCCCGTCAGCAGATCCATCTGATTGTAACCGTCGAGGTGGTTCTTGTAGCTGCGGCCTTCCAGCGTCACGCCCTTAAGGAGCTGGTCGGTAATGTTCGGGTTGCCCGCCGCAGCGGTTAGTGTCGGGAACCAATCGAGCCCAGAGAAGATTCCATTCTCGACCGAGCCCGGCTTGACGCGGCCCGGCCAGCGAATGATGGCCGGCACGCGGAAGCCGCCTTCATAGCTCGTCCCCTTCGTGGCCTTGAACGGGGTCATGCCGCCGTCCGGCCAGGTGAATACCTCGGCGCCGTTGTCCGTCGTGAAGATGACGATGGTGTTGTTGGTTTCGCCGATGTCATCGATATGCTTGAGCAGGGCGCCGACGCTGTCGTCGAGCTGGGCCATGCCGGCTTCCTCGAGACCGTAGTTCGTGTCGTGGTTCTGCATCGCGCTGTACTTCTTCGACAGGAATGTCCAGACGTGCATGCGAGTCGGGTTGTGCCAGATGAAGAAGGGTTTGCCGTCGCGCTTGGCCTTATCCATGAAGTCACTGGACGTTTTGACCAACTCCTCGTCGATGGTGGTCATGTCGTACTTCGCCTTCAGGAATGGCAGATCATGCATATTCGGCACGTTCGACATGTCGGGGAACGGCGGCAGCGGCCCCTCGTCGACGATCCTTTGCTTGCCGATCTTGCCCCAGCGCGGCATCTCGGTGGGGTCGTCCGTGTCCGTCGCGTAGCTGTGGATCAGGCTGCGCGGGCCATACTTGTTGTAGTAGTCCTGGTTGGCGGGGAACGAGTACCAGTACGGATCAGACATCGCGTCAAGGTGATATAGATATCCGAAGAATTCGTCGAAGCCGTGCACTGTCGGCAGATATTTGTTGAGATCGCCGAGGTGGTTCTTGCCGAACTGCCCCGTTGCGTAGCCGAGCGACTTGAGCGCGGTGGCCAGTGTCACGGCCTGGTCCGGGATGCCGACATCGGCACCAGCCTGACCGACGGTCGTTAGCCCCGTGCGGATCGGTAACTCGCCGGTAATGAAGTTGGCGCGTCCTGCCGTGCAGCTCGCTTCGGCGTAGTAGTCGGTGAACATCATGCCTTCGGACGCCAGCTTGTCGAGGTTTGGCGTCTTGCCGGACATCATTCCGCGGTGGTACGCGCCGATGTTGAACCAGCCAATATCGTCTCCCATGATGACAAGAATGTTCGGCGGCCGTTGCTGCTGTGCGGCCGCCGGTGGTGCGGTCGCCGCCAGCACGGCAGCGAACAGCGCGAGTACGCCGATCCAAACGGTCTTTCGGATACTCATGATCTGTTCCCTTCCTCGAACTGTTGCCGATTGCAATACCAAGCGCTTCTCGGAGCGCACCCTGCAGCGAGCGCATCCGCGCGAGCCTTCCGCCACTTGCTCTTCAGCCTATTAAAGGTGGCCTGACCGCGACTATGCACTTCCGGCAGATCGCATCCCGAGAGAGGGAGGGCCTCAGTTTGCGGGTATGCGCGTCATGGTGCCCACCGCGGCTTCCGCAGTCTCCAGCGCTCCCTCAACCCATCCCTGCTTGGTCGACCATGCCTCGCTGACGATGTGAAGCGCCGTTCCGGGCACCGGAGATGCGATTTTCTTCATGATTTCCCAGCTTTTCACGCCCTGATTCCAGGTGTGCCAGGCGCCGCCGTACGGATCTTCTTCCCAGTTCATGAAGCCGACTGACAGCGGCGCTGCCACGGGCTGATCGAGCCCGTGCACGACGCCGATCTGGCGACGGACTTCTGTCGCCACGGGGCCGTCAGGATCGAGCATGGTGAATCCGCTGGCGCCCGGCTGTTCCAGGCGCCGCAAGCCAGCCCAGTAATCGAGCTGCGGACGATCGAAATAGCCCATGGTCAGGTGGCCTGTCGCGCCTGCCGGCCGGTCGGGCTCGGTGCCGAAATAATAGATCTGCCGGATCGGCAGGTCGGTGGTCGCCCGTCCGCTGGTCAGACCGAGCGAACGCCACCAGGGCTGCTGATGAGCGAGAAAGACCTTGCCAAGCGGGCGCGGCGTCACGGTTGCAAGCAGAGCTGCGATGGGTGGCTCTTTCAACACAGCGCAGTCGTCGATGATCTCGATCGCCCGGCGCGGCAGCGCAAGTACGACACGACGCGCACGAACGGCGCGCGGTCCGTCAGGCGTCGTGAAGACGAGTTCGTGCAGACCATCGCCTGTCTGGGCCGGAGTGCGCAGTGATACCAACCTATGCTGATGATGAATGGTGCTGCCTTCGCGCATGACGGCGGCCGCAAGCGCGTTCGGCAAGGCCTGCATGCCGTCCACCAGAGTTTTCTCGGTCGGGCTGCCGGTATACTCGATCACCAACGACAATGCGTCGGCGGCATTCCAGTTGCTTACGACTGCACTGTAGCCAATTCCCATCTCGATGAACTGAAGCGCCTCATCGGATAGAAATCGGCCGAGCAGATTGCTGAAGCCCCAGTCGATCAGCGGAAAGCCGTCGAGGGTGAGCGACTCTTGCATCTTCGCCCACTCGTCGGGCGACAGGTGCTTCATGGAAGGCATCACCCGTCGGACGGCTTTGACGATCAATTCGAACGGATCGAGATAGAGTTCGTCCGGGCGCAGCCCGTAGGGGAGGGGTTGCTTCTTTGCGATGTCGCCGGCACGCCACTGCTTGCCCCGGGAATAGAAGATGCTCTCCGAGTTGCCCGTGGTGAACTCGCGAATCCCGAGACCGAATTTTGCCGCGAGCGAGGTGATGAGCGCGTGACTGGAAAGAAAGCGCATCGCGCCGAATTCTGCGGCGATGCCGGTGGTCCCCGGCATGGTCACGCTGAGCAGGCGACCGCCGACGCGCGCGGATGCCTCGAACACCGCCATGCCGCCGGGAGGCTGGCCGCAACCGAGCAGGCGCCACGCGGTGTAGAGGCCGCCAACCCCGGCGCCGACGATAGCCGTGTCTAGGGTATCTTCGGTAGATCGAAATCGATCGTTGCCGCTCATTGGGGTTATTCCTGTCAAGTCGAACGATTACGATGCTGCGCGGCCCCTGATAAGGAGTGGCCTGGGAGCCGAGGTAGAACGCAAGTCACATTGATCTTCACCAGAGACTTGGTCAGTCCGCTGAGTTCAGGAAAGATGCAATGTTTCAACCGTAACCGAACTTCGATGCGTAGAACTATTTCCGTAGTGAGCGGGGAAGATCTGGCGCGAGCTTACGACCCATAGCTGTGCTGGTAGCAACGCGTGAACACTGGTTCGCTCTACGTTTGGACGCGGACTTCGGCGACTCCAGTATTGAGGTCCGCTAAGGGTCTTGGTTGTGTCCAAACGGATAGGTCGGCATGCGGCCGTAGTCGCCAATCATTGCAGGCGGCCGCTGTTCTCGCGTCGGATCGTCCAATGACGGCTAAAGTGGGTATGCGACGTGGTATTGCGCTTTTGGACGCACTCTCCGACCTTCAGGCAGCGCGGATGGCTGCAATCAGGCTCGGTTTGCCGACGATGTTCATCATCCGTGTGAGGTTATAGGCGAGAACATGCAGCGCCATCTCAGCGGCTACATTCCGTAGGTGCTTCATCAGGAAGTGGGTCGCACCCATACGGGCTTTGATCGTGCCGAAGGGATGCTCGACCGTCTCGCGCCGCGTCCGCATGGCGTCAGGATTGGAATCGAGCCGTCTCTGGACCTCCTCGACCACATGCTCATGCTCCCAGCGCGTGATGCGGCGCTCCTTTGACGGCGTGCATTGGCTCTTAATCGCGCAGCCTAGCGTCTTTGATCGCAGGGGAGATCCCAGGGCCGCTCCCGCTCGCCGAGACCGCCATCAACATTGTTGTCTGTGACGAGTACCTGCAATTGAATCTCCTTGCTTGTGGCTGCGAATGCGACACTTCCGTGCAGGCAGTCAAATGCGCAGGAGCTTCATTGCGATTTTGAGAATGGCGGCGGCGACATTCGTCACCGGAGTCGACGTGCTGATCTGCTTGCAACAGCGATGCAGCTTGGTGACATCAACGTCACCACTCTCGTTGACCACTGTCAATCAAGGAAGTCTATTCTTGCAGGCCTACAGACTCACTCAAAGCCTCTCTGATCGGAGCACCAGAATTGGCTGGGCGAACAAGTTGGCTTCCCTCCTTGCAAATTCCGAAAAGTGATGTATATTGGAGTTGTTCGATTAGCCGCTGTGCCTTGTTGAATGCGCCTGCGGGCTCCTTTTCCAAAGACATCGACGAAGTTGAAGATAACCGCGCGGTTGTCGCGCGGCATGCGCTTGCGCGCTTTGGAGAAGAAAATGACTACAGGTATTGTTAAGTGGTTCAATGGCCAAAAAGGCTTTGGTTTCATCCAACCGAACGACGGTGGCAACGATGTGTTCGTTCACATCAGCGCTGTTGAACGGGCTGGCCTTTCCGGACTCGGCGAGGGTCAGAAGGTCAATTTCGAGATCAAGACCGACAAGATGCGAGGCAAGGTCAGCGCTGAGAACCTCTCGCTGGCTTGATATTGTCGGCGCCGTTTCACGGATGTACTGAAACGGACCCTCTGCCCGCTCGATCCTCGGATTGAGCGGGTTTTGTCCGTTGTGGAGCCCGGTGAGCGATGAGCGCGAAGAAGCCGACAGAGCTATCCCCCGAAGGCATTGCGCGTTCCTATCGCAAGCGCCTGGCCGCTGAAGAGGGGGCGCGGGCATTGGCAGACGTCGAAAGGCATGCGATCGAAGTTCGCACGAACATGGCGCGACTTCGAGAGACGCGTGAGGCCAAGGAAGCAGCTGACGCAGCCCTTCGAGTAGCTTTGCCTCCAGTGCCTGCGCCGAAGAAGCGCCCAAGGAAGCCGCGGATTTAGCGACCTGCAACCAGGGCCAACGGCGAAGAAAATTGGGAGGGCCGATCACATGCCAGAGAGCGCGGGTCGTGCGTAGAGCCAGGTCGGACGGCGGCGGGACAATCACTTTCTTTCTCGCGTTCGGCGCAAATCGACAAATGTGCCGGTTAGCGACGACATTCAGTACGCAGAAGCAGGCCTTCAGCTATCTGCAGAAGCATCGAACAGAATTCGAGCGTATGGCGCGGGCGCGTCTTGCTTCAGGCAAGCTCGAAGACGGGATTGTCGTACTTTCGATGCTCTAGTTGTCAGGCCGGACTAGGTTTGCAAGACCGCTTTTCGCGATCTCAATTGAATGCCTGGACCCTTTCGCAGACCAATGTCGCCCTGGAGACGAGGCTTCGTTCGTCCCGCGCTTCCGTGGCAAGCTATCGATACCCGTCAACGTTTCAAGCTCCTTCGATATCGGCAACACACTGCCCCGCGGCCCTTTGACTGGTCAACCCCAGGCCTTCTTCGTCTGCGGCAAGCGACTCGTCATCAAATTAGAAATGCGACATCTAGGGCGCCCTGTCGAGCTGGCTTCGTCGCTCCGCTTCCCTGGCCAACCGTTCAGCTTTCAGCCGCTCCCGATTTGCATGGAACGCCTGTTCGGCCTTTTCGTACTCAGTGATGACTTTGTTCTCGGTCTGCTTGAACAGATTATTCGCCTCATTGGCTGCATCCGATGGGGAATGCTGTCTCATGCGTCTCCTCCTTGTTTCTGGTGATCTTCAGTCGCCCAATGTCAGCGGCTTCGAGGTGCTCGGCTTATCGTCGGGTCGGCTTACTACGCTTGGGGCGATCAATTCGCACGCGGTCGAACTCCTTGGGGCCGTCGAGCAGATCACGCTTGCGCACTGCCCGATCATCTGCCGTCGTCGTTGTGTCGCCCATGCTATCGATCGTGTCGCCAGCCATTTTGCGAGCGCTCTGCTTCTGGCGATCCTGATCGGCGTGCGACGTAAGTCCCAGTTGCACCAGGCGGCTTATCGCCTCGGACAAGCCAGGCTTGTCTTCCTGCTCATCTATCCATGCTACGATGGCCCTCAGCAATGATTCCGAAGGACTAAAGCCTGCAACCTGAGCTTGGGTGGAACGGCTTACCGGTTTTCTCATCGGACCTTTCAGTTTGCAAACAGAGTGGCCGTGGCGGCCCGCGCCTCGGCACAATCAGAAAACCAACGAGCAGTCCTCCCGATGGGTTCCGACTGAACAGGGAAGCGGGAGCTATCCCTTGCGCAAGATGATGACGCTCCAGACTCAAGCTCGTCCATTACGGGCGCCTTGGAGCCGGAAGTTGACATTCAACGAAGTGAACGAGGGCTGGTAACTGAGGCGGCCCTACTTTCCCAATGCATCGACTGCTTTGGACGATCTGCGCAATGCGGCTCCGCTCACGGCTAATACCGCGTCATTGTGACCAATCGTCAGCAAGGCTAACTGAGCGATCAACGATCGTATGTTAACCCGGTTCCTAAAGGCGCTCGCGCTCGGTCGTTCTATTTTTCAGGCGGCCTCACCGGACCTGCGATCAGGCGATATTTCGGAACCCACGCCGTATTCCACGTCTCCATCGTTGCTCCGCAAACGGCACATTCGAAGCTGCCGATCTCACGGCTCTCAGCCATGGCTTCGGAGCGATTATAAACAGCGCCGCACCTGCACCCTCGATGACGAGTCCCAGTCATTGAGGTTTTATGCGCTCCTCGAGCCACGATTGCCAGCCCTCAAATGTCCGGAAGGGATCAAAGGCATCGATGTTGTCAGGTTCGCAGCACGTCAGCTTTCCCTCCGAAAGCGACGCTTCTCGCGACACCTACGTTCTTGAATAACTGAAGCCCGGCGCGACAGTTGCGCTAATACCCCCGCCTGCGGTCGACCACGTGCTCCAGCGCGCCGCCGGCCTCATAGCGCTCGATCTGCCGCGCGACATATTTCGAGATCTCGTCCGGATCGGTGTCGGCCGCATTGTGCGGCGTCAGCACCACCTTCGGATGGCTCCAGAACGGGCTGTCCGGTGGCAGCGGTTCGGTCTCGAAGACGTCGAGCGAGGCGGCGCCGAGTGTGCCGTCGTCAAGCGCGCGCAAAATGTCGACCTCATCCTGCAATCCGCCGCGGCCGGCATTGATCAGGACCGGCGCGCCCATCGGGCTGTTGCGATTCAACTGGGCAAAGACCTCGCGGTTGAGCACGTGCCGCGTGTCCGGCGTCAGCGGCAGCAGGCAGACCAGGATGTTGGTCTGTTGCAGGAAGGCGCCGAGTTGTTCTGTCCCGGCAAAGCATTCGATGCCGTCGATCTGTTTCGCGCTGCGGCTCCAGCCAACCACGCGGAAGCCGATCGCCCGCAGCACCTGCGCCGCGTCGGCCCCCAGCGTGCCCATTCCCATGATGCCGACCGTGATCGCGCCCGCTGCCCATTGATGCCGAGGCGCCCAGCGTTTCTCGCGCTGCGACTGGCGCAAGTACAGTTCCTGGCGGTGATGCATCAGCACGTGCAGCGTCACATATTCCGTCATCCGGCCGGTGAGATCGGACACCGCGACGCGGACCAGCGGCACGTTGGGCAACGAGGCATCCGCCATCAGCGCGTCGACGCCGGCGCCGAGATTGAAGATCACGCGCAAATTCGGAAACGCCGCAAGTTCGCCCGGGCGCGGCTTCCAGACCGCGGCGTAGTGCACATCAGCGGGATCGGCGCCCGCATCGGGTAACAGCAGCACGCGCCTGTCCCGGCAGACTTCGTCGAACCGGGCTTTCCACCGTACCGGCGACCAGTTTTCGGTGCCGCCATGTACCAGCAACGCCAACGCGCCTTTCGTCATTCCTGAACCCCTCGCCAACAACGTGACCTGTATCACATAACGAACCAAATCGGTCGCATACTCTCCTGCCACCGATCAAGGGGAGACTCTGAGAAAGCCGACGCGCAGCTGGCGCGACAACGAAGCCAAGGCACTTGGTATTGCCGCGAAATGCGGATGCTGCCGCCCCGCGTCATTGCGAGCGGAGCGAAGCAATCCATCTCGCCACTCGTGGAGGCATGGATTGCTTCGCTCCGCTCGCAATGACGGCGGGCGCGGTGCGGAACTCACCCCTTCTCAAAATTTCTTCTAAGTGTTGTCGGCTGCGGGCATAATCGTTCGTCTTCAACACAACGGAGATGCCTGACGCATGCTGTATGCCATCCTTTGCTATCACGACGAGGACATGGTCGGTTCCTGGACCAAGGAACAGGACGCGGCCGTCATGAAGAAACTATCCGTCGTGCAGGAAAAGCTCGCCCAGCAGGGCCGGCTTGGGCCGGTGGCGCGGCTGTTGCCGACCACGGCGGCGACCACGCTGCGCAAGGACGATCCGCCGCTGGTGCTGGACGGTCCTTTTGCCGAGACCAAGGAGCAGCTGCTCGGCTTCTATGTCGTCGACTGCAAGAATCTCGACGAGGCGCTCGACGTCGCGCGCGACCTCGGCGCGGCCAATCCGGGCGGCGCCTATGAGATCAGGCCCGTCGGGGTTTTCAACCCGGGGAGTGTTCAGCCGTGACCGATACCGCCTGGATCGACGCCGCGCTGACTTCGGCGCGACCCCAGGCGGTCGGCGCGCTGCTCCGCTATTTCCGCGATCTCGACCGGGCGGAGGAGGCGTACCAGAACGCCTGCCTGCGCGCGCTGAAGAGCTGGCCGCAGAACGGCCCGCCGCGCGATCCCGCGGCGTGGCTGATCATGGTCGGCCGCAATGTCGGGATCGACGATATCAGGCGCAGCCGCAAGCAGGAGGCGCTACCGGACGACGACCAGGCGATCTCCGATCTCGACGACGCCGAGGACGCACTCGCCGAACGGCTCGACGGCTCGCATTATCGCGACGATATCCTGCGGCTGCTGTTCATCTGCTGCCATCCCGATTTGCCGCCGACGCAGCAGATCGCGCTGGCGCTGCGCATCGTCTCCGGCCTTTCGGTGAAACAGATCGCGCGCGCCTTTCTGGTCAGCGAAGCGGCGATGGAGCAGCGCATCACCCGCGCCAAGGCGCGCGTGGCGGAGGCGAAAGTGCCGTTCGAGGCGCCGGGTGCGGCCGAACGCAGCGAGCGCCTCGCTTCCGTCGCGGCGATGATCTACCTGATCTTCAACGAGGGCTATTCGGCGAGCGGCGACACCGCCGAGATCCGCAGCCCCCTCTGCGAAGAAGCAATCCGGCTGGCGCGGCTGCTGCTGCGCCTGTTCCAGAGCGAGCCGGAGATCATGGGGCTGACCGCGCTGTTGTTGTTGCAGCACGCCCGCGCTGCGGCGCGGTTCGATGCCGACGGCGCCGTGATCCTGCTCGAGGACCAGGATCGCCGCCTGTGGAACCAGACCTTGATCGCCGAGGGGCTGGCGCTGATCGACAAGGCGATGCGCCATCGCCGCAGCGGGCCCTACCAGGTGCAGGCCGCGATCTCCGCACTGCATGCGCGCGCGGAGAAGCCCGAAGACACCGACTGGATACAGATCGATCTGCTCTACGGCGCGCTCGAGATCATGCAGCCCTCGCCTGTGGTGACGCTGAACCGCGCCGTGGCGGTCTCGAAGGTACGCGGGCCGGAAGCGGCGCTCGAGATGATCGATCCGCTTGCCCAGCGGCTGCAGAACTATTTCCACTTCTACGGCGTCCGCGGCGCCTTCCTGATGCAGCTCGGCCGCAATGACGAGGCCCGCGTCGCCTTCGACCGCGCCATCGCGCTTGCCAACACGACCGCGGAGGCCGCTCACATCCGCATGCATCTCGACCGCCTGATCCGCGACAGCCAACCGCGCGGCGCCAAATCTTCAAAGAAATAGTTTTCCGCTACTGCCCTCAAACCCAAGGAGCAAGCCATGCAGGTCAATCCCTATCTGTTCTACAGCGGCAATTGTGAAGCGGCGCTGAAATACTATGAGAAGGTGCTCGGCGCGAAGATCGAGGCGATGCTCACCCATGAGCAGGCGCCGGAATCGATGCCCGTCGCGCCGGACTGGAAGAAGAAGATCATGCACGCCAAGATCACGATCGACGGCGAGATCATCATGGCCTCCGATTCGCCGCCGGAATATTTCAACAAGCCGCAGGGTTTTGCGGTCTCTCTCACCGTGGAAGACCCCGCCGACGGCGAACGCAAGTTCAAGGCGCTCGCGGAAGGCGGCACCGTGACCATGGCCTTCACGCCGACCTTCTGGGCCAAGGGCTTTGGCATGTGCGTCGATCAGTTCGGCATCCCCTGGATGGTGAACTGCCCCGCCGAAGGAATGTGACCTATCGGCACCGCGGATAGATCGCCGAGAGGTCGCGCCCGCGCAACAGTAGAAGCCGCGACGTCAATCCGCCGTGGCTTACGATCCAGCCGCGCACCGGCGCCGGATAGGCCTCGAGCACCGCCTCGGAGGCCTCCGGCTCGGCATAGAAACGCCCGCTCCTGTCGACCGAACGCGCGGCATGGAAGCCGAGCACGGCGCGCCGCGTCACGCAGATGCGATTGTTCGGAACCATCGAGAGCACCAGTGTGCAGGCCGACAGGCAGGGCCCGTCGATCACCACGCGCTCGCCGGAGGCGCGCACGCGCGCGAACAATTCGATGAAAGGCTCGACTTGTCCGCCCGGGCTTGCCAGGATGCGGACCTCGGCGCGCGCGAACGAACTTGCTCCGAGCAGCGCCGCTGCGATCAAAGCCGCCTTGATCACCGCCCTTGACATCCGCTGGCTCCCCGATCTCCTCGTTCTCCTCGCATATTTAGCGGCGTCGCATGCGGCAAGATTTTGTCATGCAGCTTCGTCTAGGCTATCGAACTACATGCGATTCCTTCGCATGATGCTGCTCGCCGCAAGGCTGGCTCAGGCTTCAAGATGAACATCGAAACCAATCTGTGGCTGATCCGGCACGTGCCCGTCGATGGGCCGAAAGGGGTCATCCATGGCCCGGACGCGCCGGCCGACCTCGGTGACGAAGCGGCGCTTGCCGCGCTGAAGGCAAGGCTGCCGCAAGGCGCGTTCGCGGCCTGCAGCCCGGCGCGTCGCACGCGGGAGACCGCGGCCGCGCTCGGGCTCGCAGCGGTCGAGAACGCCGCCTTTCGTGAACAGGATTTCGGCGCCTGGACCGGGCGGCGTCACAACGATCTCGTGACTGAGCTCGGCGATGCCTATCACGCGTTCTGGCGATCGCCGGCGAGCAACCGGCCGCCCGGCGGCGAAAGCTTCGTCGATCAGATCGCGCGCGCGAGAGAGGGGCTGGCATCGCTGCCGGCGGGCGATGCCGTGTTGGTCGTGCATTCCGGCACGATCCGCGCCGTGCTCGCGCTCGCGCTCGCCCTTCAGGCTGAGAACGCCTTGCGGTTCGTGATCGATCCGCTGTCGCTCACCCGGATCGATCGCCTGGCCACTGGCTGGCGCGTCATCGCGGTCAACCGGCGCCCCTAGCCGTTCCGCCCTTCTCCGCGCAGCGTCGGCAATCCGATGCCGGCGGCATCGAAGCCGCCATCGACGGCGAGGATCTGCCCGGTGATGTAGCTTGCGCGCTCGGAGCTGAGGAAGAAGATCGCTTCCGCCAGTTCCTCCTCGAGGCCGTAGCGGTTGAGCGGGATCGCGTCGTGATAATCGGCGCGGATGGCGGCCGTATGCACCGCTTTCGCCATCGCGGTGTCGACCGGGCCAGGCGCCACCGCATTGACACGGATGCCGAGCGAGGCGAGCTCGACCGCGAGTTGCTTGGTCAGATGCGCTAGCCCCGCTTTGCTGGTGCCGTAGGCCGAGCGCAGCGTCGAAGCGCGTACCGCCGAGATCGAGGTGATATTGACAATGGCGCCGCCGCCATGCTCGCGCATCAGCGGCGCGGCTGCCTTGGCGCAAAGGAACGGTCCGGTGAGGTTCACCGCCAGGATCCGGCTCCAGTCGGCGTCCGAGGTATCGAGCAGCGGCGCGAACACCGCAACCCCAGCATTGTTGACGAGCGCATCGAGCCGGCCGAAGCGTTTTTCCACCGCGGCAACCGCCGCAGCGACAGCAGCGGCATCGGAGACGTCGCAAGGCAGCGCCAGCGTGTTCTCGGCCTGTTTGAGGCTCGCGACCGCCTCGTTCAGCAATTCGCGCTCGATATCCAGGAGCGCTACGCGCCAGCCCTCGGCGAGAAATCGCCTGGCGGTGGCAAGCCCGATGCCGCGCGCCGCTCCGGTGACGAGCGCGACCTTCTGCGAAGATGAAGTCATGGATGTTCCAACGTTTTCCGATATTGGTTCCTGTTGCGCCGTCTACCAGGCGAAAGCAAGGTCTGCGGCCGCGAAATAAATCCGCCGGCGATGTCGGGCGCCCTGAGCCCTGCTTCGTCTTCCCTGTGGCGGCACATCCGGCCGCCGGCAACAGGAGTTTCCATGTCGCTGACGCTGCACTATCACCCGCTGTCGTCGTTCTGCTGGAAGGTGCTCATCGCCCTCTATGAGAACGACGTCCCGTTCGCGCCCAATCCCGTCGACCTTTCCAATCCTGCCGAGCGCGCGGCGCTGTTGAAACTGTCGCCGATCGGGCGCTTCCCGGTGCTGCAGGACCATGCGCGGAACCAGGTCGTGCCGGAATCCAGCATCATCATCGACTATCTTGACCGCCACTACGGAGCTGCCACCAGGTTTATTCCTGATGACGCCGATGGCGCCCGGCAGACCAGGCTGCGCGACCGCTTTTATGATTTGTATGTGCACCTGCCGATGCAGAAGATCATCGGCGACCGGCTGCGGCCCGCGGACAGGCGAGATCCGCATGGCGTGGAGGAGGCGAGGGCGCAGTTGCGCAGCTCCTATCGCATCATCGACGGGCAGATGGCGTCGGGCGGCTGGGCTGCGGGCAAGGAGTTCAGCCTGGCCGATTGCTCCGCCGCGCCGCCTCTGTTCTACGGCAACATGGTGATGCCGTTCGGCGACGAGCACGAGAATCTTCGCGCTTATTTCGAGCGCCTGAAAGCGCGCCCGTCCTTCGCGCGGGTGATGAAGGAGGCGGAGCCCTATCTCAAGATGGTGCCAAAGGAGAGCTGAATGCCATCCATCGACAAAGCCGAGATCATCCGCGCGATCTTCGCCGCCTATCTGGCGAACGACCGCGAAGGCGTCGAGGCGGCCTTCACCGACGACTTCCATTTCACCAGCCCGTATGACGACAATCTGGACAAGCCGACCTATTTCGCCCGCTGCTGGCGCGATAGCGATTGGATCGCGAGCCATGAGCTGGAACGGATCTTCGTCAAAGGTGACGAGGCCTTCGTGACCTATCGCTGCGTGGCGAAGGACGGAAACAGCTTCCGCAATACCGAGTTCTTTGCCTTCGACGGCGACAAGGTGAAGCGCATCGACGTCTATTTCGGCGCCACCTATCAGGATGGCAAATTCGTCAAGCAGGGCGCGTAGGGTGGGCATGCCGCCCGCGCCCAATTGCCGCAATGACCTCCAGAATAATTTTGCAGGGACCTGTCGGTGCGGCAAAACCCGGTTCGTCTTATCTGCGAGTGCCTGAAGACAAGTGACCGATAAGTGACCCCCTAACGGAGCGCGAGACGATGCGATTCATGGTGATAGTGAAGGCCAGCCGGGACACCGAAGCCGGCGTGATGCCCTCGACGGAACTTCTGGCTGCGATGGGCGCCTTCAACGAGGAGATGGTCAAGGCCGGCGTCATGCAGGCGGGCGAGGGCCTGCATCCGAGCGCGAAGGGCGCGCGGGTCAGCTATGACGGCGGGCAGCCCCGCGTCAGCCGCGGACCGTTCAGCTTGAGCAACGATCTCGTCGCCGGCTTCTGGCTGATCGAGACCAACTCGCTCGATGAAGCGATCGACTGGATGAAGCGCGCCCCGTTCCAGGACGGCGAGATCGAGATCCGGCAGGTGTTCTCCACCGAGGATTTCGGCGAGGCATTGACCCCCGAACTGCGCGAGCAGGAAGAGCGCCTACGCGCCCAGGTCGCCACAAGGTAGCCCTCGCCGTCATTCCGGGGCGTCCGAAGGACGAGCCCGGAATCCATCGGACCGCATGCGCAAGCTGAGAAATGGATTCCGGGCTCATCGCGTTGCGATGCCCCGGAATGACATCCCCCAAACCACAAGGAACCACCCATGCGATTCATGATGCTGATGATCCCGCTCGGCTTCGAGACCGCGCCGCCGAAGATCGACCTCGATCCCGAACGCGTCAAAGCGATGATGCAATACAACCAGGCGCTGAAGGACGCCGGCGTCCTGATCGCGCTGGACGGCCTGCATCCGCCGTCGGCGGGCGCCCGCGTCTCTTTCGCGACCGGCAAGCCTGTGGTCACCGACGGTCCGTTCACCGAATCGAAGGAAGTGCTCGGCGGCTACTGGATGATCAACGTGGCCTCGCGTGCGGAGGCGATCGAATGGGCCAAGCGATGCCCGGCCAGCGAGAACGAGATCATCGAGATTCGCCAGGTGCAGGAAATGAGCGATTTCTCAGAGGAGGTGCAGAAGGCAGCCGCCGGCTTCGAAGAACTGCAGCGGGACTCGGCGCACCGCTGAGCCACGCACCGATCGTCAATTCAACGCAAGGGAGAAGCACATGAGCAGCAACGATACGTTCCTCGCCGTCTATCTCGGCAGCATGAACGGCGCGCGAATGACGGCCTGGCGCGCGCTGCCGGAGGCCGAGCGGCGCGCCAAGGAGCAGCAGGGGATGGCGGCGTGGGGCGCCTGGGTCGAAAAGCATCAGGGCGTGATCGTCGAGATGGGCGGCCCGCTCGGCAAGACCAAGAAGGTCGACGCGAACGGCATCGCCGACATCACCAACCTGTTGACCGGGTTCACCGTGGTGCGTGCCGCCTCGCAGGAGGCCGCCGCCAAAATGTTCGAGAACCACCCGCATTTCGCGATCTTCCCGGGCGAGTCCGTGGAGATCATGCCGGTCCTTCCGATCCCGGTCCGTTGATCTCGCCGCCGGCCCCGTAGCCCGGGTGAAGCGCCAGCGTAACCCGGGGCGGTCGTAAACGCGGACACAGCCGTCCCGGGTTGCGCGGAGCCTGTCATCGGGCGCGCGTTCGCGCGACCCGTTGGCTCCGCCCGGGCTACGAACCGCCGTCATTCCGGGGCGATGCGATAGCATCGAACCCGGAATCTCGAGACTCCGGGTTCGGCTCTGCGCGCCGCCCCGGAATGACGCGAAGTTGCGCCCTCGGCGCTAGTGACCTTTGCATCCGGCTCATGTAAGAGCTTTTCACATGAGCTGGCGCAAGGATCAGCGCCGCGGCGAGCGCGGCTATCATCACGGCAATCTCAAAGAGGCTTTGCTGCAGGCGGCGCTCGACTTGATTTCGCAGAAGGGGCCGGCCGGCTTCACCTTCGCCGATGCCGCGCGCATGGCCGGCGTCAGCCCCGCCGCGCCCTATCGGCATTTCCGCGACCGCGACGAACTATTGTCGAGCATCGCCCAGCGCGGCTTCGAGCAGTTCGAGCAGCTCCTGACGCAGGCCTGGGACGACGGCCGTCCGGATACGATCACCGCGTTTGAGCGCGTCGGCAAGGCCTATCTCGCCTTCGCGCGCGAGGAGCCCGCGTTCTATTCGGCGATGTTCGAATCCGGCGTTCCGGTCGAGACAACTCCTGCATTGATGGCCGCAAGCGAACGCGCCTTTGCCGTCATTCGTGCCGCCGCGGAGCGGCTTGCGGCTTTGGCGCCGCCCGGCGTGCCGCGTCCGCCGGCGATGATGATGGCGCTGCACATCTGGGCGATGTCGCACGGCGTCGCTTCGCTGTTCGGCCGTGGTGACGCCGCGCGTCGCAAATTGCCGATGACGCCGGAAGAGCTGCTGGAAGCCGAAGTGCTGATCTATCTGCGCGGTCTCGGCTTCCCCACCGAGCGCACGCCCGAGCCGCTGGACGAAAAGCCTGCCGGTCCCTGGGGCAAACCGAAATAAAATTGCCGAAATAATTTTGTCGCACCCCCGTGGGGTCGGCTTGACTTTCGGAATGGATCGGCCAAGTATGTAAATGTTATTTACATTCACAACGGCGTGATGCCGTGATGGAGAAGGGAAATGGCCTACACCGCAGATGTCAATCGATGGCGCGGCCCTGTGGAAGAACCCTACCGCCCACGCATGTTCGAAAGCCCGTGGCACCCCGGCTGGATTGCCGTGACCATTCTCGGCTTCATCATTTGGTGGCCGATCGGGCTCGCCCTCCTCTTTTTCACACTCGGGAGCAGAAGAATGGGTTGCTGGAGTCACCACGATCAGGATCGCTGGCAGAACAAGATGGAGCGGATGCAGTACAAGATGGATCGCATGCGCGACCGCATGGAGCGCCGCGGCTTCGGCTGGGGCTTTGGTCCGCCCTCGAGCGGCAACCGCGCCTTCGACGAATACCGCGCCGAGACGCTGCAGCGTCTCGAAGAGGAGCAGAAGGAATTCAAGGAATTCCTGAGCCGTCTGCGCCACGCCAAGGACAAGGAAGAGTTCGACGCCTTCATGAACCAGCATCGCCAGCGTCCGACTCCGCCGAACGACCAGCCCCCGCCGCAGCAGGGCTAAAGCCATAGCGTTTTCAAGCGAAGTGGGCACCGGTTCGCGTGAAGAAAACGGGTCAAAGAATAAGATCGAGAGCTAGCCTTCAGGCGATGTGCCCCCATAAAACCTGATGGCCCTGAGCCGCCCGTTTGCGAAAGCAGACGGGCGGTTTGGTTTTTGAAGCGGCCGTGTTGAACACTTCCGCTGCCGCAATGACGCTGTCGTCCCGGCCTTGAGCCGGGACCCATAACCACAAGTGTTTGGAGTGTGCTCCGCTGCAACCACTTGCACGCGCCACAACAACCGCTTGTGGTTATGGGTCCTGGCTTTCGCCAGGACGACACTGTGCCTCTTGCCAATGGCGTCGCACGATGCCAATCAAGACCCATGGACGATTGCCTGACCTTCACTGCGTCGCGCTGGTGGCGCTCCTTTTAAGGAGCGGCACGTCGTCTTGTCTCATCTGCAAAACATGAACGAGTGCCGCCGCGGTCCGGCGGGCGCGTGTTCTTGTCTCAACAGGTCTCCCCGTGCTGCGGCTCTATCAGGAGAACGCCGATGCCTGTTGCCTTGACTGCTATCATTGCTGCCATCGTCGGGCCGCTCGCGTGGCTTGGCCGCCAGGGTACACGCGCCGTCGCCGCGTTAGTGTTCATCGGCATCGCGATCCCGCCGCTCGGCGAAGCCTTGCGGCCCTTCGTTACGGAGGCCGTCTTTCTCCTGCTCTGCATCTCGTTCATGCGCGTGGATATCTCCGCGCTGCGGCTCTATCTGCGCCGGCCTGCGATTGTGCTCGCTGCGACGGCATGGACGCTGCTGGCGGTCCCGGCCATGACCGGCGTCTTCTGGCGCGCGGCCGGCCTCGGCACAGCCTCGCCGGACCTGTTCCTGGGCTTGATGCTGCAGGCGGTGGCTTCGCCGATGATGGCTTCGCCCTCCCTCGCGGCGCTGATGGGGCTGGACGCCACGCTGGTGCTGATCACGCTGGTGACCGGCACCGCGCTGGTGCCGCTCACCGCGCCGCTGTTCGCCTATCTCTTCTTCGGCTCTGCCTTGACATTGTCGCCGGTCGCTCTCGGGGCAAAACTGTTCCTGATCCTGGCCGGCGCGCTCGCGGTCGCCGCGATCATCCGATGGTTGTTCGGGCTTGCCGCCATCGAGCGCCACAAGGCGCCGATCGATGGCCTGAACATCCTGATCCTCCTGGTGTTCGTGTGCGCGGTCATGGGCCCGGTCGCGCCGAGCTTCTGGCATGAACCGCTGCAGGCGCTGGGGCTGACGCTGCTTGCCTTTGCGGTGTTCTTTGCGCTGCTCGCCGGCACCATGCTGGTGTTTCGCCGCTTCGGCATGGAGCGCGCGCTTTCCTTGGCCTTGATGGTGTCGCAGCGGAACATGGGCCTGATGGTCGCCGCCACCGATGGCCTGCTGCCAGGCCTGACATGGCTCTATTTCGCGCTATCGCAATTCCCGATCTATCTTGCGCCGCAACTACTCAAGCCGATCATGGGCAGGCTGACGAAGTGGCGGTAGAGGTGCCATCTGCTTTCGCAGGCGGGCCGCACTTCACCTCTCCCATAGGGAAAGGTGAAGACACCGCCTCACACATTCGTGCCGTGAATCGCGTCGATCACGGCGTCCGTCACCTCTTTCGTCGTCGCTTTGCCGCCGACATCCGGCGTCAGCACGCCGGCGGCGCAGACGCGTTCCACCGCCGCCATCAGACGCATGGCCGCGTCCTTCTCGCCGAGATGCTCCAGCATCTGCGCGCCGGTCCAGAAGGTCGCGACCGGGTTGGCGATGCCCTTGCCGGTAATGTCGAAGGCCGAGCCGTGGATCGGCTCGAACATCGAGGGGAAGCGGCGCTCGGGATCGATATTGCCTGTTGGCGCGACGCCGAGGCTGCCGGCGAGCGCGCCTGCGAGATCGGACAGGATATCGGCGTGCAGATTGGTCGCGACGATGGTGTCGAGGCTTTTCGGGTTCAGCGTCATGCGCACCGTCATGGCGTCGACCAGCATCTTGTCCCAGGTGACATCGGGGAATTGCTCTGCCACTTCGGCAGCGATCTCGTCCCACATCACCATGCCGTGCCGCTGCGCGTTCGATTTCGTCACCACGGTGAGAAACTTCCGTGGTCGCGACTGCGCGAGCCGAAACGCATAGCGCATGATGCGCGTGACGCCGACGCGGGTGAAGATCGCAACTTCGGTGCCGACTTCCTCGGGCAGGCCCTTATGCGCGCGTCCGCCGGCGCCGGCATATTCGCCTTCCGAATTCTCGCGCACGATCACCCAGTCGAGATCGCCGACGCCGACATTGCGCAGTGGTGAGGCGACGCCGGGCAGAATCTTGGTCGGCCTTACATTGGCGTATTGGTCAAAACCCTGGCAGATCGGCAGCCGCAGTCCCCACAGCGTGATGTGGTCGGGCACATCCGGCGCGCCGACTGCGCCAAAATAGATCGCATCGAACTTCTTCAACTCATTGAGCCCGTCCGCCGGCATCATGACGCCGTGCTTCTTGTAATAGTCCGAGCCCCAGTCGAACGTCTTGAACTGGAAGGCAACATCGCCGGATCGTTTCGCCAGCGCCTCCAGGACACGAATGCCCGACGAGATCACCTCGGGGCCGATACCGTCGGCAGGAATGGCGGCGATGGAATGGGTGCGCATGAGGAGTCTCTCCCTGGGTATGATTTGTCGGATGCGTAACCCACCCTCTCGCACGCGCCAAGCTTCTTAGTCATTCCGGGCTCGACGCTGTCGCATCGCCTCGGAATGACTAGGGGACGCATTGCGCAATCCTCTCCTCCGTCATGGCCGGGCTTGACCCGGCCATCCACGTCTCTCCCGTGCACGGAAGCAAAGGACGTGGATGCCCGGGACCCGGCTACGCCGAGGCTTCGCCGGGCACTCTAATGTCAGTCCGGCGAAGCGATAGCGAAGACGGGCAAGCCCGGGCATGACGGCGTCATATCGTTCGCACGATTTTCCTTAAGCCAATCAACGTGATTTCCCCTGTCCACCCCTCGCGCGAAAAACATTCCGCTTCCACCGTCGGGCAAATCAGTGATTTAACTCCGCGCGTCTCACGCGAATGAGGGGCGGGTCGCGATCGTCACGAACGTTGCGGTGAGATGCGGTGGACGTGAGTGTCACGACTGACGAGCGTGACATTCACGAACGGCGAAGTCGTGTGGTCCTGGCGCCCCGACGCTGGCGCTAAGTCCTGGGGGATGGAAACATCCCTAAGGGTGACGGTGGCAAGAAAGCCCGGTCACCGAGGAGAGCACGAAGTAAGCCGTAAACCATCGCGCAGGGAAAGCCGGAATGCTTCGGTTGAACCTGTGGTCCTACCCCCGT
This sequence comes from Bradyrhizobium elkanii WSM2783, assembly GCF_000472865.1. Taxonomy (GTDB): domain Bacteria; phylum Pseudomonadota; class Alphaproteobacteria; order Rhizobiales; family Xanthobacteraceae; genus Bradyrhizobium; species Bradyrhizobium elkanii_A. The sequence continues at coordinate 25,070 of NZ_AXAP01000012.1, read as the reverse complement.
GCTTTTTGTTGCACGGGACCCACGGGTGCAACCAGCACCCGGCTTTCCCTGCGCCCTCTGTTCAATGAGAGGGCGAAACGAACGCAAAGCTCGGGCATTTCATGTCGCGAGAATACGGACTCATATCCCCTTCGCTGTTTGACAATTGAAGCCAGCCTATCTCCTCACCCTGAGGAGCCTGCGCAGCAGGCGTCTCGAAGGGCGAGGCCACCGGCGGGGCCTCATCCTTCGAGACGCGGCCGAACGGCCGCTCCTCAGGATGAGGAACAAGCAGCAGGGAACCCGCCCATTCCCATAACCGGCCGGATTTCCTGCATTTCCAGCCGCCAAACCGGACTTTGGTAACCTCGCATTAACCACGGTTAGAGTCAGGTGAGGGACGGAAATGACGCGCGAACAGCCCTTGTTTTGACATGTTGGCGGAGGAAGCAGGGCCCGGCCTTGGACGGCCCTCCCATGCGACTGATGAAAGCTTTTCGCGGCTGGCGCTTACCGCCGCGCTGGGCGCGCGGCTGCGAGGGGCGGCTCAAGCGAGGTGGAGACCGGTTGGCGTGAGGAAAACGCGTCGAAACGAAAATCCGGGACCGGCAGCCATTTGCTCCGGGAAGGACAGAGGATCTTTGCGTTGAAAGGATATTGCCGATGAATCCCGCCGACGTGGCGCAGGCAGCGCTGCCCATGGCCTCGAGCGACGTGTCGCTGATCGCGCTGTTCCTGCAGGCCCACTGGGTCGTGAAGGCGGTCATGCTCGGGTTGCTCGCCTGCTCGGTCTGGGTCTGGGCGATCGCGATCGACAAGATCTTCCTGTATTCGCGCACCCGCCGCGCGATGGACCGGTTCGAGCAGGCGTTCTGGTCGGGGCAGTCGATCGAGGAACTCTATCGCACGCTGTCGGCCAAGCCGACCCAGTCGATGGCGGCCTGTTTCGTGGCGGCGATGCGCGAATGGAAGCGGTCCTTCGAGAGCCATTCGCGCTCCTTTGGCGGCCTTCAGATGCGGATCGAGAAGGTCATGAACGTGTCGATCGCGCGCGAGGTCGAGCGGCTGGAACGGCGGCTGCTGGTGCTCGCGACCGTCGGCTCGGCCGGCCCCTTCGTCGGCCTGTTCGGCACCGTCTGGGGCATCATGTCGAGCTTCCAGTCGATCGCGGCATCAAAGAATACCTCGCTGGCGGTGGTGGCGCCCGGAATCGCGGAGGCGCTGTTTGCGACCGCAATCGGCCTGATCGCCGCAATTCCGGCGACTATTTTCTACAATAAGTTCATTTCCGAGGTGAACCGGCAGGCCCAGCGCCTGGAAGGCTTTGCCGACGAGTTCTCCGCGATTCTGTCGCGCCAGATCGACGAACGGGCCTGATGAGGCAGCAAGTGATGAACGCAAGCGGTGGGTTTTAGGCCATGGCGATGAGCATGGCCGGTTCGTCTGGTGGCGGTGGCCGCCGTGGCCGGCGCCGCGCCGCCGTGATGGCGGAAATCAACGTCACGCCGATGGTCGACGTGATGCTGGTGCTGCTCATCATCTTCATGGTCGCAGCGCCCTTGATGACGTCGAATATCGACATCGACCTGCCGATCGCGAGCGGCGGCAAGTCGATTGCCCAGAACACCCCGCCCTTGACGCTGTCGGTCAAGCGCACCGGCGGGAGTTGCAATTCGAACGTGGAACTCTATCTCGGGGACGCCCCAATCTCGGCTGCCGACCTCTTGCCCAAAATCAAGGCTATCCGGGAGACCCGGTCGGATAACGATGCCGTGGTATATCTGCGCGGGGACAAGGACGTCTGTTACACGGATATGATGAAGCTCCTGGGCCAGATTCGCACCGCCGGCTTCAAGGCCAACATCGTCATCATCCCGGAGGGGGGATCTTGAGATCTTAAGCTGTGGCAGAGCAGGGTAAGTTGCAGGGAAAATTGAAGGTCAAGGTCGACAAGACACTGGTGGCATCGATCGCCCTGCACGTGCTCGTGCTGGGATGGGGCCTCGTATCGTTTTCGTCCAAGGCCTATGTCCTGCCGGACGAGGAGACCGTCGCTGTCGACGTCATCTCGTCCGACCAGCTTGCCCATGTGATGGCCGGCCAGAGGACCGGCAAGAAGGAAAATCCGAAGCCGCTCGTCGAGAAGGTCGCCGAGGCCAAGCCGGTCGACGACGCCGTCGGCAAGATCGAGGACAAGAAGCCGCCCATCGTCACCGACACCGCCCCGCCGCCGACCCCGAAGGTGGAAGAGAAGCCGGTCGAAAAGAAGCCCGACCCGCCGAAGCCGGTTGCAGAGACCAAGCCCAAGGAAGAGCCGAAAAAGGAAGAGGCGAAGAAGGAAGAGCCGAAGCCGGAGCCGAAGCAGGCCGAGAAGAAGCCGGACCCCGTGAAGCCCGATCCGATTGCCGAGGCGATCAAGAAGGAAGAGAAGAAGCCGCCGCCGAAGCCGCAACAGCAGGCTGCCAAGCCGCCGCCGGAGCAGAAGCTGAAGGAGCGCGTGTTCGACCAGTCGAAGATCGCAGCCCTGCTCGACAAGCGCGATCCGACGCGCCAGGCGGCGGCGGGCGACACCCTCAATTCCAACGCAGCGCTCGGCCTTTCCCATGGCAAGGCCGCCGACAACTCGGCGACCTGGGGCGCGATGTTCAAGAGCCAGGTCGAGCGCTGCTGGAAGAAGCCCTATGGCGGCATCGAGGCGCAGCAGACGGAAGCGGCCTTCGTGATCCGCCTGAAGCGCGACGGCACGCTCGAGGGCATGCCGGTGCCGGAAGGCACGGCAGCGACGCCTTATTTGCGCGTCTATCAGGAGAGCGCGTTGCGCGCGATCATCGAATGCCAGCCGTACAATCTGCCGGCGGCCTTCTTCGACGAATGGAAATATTTTTCGCCCGTGTTCACCGAACGAAAGACCTGAGCGCGATGTGCGCTTGAGGTCCCATAAAGCAAAGTTCGCCAACGATGACCAATCAGAACAAATCGTTTGAGACGTTTTTCCGCCCGAGCCGCCGCCAGATCATTTCCAGCATGGCCGCGCTCGGCACCATTGCCGCCGCACCGCGTGGCGCATTCGCGCAAGGGCCGAAGCGCGTGCAGATTCCCGACGGCGAGTTCGCGCCGCTGCCGATCGCGATCCCGAATTTCACGGCCGGTACCCCCGGCGATACCGAGGTCGGTGCCGGCGTCACCCAGGTCATCACCAACAATCTCAAGCGAAGCGGTCTGTTCGCGCCGATCGACCAGGCCGCCTACCTGGAGAAGAACATCAATATCGACGCCGCGCCGAACTTCCAGAACTGGAAGTCGGTCAACGCGCAGGCGCTGGTCACCGGACGCATGACCCGGCAGAACAACGGGCGCGTGAAGGCGGAATTCCGCCTCTGGGACGTCAATACCGGCCAGCAGCTCGCCGGCCAGCAATACGACACCTCGGCCGAATATTGGCGGCGCATCGCGCACATCATCTCCGACCAGATCTATGAACGGCTGACCGGCGAGAAGGGCTATTTCGATACCCGTATCGTCTTCGTCGACGAGACCGGATCGAAGGAGCGCCGCGTCAAGCGGCTCGCGCTGATGGACCAGGACGGCGCCAATGTGCGCTACCTGACGCGCGGCTCGGACCTGGTGCTGACCCCGCGCTTCTCGCCGTCGACCCAGGAAATCACCTATATGGAGTTCGGCCAGGGCGATCCGCGCGTCTATCTGCTCAACATCGAGACCGGCCAGCGCGAGATCGTCGGCAATTTCCCGGGCATGTCGTTCTCGCCGCGGTTCTCGCCGGACGGCCAGCGCATCATCATGAGCCTGCAGCAGGGCGGCAACTCGAACCTGTTTGTGATGGACCTGCGTTCGAAATCGATGACGCGGCTGACCGACACCCCGGCGATCGACACTTCGCCGTCCTTTGCACCCGACGGAACGCGCCTCTGCTTCGAGTCCGATCGTGGTGGCAAGCCGCAGATCTATGTGATGGCCGCAAACGGCGGGCAGGCGCAGCGCATCTCCTTTGGAGACGGCAGCTACTCGACGCCGGTGTGGTCGCCGCGCGGCGACTACATCGCCTTCACCAAGCAGGGCGGCGGCCAGTTCGCAATCGGCATCATGAAGCCCGATGGCTCGGGCGAGCGGATCCTGACCTCGGGCTATCACAATGAGGGGCCGACTTTTGCGCCGAACGGGCGCGTCGTGATGTTCTTCCGCGATCCCGGCCAGGGACCGTCGCTCTTCACCGTCGACGTTTCCGGCCGCAACGAACTGCGCGTGCCGACGCCGGGCTTCGCGTCCGATCCGGCGTGGTCGCCGCTATTGTCGTAAATTGCCGGGCTTTGCGGGTAACCATTTCCGTTAACCGGCAAATTTTTCCTAGTTAATTGAAATAAAAAGAGAATTTCCGCTGCATAAAACTCGAAACAAGGTCTTGGTAACGATATTCCCTCAGAAAGACTTCATCAGCGCTAGGTAAAACTGCACGTTACAACAGGACGTGTGCCCAGCTCATGCAGTTTGCCAATCAGACGGGAGAGTCGGACCGGCAGATGTCGCCAACGATCGCGGCTGCGCTGGTCGATTCCCTGTTCATGAATCCCGCGCCGATGATCTTCGGCGCCTTTGGCCCGGCCATCGCCGGCTCGGTGATCGCCGCCGTCACCGGCGACATCTTGATGTGGCTGTGCGTGCCGTTGTTCATCGTGGTGGGGCTTGGGCGCGCTCATCAGATGTACCGTTACCAGCAGCGCAACTCGCGGCTCACCGTCGCGGAGTCCGTCGGCTGGGAGCAGCGCTACCGGTTCGGCGCCGTCGCCTATGGCATCGTGCTCGGCATCTGGGGGGTAACCGTTCTGCTGCGAACCAGCGATGCGGCCGCCCACATGCTCTGCGTGACGACGGTGGTGGCCTATACATCGGCTGGGGTTGGGCGGACATTCGGCCGCCCGCGGATCTTCCACCTGCACTTGCTGTTGTCGATCGGACCCCTGATCTTCGCGTTGTTCTATGTGGGCGGCGCCTACTACATCGCGCTTGCCCTCCTGAGCTTTGTCTTCTTCGTTTCCATCCGGCACCTGACATCCAGCCTGCAGCGGATCTACGTCAACGCATGGATCGCGAAGGAGCGGGAAGCGGCGCTGGCCGGCCAGTTCGATACCGCGCTGAACAACATGCCGCACGGCCTGTGCATGTTTCGCGACGATGGCAGCCTTGCGGTGATGAATTATCGCTTCAGCGAGATGATGGGCCTGCCGGAAGACCTTGTGCAGCGGGGGTTGCGCGCATCCGACATCATCTCGGCATGCGTCAGCGCCGGCTCGATCTCAGAGGCGAGCGGCAGGATGATCCTCGCCGAGATCGAGCACACCCAGATGCGGGTCGTGATCACGAGCGCCCCCGACCCGACCCAGAACCGTGCGTTGTCGTGGACGTTTCAGGCGATGGCCGATGGCGGCACGGTCGTGTTGCTCGAAGACGTGACCGAGCGGCGCAATGCGGAAGCCCGCATCACCCATCTGGCGCGGTATGACGAGCTCACGCAATTGCCCAACCGGCTCAATTTCCGCGACGAGATCGGTCGTCTCCTGGCGCGGCCGAGAGGCGGGCAGTTGTCGGCACTGCTGTTCATCGACCTCGACCAGTTCAAGCAGGTCAACGATACGCTCGGCCATCCCTGCGGCGACCAGCTCCTCTGCGCGGTAGCTGGCCGGCTCCGCGAAATGCTGCGGCCGGAAGATTTCGTGGCGCGCTTCGGCGGCGACGAGTTCGTGGTGTTCCAGCAGGACATCAAATCACATGAGGATGCGGCCAGCCTTGCACGTCGTATCGTCGATCGCCTGAGCGAGCGTTACAAGATTCACAATCATCTGGTCGAGATCGGGGCCAGCGTCGGTATCGCCATGACCTCGCCGGGCGTCAACGCCGACACGCTTTTGAAGAACGCCGATATGGCGCTCTATCGTGCCAAGGCTGACGGGCGCGGCACGTTCTGCTTCTTCCGCGACGAGATGGCCCAGATCGTCGAAGCGCGCCGTATCCTCGAACTCGACCTGCGCAAGGCGCTGGCGAACGAGGAGTTCGAGCTCTATTACCAGCCGCTGGTCAATCTCAAGACTGGCAGGATCACGACCTGCGAGGCGCTATTGCGCTGGAACCATCCGGTGCGCGGCACGGTCTCTCCGATCGAGATCATTCCGGTAGCGGAGGACATGGGGTTAATCGTCGATCTCGGCCGCTGGATTCTACGCAAGGCCTGTATGGAATGCATGACCTGGCCCGAATCCGTCAGCGTCGCGGTCAATTTGTCGCCGCAGCAGTTCCATCAGCGCGACGTGCTGAGCGAGGTCCGCTATGCGCTGGAGGTTTCGGGCCTGCCAGCGCGACGTCTTGAGATCGAGATCACCGAGTCCTCACTGTTGCGCAATACGCAAGTGACGCACGACGTGCTGTCGCAGCTGCATGCGCTGGGTGTACGGATCTCGCTCGACGATTTCGGCACCGGCTATTCGAGCCTGAGCTATCTGCACAACTTCCCATTGCAGAAGGTCAAGATCGACCGCTCGTTCCTCGAAGGCATCGACACCGACCGACCGCTGACGCTTTTGCGTGGTGTGGCGCGGCTTTCCGCCGATCTCGGCATGTCCGTCGTGGTGGAAGGCATCGAGACCAACGAGCAGCTCGATCTCGTCAGCGCCGACGGCGCGGTGACCGAGGCGCAAGGCTATCTGTTCAGCCGCCCGGTGCCTGCGGTGCGTATACGGCAACTCCTCAGCGCCTCTCATGGCCGCCGTCCGGAAGACTTGCTGAAGTTGGCATCCTCGCGGTCGATCGCCTGAGACCGTCCCTCTACCGGTAGCTCCGCGGTGCCACCCACGCATGGCTCGCGCGCGAGCCCCGCGTCGATTAACCGTATTGCCGCGATCCCTTTGCAATAAATTAAGATGCTGTTAATCTTTTTGATACGCGCAGAAGTTGCTCGCAGGTGTAAGGATTGAAATAATGCCCGCGGTGGAGGCCACCAGGCCGGCAAGCGGACGGCTTTCGGACCCGCTGGATCAAGTCGATTATCGCCTAGCGCAAACCCCAGCCGAAAAGGAAGATATCTACCGGCTCCGCTATCGCGCTTATCTGCGCGAACGCGCGATCGAACCGTCGGCGGACGAGCGCGTCGCGGATCAGTATGATGATGCCGCCAACGTTTGGACGTTCGGCGTGTACTTTAACGGCGAACTCTACAGCTCAATTCGCATCAACGTCGTCACGCCGGAGTGCCGGATCTCGCCCTCCGTAGATGTGTTTGGTGACGTGCTTCATCCCAAGCTTGATCAAGGGTTGGTCTTCATCGACTCGACGCGCTTTGTCGCCGATCCGGAAAAGGCGCGGACTTTTCCGGAGCTGCCCTACGTGACGGTTCGGCTCGGATCGACGGCTGGCGTTCACTTCAACGCCGACTATGGATTGGCCATGGTGCGTCCCGAGCACATGGCGTTTTACCGTCGGGTGTTCCTGCATGAGGCTTGGTCCGAGCCGCGCATCCATCCGGGCCTCTTGAAGCCCGTCGGATTGATGGCGGCGCACTTACCCGCTGTGCGTGAGCGGGTCCTCGCCCGTTACCCCTTCCTGCGCTCAAGTGCGTTCGAGCGGCGGATGCTGTTCGAGCGGGGGCGGGGTCAATCCGGTACCACTGATGATGTCCGGCCCTCCTTCGCGCAAGCGTCGATCGTTCCAAGTTCCTGAATAGTCCGGCTTCGCCCGAACTGTCGCCGAAGTCCCGCACTCTGCGCCGATTCTTTCCGGTAAAGCCGGGAAATCGGCGATTCCGGCTGCCTCCGCGCTTGTCTTCACCCTCGCGCCACATTTACAACCCATTAACCATCGGGGGCGCTTTTCGCCGTTCGTCCGCATTTGATCGGGTCTGGCAAGGTCCCATCAAGGTTGACGGAACGTTCGCTTAACCATCGCCCTGTAGATCGGATGAGAGTTCGAGAACGTGAGCGTGGAGGCTCCGGGAATGAAATATCAGATGCGAATCCTCCAGGGATTGAAGCTCGCCGCGGTGGTGGCGGTCGCGCTATCGATGGGTGCATGCGCCAAGAATAATCTCGGCGCCGATGGCGCGATGGCGAACGCGGCGACCCCGGGCAGCCAGCAGGATTTCGTCGTGAACGTCGGCGACCGTGTTTTCTTCGAGAGCGACCAGACCGACCTGACCCCGCAGGCGATCGCGACCCTGGACAAGCAGGCGCAGTGGCTGCAGAGCTACAACCGTTACAGCTTTACCATTGAAGGCCATGCCGACGAGCGCGGCACCCGCGAATACAATATCGCGCTCGGTGCGCGTCGCGCCCAGGCGGTTCGCTCCTATCTCGCCTCGCGCGGCATCGATCCGAGCCGGATGCGCACCATCTCCTACGGCAAGGAACGTCCGGTGGCGGTCTGCAACGACATCTCCTGCTGGTCGCAGAACCGCCGCGCCGTGACGGTGCTGAACGCGAGTTCGTGAGCTTTCGAAAACTCTGCGATTTGCCACCGGCGCCGAGAGGCGCCGGTTTTGTTTAAACGTTGATTTGCTTCAGTCACAATTCCGGCGTACTCCCTGCATCAGGGTGGTTCCGCGTCGATTTTCGTCGTCAGGGCAAGATGTCATCCAGATTTCTTAGAGTTACACGCGCCGCGGCGGTTGCCGCGGGACTGGCCGTTTCCGCACCGGCCTTCGCACAATCCGACGATGCCGACCTCGAAATGCGGGTCCAGCATCTGGAGAACCAGCTTCGGCAGCTGACCGGCCAGAACGAGGAACTGCAATATCGTAACCGCCAGTTGGAGGAGCGCCTGCGTCAGCTCGGCGCTGCGCCGTCAGGCCCCGGCAGCCAGCCCGGCGCCGCCGCCGTGCCGCCGGCCGCACAGCCTGCACCGTCCTACCCGCCGCAAGGCGGCCAGCCGGCCTATGGACAGCCGCAGCAGGGATACGGCCAACCGCAGCCGGGTTACCGGCAATCGCAGGGCGGCTACGACCAGACCCAGATCGCAGCTCCCGCTCCAATCGTTCAGGAGCCGGCAGCGCCAGCGGCAGGAGGGCGCCGCGGCCGTGGCGATGCCTTCGATCCCAACCAGAACCCGAACGCCCCGGGGGCGCCGCGCGCACTCGGTGGCGGCCAGATGCCGATGTCACCGGATGCTGCGGTCGGCGCGCCCGGCGGACGTGGCGCCGGCGAACCGCTCGACCTCGGCAACACCAGCCCACGCAATGCCGGCGCACCGGCGGGGGGTGGCGCCACCGCCGCACTGACCACCTTGCCGCCATCGGCGACATCGAAGGACGAGTTCGATCTTGGCATCGGCTATATGCAGCGCAGGGACTATGCGCTCGCCGAGGAAACCATGCGCAATTTCTCCCAGAAATATCCGAGTGACCCCTTGATCCCGGATGCGCAATATTGGCTCGGCGAGAGCTATTTTCAGCGTCAGCAGTATCGTGACGCCGCCGAGTCCTTCCTCGGCGTAACCACGAAATTCGACAAGTCGGCCAAGGCGCCGGACGCGCTGCTGCGGCTTGGCCAGTCACTGGCGGCGCTGAAGGAGAAGGAAGCCGCCTGCGCCGCGCTCGGCGAAGTGACGCGGAAATATCCGCGGGCTTCCACGGGCGTCAAAGCTGCCGTCGATCGTGAGCAGAAGCGGATCAAGTGCTAAACCGGTGCCGCAGGAGCCGATCGGCTCCGCGATTGATGGCACCGCCATGTCCGATGACAGCAGCGCGATTTCCGCGACCGAAGCCAAACGTCTGTTAGACGACTGGAAGCGCGCGCCAGCGATTGTTCTGGCCGTGTCCGGCGGTCCCGACTCGGTGGCGTTGATGTGGCTCGCGGTGCGCTGGCGCCGGACACTGAAGCAGGGGCCGCGGCTGATTGCAGTTACCGTCGACCACGGCCTGCGTCCGGAGGCCGCGCGCGAAGCGCGTGAGGTCAAGCGCCTTGCAGGCACGCTCGATCTGCCCCATCGGACGTTGCGCTGGACCGGGACCAAGCCGAACAGCGGCCTGCCGGAGGCGGCACGCGAGGCGCGCTATCGCCTGCTGGCCGAAGCGGCCCGCGCGAGCGGGGCGACGCATATCCTCACGGCCCACACCCGCGACGACCAGGCCGAAACGCTTCTGATGCGGCTGCTGCGCGGCAGTGGCATCGCCGGCCTCGCCGCGATGGCGCGCGAGACCGAGCGCGAAGGGGTGAGATTGGCGCGGCCGCTGCTCGCTGTTCCAAAGGCGCGGCTGATCGCTACCCTGGAGAAAGCCAGGATCGGTTATGCGGTCGATCCGACCAATCGTGACACTGCGTTCACGCGTCCGCGGCTGCGCGCGCTGATGCCGGCACTGGCTGCGGAGGGCGGCGATGCCCGGAACCTGGCGCGGCTGGCGGCGCGGCTCGCTCGGGCCAATGCCGCGGTGGAAGTGCTGGCTGATGGTGCCGAGCGCTACCTTGCGCTGCGCGATGGCAATGCGGCGCGCCCCGGATTCGATGCCGGGGCCTTTGTGGCCCTTCCCGAGGAGGTCCGCCTGCGCCTGCTCAAGCGCGCGATCGACCGCGTGGGCCATGAGGGGCCGGCCGAACTGGGCAAGATCGAGGCCCTGCTGGCCGCACTCGATCAGGCGGTGACGCAGAGGGCGGGCAAGCTGAAGCAGACGCTCGCCGGCGCGGTCATTGGGCTCGCCAATGGGCGGATCCGGGTCGAGCCGGCACCGCCGCGCAGGAGCCGGGCCCGCTGATATTCAGGCGAATAGGAAAATTCCCGTCATATCCGCTTAACTACCCCCGAAAAACCCGGATCTTTGCGCCATTATTTGACCGGGAATCGGGCTAGGATGCGCTAAATAGTCCTGTGCAGTTCCCTTGGCATATACTCCCGTGGCACCTAAATTGTATGCAGTCGCTAAGGGGGATTCCCAGGGATATCCTGAAGTGCCCTGCCTGAGGCCGCCCGAGGATAGTTTTGAGGCCGCGATCCGCGCGACCACGAAGGAAGATCAATGAACGCCAATCTGCGGAATTTCGCCCTCTGGGTCATTATCGTCTTGCTGCTGTTGGCGTTGTTTACGCTCTTCCAGAACCCGGGTCAGCGCGCGTCCTCGCAGGACATCTCGTTCTCGCAGCTCCTCAGCGAAGTCGACCAGGGCCATGTCCGCGACGTCGTGATCCAGGGGCCGGAAATCCATGGCACCTTCACCAACGGCTCGAGCTTCCAGACCTATGCGCCGAACGATCCGACGCTGGTGAAGCGCCTCTATGACGGAAAGGTGCAGATCACCGCGAAGCCGCCGGGCGACAACGTGCCGTGGTTCGTTTCGCTCCTGGTCTCCTGGCTTCCCTTCATCGCGCTGATCGGCGTGTGGATCTTCCTGTCGCGGCAGATGCAGGGCGGTGCCGGCAAGGCGATGGGCTTTGGCAAGTCGCGCGCCAAGATGCTGACAGAGGCGCATGGCCGGGTGACGTTCGAGGACGTCGCCGGCGTCGACGAGGCCAAGCAGGACCTGCAGGAGATCGTCGAATTCCTGCGCGACCCCGGCAAATTCCAGCGTTTGGGGGGACGCATTCCGCGCGGCGTGTTGCTGGTCGGGCCTCCCGGCACTGGTAAGACGCTGATCGCGCGTGCGGTCGCGGGCGAGGCCAACGTGCCGTTCTTCACCATTTCCGGCTCCGACTTCGTGGAGATGTTCGTCGGCGTCGGTGCATCGCGCGTGCGCGACATGTTCGAGCAGGCGAAGAAGAACGCGCCTTGCATCATCTTCATCGACGAAATCGACGCGGTCGGCCGCCATCGTGGCGCTGGCCTCGGCGGCGGCAATGACGAGCGCGAGCAGACGCTGAACCAGTTGCTGGTCGAGATGGACGGCTTCGAGGCCAATGAGGGCGTGATCCTGATCGCCGCCACCAACCGCCCCGACGTGCTCGATCCGGCGCTGCTGCGGCCCGGCCGCTTCGACCGTCAGGTCGTGGTGCCGAACCCTGACGTCGTCGGCCGCGAGCAGATCCTGAAGGTTCACGTCCGCAAGGTGCCGCTGGCGCCCGATATCAACCTGAAGACCATCGCACGCGGCACCCCAGGCTTTTCGGGTGCCGACTTGATGAACCTCGTCAACGAGGCCGCGCTGACCGCCGCCCGCCGTAACAAGCGGATGGTGACGCAGGCCGAGTTCGAAGAGGCCAAGGACAAGGTGATGATGGGCGCCGAGCGCAAGTCGCTCGTTATGACCGAGGAAGAGAAGCTTCTGACCGCCTATCACGAAGGCGGCCACGCGATCGTCGGCCTCAACGTCGTCGCCACCGACCCGATCCACAAGGCGACCATCATTCCGCGCGGCCGTGCACTCGGCATGGTCATGCAATTGCCGGAGCGCGACAAGCTGTCGATGTCGCTGGAGCAGATGACCTCGCGTCTCGCCATCATGATGGGCGGACGCGTCGCGGAAGAACTGGTGTTCGGCCGCGAGAAGGTCACCTCGGGTGCGGCCTCCGACATCGAGCAGGCGACACGTCTGGCGCGCATGATGGTGACCCGCTGGGGCCTGTCGGAACAGCTCGGCACCGTCTCCTATGGCGAGAACCAGGATGAAGTGTTCCTGGGCATGTCGGTGTCGCGCACCCAGAACGCCTCGGAGGCGACAGTCCAGAAGATCGACTCCGAGATCAAGCGCCTGGTCGAGGAAGGCTATAACGAGGCGACGCGAATCCTCACCGAGAAGCGCGCCGATCTCGAAGCACTGGCGAAAGGCCTGCTCGAGTTCGAGACGCTCACCGGCGACGAGATCGTCGATCTCTTGAAGGGCAAGAAGCCGAACCGCGAGTCCGTGCTCGAGCCGACCACGCCACGCGCCTCCGCCGTGCCGCCCGCCGGCAAGTCCCGTCCGCGCACGGATCCGGACCCCGGCCTGGAGCCGCAGCCGCAGGCGTAAGCGCGATCAGAGAGCAAGACGTACAGAAGCCCGGCCTAATGCCGGGCTTTTGCTTTTGCGATTGCTCCACATTCCATCGTCGTCCCGGGCTTGCGTGCCGCGGCGAAGCCCCTTGGGCGTAGCCGGGACCCGGGACTCATCCCACAGGCGGCTGTCGTGGCGCGAGCAAGCCGTTGTAGCGGAGCACACTGTAAACGCCTGTGGTTATGGGTCCTTGCCTTCGCAATGACGTTGCAACCGCCTGCATATCGTCACGCGGTCCCGGGCGTGCCGAGATGCCGGTCCAACATCTGCTCCGGTGTCTCGACGACCTCAATCCTCTCGCCATCGCCACCCACGAAGGCGAGTACGGTGCGCTCGCCGTCGCGCCACATGCTGCCGACGAGCGCGATATTGATGTGAATGGGCTGCTCCGTCTCGAACCTTGTGCATTGAATCCAGAAGCGCATGGCGTTCTCCTCTTCGAGCCGCCGCAGGATAAGAGACGGGGCGGCGCTGTCTAGCCAAGCGACCGCAATTCGCGGGCGGCGGCGACCATGTTGGCGAGCGCTGGGCGCACCTCTTCCCACTTGCGGGTCTTCAAGCCGCAGTCGGGATTGATCCAGAGCTGCGTGTCGGAGAGCCGCTCCCTTGCGAGCTTGAGGAGGTCGGTGATCTCGCCAATGTCAGGCACGCGCGGTGAATGGATATCGTAGACGCCGGGGCCGATTTCGTTCGGGTAGCGGTAGTTCCGGAAGGCGTCGAGCAATTCCATTTTCGAGCGCGAGGTCTCGATCGAAATGACATCGGCGTCCATCGCCGCGATGGCGTCGATGATGTCGTTGAACTCGGAGTAGCACATATGGGTGTGGATCTGGGTCTCGTCCTGCACGCCGGAGGAACAGATGCGGAAACTATCGACCGCCCAATCGAGATAGGTCTTCCATTCCGACCCGCGCAGCGGCAGGCCTTCCCGCAGTGCCGCTTCGTCGATCTGGATCATGCCGGCGCCGGCCGCCTCGAGATCGAGCACCTCGTCGCGAATCGCGAGCGCGATCTGTCGGCACACGTCGCTGCGCGGCAGGTCGTCGCGGACGAACGACCAGTTCAGGATGGTCACGGGGCCGGTCAACATCGCCTTCACCGGCTTTGCCGTCAGTGACTGCGCGAATTGCCACCATTCGACCGTCATCGCCTGTGGTCGTGAGACATCGCCGTAGAGGATCGGCGGCCGGACGCAGCGCGAGCCATAGGACTGCACCCAGCCGAGCTCGGTGAAGGCGAAGCCGGAAAGCTGTTCGCCAAAATACTGGACCATGTCGTTGCGCTCGAACTCGCCATGGACCAGGACGTCGAGCCCGATATTCTCCTGCCAACGGATGGCGCGTGCGGTCTGATGCTGCAGATAGGTCTTGTATGCGGTATCGCTGAGTGCACCATTGGCATGTGCGGCGCGTGCGTTTCTGACATCGGTTGTCTGCGGGAAGGAGCCGATGGTCGTGGTCGGGAAGGGTGGCAGATTGAACCGCTCGCGCTGCACCTCGGCACGTTCGGCGAACCGGCTGGCACGATGGCGCATGCCGTCATCGATGGCGGCGAGACGCCGGGCAACCTTGGCATCGTGAATCCGCGGTGAGGTCTTGCGCGCGGCCGCGGCGGCATCGGACGCTCGGATCGCTTCGGACGCATGGGCCCGGCCACTTCCAAGCGCCGCGCCCAGCGCGGCAAGCTCTTCGAGCTTCTGCACCGAGAATGAAAGCCAGGTCTTCACCTCGGGATCGAGCTTGGTTTCCAGGGCGAGATCAATGGGTACATGAAGCAGCGAGCAGGATGGCGCGATCTGAATGCGCTCCTTGCCGAGCTTTGCGACGACGGGCCCAAGCCGATCGAGGATCCGGCTCAGATCCGCGCGCCAGACGTTACGGCCGTCGATCACGCCGAGCGACAGCACCCGTTCTTTCGGAACGTCGATGAGATCGCCGAGCTGCTGGGGCGCGCGCACGAGATCGAGATGGAGGCCGGCGACCGGAAGATCAAACGCGACCGTACGATTGCCGCCGAGCCCGCCGAAATAGGTCGCCAGCATGATCCTGATGTCCGGCACCGCTTTGGCGATTTCGGAATAGGCGCGCCGTAGGGCTTGCTGAGCGGCGGCGTCCAGATCAAGCACGAGACAGGGCTCGTCGATCTGCGCCCATTCCGCACCGCGGGCAGCGAGTTCGCGCAATAGTTCGATATAGACCGGCAGGAGCCTGTCGAGCAGCGACAGCGTGTCGAAATGCGGTTCCTTGGACTTGGCCAGTTTCAGGAACGTGACCGGGCCGACCAGCACGGGGCGGGTCTGATAACCCAGCGCCTTCGCCTCCTCATACTCTTCGATCGGCTTGCGTGATGAGAGTGCAAAATACTGGTTCTTGCGAAGCTCCGGCACCATGTAGTGATAGTTGGTGTCGAACCATTTCGTCATTTCGAGCGCCGCCACGCCGTGTGCGTGATGGGCATGTCCGCAAGCCTCGTCATGCGCGTCGGCCGTGGTGCCACGCGCCATCGCGAAATAGGTCGCAAGCGGCACCGCGCCGCCGGTCCAGCCATAGCTTTCCGGGATAGCGCCGACCATTGCGCAGGTGTCGAGCACCTGATCGTAGAACGAGAAATCGTTCGACGGGATCACGGTGATACCGAGCTTCTTCTGCCGCGCCCAATTGGCCGCGCGCAGCCCGACGCCGGTTTCGATCAGCGTCTTTTCGTCTGATGCGCCGGACCAGAAGCGTTCCAGCGCGAATTTCAGTTCACGGCGCGGACCGATCCGCGGCGTGCCTAGAGATGCAACAGCAAGTGAAGTGGGAGACATTGGCTTAACCCCATGAGTTGGGGGCAAAGGCCGTAGTGACACGTCTGGATTCCCTGCTCGAGGTGCGCACGGAATCGCAACCGCACCACCGGGACACCCCGCCCGAGGACGTGTATGTTGTCGAGGCAGGTCTCCTGGCTCGCGGGTCGTTGCTGCGGTCCGGCCTTCCCGAAGCTTTGCAGGCTTCAGTGGCAATTGTGGACCGCGGCTCGCCGCTTACAGTTGCGGGGGCAGCTCCGGCTTTACACCGGCTTCCCTCTTAGCTCCGGAAAAGATCTCTCCGAAGAACCACGACGCGATCACTTACCGGCAAGATCGCGCGAACGTCAACTCGGCTGACATCACGTGCGCGTGGCGCCGGTTGTTCACAGCGTCAACGGTATCGACCGGAATTTTTGCGCTTCGCCCATACGTCCCATTGACACCATTCCCCAAATCGCACCAGATGTAGCTGTCACGGTCCATCATGACGCAAGGAATGGTGGCTAAGAGGGAAGCTGGTGATCGCGCGTTGCTCGCGAGAATCCAGCGCTGCCCCCGCAACTGTAAGCAGTGAGTTGCTCCCGATTTTAGACGTCACTGATGCGGCATCGCATTGGGAAGACGGGGAGTGACGCCGACCTGCGAGCCAGGAGACCTGCCGCGACAGCAAAATAACGTCCACGGGCGGGGTGTCCCGGCGGTCGCTTGCAGGCTCATGCCGGTACGCCGCCGGCATCATCACGCAGCGTCGCCTCCGGCATCCGGTCCCCAGCAACATCACGGGGTCTGCAAGATGTCACTCTCTCTCGATCGCGAAGCCACCGCGTCGCCTCTCATCCACGTGCGCCCCGAATCAATCGCGGCGCCGGAAGCACAGCTGCCGATGCAGGTGATCCGCCGCAATGGCACGGTGTCGCAATTCGATGCCGGCAAGATCTCGGTGGCGATGACCAAGGCCTTCCTTGCGGTCGAGGGGAATACGGCGGCTGCGTCGCGCCGCGTGCACGAAACGGTCGAGGAATTGACCGCCGAAGTCGTCGGCGCGCTGTCGCGCCGGATGAGCGAAGGCCGCACCTTTCATATCGAGGACATCCAGGACCAGGTTGAACTGGCATTGATGCGCAGCGGCCATCACAAGGTGGCGCGCGCCTATGTGCTCTATCGCGAGGAGCGGGCGCGGCAGCGCGCCGAACAGCAGGCAGCTAAATCCGCAACGGCACCGAGCGGGCCAATCGTCCACGTCACGCTCGCGGACGGCAGCAAGGTGCCGCTCGACCATGCGCGGCTGGCGATGATCGTCGGCGAGGCCTGCGCGGGGCTCGACGGTGTCGACGCTGCGCCTGTCGTCGCGGAAATCCAGCGCAATCTCTATGACGGCATCAGCCAGGAGGAACTCGCGCTCGCCAGCGTGATGGCGGCGCGTACGCTGGTCGAGCAGGAGCCGAACTACGCCTATGTCAGCGCGCGCCTGTTGCTCGACAAGCTCCGCACTGAAGTGCTGTCCTTCGTGCAGGGCGCGCCAACGACGGCGTCGCAGGCCGACATGGCGGTGCGCTATGGCGAATATTTTCCGGCCTATATCAAGACCGGCATCAGGGCCGAATTGCTCGACCCCGAACTCGGCCGCTTCGACCTGAACAAGCTGGCCGCGGCACTGAAGCCGGAGCGCGATCTTGCGTTCCAGTTCTTAGGGCTGCAGACGCTTTATGATCGCTATTTCCTGCATGTCCGCGGCCACCGGATTGAATTGCCGCAAGCGTTCTTCATGCGCGTCGCCATGGGGCTTGCACTGCGCGAGATCGATCGCGAAGCGCGCGCGATCGAGTTCTACAATCTCCTGTCCTCCTTCGACTTCATGGCATCGACGCCGACGCTGTTCAATTCCGGCACGCTGCGGCCGCAATTGTCGTCCTGCTTCCTCACCACCGTTCCTGACGATCTCGACGGCATCTTCAAGTCGATCAAGGACAATGCGCTGCTCGCCAAGTATTCCGGCGGCCTCGGCAATGACTGGACGCGGGTGCGCGGGCTGGGCGCCAATATCAAGGGCACCAATGGCGAGAGCCAGGGCGTCGTGCCGTTCCTTAAAGTCGCCAACGACACCGCGATTGCCGTCAACCAGGGCGGAAAACGCAAGGGCGCGGTCTGTGCCTATATCGAGACCTGGCATATCGACGTCGAAGAATTCCTCGACCTGCGCAAGAACACCGGCGACGACCGCCGCCGCACCCACGACATGAATACCGCCAACTGGGTGCCTGATCTCTTCATGCAGCGCGTCGAGGCCGACGGCGAATGGACGCTGTTCTCGCCGGACGAGACGCCCGATCTGCACGATCTCTACGGCAAGGCCTTTGCCGAGCGCTATGCCCTTTACGAAGACAAGGCCGCGCGCGGCGAGATGCGGGTATCCAAGAATGTCCGTGCCGTTGATCTCTGGCGCAAGATGCTGACCATGCTGTTCGAGACCGGGCATCCCTGGATCACCTTCAAGGACCCCTGCAATTTGCGTTCGCCGCAGCGCCACGCCGGCGTGATCCATTCCTCCAATCTCTGCACCGAGATCACGCTCAACACTTCGGACGAGGAGACCGCGGTCTGCAATCTCGGCTCGATCAACCTGCTCAATCACGTCGGCGAGCGCGGGCTCGATACGGCCAGGCTGAAGCGGACGGTCGCGACCGCGATGCGGATGCTCGACAATGTCATCGACATCAATTTCTACACCATTCCCGAGGCGCGGCGCTCCAACCTGCGGCATCGGCCGGTCGGCCTCGGGTTGATGGGATTCCAGGATGCGCTGCAGGTGCTGCGGATCCCGCTTGCGTCCGACGCGGCTGTCGCCTTCGCCGATACCAGCATGGAGGCGATCGCTTATCACGCGATCTCGGCTTCCGTCGATCTCGCCGCCGAGCGCGGTCGCTACCCGTCGTTCGAGGGATCGCTGTGGAGCCGGGGCATCCTGCCGATCGATTCGATCGAGCTGCTGGCGGAAGCGCGCGGCGACGTCGCGATGGACCGCTCGCGCACATTGGACTGGGACGGCCTGCGCGAGCGCGTCAAGACGGTCGGCATGCGCAATTCCAATGTGATGGCGATCGCGCCGACGGCGACCATCTCCAACATCTGCGGCGTGGCGCAGTCGATCGAGCCCGCCTACCAGAACCTCTATGTCAAATCCAACATGTCCGGCGATTTCACCGTCGTGAACGCCTTCCTGGTCCGCGACCTCAAGGCGCGGGGCTTGTGGGATGAGGTGATGGTCAGTGATCTCAAATATTTCGATGGCAGCTTAGGTGCGATCGACCGTATCCCTGATGATCTCAAGGCGCTCTATGCGACCGCGTTCGAGATCGACAGCGCCTGGCTGATCGAGGCGGCGGCGCGGCGGCAGAAATGGATCGACCAGTCGCAGTCGCTCAACCTCTATATCGCCAACCCCTCCGGCAAGAAACTCGATGCGCTGTATCGCCTGGCCTGGCAGCGCGGCCTCAAGACGACCTATTACCTGCGCTCGCGCAGCGCCACCCATGTCGAGAAGTCGACGCTGAAGGGCACCGACGGCAAGCTCAACGCCGTCAGCGTAGCTCCCGCGATGTCCAGCGCGCCGGACTTGTCCGGCGCCATCGCGTGCTCGATCGACAATCCCGAATGTGAAGCCTGCCAGTGAGCAGCGGAATAAGGAATAACGCCATGCTCGACTGGTCAGAGCCCGCTACGACCGCGCGCCACGCGGTCCCCCTCATGAACGTCGCCGCAGCCGGCAACCAGACCGGCTTAGGTGCGATCGATCGCCATGGCAGCCGTGTCTCGGTCGACGACAAGCGCATGATCAACTGCCGCGCCGACGTCAATCAATTGCTGCCGCTGAAGTACAAATGGGCGTGGGAGAAATATCTCGCCGCCTGCAACAATCACTGGATGCCGGCGGAGGTCTCGATGCAGGCCGACATCGCGCTGTGGAAGTCGCGCGACGGCCTGACCGAAGATGAGCGGCGCGCGATCAAGCGCAATCTCGGCTTCTTCGCGGCGTCCGAAAGCCTCGTCGCCAACAACATCGTGCTCGCGATCTATCGCCATCTGACCAATCCGGAGTGTCGGCAGTATCTGTTGCGGCAGGCGTTCGAGGAGGCCGTGCACACCCACACCTTCCAGTACATCGTCGAGAGCTTGGGGCTCGATGAGGGCGAGCTGTTCAACATGTACCGGGAGGTGCCCTCGATCACTGATAAGGCGGCGTGGGCGCTGAAACATACGCAGCATCTCGACGATCCCGACTTCAGGACCGGGACGCCGGAAGCAGACCAGGCGTTCCTGCGCGACCTCGTCGCTTTCTACGTCATCTTCGAAGGCATGTGGTTCTACACCGGCTTCGCGCAGATCCTCTCGCTCGGCCGGCGCAACAAGATGATCGGGATCGCCGAGCAATATCAGTACATCCTGCGCGATGAATCCATCCACCTGAACTTCGGCATCGACGTCATCAACCAGGTCCGAATCGAGAATCCGCATCTTTGGACGAAGCCCTTCCAGGAGGAGATTCGCGACATGGTGCGGACGGCGGCCGAACTCGAAGCGGCCTATGGACGGGACACCATGCCGCGCGGTTTTCTCGGACTGAACGCGGCACTTTGTGAAACCTACATGCACTTCATCGCCAATCGCCGTTGCGCCCAGCTTGGGCTCGCGCCGGTATTCGATGAAGCCGACAACCCCTTCCCCTGGATGTCGGAGGCGATGGACCTGAAGAAGGAGAAGAATTTCTTCGAGACCCGCGTGATCGAGTACCAGAACGGGGGTGCCTTAAGCTGGGAGTAACCAAGGTCGCTGAGCCGGGACCCCTCCTTTTTGTGCATTCCAGAAGGCACAAATCCGTCTTGCCAGACGCCATGAATAGGTGTTCAGCTTTTGCAGCGATCTGCGCTCGATCGCCTAAAATAGTGAAGTCTCGTTCGGCCGATCCCGAGCCGGCGGGAGCTTGGGGACGGGAACAGCGCCATGGTCTATCGGCGAACCCATCAAGTGGTAAAGCGGCTGGCCGCCCGGCGCAGCGCCATTTTAGCGGCGGCACGCGAGGCGGCGGCGGACGGCGGCATGGCTGCGGTGCAGATCGCGCCGGTGGCGGTCCGCGCCCATGTCGCGGCGGGAACCGTCTACCGCTATTTCCCGTCCAAGGCCGACCTGATTTCCGAATTGATCGCCGAGGTCTCGCGCGACGAGCTCGCCGCGATTCGCCGGGCCGCGGATGCCGCGCCCGGGCCGTCCTCGGCGCTGGCCGCCGCGGTCACCACGGTTGCCGTCCATGTGTTGTCGCAGCGCAAGCTCGCCTGGGGCATCCTGGCCGAGCCTGTCGATGTCGATGTCACCGCCTCGCGGCTGGCCAGCCGGCGCGAGATCGCCGGTGAGATCGCCATCCGAATCGATGCCGCGGTGCGCGCCGGCCATCTGCCGGCGCAGGATACCGCGCTTGCCGCCACCGCGCTGCTCGGCGCGCTGCATGAGTCGCTGGTCGGACCGCTCGCGCCCGACAATCTCGACGATCCCGTCAAGCTGCGCGACGCGGTGCAGACCGTGACGCTACTCGCACTGCGCGCCGTCGGCGTCATGGACGCCCGCGCCCGCGGCCTCGTGGTGCAGGCGACGACACCGGCAAAGGCGCTGGTGGGAGCGTAGCCGAAAGCTCCATCGCTGTCGTCCCGGCCTTGAGCCGGGACCCATACCGCGGAATCTATCGGTGGCGCGATCTGGTCGACGCCTTCGTCACACAACTACTCCCTGTAGCTATGGGTCCCGGCTCAAGGCCGGGACGACGGCGAGATTGCGTCACTTCTCCGCTTCCCCTTGCGGCGCGACGGAGGCGATGCGGACCATGTTGGTGGTGCCGGGGATGCCGAGCGGGACGCCGGCGACGATGATCACGCGCTGGCCGGCGCGCGCAAAGCCATCCCTGAATGCGATGGAGTTGGCGCGGTCGACCATGTCGTCCTGATCGCGCGCGTCCTCGGCGACGACGCAGTGCACGCCCCACACCACCGAGAGCTTGCGGCCCGTCGCCAGGTTCGGCGTGATCGCAACGACCGGCACCTTGGGCCGTTCGCGCGCGACGCGGATCGCGGTCGAGCCCGATGACGTCCAGCAGATGATCGCCGAGAGGTCGAGCGTCTCGGCGATCTGGCGCGCGGCATCCGCGATCGCATCGCCGACCGTCGGCTCCGGCTCGGCGCGCTGCGCATTGAGCACGCCGCGATAGGTCGGGTCGCGCTCCACCTCCTCGCCGATGCGGTTCATGGTGGTGACCGCTTCCACCGGATATTTGCCGGCAGCCGATTCCGCCGAGAGCATGATCGCATCCGCGCCCTCATAGACGGCGGTGGCGACGTCGGAGACCTCGGCGCGGGTCGGTACCGGCGCCTGGATCATCGATTCCAGCATCTGGGTTGCGACCACCACCGGCTTGCCGGCGCGCCGTGCCATTCGCGTCATCTGCTTCTGCAGGCTCGGCACGCGCTCTAGCGGCAGCTCCACGCCGAGATCGCCGCGCGCGACCATCAGCGCATCGGAGGCATCGATGATGTCGGCCAGCCGGTCGATCGCCTGCGGCTTCTCGATTTTCGCCATCACGGCGGCGCGGCCGCGGATCATCTTCTTGGCCTCGTGGACGTCCTCGGCGCGCTGCACAAAGGACAGCGCGATCCAGTCGATGCCGGTGGTCAGCGCAGCCTCGAGATCGGCGCGGTCCTTCGGCGTCATCGCCGACACCGGCAGGTCGGTGTCGGGCAGGCTGACGCCCTTGCGGTCCGACATCTTGCCGCCGATCACCACGCGCGTCACCGCGCGGTCGGGCGAGGTCTCTTCCGCAATCAGCCGCACCTTGCCGTCATCGAGCAATAGCGCGTGGCCGGGCCGCAGCGCCGCCAGGATCTCCGGATGCGGGAGGTTGACGCGGGTATTGTCGCCCGGCGTCTTGTCGGAATCGAGCACGAAGCTCTGGCCGTTGTTGAGCTGCACCGAGCCTTCGGCAAAGGCGCCGAGCCGGAGCTTGGGTCCCTGCAGGTCGACCAGGATTCCGATCGGCCGGCCGTAGCTGGACTCGACATTGCGGATGGTCTTCACGAGGTCCCGCATCTTGTCATGCGGGGTGTGGCTCATGTTGATGCGAAAGAGGTCGGCGCCAGCCTCGAACAGCTTGCGAATCATTGCGCTGTCGGAGGAGGCGGGACCCAAGGTCGCGAGGATCTTGATCCGACGCAGTCTTCTCATTGCTTGCTTCCGGGAGGTGCGGCTGGAGGTAGACCAGACGCGCCTGGAGGCGTTCCGCCCGGTGGATTGGGCAGGCCCGGCACCGCGGGAGTCCCTGGTGCGACCCCGCCTGGCATTCCCGGCACCTTCTGCGCCGGCTGCTCGTTGGCTTCCGTCAGTTGTACGGTCCACGCCCGTTGCTCCCCAGTGTCGACCTCGAAGAAGCCAGTGCGGTCATAGCCGCGCGCCAGGCAATTTTCGGTGCCGCGAATGGTGAACTCCTTGTCGCGCGAGCACATGAAGGCCTGGCCCGACCATTCGCCGCCGCGGTCATAGTCCAGCGCGTAGATGTAATAATAGCGCGCGACCAGATTGCCCCGCAGCAAGGTCTCGCAGGAGCGCGAAGAGATGTTCCACCAGCCCTCGGTGGTCCAGCCCTCGGCGTCCTTGTAGCCGAGCGCGATGCCGACCCGGCTGGCGGTATTGTTGCAGAGCCGGAAATCGGCCGCAGCCGGGCTGGTCCACAGGCACGCCGCCGCAAGCGCCAGCACGGGCAGAAGACCGGCAAGCAGACGAGGGGGGATGGGCAGGGAATCCAGTACGATCATGAGGCGAAGCTACACCGAATCATTGACGATTTCGCGTGGCTCGGCGGCGCCTGTCAACGGAAGGCAGGCGGGCTTCCGCCATCGAAAACCGCCGATCCCACCCGATTTCATGCTGTTTTGCGCAGCGATGTGGCAAAATCTGTGACGAATCCCACCTGATATCAATATGGTGGGAATCACAAACCGGGATGACGGCCCATGACCATTGACGACAAGACCAAGACCGAGCTGGAAGCCGCCGTTTTCCGGCGCCTGGTGCAGCATTTGCAGAGCCGTACCGACGTCCAGAACATCGACCTGATGAACCTCGCCGGATTCTGCCGGAATTGCCTCTCCAACTGGATGAAGGAAGAGGCCGATGCCAAGGGTGTGGCTGTTAGCAAGGACGAGAGCCGCGAGGCCGTCTACGGCATGCCCTATGAGGAGTGGAAGGCAAAATACCAGGGCACGGCGACGCCGGAGCAACTGGCCGCGATGAAGAAGGCCCACCCCGGGCATTGAGGCATACGCATTCCGCCATTCCGGGGCGTCCGAAGGACGAACCCGGAATCTCGAGATTCTCCGATGCGCAATTGCGCATCGTCGTTCAATGCTGCGCATTGCCCCGGAATGACGGTGGTTGCGGGTAACGCCAGCATCTCCTGTGGGCGCGCTGTGGATGAGCGCGACGTTTCCTTGACGGGAGGCGTCCCAAACTTGAGGGTCATTTCCGACACGCGATCCGTGAGGAGCGCATACCGCCAAGACGCCTCAACAGGACGCCTCAACAGGACGCCTCAACACCAGTTCCATTTCAGGAGTACCCGATGGCCACCTCCGCAGCCGTCAAAGAAGAACCCGCGACCCGATTCGCAAAGGACCAGCTTAAGGCCATCATCGAACGCATCGAACGGCTGGAAGAAGAAAAGAAGGCGATCTCGGACGACATCCGCGACGTCTATGCCGAGAGCAAGGGCAACGGATACGACGTCAAAGCCCTGCGCACCATCGTGCGCCTGCGCAAGCAGGACCCGAACGAGCGCCAGGAGCAGGAGACGATCATCGAGACCTACATGCAGGCGCTCGGAATGATCTGAGGCGTTAGCCCGACCGCACGACTCTCGTCGTCCCGGGCAAGCGAAGCGCGACCCGGGAACCATAACCACCGATATCCGTGTTGTGTGAAGCTGGGCCGCAGCTGGCTCCAACAACGCGCGCCTGTGGTTATGGGTCCGCGCTTTCGCGCTAGGGCATGCACGGATCTCTGAGGCTCCATCCGACTGCGACGGCATGGAAGTATTCAAGGCCGGTTTTGAAGGTGATCGGGCCTGGCGGCTTGGATGATGGATAGCCATCCCAGCCGCCGAGGCGGCCGATGATCCAGGCGGCCCAGGCGAGGCTGTCGGGGGGATGTGGGTTTTTCAGCCGTTTGGTTCTGGCTTCGAGCTGCTGATTGAGGGCGGTAAGCGCGGCGACCTCGCTGGCGGTGAAGGCGATGTGGACCGACTGTGGGCCGCCGTTCCGC
>NZ_AXAP01000110.1 GCF_000472865.1 Bradyrhizobium elkanii WSM2783 | reverse complement strand
AGTAACGCGCTCAGCAATTGCTCCGGAGGCGTCGAGGGACGTCCTTCGCTCGCGTAGAGCTTCCCCAAGTCGCGATTCATCTCCGTCAGCACATCGCGGACGAACTGCCGGATCTTCCTGAGCGGATGGTCCGCAGGAACTCGTGCCTCCGGCGTAATGTACGAAAATAATCCGCCCTGATCCGAAAAAGCGCCCCGCATGCGAACCCCCGACGATCCATGATCGATATAGAATCATCAATCGCAGCCCCTGACGACGGCTTTTTCAGCAGACTGCTAAGTCAGGCCACGCTATAAAGTCAGCCTCAGCCTCGTTCTCTTATACGCGGATGCCTGCGGGGCGACCATCAACGGGACCCCAGCGAACTCTCTGTGAGACGATCATGCTGTTTGCCATGACCGAGAGCCTACAACATCCGTGTGATTTCAGGGTGAATTGTATACATCCGGGCCGCGCTAGGTTCGCATGCCCGATGGAAATGATATCTGTACTTTGCGCCATCGTCGAAACCAAGCCGATTGGCACGCCAATTGCTGGAATATGCTGAGGAAGAACACCAAGATAGCCGAGAGGATTCTATGTCAAACCCTAATTGGTTCTCTTGGTTGAGTTTTCCATTTTTCGCGCCACTCAGCGGGTCGGTGGTGCAGGACATCGCACCGAATTTTCACCGGCAAGTCGATAATGACGTAAGTGCTGAGATTGGCTTAGCTGAACAGCTGGTCATTCTTTGCAATGCCGTTAAAGAGCTTAGGGCGATGCTCGTAGGCATCGAGGAGACACCAGGCGCGAAGCTCAAGATCGCATCCGAGGATGTAACAACAGCAATGGGGCAGCTCGCAGGGATGGAAGCGAAAGTAAACGAGATCAAACAGCGTCATAGCAAGGCCGCCGATCTGGAAGCTGAGCGCGCGCTAGATCGCCTGAAGGAGGTTAATCCGGAGGGATATGAGACGTTCATTCGTAAGCGCGAGAACCGCGCGAGCGCTGGTTAGAGCGCGAGCTCAACCAGCGACTGATGCCGCAACTCTTCTCCCACGCACCTGCCTTTAGATTCGAGGTACGCTGTCAGCATGGTAAAACGGATTGGTCGAGGTACGCTGTCAGCATGGTAAAACGGATTGGCTCGTGCAGCTTGTCGATGATCGGGGCGATCGGTTTTGCGATGTGTGGTTTGGCGTCAATCCCGACGACGGCTGGGCCTTTGATGGATTGGTGCACTTCGGAGACCCCGATGCCGATCCGCACGTCTGGCAGAGCTACCAACGCTACTCGGATGGCACCTATCGGCGGCTGCCTTCATTCGCATCCAGCCTCGATCAGTTCAGGCGAGCGACTAAGGGATCATGACAATCGGCCCCGTGCTATACTTCCAGGATGGCTAAGAAGGAGTCCGATTTCGACAAGCTTGCTCGACTTATCAAAGAAGAAGGTGAGGATATTCGAACAGAGATTCGTAACGAGATCGGTCGACTGGAGAAGAAAGTCGACGCTGGCTTCACCCGCATTGATCGCGAGCTTAGTGAAATCCACTCGGAATTGAGAACGCTTCGTCACGACCTCGATGATCTTCGACGAGAAGTCGAGAATATTTCCGGCTACCGCAAGGGGATAGACCACGCACTCGAGAGAATCGCAGCGATAGAAAAACATCTCGGAATTGGCAAGAAGGTGGTTGTGACATTGGCAAGCGATCTTTGAAGCGCTCGCCCGCGGCGGCAAGGACGGCGTGACTTTGTCCATCGACTCCACCTCGATCAAGGCGCATCGCTCGGCGAGCGGCGGAAAGGGGGGAGCATGAACAGGCGATTGGCCGTTCGCGCGGCGGGCGGACCACGAAAATCCACGCGCTGAGCGACCCTGATTGCAAACCTTGCGCATTTCATCTCACTCCGGGCCAAGATGCAGATATTGCCGCAGCGCCGGCCCTTTTGGACCTCGCGCCGCCAATGTCTGCCCTCATTGGGGACAAAGGCTACGACGGCGACGGCTTTCGCGCCGAAATCGTCAATCGTGGTGCGAAGCCCGTCATTCCAAACAAATCCAACAGGGTGACCCTCCACAACTTCAGCATGCGCGCCTATAAAGGGCGCAACGTCATCGAGCGTTGCTTCTGCCGGCTCAAGGATTTCCGGCGTGTCGCAACTCGTTACGACAAACTCGCCAGAAACTTCTTGGCTGCCGTCCACATCGCCGCAGTCGTCGCCTATTGGATCAATTGAGTCTGAACCCTAACATTACAGTTGGTGCGCCGGGAGACCGGCAAGGAGTAGGTGGTGGAAGTCCACGACGATGAAGGAGTAGCGACCCACATCGGCCGCGAGCCGTGCGCAGGCATCCGCGAGGATGTCGGCGAAGCGTCGGCAGGGGAGCGCACAGGCCAGCCATTAAGCCGCGAAAGAGTGTTTTCCCGAGAGCCGACGCTGTCAACTGAGCGGAAGGCAACACGAAGGGGTGCGATATCGCGAGCGCCCAGTCGTTTCGGCGTGGTCGCAGACCCTGGCATGTGCAGAAGCTTCTTGTACGGGAACCGGGAGGTCTCTTGGTCGGCCAGATGCTCGCTGAGCAGCCTGGTCCGCGGTGGGAAGGCGAGGAGCCATAGCCGCCGATGAACGATCAGGAGAAGTCTGACTCGGCCATAGTAGCGACGAAGTCGCCGAATAAAGCCGGGGCTCCGGTGGCAGAGGCGATGGAGCCAAGGGCTGGGACCAGGAGGAACGCGGGACAGCAAAGCACGCACCGGACGCAGACCCGGGCTCGCGTGACCCAGGCGCTGGACCGCGTACGGCAAGCGGCAAAGCTTGGGAAGAAAGAGCGGTTCACGGCGCCTCTCCACCATATCAACACTGACACGCTCCGGTTGGCGTTCTACGCGCTCAAGCGCAAAGCAGCCCCGGCGTGGACGGTGTGACATGGCAGGACTTCGAGACAGACCTGGAGCCTCGGCTTGAGGATCTGAACGCTCGGGTCCACCGAGGAGCGATGCGCTGGACGCCCTGGCGGTAGCGATCACCACGCGGAAGGTGAACTGGATAGTTGACGCCGACGTGCAAAATTTCTTCGGAAGTGTGAGCCAAGACTGGCTGGTCCAGTTTTTGGAGCACCGCATCGGCGACAAGCGCATCATCCGCCTGATCCGTAAATGGCTGAAGGCGGGCATCCTCGAAGACGAGGTCGTAACCGTGGACGACAGGGGCACGGGGCAAGGATCGGTGATTTCGCCGCTGCTCGCCAACGTTTACCTGCACTACACATTCGATCTTTGGGCCGAACGCTGGCGACGGCAAGAGGCTCACGGCGATATGATTATCGTGCGCTACGCCGATGATCTGGTGGCCGGCTTCGAGCATGAGGACGACGCTCGCCGTTTCCTTGATGCGATGCGTGAACGGTTTGAGGCATTCGCGCTGACGCTCCATTCGGACAAGACCCGCCTGATTGAGTTCGGTCGCTATGCGGCGGCCAATCGCAAGGCACGCGGGCTCGGCAAACCGGAGACGTTCATGTTTCTGGGCTTCACCCACATCTACGGTAAGTCACGTCGGGGGAGCTTCCTGCTCCAAAGGAAGACCCGTCGCGACCGTCTGCGGACGAAGCCTCAGGACATCAAGGGAGAGCTGCGGCGTCGAATGCACCAACCGATCCCCGTCCAGGGTAAATGGCTGAGACAGGTCATCACCGGCCACTTCGCCTACTATGCGGTTCCTGCAAACGGACGGGCGCTTTCAGCCTTCCGCTATTATGTGACCGACCTCTGGCGACGAACGCTTCGGCGGCGTAGCCAACGAGACGGCTTCACTTGGGATCGTATGACGAAGTTGGCAGATGATTGGTTTCCTCAACCCCGTATCCTGCATCCCTGGCCCCAACAGCGCTTCGCCGTCACACACCCAAGGTAGGAGCCGGATGCCTTAATTGGGCCCGTCCGGATCTGTGCGGGGGGCGCTCAGCAATGAGCGTCCCTACCGCGAACAATTGATTGAGGGTTCTGAATCCATGGGTGACCATGATTCGGGATCTGATGATTGGTGGTGCGTCGGTTGAAGATACGCTGACGCTGTGGGCTTCCTCGTTGCGAGATGCCAAGGAACGCATCCGTCCGCTGTTTACGCAGGAGCGGGTCGCGGCCTCGGCGTGGCAGTTTCTCGACGGACTGTTGGGTAACGAGCCGCGCAAGACGGGTTGGATGCGGGCGGAGGCAGCTGGCGATCCAGGCCCGTGGCGCCAGCAGGCGATTCTGGGCCGAGGGCATTGGGATGCCGACGCGCTGCGCGACATTGTGCGTGAGTACGCACTGGAGACGCTTGGCGATGAGGACGCGGTCCTGGTCATCGATGAGACCGGCTTTTTGAAACAGGGCAAGGCCTCGTGCGGGGTCGCACGCCAGTACACTGGCTCGGCGGGCAAGATCACCAATTGCCAGATCGGAGTGTTCGCCGCCTATGTGTCACGGCATGGCCATGCCTTCATCGACCGGGCGCTCTACCTGCCAAAAGAATGGACGGACGACTCCGCTCGCCTGAAGGCAGCGCATGTACCGAGCGATGTGAGCTTTGCGACGAAACCCAAGATCGCGCGTCAGATGATCACTCGCGCGACCACGGCCAACGTGCCGTTCTCGTTCGTGGCGGCGGACAGCGTGTATGGCACTGGAGAGATCGAAACCCTGCTGCGCAAGGCGGGCAAAGGCTATGTCCTGGGTGTTGCGTCCAATCATGTGTTCCGCTCCTGGGGCAAGCAGCGGCCTGTCGCCGGCACCGCCGCCGCGATCGCGCGGAGCCTTCCCAAAAAGGCCTGGCGCCGCCTGTCGTCCGGCGGAGGGACCAAAGGTCCGCGCTGGCACGACTGGGCCTATCTCGAGCTGGCCGATCTCGAAGCCAGTGAATAAGCCCGCTGCATAAGCCGTCGCCAGCACGACGCGATTGCGCATCCCTGTAACCGCGTCCAGGAAGCGCTCGATCTCTTCGGCACCAAGGACGAGCGGGAGCTTGTCGGGCTTCTGGCCACCGATGATCCGCTCGAATGCTTCCGTCTGCCCGAGTGTGACGCCGTAGAAGAACCGCAGCGCGCAGGCCACCTGATTGATGTGGGACCACGAACGCTTTTGGCCGATGAGATGCAGTTGATAGGCCGGACCTGCTCGAAACTCAGCCGGTCCGGTCGGCTAAACTTTGCGATCGCATAGATATAGGATTGCTGAGTCGACGGCGACAGATTGCGGACCGTCATGTCCTCGATCATGCGTTGGCGAAGAGGGCTCATCGTAGCCATCTGGGTCTCCTGTCTTGAGAGGGGTGGTGCGAAGACCAACATCCTCTCAGACAGGACACCTCAGTTCAGCAGGCTCCTCCCCACTCCCGCGTAGCGGGTTCGTTCAATGAGTGATCACGATGGCCTGGAATTGGTGATCACCATCGTCTGGAACACGCAGCGGCCCAACGAGGCCCAGCTTCCGGCAAAAATCAACGCGGTCGCCCGTTGGCTCGTTGTGGATCCGTCTGAGGCTCGTCAGCTTCTCAACAGCTAACGTTCCTAGCATGAGACGTGGACGGCGGGCCAACGCAAAGCCTTCAAAGGGGCTCTTGGCTTGCTCGGAATGCAAATCGCAAGCGTTACATAACTGACGGACGGCGTGTGGAAGAAGCACTCAGGGTAAGCTGACCCGACGCGTGATGTCGGTCGGGCCTTGCGTCCGACAAGGCGGCGACCAGTAAGGCTGAAGGCGCTCGGACCGGGTCGTGCGACGATTGCCGTTCGGTGGCTTTGTTCTGGTTGTCGACTTTGACCTTTGCCTCTCTCAGGTTGGATGCTCTGCGGCCCGTGCATCCGAGCTTAGCTTTGGGTTGGCCATGAAGATTTATCTCATCTAGGGAGATTAGTGTGGAAACGAACGATATTGGATGGCTTAATACGGACGGTTGGATGCAGGAGTACGCGGCCCTGCAAAAGCAGCAGCGGGCGAGACAACAGTCGGACAACATGTCTGAACATCCGGCGGGCTTTGAGCAGCAGCTGGCCGAGCTACAACTCAGGTCCTCTGATGAGAGCTCCGGTGACCCTAGTTCGTCTGATGCTAGTTCGGCTGATAATCACGCTGCACAGGCGCATGGAAGAACCCAGCGCGCTAATGTCGGGGGTTCGGTGCCATCGCGTTCCAACCTGCGGGATAACTGGTTCAGCAGCACGCACTACAGCGTAGACCTCCCTCGCGCTCACCTCGGCGGCTCGGCTGCGGAGGCATCGCGGTCTGACTTGCGTGACAGGCTGTTCAGCAGCACTCGCTACACCGCGCTGTCGGAAGCGCAGCCTGCGGCCCGGACGAAGAACAGCAAAAGCCGGGGACTGTGGTCGCGTGTTAAGTCAGCGGTCGGCAAAGTCTTTGGGGGGAGTCGTCGCGAGAAGTCGTCTGGGGGCGCGGCGTCGTACGTGGTGGTCCATTCAGAGCTTCGCATGGATTTCGCCAAGCGGCGCCGCGCGATTGAGCCCTTTGAGTCAGACACGGTGCTTATTTCCAGGATTATGAGGGCGTCCGTCGGCAGCAGCACGTTCAACACCGCTCAGAGGCATGCATCTCATTTACGCAACTTCAGTGCCTGGCTTAACGAGCACCAGAGAGGTTCAATTGCCGACCGGCTGAACCAGCATGGGTTGGAGGACGATGCGCGGGACTATGCGCAGGACGTGGACCCCGCTGGAAGCAAAAACATCAAAGATCAAATCATTGAGGCGTTGGAAAATCTCCGGCACGCCGATCTCCCGCCAGCTGAGATCACAGATGACGAGAGGCTTATTTCCGAGTTCAAAGAGGCGGGCAAATCCGCCGGCGGCGGCCGCACTACTGTTAGTCGGTGGGCGGGAAATCTGTATAAATTCCACACCTGGCTTCGAGCCAAGACCTTGACGCTGTCCAGCTTGCTTGACCGTCCTGATGAGTTGACACGACTTGCGACACGCTATGTGGAGGAGGGTGGCAAAAAAGATGTCCATCCGGCGTTGACAGCGCTTCAGGAGTTCCACATCGCGAAAGCCGAGGGACGCCCCGCAAATTTCAATCTTCACCCACAACAGCGCTTGGCTGGCCCTCCTACCGAAGACACGGCGCTCATGGAGAGGTTCAAGGCAGCAGCCATGCAGGCCGGGGCTCACGAACCCACGATTGAGCGCAATCTGGTACATTTAAAAAAATTCGCCAACTGGCTCCGTGAAAACAACAAGGAGCCATTGGCTCCCCGCTTTCGAGATGAGGCGCTGGCGGACGATATCGATGAGTACAAAGCGCAAGGTAACGACCCTGAAAACCGTCTTCATTCGTCGCTGACGAATCTCCGGAGGCTTGGGTCGGGGGAAGAAAACATCCAACAGATCGGGCCCGGCCCGCGTCTCATGGGACCCCGCCTCCTAAGCCCCCATCCCGAAGACGCCGGCGTCATCGAGAATATGTTCGTTCAAGCCCTGCGTAACCTTGGAGACTCGACTTCCGAGCAGAGGCAGCCTTTTCACGAAACGGCTAGCCGCCTTCGGGGTTTCAGTGACTGGCTCCGAAGGGAGGATAGGAGCAGCATAGTTGGCCGACTCAGGGGGACTGGGCAGCAGCACGCGTTGGACGAAGATGTTAAGAATTTCAGGAGGACCAAAGCTTCGGCAAAGGTGCATGAAAAAGATTTGACGATGCTTCGGAACTACCTACAACTCGTCGAGGCAAACAAAGCGTTGGGTGTATCCCTTCCTCAGCAAACGGTAGGCCCGTTTGGGCAGGCCGACTTGCAGGAACCGGCTGGCTCGAACTCAACCTGGTCCTGGATGCGAGATTTGCCGACGCCGCCGTCCGAAAGTGAGTGGCCGCCGATGGTAGGCCCGTTTGGGCAGGCCGGCTTGCAGGAGCCGGCTGGGTCGAGCTCAAGCTGGTCCGTGCAACCGCCGTCCTACTTCGACTTTCCAACGCCGAGGGGCGAGCCGGCTTGGTCCTCAGACGTCTATCGCGATCTCGATTCTTTCACTGGTCTGCCGTCCACACCCCAAGAGATGCGTGACGACGCCCAGTCAGCGCCGGTGATCAGCCCTGCGGGTAGACCCGCGTTCTACGTCGGGCCATCAGGCGTGCTTGAGGAGCTCGAGGATATAGGACATCTCGTCGGCAAGAATTGGCAGCATGGCTCCCGGCCGGTCTCGGATTCACTGCTCGATGTCCTGGATAACAATGGGGTCCTGCCGACCCAGTTCAGCGGCCCAAGGCAGGTCTCCATCAACGGTGAGACCTACTCGATCACATTGGGGCCGCGAGGAGACCGCGATGCGCAATTCGTCCATCATCCCCGCCCCTCCCTCGCCCCGGCTGCCCAGATCGGCACTTCGGTTACCGGTGCCTCTTCCGGCGACCGCAGCGGACGCGTGCTGGGCCCCATCCAGTGGCTGGGTGACGAGCATATCCAGCGGGACTATGAGCTCCTGACGCAGCAGTTGCAGGAAAGCAATCCGGATCTCGCCGCCCGGACGCGGTTCGTGGATCCCCTGATAGCCCAAATGTTGCGGTCAGACTCCAACGAGGTCGCGCAACAGGCATTGGGGTGGCTTAGCCATCATACAGCCGACTTCCTGTTCCTGCCGGTAAACAATGCCGGCGCGGCGATAGAGGAGCGCGGCAGTCACTGGTCGCTGCTGCTGGTTGATCAACGTGATCGCGAAAATCCGGTTGCCTATCATTACGACTCTTATCTGCCGGGACCCAATACCGGGTTCGCAGTGATGCTAGCACGACGGCTCCGCGCCACCCCGCAACACGCCCCCATAAGACAGCAGAGCAACGGCTATGATTGCGGCGTCTTTGTCCTGGACGGCACCCGGGAGCTGGTCAGGCGATTGGCGGCAACACGGCAGCCGGACCTGAACCTCAACAACCTCGTCATCGATCGGCGGGCCTTACAGGACCGACTAGGGGCCGATGTCGGCTTCAACTGAACAGGGCGCGCGCAGCTGGTTGAAATGCGACTCGCCGATTGAAGGTCCGCAATCGGCGTGTTCGCAGAGCATCATGGTGTCTCACATGAGGAACTGAAGCCGGCGCTACGGCTGTTTTGGGAGCCGTCGAAGGAGCCCGACAGGCGATTTCGGAGCTAACGTCCCCGATATCCTTACAGCCGGCATCAAGCTGTCCGGTTGTCAAGCGACGTCCGGATTTAACGCGCTCTCATCCTGATTGATGTGGTGGAACGGCCCGCTCCGACAGCATCATCGTGCTAAAACGTGGTCGTTATTCGAACGCCACAAGGAGGAACCGTTCCATGAAACAGATTAGCACCATCGGGTTGGATTTGGCGAAGCACATTTTTCAAGTTCACGGCGCGGGTGGCGATGGCTCGCCGGTGTTGAACCGGAGACTACGGCGCAGCGAAGTTCTGCGTTTCTTTGAGAAGCTGCCACCATGCCTGGTGGGGATGGAAGCCTGCGGCAGCGCCCATTATTGGGCGCGCGAGATTGCAACTTTCGGTCATCAAGTGCGGCTGATTCCGCCGGCTTATGTCAAACCCTTCGTGAAGCGCGGCAAGACGGATGCGGCGGATGCCGAGGCCATCAGCGAGGCCGTGACTCGCAAGACCATGCGCTTCGTTCCGATCAAAACGGCTGAGCAACAAGCCGCAATGATGGTCCTGAAGAGTCGCGCACTTCTGGTGAAACAGCAAACGCAGACTATCAACGCCCTACGCTCGCATCTCGCCGAGTTGGGCATCATTGCCGCCGCTGGCCGGACAAAGGTCGAGGCGTTGGTTGCAATCGTACGGGACGTAGCAGATGTCCGCTTGCCTGCGGCAGCGCGCGTCGCCCTGACGGCAGTTGCCGATCAGATCGAGGCCCAGGCGGACCAGATTGACAAGCTCGAGCGAGCCATTGTTGCTGCGGCAAAGACCGACAAGGACATGCGCCGACTGACTACGATCCCCGGCATTGGAGCCATTACAGCGGCGACCATCAAGGCGCTGGTGCCAGATCCCGGCGGCTTCAAATCCGCTCGTCACTTTGCTGCCTGGCTGGCACTGACGCCACGACAGCATTCGAGTGGGGGCAAGGAGCGGATGGGACGCATCTCGAAGATAGGAAACCCCGAACTTCGGAGCCTCCTCGTTCTTGGGGCGACATCCGTCCTGCGAATTGCCCGGAAGGCCGATCGGGCGCGGCCGTGGTTGAGGGCGCTGCTCGCCAGACGTCCGTACAAGGTGGCAGCGGTCGCGCTGGCCAACAAGACAGCGCGAATTGCTTGGGCGCTCTTGAACAAGGGCGGGATTTACCGGTGTCCGGAGACGCTGGCGACGACTACGGCTGCCGCTTGATGCATACAGCAGCTGTCAAAGAGATCTGACCGGCGCAGGCCGGCAGAGGGCAAGGCGCAATAACAGGCGATGAACCCACGGGACGAAATCCCGGCATGAGTGAGGCTGGCGCGACAATGCGCTTCAAGCGCGTCTGATTGATTAGCCCCTTGTGTCGCGGACTTCATCGAGGCCAGCGGTCATGCGCCGCGCTTTACAGGCCGTATACATGACGGCACCGCTCCCATGTGTGAAGTCGACTGAGAAAGCTCTTGCGCCCGCGGGCCGTTCCATACACGATCCGCCGGTCGATCCAGCAAATCCGCCGCATCGCCATGAAGCTCGCCCAGCGGCGCATCCCGCATGCCCGCGTCCTCGCATGGTCGTTCTGGCGCAGGGCTCATCAGGCAACTGCGCGCAAAGCCCATCTCAAGAAAAAATTACAACTGTAATGGTAGGGGAAGAACTGGGTTTTTCGAGGCGGCAGCTGCCTGCCCCCTGAAGGGCGCCTGTGCCTGGCCAAACTATCAGACGGCAAGGACGCGGCGTTCGTGCGCGAGTTCGACCGGAACGCCAAAGCCTTCGTCACGACCGGCTTCGACCTTCCGGAGGGAAAGCAGAACGTCAGCTGGGTCGACGGGGACACGATCCTCATCGCACGAGATTGGGGCCAAGGGACCATGACGAAGGCCGGCTACCCTTTCGTCGTGAAAGAGCTCAAGCGCGCTCAGCCGCTCGTTCAAGCGCGCGAGGTTTTCCGCGGCGAACCGACCGATGCCAGTACGGTGCCATTCGTGCTGCGGGACAGTGAAGGCAAGGTCCATGCGACCGGGGCCATGCGCGCCATCAGCAGGTTCGAGCAGGAGTATGTGCTTTTCGGGCCCAAGGGGCCGATCAAGCTCAACCTGCCAAAGAAGGCGAACATCGGCGGCATCGCCAGTGGCCGCCTGCTTGTGACGCTCAACGAAGACTGGGCGCCATCCGGCGACAGTCGCTTCGCGGCCGGCTCGATGATCTCGTATGACCTGGACGAATGGAAACAGGATCCGCTCAGCGCCAGGCCGTCACTGGTCTTCCAACCAGCGGCTCGGCAGGCGCTCGGCGGCTTCGCGGCCACCAGGAGCCTGTTGATCTGACGATCCTCGACAATGTTCAGGGCAAGGCGTTCGTCTACAAGTACGATCAGGGGACCCGGCGGGCCACCCCGATCCCGCTCCCGGAGAATGCGAGCGTGAGCCTGCAAGCCGCTTCCGATGAAACGGAGGAGGTGATGTTCGCCGTCTCCAACTTCCTCAGGCCGACGTCGCTCTACTACTTCGACGCCGCAAGCCAACGCCTCGAGCCACTGAAGATGGCACCTCCGCAGTTCGACGCGTCCCAGCATATCGTGGAGCAGTTCGAGGCAACTTCGCGCGACGGCACCCGGATTCCCTACTTTCTGGTGCGGCCCCGGAATGCGAGGTTTGATGGGTCGACCCCAACCCTTCTCCATGGCTATGGCGGGTTTCAGAAGCCGCTCCTGCCGTCCTATGCGGGGGTTATGGGGAGGCTCTGGCTCGAGCAGGGCAATGCATATGTCGTCGCGAACCTGCGCGGGGGCGGCGAGTTCGGGCCGCTATGGCACGAGGCTGCCCAGGCGGCAACGAAGCAGCGGACATGGGATGATTTCATCGCCGTTGCAGAGGACCTGATCCGCCGGAACGTCACCTCTCCGCGCCGGCTCGGCGTGGTCGGCGGCAGCCAGGGAGGCCTGCTGGTGGGGACCGCAATCACCCAGCGACCCGACCCCTTCAACGCGGCGATCGTGCAGGTGCCGCTGTTCGACATGCTTCGGTTCACCAAGCTGGGCGCCGGCGCCTCCTGGACCGGCGAATATGGCGATCCCGCCATTCCCGAGCAGCGCGAGTGGCTCGAGGCCTACTCGCCCTATCAGAAGCTGGTCCCGGGCAAGACCTACCCGGTCCCCTTCATCCTCACGTCCACCAAGGACGACCGCGTGCATCCGGCGCATGGCCGCAAGGCAGCCGCCAGGCTCACTGCGCTGGGCCAGCCCTATTTCTACTATGAGAATATCGATGGGGGCACAGCGCCGCCGCCAATCTCACTGAACATGCACGCCGCATGGCACTCGAATACACCTATGCATTCGGACGGCTTGTGGATTGAGTCAGGTCCAGGAGCGGACTCGCTAAATCGACAGTTGCAGACGGCAGCCGATCAACATCAGCCCGTTTGGTCGCCGAGATCATCGAGCGGGCCGCGGCGGCGCGCCCGGATCCTTTGAACGGAACGCCAGCCCGTTTGATCGTGTGCATTTCTGTTATGCGGACAGAACACCAGATCCATTCAACTTGAGCTCGCTCTAACCTCGCGCTCGGCGCGCCGCGCTTGTCTCTGAGGTCGCCCAGGGCCGCCGTTATGTGCCGTGAAGAACGTGTATAGCAGGTAAAGATCGATCAGGATCGTTGCCGCCATCACGCCATAGGCCCACGGGCTCTGCATCAGGGCGAGCTCGATTAGCACCCGTGACAGGCCGAAGCCCACGACCCAGGCATCAAAACTCATGCAGATGCGGCGGAAGATCTCCGGATCAAGCCGGCGGATAACATAAGATCCCAGCGGAATGCCGAGCACGACGCTAGGAATAAAGACATAAAGCAGGCTGCCGCTTTCTGAAATGAACAGGCCGAGCTTATAATAGATGAAGGCGGTTACGCTCGATTCCGCCACACGAACCAGGGCTAGTCCGGCGCGAAATTCGTTTTTGACGAGGCCCTGATTGTTGAACAGCATCGCCAAAGGCGGGCCTGAGATGGTCGTCACCGAGTAGAGGACGCCCAGCATCGACCCGAATGGCAGGCCGATTAGCCAGCTTGCCTCGATCCGGCGGCGCCAACCGGCGGCTTGCAGCAGGATCAGGGGCAGAATGATCGTGTAGGTGGCGAATTTGATCCAGCCCGGCTGCAGCGAGGCCAGTGCATAGCCGCCGATCGCAATGCCCGGCAAGAGCCCGAGCAAGATGGGAAATATGCGTTTCCAAACCGCCGGCACGCCCTTCAGATTGATGGAGAGGACGTAGACGTTGACGAAGACCTCGATGATGACGATGGCGGGGTTGAGAATGCGATTGGTGTAGAAAACCAGCGCAAGGGGTACAGTGAGTGACGAAAAGCCGTAGCCGATGGCTCCATTTACAAAGGCCGCAAAAAACGTCGTTGCGGCCAGAAAAAACAAAGCGGCATCAAAGGCGGGCATTCAACTTTCCAACTCCGAAGAGCGTCGGATCACGCGTCAGCGGGACCAGACCAACATTGGTCATCAGGCTTGCGGCAGATTCAGATCACTCCCTTAGCACCTCCAGCTGCCTTCATAGTGGCAGCGGTCAAGTGCAAAGGTTCGCCAGTTGCTCCCATTACAGACTTCAGTTGTATAACGGAAGCCGTGCTGTGTTTCCCACTATCTAACTACGACCACTCAGCCAGACGTGCCAGTCTATTTTTTTCGAATGTCAATCAACGGTCTTCGTATGGTGATCTAAAGGCTCATGTTCCTGAGCTTCTCCATCTCCGTCGCTTGCATGAAATTCGGCCCTGCCATTTTGATCGCTGATCGCGATGTTGATTAGAGGCACCTTCTCAAGATAGGCACCAATGTTTTTCTCTAAAGCGAGCAATCGCCCGGGGGCAGCTGGAAGCAGCAGGGCTCAGCCCTCTGGGCAAAGCCGAAGAAAACGTAACGAGTCAACGCCGTCGTAGCAGCCAATGTCCAAAATCACTGGATCTGACTTCTGCAGGAACGAAACAATGTGCTGATGGATCTCCAAGGCGAAAGTGGGCTCACGTGTTTCCATTCAACTTCGTCCCTCGCGCCTCAATGGCACGCAACAGCCTATCAAGTGAGCTTAAGGTTTCGCGACCCCCCGATTGTCAAATGGTCCAGCTTCGACGTCGAAAGTACACACGACTCAACGGGTGGCTCAACTCTACAGAGGTAAACAGGCGATATAGAACCGGTTGCAAAACCTATACCAAGGTTTGTCTACAGACGGCGCGGTATGAGCCACGCGAGACTTGTGACGTACATGCCGATCAGAACGGACACGAGCCTCTGCTGATATTCCCTCTCCACCTCTTTGTCGCAGACAGGACAAAGATCGCCAATTATCTGACCTCGACCAAGCTCAAGTATTCGCCATTCTCATTATCCGTAAATCAATGCTTTGATGGACGACAATCACACGATGGATCGGTCCCACAAATGCATTCTAAGGGGTAGATATGCCGATCTTGATCGTCGTGACCGCCGAGGGTTACAAACCCGGCAGACTCTCTATGAACAACTACATCTGGTGGAGTGCTGCTTCGGTAAGCTCAAACAGTTCCGACGCGTAGCAACCCACGAAAAAACTGCCCGAATTACCGCCCAGTCGTCACTCTCGCAGCTATCGTGCTATGGATGCGATAACTGACCACACGCCCTCAAGCGAGAAACCCTGCATAGAAGAATTCGTCTCGCGCATCGCCACCGATGTCGGCGTCGACCCGGCTCTCGCAGAGAAGGCCGTTGCCATGATGCTGGTTTCCTGCAACGCGAGGGAGCCGACGGCCCCGTGGGGCGTATGATCGAGTCCATTTCCGGCGCTTCGGAATCAGTGACGAAGCATGATGGTGAAGACTCAGAGGGCGGCAGCGTCCTCGGCGGAGCCGGCGTCACCGGTTTCGGCCAGCAATTGATGAATGAGGGTCTCAGCCTAGGAAAGATCGCCGGCCTCGTCAACGAGACGATCGCGTTCGCCGACGAACATGCCGGCGACGAACTCGTGGACGAGGTCTTCAATTCCGTTCCCGGCCTTCCCCAGTTCGTTTGATCAGCCGCAGCCGGGACCCGCATGAGGTCGTGCGCCCGCGCCAATCCGTTTGCGCCGGTAGGCATTCTCCGCCGAGTTTTCGTACCGACCTGGCCAGACCATCAACCGTCGGGCGCGCGAAGCGGACGAACGTAGGCGCACTTCATTCGTCTATCTCAAAATCGACGATCGTGGCGACGTACCGCCGTCGTTGGAGGGCTTTCTCAAGCGGCGGGGGCATCACGTCGATATCCAGCTCTCGCTGCTCGGGCCAAAGTTCCTTGTGTAGGAGCACGAATGTGCGCTGACGTCAGCCTTGCCGCTGTGCTTTCTGATCGTGCGACCTCTCGCTGATCTACCGCAACCCCCTATACCCCCAGGTTGGCTAAGAGGGAGCAAGGCCCCGGCGCGCGCGTGCCCACGGTCGCGCCGGGGCACAGATCCGAAAAAGTCAAGTGATCAGCAGGTGCTATCGTCAGAGGCGCAAAGGAGAGCCGCAGATGCAGCTCTCGTTGCTGTAAGGGGCTTAGAGAGCGCGGGAACGGAGAGGACGCTGTCCGCCCCAGCGTCTTCCGGCCCCGTTCTCACCGGACCGCAGGCACCGAGACGCTCGTCTGCTCAGCATGGTGAGATCCTGTCCACCACGGCCGATTGACCGCCTTGATGAGACGATCCCACGGAAACGGCGTCTGCTGACGCACCACGTCCAAATGAAATCGCCCTTGTAGGTAAACACCTTCTCGAACTTTGCTCTTGGCAAAATTTGCGACAAGCGGTCGGCGGCGCATTCGCTATATCGAACATCCAGTACCTTTTCTTGTCCGCGTCGACCCGGGCGTTCAGCCAGTTGAACAGCGCCGACAGGATCGACGTCAGCACGCCGAGGATGGCTTCAATCACGGCCGTGCTCCTTTCGGATGGAGCGATGCGGGCGATAACCGTGATGACGGAGCCGCTCATCAGGAAGGAGCCGGCCCACTGCGGATGATCTTTCGGCGCGCAGACGCACCATCGCGGGTAGCGCCCCTTCGGAACGCGGACAACCCGATTGCGCAGATTTGTCAGAAAGAAGACTCGGGGGCCGACCCGTCCTGATGATGATGATCGTCCTCGCGCCGGAACTGATCCATCACAGGCTCGGCTCTTGGGGCGCCCGAGCATCGGCAAGCCCGGCATCGACGGGCAATCCACTTGGGACAAGACCGAGCAGGCGATCTTCACCTCGTTCTTCATCGGAGTGTCGACGGCTGTCGCCGCGGTCGCCGCAATCAAGGCGATCGAGAAATGACCCACGGGTACCCGCGACCGCGTCATTCGTCTGCAAACGAAATTGGAGCACGTCACCGCGCAGCTCTCCAACGTGCAAATCAAGGTCAACGCGATGCATGATCTTCTGATGCGAGCGCGCGGCGTGCGGTGGATGATGCTTGCGATTGCCGAGCGGGCTTCCTCGCTTCCCTCATCACGAAATACCTGCACCTGCCGCTCTCGAACTGCGCCGGTACCACTACGTTCCCAACGGCTCTACGTACCTATGGGAGAAAGCCGGTTGGGAGGCCATTCCCCGGGCTCAAAGCCGAGAGCTTACATCCTCTTTGCCGTGCGACAATCCGCTATTCATGTTGGGCGCAGAAAAATCTGATGCTCCTCCAATGTGGCCGTGTAGTTCACGCCGCCGAGAGGGATTTTGTCGCCGGCTGAGACGCGCTCGGCAGCAGGTTGTGCAAGCTCATCCCTTGCATGAAGTCTTCCGACGCCCATTGGGGGCGGTGCTGGAAGTCCAGGGGGAAGTACATTGATAGATTCAGCAGCGGGCCCGGCTAAGCCTACTGATCTGCCGGGCCTGAGCTAGATGCCACTCCCAACTGCGCCGGTTCATCATCCAGTAGTCGCCGAAGCTCCCCGGTTCAAAAGTGAACTGTTCTGGATCGAAATCTGGACCGACGGAAAATGATGGAGCGGGTTGATTATTCTGCCTCCCTGAATGTCCTGGCGAAGCTCCTGTTCCAGTCGGAGAAGCCCCTCTGGAGAAGGCATAGATTGATCATCCAGATGATCGAGCACTCGCCGAAGCTCCCCCGCTCTGGGTCGAACGCGACGTGCTCTTGGACGAAAACCGACGGGGCGGGTTGATCATCCTGCAGTCCCCGAATCCCCTCGGGCCGACTGCCGGCTTCCTGCCACGCGCTGTGCTGCGCAGCGGCCTGGTCGACGCGCCTCGGCTCGATCAGTACCGCGTCTTCAGGATTGATGAGGGCCGCGTTCTGGGGGTGAGGATTGCGCTTTGCGCGGCGGTGTACGATCGGCACGCCTGTCGACCGGAAGGTCCGGAGATGGTCTATTGCCTTAAGGAGGTTCTTGGGATTACCCCTTCCGGTGAACTCGGACACATCACCGCTCAGCGACTTACTCTCGAGCCGAGCAACAATGCTCGGCTTGTTTTTTGCGAAGAGCCAACGGCTAAAGCTACGAAGATAACCTACATACTGCTTGGCCCAGCCTTCGTTCATCCCCCCCTTGATGAGGGCCCCCTCAAGCCCCAAGATAATGGGAGCATCCTCGGAATAAAGAGGCCGCCTGTCCCACCCTATCACAATCCCCGTTGACGGAGCCGGCTGCAGCGCCGAGGCGGCCGGCATTGCTCCACCACCTCCACCTGAATTAGCGATCTCGCTCAGCTGCCGCTCAATGGCAACGCTTTGCGGATTGTTTAGGGTCCTCGGCCTCTTCGCTGGTCTCAACTCGGCTGTGTCATGCTCATCGTTGATGAGGACCTCCTCGCTTGGCAGGAGGTTGCTCCTGGCAAGTGCCCCCATCAACTCGTCCGGGGCTGCTGGCTGTCGCTAGCCACATTGGCAGGGGGGCTACGGCGCGGCCCCCGGTCGGGCATCGCCGTATCGGCCAGGCGCGCCGCTTCAAATTGCTGCTCAAAGGCTTCTTGCCCCGCCGTGTCCGCTTGCTGATCTTCCGTGAGGGCGTGCTGCACCTCTGACGAAGCTGCTACATTGGAGGGGTCAAAATTGTGCGGGTCCACGCTAGCCTCACGTCTACAGATCAGCTGAGCTGCCTACTCGGGCAAGCTGTCGAGAAGCTGACGAGGCCGTGGCCCGTGAAGCAATGCACCCCCCAATCACAAAACGACAATGCCCCGCGGTCCTTGATGGGTCGCCGGGCTTTTTTTGCGCTTAAGGACGCGTCGTCGTCGCGGCTAACAATCCTTTTGGCAGCGCCGGGGACGACGACTCGTCACCGCTCTTATTGCAAAATGGGCACGGCATACCGGCGCCGCCGCAGGTGCACGCATGGGTAGGCTGGTCCGAATGATTTCGCAAACCCACCGGCAGTTATCGCAGCGCGGGCACCATCTCATTGCATGTCCTCCCGCAAGCCTTTGAAGACCGGCTGTCGCACCTTGCCTTTGGCCGATCTGGCGCGGTACTCGATTTCGGCCAGCAGCTTTGGCTCGACCCAAATGCCCCTGGTGCGCGACGCGCTTGGCATAGGGCTGCGTCTTCCGGATCAGCGGCGTCAGCGCTTTCTCGAAGAAGTTCGACAAATGGCATGAGCGCATCGTGCTCAATTTTCAGTCCGCGCCAAAGGGTTTCTTGCACGTCTTCAACGAGGCCCCCACCGTGATCTACGAACTGATCATGGCCAGTGCCGATATCGGGAGAAGAACGTCGTTGATATCTCGATCGGACAGCATTGGTCGAAAGACTGCTGCGACGACGACTTGGCGGCGACGAACGGCGAGCGTGGAAAATATCCTCACCACTACCTCGCCAGCCATCCGCAATCGAAGTCGAATCCGCAAGAATCCTTGTGCTACCCTCTCGCCGCGCTCGGCGCGTATCGGGAATGGTTGCAGGATGTCTATATGGAGGGTGGCAAGTTCAGCAACTATCTGCGGGGCAAGGTCTCAAGGGGCAATCTGGCGCCGTCGATCGCTCAACTCACCATTGCCGCGCTTATCCTGGCGCAGATCACCGCACAGTAACAGCGGCGAAAAAGGTCGAGAGAGCCTGCCCGTCATGGGCAGGCTCAGAACACGTCGAGCGAGCGCAGGACTGAGGAGCGATGCACTCGCCATCCGATGCCAGGACGAAGACGTGGCCCAGCTATGCACGAGTTACGAACAGCGTCTGGCGTCCATTGCCAGCACGACCGGACCACTCGTTCCGAAGAATGACTAAACCTGCCGATCTTACAGCACCATCTTTCATCAGGGGCACGCCCCAGACGTTGTTGGACGCGAGAATGCGGCCAGGCCATTCCGCCAAGCGTTATTGACGATCGAGGACCAGGAGCCACCGGGTGCAAGCCTGACGATGCGGCCAAGGAAATGTTGACTAGATAGAGATTTCCCTACGCCTCGAACCACGGCCCTCGATGAAGCAGTCAGCCGGCTTGTCTCCACGGTTGACGTCCGCGCAATCCGAACCGACGCAATTGGCGGTGGCCGAAAAGACGCGCGTTTCGATGAGCTCGGCAGTCCTTATGGTACATCATGGCGCTTGCTTTAGGCTGCGCCTTGGCTGCCCCTCGTATTTGTAGGCGAACTGC
This sequence comes from Bradyrhizobium elkanii WSM2783, assembly GCF_000472865.1. Classification (GTDB taxonomy): domain Bacteria; phylum Pseudomonadota; class Alphaproteobacteria; order Rhizobiales; family Xanthobacteraceae; genus Bradyrhizobium; species Bradyrhizobium elkanii_A. The sequence goes on along the minus strand of NZ_AXAP01000110.1, from coordinate 4,719 downwards.
TTGGGCATCGGGCCTTTGTTGCGGTCCTTGCGTCCGGTCTGCTCCCATGCATGGGCCAGAATCCCTACCGCCCGTGACAAGCAGAAAATGCCGCGGGCCAGGGGTGCAGCAAAGGCCAGCTCCCCGTAGATGACTGCGGTGGCTCCATCGATGTTCAGCGGGATGAGCTTGCCTTTGCGCTCGCGCATAACGCGCTCGATCGCGCGCGCAGCGCTGGCGTAGCGACCGTTGACGGCACCTTCACTGATCGCAGCATCGACTAGCGCGAGTAGCGGTTCAGCGCGCGGGTCGACGGGATGAAAGCGGTGACCGAAGCCCGGCAGATATTTGCTGCGCGCGGCGGTGAAATGGTCGATCACCTCCGCGGCAGCCTCATCGAGGTCCTTGGTCTCGCTGCGTCGCAGGACCTCGTCATAGAGCTCGATCGCCTGCTCCCCCGCTCCGCCATGCACACCGTCCAGCGTGTTGATTGCGGATGCCATCGCGCCATTGAGCGGCAGCCCGCAACTCACAGCCATCTGCGCGATGGCGATGGAAGGTGCATGTGGGCCATGATCCACCGATGCAACCAGGGCAGCCTCAAAGAGCCGCTCCTGTGCCGGTGTGGGTAGCTCGCCACGCAGCATCAACCAGATCATCGCGGGGAACGAAATATGACCAATCAATTCCTCGATCGTGTATCCGCGATAGGCGATCCGCCCGGGGGCGATGTCGCATATAGAGCTCCGCCACCAATGGGCGGCCTGCTCTCGCAGCTCCGTTTCGCTCATCCCTGTTTTCCAATCCCGTTAGCCTATGCCCGGCAGTGGTTTGCTTGCGCGCAACTGCCTGGTCGTCACGCTGCTCCATCTGTTGCCGGGCGGACCCGCGGAAAATGAGCTCCTCCTTGACATGACGTTCCGGCGGCACCGCTTGCGATAAGGTGCTCAATTTCCGGATCTGTATAACCGAGTCGAGCCAGCCATCGCTCCGTGTCCGCACCGAGCGACGGGGGGAGCGCGGGGGCAGGAAACGCCTCATCCAGCCGAAAACCAGGGCGCGTAATGCGTAATGGCGGTTCGCCAGCCCTATCGAGCGGCAGCGTCTCGACAAATCCGCGCTCCAGCACCTGCCGCTCACGCAAAACTTGCGGGACGGTCAGCACACAGCCGGCAGGGACGCCGGCGGCATTCAACAGCGCCTCCCATTCCTCCGCAGACCTGCAGCTCAACGCCACGTTCAGCTCATCGTTAAGCGCTCCGCGGTTCAGTTTACGTGCTTCCCGCTTCGCGAAGCGCGGATCCGTCTTCAAATCCGGCCGGCCGATCAGATCGCAAAGTGTCCGGTACTGCTTCTGCTCGTTGGCGGCGATATTCAGCGGTCCGGTCGCGGTGCAGAACGTGCCGGAGGGTGCGGCCGTGAAATTTTCGTTCCCCATCGGCCGCGGCTCGACTCCGCCATTCAGGTGATTGGAAACCACCCATCCCATAGCCGCGATGGTCGCCTCGAGCAGCGACACGTCGATGAAGCGGCCCCTGCCCGTTCGCTGCTGCTCGACGAGCGCCGCGGCGATAGCAAAGGCGGCCGTTAGCCCGGCGATGGTATCGGAGATCGGGAAGCCAGTCCGCAGCGGAGCCGTGGCTGCATCACCGGTAACACTCATCGCGCCGGAAAGGCCCTGGACGATCTGGTCGTAGGCCGGGCGGGCGGACCAAGGACCGTTTTGCCCAAAGCCTGAGATTGCACAATAGATGAGGCGCGGGTTGCGCCTGGACAACGCGTCGAAACCGAGACCAAGCCGCTCCATGACCTTTGGCCGGAAGTTTTCGACAAGGACGTCGGCCTCGGACACCAGCCCGACAAACGCTTCGCTTCCCGCTTCAGACTTCAGATTGAGCGCCACCGACTGCTTACCGGCGTTGACGCTGACGAAGGAGAGGCCCTGAAGGCGCTCTGCCCTTTCCGGATCGGCGCCAAGGCGCCGCGCGAGATCGCCTCCATTGGGGTTTTCGACCTTGATAACCTCCGCGCCGAGGCGCGAGAGATGGTAGCCGCAGAATGGGCCTGCCAATACGTTTGACAGGTCGAGGACACGGATGCCGGTGAGCGGCAGGGACATGACGAAGCCTTACTTTGTGGTATCTTCGGCGCCCGCCGTTGTTAGTTCAACCGCTGGGCCGCACGCCAGCGAGGCGATCGGTGAAGGTTTTGCTTGCCGCGGTGATCCTGGGTAGAAACCGCTCAACACAGCCGGGGGTACCTTGGGCGGTTGGGCGTCCATTAGGCTGGCCCGGGAAAACGGCGCCTTGGACGCTTTCAGGATCTCGATGTTCACCTCGCGATCAGTTTCGTACTGTGCCGGGACTGCGCCACGAACTGCTCCGTTGATACAGAGTTGACCCAGCGGTGGCTCTTCAGCAGGGCATTGACCAAGCGCTGCGCGGTTTCGGGATTTTTGTCGATGAAGATTGCGGCAGGTAGCGACAGGCGCTAGACGGATCCCGCCAAAGGCAGTCTTGGCGCCTTCGACGGTGCGCGCATCGAACAGCGAATTGGCCCCAATCTTCCTCGAGAGCAGGGTCGCAATGCGATCGAAATAGACCAGCGCGTCGACTTTTTTGGGGTCGAGTGCCACCACGTCCGGCGCATCGCTCCCGACCGCGATGATGTTGACGTCGCGCGGTCCCAATCCCGGCATCTTGATGCAATGGCGCGCCATTCTGCCCGTCCAGGAACCAGGAGCCGTGATGCCGAGCTTCGGGCCGTCTAGGTCGGAGCCGCTCTTCATATTGGCATATGGCGGCAAGATCGCTGCGCACCCCGAGAAGAACGCCGAGTATGTGGTGCGGCAGGAAGACGAACGAGATCTCGTTCCCCTGCGTGCATCTGGATCAGGTGATCATACACCCCCGACGCCATGCGCCGAGCCACCAATCAGTCTCAGCGGATCATCACCTCGCGCAAGTCACGGCCAGCCTTGGCTACCCCTTCCATTGTTTCGCGTCTCAGAACTTCCGTTACGTGCAAAACCGATACTCTTAGTTAGAAGAAGAGTCAAACTATTCTGGCTTGCAGAACCGCCTCAATGCTTCTGAAATAGGGTTCACCCCCTAGCTCTGATAGTTGTTCTATAGTGCAGAACCGGAGCAGAAATGAGCAAGACAGGAGTTGACGCGGTCAGCAGAGCGCTCGCAATCCTGAAAAGTTTCAACGCGGAGCGTACTGCGATGACACTGACGCAGATCGCGGAGACGGCGGACCTTTACAAGAGCACAGTGCTGCGACTGGCCTCTTCGTTGGAGGCTGACGGCTTTCTCGTCCGCGGCGCGGACCGGTTGTTTCGACCAGGACCGGAGTTGTGGCGCCTTGGGGTGCTTTATCAGCGCGGCCTTGATCTTGGCCAAATCATCCGGCCATCGCTTCGTCGACTGGTCGAGGCAACTGGGGAAACTGCATCCTTTTATGTTGCAGACAAGGACGAACGTATCTGTCTTTACCGCGTCAATTCTCCACGTTCAGTTCGACATCATCTCGAAGAAGGTCAGCGATTGCCCATTGATCGCGGAGCCGCCGGGCGAATTCTCACTGTATTCCGCGAGCCAGCGAACGCCGAAGGGAAGAAAATCCGCGACCGAGGCTTTTATGTTTCGATCGGAGAGCGGGACCCGGAGGTCGCCGCGGCGGCCGTGCCGTTGATCGACGTACACGGCGAACTGAGGGGCGCCCTTTCAGTGTCGGCGATCAGGACTCGCTTCAATGCCGGTGCGCGCAAGGCGGCAATCGATGCTCTCAAATCGGAAGCCAAGGCGTTAGCGGGGTTGCTGCCTGCGAGCGAACGCTGATCAGTCCAGGACGCCCGCTTTGTGCCGTTTGCGAAGAATTCGACGCGGCTTCGGAGTGGCAGTGTGATGGGGCCTCGTGAGGCAATGAGGCTACTTCCCGGCTATTCCGTGGACAGAGCGCCGCGTTGAAGGATCGAGTACAGAGATGACGGACGCGAACGACACGATGCGCCCGCGATGCTTCGCAAATGGCCCTCCATAAAAAATGAGCGTCGTGCAGACAAAAGTACATATCTGTCGGCGGAAGGCACACTGGACGACTGCATACGAGAGTTTATGACCAAGCGTGAGGCCACACGTCATCTTTACCAAATCCACACCGCGCCACAGCCTCCGCTCATACCGGACGTCTTGTCAGCCGATCACATCACGGAACTTGCCAGATTGCGAAGTTTCCTCTGATCGGGATGTTGTTGCGGCGCCTGTGGCCAAGTGAAGATCAGCCTCAAAATCAGTGAGTCTCAGATCAAGAGTCCTCTTCGACCTCCCTTCCAAGGACAAGGGCACGCTGTGCTCAGCATCGATCATTGGTTGCTGGGCGATAACGCCGAGCTCTCCGTCTGCAGATCAACCGTGCGTGGCCTCCGCTCTTCTTCGGAATGGAGACGGCACAAACAGGTGGCGGGAAGTAGGCGCCTGAGCTCATTCGATTCCAAATCTTGTAGAGGTTACTCTTCAAGTCGGATTCAAATTCCTCAATCGTCACTCCGTCGACACCGGCTGCGCCACCATTAGATCGCACCTGCAGATACGCTTCGTACACCTTTCTTTTGTCGATGTTGAACGGTTTGCTTGGCTGGTTTACCGCCGTCCTCCTGTTGCCAGTTGCAACGATGGCCAGCCCACCTGATCCGATCCCTTCGCTCCAGCCCCATTACGAGCCTTCGTCACTTGTACG
>NZ_AXAP01000109.1 GCF_000472865.1 Bradyrhizobium elkanii WSM2783 | reverse complement strand
GCCCTCCAAGCAAGCCGCGCGCAGCGCGCCACCCATAGCGCCGTAGCAAGCGCGGCTTGCTTGGAGGGCAGACCGCGGCCCGTTACCCCATCTACTGCGTCGCGATCAGCTCTCTTCGCGTGAAGGCGGCTTGCCGAGCGCGCGTTTCAGATACGTCGTCAGCCTCGGATATCTGCGCAATTCCTGCGCGGCCCGATCGCGGAGCGCATGGGGCAATCCGCGCCAGCTCAAGGCAGCGCTGATATCGAGCAATGGCAGGCGCTTGACTCCAAAACGGCGCTTGTAGGCGTAGTTGCCGATCGAGAAATCGAACTCGCGCACACCCTGCTTGTGCAGCGCCGCCATGGTGCGCTCGATGATCAGCCGGCCCGGCGAACAATTGCTCCATTTGTCGCCGGCGTTGCTGATGCGGATCATCACATAGCGCGAACCGTTGCGGACACCGAGCAGCGTCGCCACCACCTCCTCGCCCGCTGTCAGTGCCGACACGATGGCGTAGCCGCTGCCGGTGCCGCTGCCGACCAGGCTGCGATAGAACGCGGCGCTATTCTCGTCATTGAGAATGAAATTGACTCCCAGGCTCTGCATCCGCGAGCTTTGCTGAGCCTCGGTGGTCGTGAGAATCCGAAGCGCTTCATCACTGTCCGCGGCGATCGCGAAGTTCGCCGTCGGATCGCGCGTAAACACGCGCCAGCTCCGCTCCAGCTCCTTGCGCACCGTCCGCTCCAGCGTGTAGCGCCAGGCGTCGTAATTGTCGCCCGTGGTGACGAGGTTGCCATTGACCGGGCAAACCGCCGCGCCATCGAGCAGCGCCAACGGATTGGGCCGGCCGTCGAGATCGGATGTGACCTTGCGCAAGCGGATGAGATCGGCGCCGCCGGGCAGCTTGCACAACGCGGCGCGCAGGTCGCGCCAGAAGACACGCGCTGCCGCGGCATCGCGCGGCGCGGCGGGCCCAAGCAACGGCGCGTTGTAATCGGTGAGATCAAGGTCTGCGAACGCGATCGTTTGCATGCTGCCTTGCCGATGACGGATCAACGGCAACAGCGCGGCGGGCTCGCCGGTCGCGGCATCGGAGACGAAGGCGATCACCGGCGAGACGCCGTCGGTATCGGCGAAGGCGGCGTACCAGGCTTCATACCATAGCGGATTTTGGAACGCTGTCGGCGGAGCGAATGCGCCCCACCGCACCGCGGCCTGCTTCCAGTCCGCAAGAATCTCGATGCGGTAGCCGGCCGCGCGTGCTTCTGCCCGCGCCGAGAGCCTGCCCGCCGATGTCGCAAGGACCGTCATCGCCGCATGCCGCGCTCACGCCGCCTTCGGCAAGTCGACGATCTTGCCAAGCTCGATCTCGTCGAGACGGAAATCGATCGGGCGGCGCACGGCGCGCTCGCGCTTCACCCACTTGCCGTCGCGCAGGAGCTTCTGCATCACCTGCTTGGCAAAGAAGGACGGACCGTGCAGGCTGCGGCTCTTCGGCGTGTAACCGAAACGATGACGCAACATGCCATTGGCGAGATTGAGGATCTGGGCGCGCCGGATATCGTCGTCGACGTAGGACACCGTCATCGAGATGTTGACGACACCGAGATTCTCGACCCGATGCGGCGCATTCAGCGGCCAGTTCAACATCTGGCCAGGCTCGAGATCGATCACCTGCGCATGCTGGTCGTACCAGGACGCATAGGGAATATCGACCTCGACGTCGAACAGCGCGATGTCTTCGAGGTGCTCCGGCCGGATGAACGGCGGTGTGTTCGGATAGATATAGACGCGCTTGCGGCCGGCGATCTGGATCAATCCCTGCCCTGGCAGGTCGGAGTGGTAATAGACCTGCGCGTCCGGCGAGGAGATGAGGATGCCTGCCTGATGCGTCGGCGCATCAAAGCTGGGAACCTTGGCGGCGACCTCCGCAAACATCTGGTCGACCATCACGCGGAAACGGCGATCGACGGCAGTGATGTTGCGCAGGTTGAGCCAGAGACCGCCACGCGAGATCGCCTCGATCACCTCGCGGCCACTGAGCTTGCCGATCTCGCCTTCGCGCCAGACCCGGCTGGAACCCTTCGCACCTGTCTTGACCAGGCTGTAATGCTCGCGCGGATAGTTCTCGATCAGCTTCGCGAGTTCTCCCATCGAGAACGCGGGCTGCTTGTGCATCGCATGCTCGAGCCGGATCGGCTGATGGCTCCAGAGCTCCGAATGGGTGTCGTCCCATTTGGTGAAGATCTTGCCTGTCGTCATGTCGCGCTCCTGGTCGCCTTGCGTCGTTTTGATCGTCCGATGTCCCGTTACGGGACGAACGGGCAGCCTTCACGCCAGGATTGGCAAGATCGGTGCCGGCACTGGTTCGGGCGCTTACCGGAAGCTAAGGTCTGCGCGGTATGGCTAACGGAGATCACCCCGGAAGCCCTGCCGCTGCGCGATGACCTCCACACCCCGATATCGGGCGCTGTTCCTCGGCGCGGGAGCCGAGATGCATTGCGGCGTCGGGCAGTTCACGCGCTTGTTGACTGACGCGATCGAAAAGCTCGACCCCGGCAGTAGCCAAACGTTAACCCTGACGCGCGGCCGGGGATCGCTCCGCGACATCTGGCGCGCGGTCGGCTCGGCGCAGAGCGTGATCTGCAATTTTCCGATCGTGGCCTGGAAGCGTGTGATCCTGCGGCCGCTCATCGCGCTCGCGATCGCGAAGCTCCGGCGGCGCAAGGTCGTCCTGGTCGAACATGAATGGGCGGGGCTGAACTGGATGCGGCGGATCACCTATATCCCCGCGGTGTGGCTTGCCGACAGCATCGTCATGTTCTCGCCGCTGGTGCGGAAGGAGCTTGCCGACGACGCTGCGGTCAGCTCCGCTGTGACGAAATCCGTGTTAGCGCCACTGCCACCCAACGTCGAGGCGCCCTCGAAGATCGAAGACTCCGAATTGCGGCAACGGCTATCAGCGGCACGCGCCAGCGGGCGATTGGTGATCGGCCATTTCGGCTCGATCTATCCGGGCAAGCAGCCGAATGCGCTGCTCGAGATCGGCGCAATCCTGAAGGCACGCGGATTGCGGCCGCTGCTGGTCTATATCGGCTCCTTTATTCGCGGCGTCGACAAGGTCGAGGAGAATTTCCACGCCCGCGCCGCCGAGCTTGGCCTCGGTGAGGACGTGATCGTCTCCGGCTACGTTGCCTCGGATGCCGAAGTGTTCGGCCTTTTCGGCAAGGTCGACGCCTTCTGCTATCCGCTGGACGAAGGCATCACAGCCCGCCGTTCGAGCATCCTCACCTGCGCGCAGGCGAGCCGGCCGCTGGTCGCGACCGGCCCCGCACTAGCGGACGAGTTCGACCATCATCCGCGCTTCAGGCAGTTGATCGATCGCGGCGCGATCGTCCTGGTTCCGCGCGGATCGGCGGGCGAGGCCTATGCCGATGCGATCCTGGCGGCGGCGAAGCAACCACCGCCGCAGGCGCCCTTCGATTTCACCGGCTGGTGGCACGATGTGGCAACGACGGTGGCGACCGTCATCTATGCCCGCAAACGGAAGCGCGCGAGATAGTGCAGGCCGAACACAGCGATCAGAAACGTCGCCCAGATCGGATCGGCGCGGTCGAGGAAGAAGCTCTCCATCGACGACAGATAGAGCCCGAACAGCCATATCCGCAGGAACACCATCGACAGCGGGCCGTCATTGCCACCCTCGGCGGCGGCCTGGAAGTCGCGCAGCGGCTTGACGACAACAGCGGCGATCAGAAGCACGAGACCCGGCAGGCCGGTGCCGAGCGCGGTGTCGAGATAGCCGTTATGGCTGTGCGAGGCGTAGCCTGCCCATTCCTTGCCTTCCTTCAGATTCGTGATCGCGTTGCTGCCCCAGAAGGCTTCGAAGCCATAGCCGGTCAGGAGCCGCTGATGCAGCGAATCGACGGCAAAGACCCAGATGTCGGAACGGCCGGTGAAGCTGGTATCCAGCGGCAGCAGCTTTGCGATTGACGCCAGCGTGTCGCTCAGCACCGTGCCTACGCTAAACAGATTGAGCACGATGAGCGGCAGCAACAACATCAATCCGCGTCCCCACAAGGAACGAACGAACGACGTCAGCGAGGTCAGCAGCAGCACGGCCAGGCAAAGCGAGATCGAGCTCTTGCCCGCAGAATAGACCAGGAACAAGGCCGAGAGCGCCATGACGATGACGCCGGAGATCCATCCGCCGGCGCGGATGAAGTAGACGCCGAGGAACATCATCATCGCCATTATCGCAGCGGCGACGTTCTTGTGCCCGAACGCGCCACGCCAATTGCCGGCGAGCGCCGGCTCCTGCGGGTCCGTCGCCAGGTGGATCGACAGGTTCGGAGCCAGCGAGATTCCGAGGTAGCAGGTCGCGAGCAAGACCAGCGCGGCGATGCTGAACCAGCGCATAAACTCGCTCTGCGACTTCGGCAACAGCATTACCGTTGCCGTCACCACCACGACGAATACCGACAGCGCAAAGCGGCGGCTCGAGGTGGCCGGATCGAACGACAGTACGACCGTCAGGCAAAGCCAAACCCCGAACAGCACATAGGCCGGGGTCAGCAGCGACGCCAACGCGGGCATGTTGTCGCGCATGGTCAACACAAGCATCAGCACCATGAGCAGGCCGAACAGCGCGTAGAGCACGGCCTCCTTGCCGGAGGTCACCTCACCGACGCGCATGTCGCTGAGGTCGTCGAACGGATGCAGCGAGATCCACACCAGCAGCAGGATGCCGATGAAGGCCGCGGCGCGGACGAAATCCATCACCGGCCTCCGCCACACATCGGCGAAGACAGCCCGGGCTTCGGACGTGATGAGGAACTCGGTCACGAAACGATCTTCGAGGCGGCGTAAGGCCGTGGCTCGATGCCGAGCACTGCAAGCGCGCTGCCCACCGCGACCATCATCGGATGCATGGCGATGATCGGTTGATGTTCTTTCAAGACAATGCGCGTAGCGCGGAACAGCGAGAACGGCACCAGGCCGAACATCTTGGCCATCACAGCGGCACGCGACCACGTCGACTGCGCACCCTTGCGCTCGATGTGATAATTGATCGCACCGATCCGCAGGCCGCGCCGCACGATCCAGCCGAGCTTGGTCCGGCTCCGCGGCACCGTCTCCGAGATGGTCGCATCCGTCGCCCAGTAGAATCGGAAGCCGGCACGGCGGGAGCGCGCGAAGAAATCATGGTCGCCACCACCTAGGAAATTGAAGCGCAAATCGAACGCGGGACTGCCGAGGCGGGCGAACACCTGTCGCCGGATCAGGCAATTGCCGCAGCCATAGATCACGGGCACCGGCCCGCTGCTATGATAGGCCGGCGCAAATGCCGGATGACGCTTCAGGCCGCGCTTGCGCTCGTCGTCGAAATGCGGCCAGACCGGCCCGCCGATCACGTCCGCCCCGGTCGTCTCGGCGGCCTCGATCATGCGCTCGAGCCAATCCGGCGAGGCGATCTCGTCATCGTCGATCATCAGGAAGTTCGCGGCCTGCGGGAAGGTTGCGAGCGCCGTCTCGAAAGCTGCATTGATGGCGTAACAGTTGCCTTGTCGGGGTTCGACGAGGCAGAGGCCATTCAGCTTTCCCGACGCCAAAAATTCCGCGGCCACCGGCGCGCTTTCACAATTGGCCGCATCGTTCTCGACCACCACGACCGCAAAGCGGCGCGCGGTGCGCTGTGCCGCGACCGATTTCAGCGTCAGCCGCAGATGCTGCGGCCGGCGGAAGCTCGGGATGCAGACCACGGTCTCGACCGAGCAGTCGAGCCCGGGCGAGGCCGCGACCCAGGCGCGGTCCGTTGCAAGAAACTCGGTCGCAATCGACATCTTGTTCATGGCTTCAATCCCAATCCGCGACACGCCGTCCCAGAACGGGTCACGCCACCATCATGGGACGCAATCGTCCCGAAATCGTTGATGAGCGGAGCCGCACGAAAGCGATTCGCAGGGTATGGCCGGGTCATGGCAAAATCCGATCCAGCCGCGCACGGCGCTGCGACGATCTCTTGCGAGGGTTAATCGGGGGACATTTCGCGCGGTTTGCGCTCGACCGCATTCGATCCGCACCGATGCGCGCGCGATGGCCTGCGCGTCGGCAGCAATTCGTTAAGGTTAAACGCGTCGCGAGCGCCGGCACGAAGAGCCTTCATCCTCACTGGCATTCGATTTGCTGTCTCTCGGTACGACAAACAAATCGATCGAGACCGTAACAACACTCGCAAACGTCTGAGGTTTCACCTTGAAAGCGCTAGACCTCGTTTCGCTGGGCACAAAACATGTCCGCAACGCGCTGTCGGAAGAGCTCTATCTGCGTACCGGCCGCGATGTCACCCGGCCGGCCGCGATCTTCGCGGAGGTCGTCGAGCGCTGCAATTACAAGTGCCGCTATTGCGATTATTGGCGCCGACCGAACTACCGGGAGGAAATGTCGATCGAGGAATGGCAGCGCGCGCTCTCCAGCCTGAAGGAATTCATCGGCGCCTATCATGTCGAATTCGCCGGTGGTGAGCCCTATATCAAGAAGGGCTTCCTCGACCTCGTCCGGTTCTGCCGCGACAACGACATCCATTGGGGCGTGACCACCAACGGCGGCGCCTATCTCAACAAGAAGATCGTCGCGCAGACGGTCGAAGCGCATCCCTTCAACATCAATATCTCGATCGACTCGCGGGATCCGAACATCCACAACTATTCGCGCGGTGTCGAGAACTCGCTGAACGACATCGTGCAGGGCATTCGGAATGTGTCCGAGAAGCGCCGCGCCGAAGGATTGGATTTTCCAATCATCATCAAGCCGGTCGTGCACCGGCTGAACTTCCGCCAGCTTCCGCAGATGGTCGACTGGATCCAGCAGATCGGCGCCACCGCGCTGAGCTTCCAGCCGGTCGAGATGGGCACGCAGGAGGTCGAGGACGAATTGTGGATCGGCGAACGGGAGATGGACGATCTGATCGCCGTCCGCGACGAGCTGCTGCGGCTGAAGCGCCAGGGCGCGCCGATCCTCAACGGCGAGGCCGTGCTGAACGCCTGGCCCAATCATTTTCGCCGCGAGAAGGCCCCGCCCGAGGTCATGCCCTGCAGGGTCGGCATGCGCAACTATTTCATCCGCTCCGACGGTCGCCTCGAGGTCTGCTGGTTCTTCAAGCCGATCGGCAACGTCCGCACGCAGACCGCGCGCGAGATCTGGTACAGCGAGGAAGCGCGCATGCGCCGCAAGAACACCGTGGCCTGCGACAAGCTCTGCCTCTTCACCTGCCTTGCCCAGCGCACGCTGCAGGACAAGCTCAAGATGGGCCTGACCCTGTTGACCGGAACAAAGGCCCAGGCGAACGAAATCAACAGCAATCGCACCCCGGGTGAAGCGGCAGCATAACCCGGGACCGCCGGTAAACGTTGCTGGAGATATCCCGGGTTGCGCTGCGCTCCACCCGGGCTACGAGGTCACCTACCTCCGAACAGCTTTCGGAACAGCTTTTCCGACTCCGGGAAGCGGCCGGTGTCGATCTGTGTCGGCCATAGGCCATCGACGTTGAAGTAGGCCGCATAGGCGATGCTGTCGCTGTTCTCGACGAACCAGTCGTGCATTTTCTGGATGAAGTAAGGATTGTCGCCGGCATGGCCGACGCCCCACTCCGGAAAGCTGATGCGCTTGCCGTGGCGCGCGGCGAAATCGCGATGCCATTCGAGACCGAACGGCGCCTTGAGGTAAAGCGTCTGCCAGCGCTCCTCCACCGAGCCTTCCGATTTGAAGTCGTAGACGTCGAGCCCGATATAGTCGACGACGTCGTCGCCGGGATAGGCCAGGTCGGCCGGCATCTCCTGCGCCCCCCAGCCGGGACACCAATCAAACTTGAACTCGCTGGACGCGCGGCGGAAGATCTCCGCAACGCGCCGGAACGCCCTGATATAATCGGCTTCCTGGCCCTTGGCGAACCAGCCCATCTGCGAAAGGTTCATCTCCCAGCCGAGCCGGATGATCGCGCGCGGCTGCGCATCGGAGATCGCGCGTGCCGCCGCCTCGAACTCGGAGTCGTGCAGGCCGTCCGCGACATCGACCAGCGGCGTTCCCGTGATCGTCAGCGGCATCGACCAGACCACGTTCCGTTTCGGATTAAGCCGTCTCCAGATGCCCGGCACCCAATCCACTTTGCGAAAATCTTCCCAGGTCGATTGGCCGTAGAAATCCATACCCAGCACAGATGACGGCTTCTGCTTCAGCCATTTCTCCCAGGCCTGCAACGCATGCTCACGGCCATCAGCCTCCCAGTTCACGAAGGCGCCGGCAAACCGCGCAGGATCGGCACCGAGGCGGGAGGTTGCGCCGGCTGCGTCGCGCGCAGTGGCGACGTCGCCGAGAACTGCGCCGACCGAGGCCGTCAGCAGCCCGCCGACGAACCGCCGCCGGCTCAATCGTTCAATTCCAGCCATGTGCTGTCCTCGCGAGCTTGCGAAACAATGGCGTCAACCTCTTGCCCACCGTTTCAAAAGCGGACACCGCCGACGGAACGGCTGTGCCGAAACGAACTGATGGCACAGTCTTCGCATCACCCGCGGCGAGAGCCCGCGCAGAAATCCCGTAGTCCCACATGCACGCATACCCGCTCCGAACGGCATCGGCGATTCGCGGGTCACGCTCTGCAATATACGGGCAAGCCGCGCCGACGCACACGGAGCACGGCTTCTTATGGTTACTTCGCGCCCTTAACGGCGCGGCGATCATCAACGCAAACAAAATTAACCAACGGCGATCCGGGCCGCGGCCGATGCGCCGATTCGGCATCGATCTTGCTGAAAGGCTCACCGAGAAGAACCGCGGCTTGGAAAGCGACAACCGTGAACGTGATCGCCAGAGAGATCTACGAGATGGACCCAGTTGCGTTGTTAACCCCGACTTACGGGCGCGACCTGGAGATCTGTACCTTGCTTTGCGAGAGCGTGGACCGGCACGTCACCTCGTTCTCCAAGCATTATCTCCTGGTTCCCGATTGCGACCTGCCGCTGTTCGCGCCGCTCGCCAGCGAGCATCGCGTCATCATCCCGGCCTCGGCCTTCCTGCCCGACTGGCTGCGGCCGCTGCCGCGCATGATCCAGCGCCGCCGGCGCCAGTTCTGGTGGTCGCTGCGGGCCAAGCCGGTGAACGGCTGGCATGTGCAGCAGATCCTGAAGATCGCCGCCACCATCGCACTGCCTCACCAGCGCTTTTGCATCCTGGATTCCGACATTGTGTTCTTCCGCGACTTCGACCTGACGCGGTTCGAATATCCGAACGCGATCCCGATGCTGACCATGTCTGATGTGGTGACCGCAGACCAGCCGCGGCATTCGCGCTGGCTTGTGACCAGCCATGAACTGCTGGGGCTGCCGACGCCGCCGTTCCCGGCCGACGATTTCATCGGGCACATCATCTTCTGGGACAAGCAGACCACCCGAGCCCTGGCCGAGCGCATCGAGGCCGTCACCGGTCTCGGCTGGATCGAGGCGCTGTGCAAGACCCGCGAGTTCTCCGAATACATGCTGTACGGCTATTTCGTACAGAACGATGCCGCGGCCTCGCTGCGGCATACCGCGGTCCCGAGCACGCCCTGCGTCAGCTATTGGGACGATCCGCGGCTCAACAAAGGCGAGCTGCAGGATCTCTTGCGCCGCGCCAGCAAGGACGACGTCGCGTTCTCGATCGCATCCTTCTCCGGAACGCCGGTCGAGACCATCCGCGCCGCGATCGCCGACAGCAACGAGATCCTCTCGCTCACCAGCAGCGGCGACCGCACGGAGTTTGCGGCGTTATGCTGATCGGTCAAGCCAGCATCAACCTGACCGCCAACATCCTCTCGGCACTGCTGGGGCTGCTCAGCGTGTTCGTTTTCACGCGGCTGTTCTCGCCGCATGATTACGGCGTCTATCTGCTCGGCATCGGCTTCGCCTCCGTGATCAGCGTGTTCCTGGTCGGCTGGTTCCGAAATCTGATCCTGAGCGAGCACGCCCGCAACGACGGCACCGACGTCCGCGGCCTTGTGCTGTCAGGCTACATGATCTGCTGCCTGACGGCGCCGATCGCCTATGTGCTCGCCCGGCTCGCGGGCCTCGACGGCACTGCGGCGTTCGCTACAGTTGTGCTCTCGGTCGCGATCGGCCTGTTCGAACTGACGCAGGACCTGGTTCGCGCGCGGTTGATGGCGCTTTCGGTGATGAAGGCGACGCTGGTGCGCGCCGTGTCCGTGCTCGCACTCGGCATTGTCGTCGCGCTGGTCAGCCCGAACGGCTTCTGGCTGTTGCTCTCTTCTGCCCTCGCCTATCTGCTCGCCGTGCTCGTGCAGTCGCGCACCGCCTGGCGCGGCACGCATATCAGCTTCGATCGCACCTCGCTCATGGCCGTGGCCAGGACCGGCCTGCCGCTGACGCTCTCGCTGACCCTGCTTGCGATCGCCAGCGTCACCGACCGTTTCATGATCGCCAACCTGGTCGGTGCGGCCGATGCCGGCCGCTATGTCGCCTCGCTCGACCTGGTCCGGCAGACGCTGATGATGCCGGCGATGAGCATGGCGGCAGCGTTTTTTCCGCTCGCCGTCCAGATCCACGCCAAGCAGGGTGACGGCGCGGTGCGCTCGCATCTCGCCGAATGTCTCGAGTTGCTGTTGTCCATCACGCTGCCGGCCTCGCTCGGTTTTGCAGTGATCTCCACCCATGTCGCCAACGTCATCCTCGGCGCCGATTTTCGTGCGCTCGCGGCCGAGATCATGCCGGTGATCGCGATCGCCGTGGTGTTCCAGGTCCTGACGCAGCAATATCTGCATGCGAGCTTCCTGCTGTCGGGCCGCAACGGCTTCTATCTCGTCAACACCGCCTCGCTGATCGCGGCCAATGTGATCCTGTCCTATCTTTTGGTCAGCCACTACGGCACTGTCGGCGCGGCCTGGGCGCGGCTCGGCGCCGACATCATCGGCTTTGCCTGTGCGCTGGTGCTTACCCGCTATGCCTTCCGCGTTCCGCTGCCGCTCGGCCGGCTGGCGCTGGTCCTGATCGCCGCGCTCGCGATGGCGCTGACGGTCGCGGCGCTCGATCGCATCCTGCGCATTCCGGATCTCGCCGCCTGCATCGTGCTGGCGGTGGTTGGCATCCTCACCTACGCCGGCCTGGCCTGGCTGTTCGACATCGCACGCATTCGCGGCCGACTGAAGCATGGCCTCATGGCATTCAGAGCAAAATTCGCAAACAGCAACATTGGATAAGAGGCAATGACCGATACCCTTACCTTTGATCGCATTCATGCAACGCTCCCCGTGGTCGACGCGGCTGGGCCGGCCGCGCATCCACAGTCGCTGCTCGACCTGCCGCCGGGCGAAGCGCGGCAGAGTCTCCTCACCGTGCACAGCATCCTGGAGGCGGCGCTGCCGGCGGGCCCGCTCGCGATCTACGAGGCCGGCGGCGGCTCGACCAGCTTCCTGCCGCTCAAGGTGTTGCGCCGCAGCCATATTACCGTCGTCGACATCGACGAAGATCAGGTCAAGAACAACCAGTACGCACAAGCAACGATCCTGGGCGACATCCAGACCTATCGTTTCGCGCCGAAAAGCTTCGATTTCATCGTCTGCTACAACGTCATCGAGCACGTGCCCGACGTCGAGGCCGCGCTCAGCGGTTTCTGCGAGGCGATCAAGCCGAACGGCTTGATCCTGATCGGCGCCCCCAATCCGAAATCGCTATCGGGCGTGGTGACGAAGTATTCGCCGCATTGGTTTCACGTCTGGTTCTATCGCTATGTCCGCGGCGACAAGAAGGCCGGCCTGCCGGGCGAGGCGCCATTTCCGACTCATTTCCATCCGCTGGTCACGCTGGGCAAGCTCGAAGCCTTCGCCAGGGCACATGGCCTGCAAGTGATCTACCGCAAGGTCTATGAGAGCCCACGCTATCCGGAGATGCGCCTGCGCAAGCCCCTGCTCGCCGCGCTGGTCGATGCCGCCGCGAAAGCGATGAACTTCTTTCTCCCCGGCAGGACCGACGTGCGGCACGGCGACTACCACGTGATCCTGCGGAAGCTGTGAGAGAATGCGCGGGTTGTGGTCCGAAGCGGTCGTGAAGGTCAGCCACCGGCTGGCGATGCATCTGCCGGTCGATCGGGTCCGGCTGCGCAACGCCACGCCGATAGTCAGCTTCACCTTCGACGACCTGCCGAAGAGCGCGGTGACATCAGGCGCCGACTTGCTGGAGACACATGGCGCCCGCGGCACCTTCTATGTGTCGGGCGGGCTGGTCGGCGTCGTTACGGCGGACTGGAGCTCCGGCGATGATGACGACGTGCTGTCGCTGCATCGCCGCGGCCACGAGATCGGCTGCCACACCTTCTCGCACCGGCGCACCTGCGATCTCGATGAGACCTCGCTCGCCTGCGACATCGCCTGCAACCGCCGCTACTTCGACTTGCTCGATCCGTCGATGCAGATCGAAACCTTTGCCTATCCGTTCGGCTATGGCTCGTTCGCGCACAAATATCTGCTCAAGTCCAGATTTGCGACCTGCCGCTCGATCGTGGAGGGCGTGAACTTCGGCAATGTCGACCTGCAGTTCCTGCGCGCGATGCCGCTGATCGATCGCCGGATGGATCGCGATGCAATCGAGCGCGCCTTCGACGAGGCGCAAATCCATAACGGTTGGTTAATTTTCTACAGTCACGACGTTGCCACGCGGCCCAGCCTGTATGGCTGCTCGCCGGAACTGCTGAATCACGCGCTGGAAACGGCGGCGAAGCGGAATATTCCGGCGCTCACCATGGCAGAGGCGTTCCGATGCGCGAGCGCTTAAACGCTTTGTTTGCCTTTTCAGTGAATAGTCTCTCAAAGACTATGGTTAATTTTTCCTGCTGCGTTGTTGCCGCGCGGTCCGCTCTCGCGCATCGCGCAGCCCGAAGAGTAACCCCTCAGCCGATGCGTGCGGCGTTTGGAATGGAAGCTGGGGTCGATGCTTGATTACGACCAGCCGATAAACAGCCAGGCCAAAAGCCGGGATGCCGGCGAGCCACGCCGAAGCCAGGGCTTCGACGTGATCGACCTGGTCATGCTGCTGTGGCGGCGCAAGGCCGCGATCGCGGCTGCCGCGTTGCTCTGCGCCTGCATCGCGGTTGGGATCGGCAAGAGCCTCACTCCGAAGTACACCGCGACCGCGCAGCTCTATGTCGACCCGCGCGAATTGCAGCTCGTCGAGCGAGAGCTGACACCGCGCGCGCAGGACGTTTCGGGTCTCGCAATGGTGGTCGACAGCGAGGCGCGGGTGATCACCTCCAACAGCGTGCTGTTGCAGGTCATCAAGAACACCAATCTCGACAAGGACCCGGAATTCGGCGGCGGCGGCGACGGCAAGAGCCTCCTCGGCGCGCTGCTCGGCCTGGTCGGGATCGAGCAGCGTCCGACGGTGGAACAGCAGCACCAGGCGACGATGAGCGCGCTGGACGCCCTCAGTCGTCATATCAATGTGCGCAAGACCGACCGCACCTTCGTCGTCGACATCGACGTCTGGTCCTATGAGCCGGTCAAGGCGGCGATGCTCGCCAACGCGCTTTCTACGGCCTATCTCGCCGAATCCAAGCAATCGCAGGCCGCCGCCGCCCGGCGCGCCACCAGAGATCTCTCGGGGCGGCTGAAGGAACTGCAGGAACGGCTGCGCAACGCCGAGAACATGCTTGCGGTCTACAAGGCGCAGAACAATTTCGTCGGCACCCAGGACACGCTGATCGCCGACCAGCAGCTTTCCGCCAGCAACCAGCGGCTCGCCGCCGCGCGCGCACTGACGCTCGATGCGCAGGCGAAGTACGACCAGATCGAGGCCAGCCGGCGCAATGCGAGCGACCCCGGCGCGATCCCCGAGGCGCTGCAATCGCCGACCATCGCGAACCTGCGCGCGCAATACGCCGATGCCAAGAAGCGGCAGGCCGAGCTGCAGAGCGAACTCGGCCCCCGGCATCCGGCGCTCCGGCAGGTCGAGCAGCAGGTCGAGGATCTCCGCCGTACCATCAGGGAAGAGATCGACCGCTTCGCGCAGGCCGCGAAGAACGATTTGACACGCGCTCGCGACTATGAGGCATCGCTGAACAAGGCGCTCGACGCGCAGAAGCGCCAGAGCGTGCAGATGAGCCAGGCCTCGGTGCGCCTACGCGAGCTCGAGCGCGACGTCGAGGCGAGTCGCGACGTCTACCAGTCCTTCCTCAAGCGTTCGCGCGAGACGGAGGAACAGGAAAGCCTGAACACCTCGAGCGCACGTGTCATCGGCGAAGCCACCGTGCCGCAGCGGCGTACCTTTCCACCGGCTATGAGCCTGCTTGCCATGATCGGCTTCGTGCTCGGCGGGCTCGCGGCCGCTGCCTGGATCATCGCGGTCGACCAGCTTGCGCCCGGCGCCGACCCGCTGCGGCCGAGCAAGTCGACCTCGCCCGAGAAACAGGCGACGGCGGTGCCTGCGAAACAGCCGGTCCTCAGCAAGCCGGCGCCGCAGGCGGCAGTCAGCGTCATCGAGAAGCCGGTGATCGCCCGGCTGCAGGAATCCGACGTGATGCGCACGCTGGGTGGCATCCTCACGGGCGGCCAGATCGCCGACGTCACACGGCTGGGCTGGCCGACATTGCGCGCGGGCTTTCCGCTGATGACCTTCCTCGGCGCCATCCGCGACATGTCCGCGACCCTCAAGAAGCGCGCATCCGCGAGCGGCGTGCCGGTCATGGCGGTGATCGGCGCGGGATCATCCGTCGACCGCAGCGTGGTGGCGCTGAACGTCGCGCTCTCGGCCGCGCGCGACGGCGCCAAGGTGCTGATAATTGATGCCGATCATCGGAAACGCGAATTGTCGGGCAAGGTTACCAGGCTCGGCAAGCGCGAGGCCGGCCGCCTCGGCTGGCTCAGCATCGGCAGCAAGGCAACGCGTGCCATCAACACGGCGAACGGAATTTCCATCCTGCCCGTTATCGAGGGCG
This sequence comes from Bradyrhizobium elkanii WSM2783, assembly GCF_000472865.1. Classification (GTDB taxonomy): domain Bacteria; phylum Pseudomonadota; class Alphaproteobacteria; order Rhizobiales; family Xanthobacteraceae; genus Bradyrhizobium; species Bradyrhizobium elkanii_A. Next base: position 9,865 of record NZ_AXAP01000109.1, on the reverse strand, counting down.
GCGACGCCAGGGCCGCGGAAGCCATCCGCAAGTCGGTCACGCAGGCGCGATCCGTTGGCGGTTACGATCTCATCATTCTCGACGGGCCGGCGATGCCGTGGAGCGCGGCGGATCGCAAGCTCCTCGAGCTCCCCGATGGCCTCCTCGCGGTGCTGCCGGTCCATCTCGATATCAACGACTGCATGGAAGACATCCTCAGCGCGCTGGGTGGAGCGGAGCGCAAGCTGGTCGGTGTCATCCTGAACGAGCTCAATCCCGTGGTGGAGAGCCGTCAGCAAGACAAGCAATATGCGTGAGCGCCGCTTCTTCCTCACCTCCCCTTAGAAGGGGAGGTCGGCTCGCGCGCCAGCGCGAACCGGGTGGGGATCATCTCTCTCCACGAGCAGCGGCGTCCGTGGCTTGACCCCCACCCTGCCCTCCCCCTTTCAGGGGGAGGAGAACACATCGGCCGCTACAACGGCTTGATCTGCACTTTCCGGAACTTGACCACGCCCGAGCCATATTGAAGCGCGATCGGACCGCTCGCGTGCTTGCTGTCCTGCGCGTCGACGGTCTTCTCGCCGTTGAGCACGACCACGAGATGCGGGCCCTGCGCCGTGATCTCAAAGGTATTCCACTTGCCCGCCGCCTTGGGCATCGGGTTGACCTTGCCGACATCGACGATCGCGCCGGTGCCGTAGGTCGGATCGGGCCGCTTGTCGAAGATATTGACCTCGTAGCAGACCTTGGAATCGATGGTCTTGTTGGTGTCGCAGCGGATGAAGATGCCGCTGTTGGCATCCTCGTCGGTCCAGAACTCCGCTCTGATCTGGAAATCCTTGTAGGGAGTCTTGCTGACGAGATAGGACAGATCCTTGCCGTCGAGCTTGTCGGCGACCAGCGCGCCGTCTTTCAACGTCCAGTTCGCCTTGCCCACCTCGTCCCAATCGCCCTTTTTGGTGCCGTCGACCAACGTGATCCAGCCGTCTCCCTCGGCGGCAGCGAGATTGAAGGACAGAGCGGTGCCGATCAGAAGACCGGCCGCAAGCGTCCACGCATGTTTCATGAAAAGCATCCTCCCGATGTTGTTTTGATTTGTGCGGGCAAACTAATCACGGCGGCGTGCGAGCGCAAATCGATTTCGATGCTGCAGTTGCGTTGTGCGGGAAGCCGCGCATCCGCCGATCACGCATGCATGCGTGCGTCTTGTCCTTTGCCAGCGCCCCCGACTAGCATCGAGGACAACGGAGATGGACGAGCCCGATAGACAGGCCTAAGCGTCCATCCGAAAACGGGAGGAAGTCATGATCGTCAGCACCTGGCGTTACCTTGCAATCCCGCTTGCCCTCGCCGCCACGCTGCGCATCGGCTCCGCCGCCGAGCTCAATCCGGCCGCCGTCGTCTATAAGTTGCCTGACCAGATCCCCTGGGGACCGGTGGATGCGCGCGGCGCGCAGAATGCCGTGGTGGTTGGTGATCCCGCAAAGCCCGGCTTCTACGTGGTCTATACCAAGTGGACCAAAGGCAACCATTTCAGCCATCCGCATTTTCATCCGAACGACCGCTATATCGTCGTGCTGCAAGGCACCTGGTGGGTTGGATCGGGACCGAAGTTCGATCCGGACAAGGGCACCGTGGCGATGCCCGCCGGCAGTTTCGTCACCCATTACGGCAAGCAGGTGCATTGGGATGGCGCCAAGGACGAGGACGCCGTGCTCCTGATCATGGGCGAAGGACCGGCGACGGCGACCGCGGCGGAGGAGAAGTGATTTGGGCAACCTTTGCGGTCACCAAACGTTCATCTGCGCAAACGTTGAAGGAGATAAAACATGGCAATGGCCGCAGAGATCAAGGAACATATGGACGTCATCTCGTCGGACCGGAAGACGGTCGGAAAGGTCGATCATCTCGAAGGAACCGACAAGATCAAGTTGACCAAGCAAAGCTCGCCCGACGGACAGCACCATCATTTCATTCCGCTGTCCTGGGTCGACCATGTCGACCAGCACGTGCATCTGAACAAGACGGGCACCGAGGTGACCACGCACTGGCAACACGGCCGGCAATAGCGCCTTTGCGCGGGGCGCGGAGGCGGATATCATCGGGAGCAGAACAGAGAGCCCCCGATGCATCCAGCCGCGAAACTGCAATTCGAGCGCATCGTCGACGAATACGGACGCTGGCGCGCCATTCCGGAAAGTGAACGGCCGCCGGCGCCAGCTTGGTGGTGGGGCCCGGCATTCGAACTGCGTGAATCCGTGGTCGAATTGCCGACCGACTGGAGTGTCCGATTGCGCCTTGCCAAGGGCGCGACTTATGCAGCAGGCGCCGCCATCCTGCTCAAATCGCTCGCCGGCCAGACTTATCTGCCGTGGCCTTATGATTTCTCGCGCAAGGTGAAGTCGACCGATTCGGATGTACGCGAGCTGCATGTGCAGCCGTCAGATGACAGCGCGTTTCCGCCCTAAATCCGACGCTGCCTGATCGTCCGCGGCATCTTCCTCCGGCTGCAGTGGCGGAGAGATAAGCGCCGGCGCCGAGCGCAACAACTCGGCGAGCTCGCGCGGCGGCAGCGGCTTGCTGAGCCGAAAGCCCTGCATCTCGTCGCAGCCATGGTCGCGCAGGAAGCGCTCCTGCTCGGCCGTCTCCACGCCCTCGGCGATCACGGTCATGCCGAGCGCCTTGCCCATGCTGATGATGGCCTGCGCGATCGCCTGGTCCTCGCTGTCGCGGGCGAGGTCGCGCACGAAGGAGCGGTCGATCTTGATGGTGTCGATCGGAAACTGCTTCATCAGCGACATCGAGGAATAGCCGGTGCCGAAATCGTCGATCGCGAGGCGAATGCCGCGGCTCTGGATCGCATCCAGCACCCGGATCGCCCGGTGCACGTTGCGCATCACCATGCTTTCGGTGACCTCGAGCTGCAGCAACGCCGGCGACATGCCGCTTGAAATCAGCGCGCCATCGATGTCCTGCAGGAGATTCTCGTCGCCGAACTGCCGCGGCGAGAGGTTGACCGCCATCGTCACCGGCCGCAGACCGCGGCGCTGCCAGGCCATGTTCTGCGCGCAGGCCTCCTTCAGCACCCAGCGCCCGATCGGCACGATCAGCCCGATCTCCTCCGCGAGCGGAATGAACTGGGCCGGCGCGACCTGCCCGAGATCGGGATGGGTCCAGCGCAAGAGCGCTTCGACGCCAGTGATCTGGCCGCTCGCGATGTCGATCTTCGGCTGGTAGAAGAGCGAGAACTGATCGCGCTCCAGCGCGCGGCGCAGGGCATTCTCGAGCGTCAGCCGCTCAATCGACTGCGCCTTGATTTTCCTGGAGTAGAAGCGGAAGCCGTTCTTGCCGTCCTCCTTGGCGAGATACATCGCCATGTCGGCGTTCTTGGTCAGCGTCTTGGCATCCAAGCCATCAGCAGGATACATCGCAACGCCGATCGAGGCCGTGGTCTGGCATTCGTGGCCGCTCAGTTGCAGCGGCTGGCTGAGCGCCGACAACAGGCTCTCGGCGATCGTTTCGACGTCGCCACGGTCGGTTTCTTCCAGAATGACGACGAATTCATCGCCGCCGAGCCGGGCGATGACGTCGCTCGAACGCAAGGTCCCGCGCAGCCGGTCGGCGATCTTGACGAGCAGCAGGTCGCCGGCGTCGTGGCCAAGCGAATCGTTGATGACCTTGAAACGGTCGAGATCGATGAACAGCAGCGCGAACTGACGCTGGTGGCGGCCGGCCACCTCGATCGCGTGGCGCAGCAATTCGTTGAAGGTTTCCCGGTTGGGCAAGCGCGTCAGGCCGTCATGCGAGGCGAGATATTCGATCCGCTCGTCGGCCCTTGCCTTCTCGTCGGCGCGGTCGAAATTTTCCAGCGCGAACGAGACGTTTTCGGCGAGACGTCGCAACAGCCCGATCAACTCGGGGCTGAAGGCGCCGATCTCGCAGGAGAGGAAGATGATGGCGCCGATCGGCTTGCCGTTCTTCAATAACGGAAATGCGGCGCCAGAGCGGGTGCCAGCGTCGCGCAGGACCTGATAGAACGGGCTCGAATCGCCGAAGTCGCCGAGATAGTCGTTGCTGATGCAGGGTTTCCGGGTGCGGAATGCGATGCCGGTGAGGCTCCGCCCTTCCGGATGCGATGCATTGATGGACAGGCGCACGTGGAACGCGCGCTCGCCGTCCGGACCGGCCGAAGCGACGTTTTCCAGGTAATCGTCGCCTGGCCGCTCCAGCGCGATCGCGGTGGAGGTGAAATTGCCGCCGACGACGGCGGCCTCGCAGACCAGGTGGAACAGCTCGGTCCGCGACTTAGCCCGCATGATCGCTTCATTGGTGGCGCTGAGCGCCCCGAACATCCGCGTCAGCCGCTCCTTCTGCTCCTCGGTCCTCGCCTTCTCGTCCGCGCGCTCAAAGCTGCCGAGCGCGAACGACACGTTGTCGGCCAGCCGCTGCAGCAGTTCGGCGAACTCGGCGGTAAAGGTGTCGTGTTCGGACGCGATGAAGAGCATCACGCCGACCGGCTCACCGTCGACGAACAACGGGAACGCCGCGCCCGATCGCGCCCCCTCGCGTTCGATGATGTCCCGGAACGCACTGTCCGCAATGTCCTTCAGGAAGTTGTTGTTGATGCTGGCCTGCCTGGAACGGAATGCTGTCCCGCAAAGCCCGCGTCCCTCCGGAACGGCCTCGTCGATCGATACTTTGAGATTGCGGGCGTTCTCGGACGTCGGTCCTGCGGTCGCCGCCATCTCGAGATAGTCGCTGCCGGGCGCGACCAGGAAGATGCTGGTCGAGTTGAACCTGGCGCCCTTGCCGGCCGCCTGGCACACCAGCTTGAACATCTCCTCTCGTGACTTCGCCCGCATGATCGCTTCGTTGGTCGCGCTCAGCGCCGCGAACATTCGCGACAACCGGTCCTTCTGCCGGTCGGCCCTGGCCTTTTCGTTGGCGCGTTCGAAATTTTCAAGCGCCACCGATACGTTCTCGGCGATCCGCGCCATCAGGGCGACGATCTCTTCGTCCGTCGCCCACGACCTGCCGACGAAGAACAACAAGACGCCGATGCTCTTGCCGAACTTGGTCACGGGGACCGCGATGCAGGCCATGACGCCAGCGTCGTGTCCCACCTGCCGCCACGGACCGTCCGATTTCGGGATATCGTTGTTGATGCACGGCCGCTGCGTCCGGAACGCCTGCCCGCAGACGCCCTTGCCGTAGATATTGTCCGGATCGATCGAGAAGCGCGTTTGCGTGATCAGGTCGATCGCGTCGCCGGTGCCGGCGACCGGCTCGAGCCAATGGTTGTCAGGCTCGGCGAGCAGGACCACGGCGGCGACTGATTTCCCGCTATGAACGGCGGCATCGCAGACACGCTGATAGAGGTCGTGCTCGGTCTTGGCGCGAAGGATCGCTTCGTTGGTCGCGCTGATGGCGCCGAACATCTGGTTCAGGCGGCGCATCGCCCGCTCGCTGCTCTTGCGCATGCGCTCATGTTCGAAATTATCCAGCGCAAACGAAACATTCGCAGCCATGCGCGCCAGCAGCGACACGAGCTCGTTGTCGAGCGAGCCCACCTCGCGCCGGGTGACGAGGAAAACGCCGACGCTGCGGCCATTGCAGATCAACGGCATTGCCGCCGCCGCGGTGACCTCGCTATCGCGAGCGCCGGCACGCCAGGCGAGCGAGCGCGGGTCATTCAGATAGTCATTGCTGACGCAGGCCTGCTGGTCCCGAAACGCCTGTCCGCACACCCCCTCGCCCTCAGGCGTATTCGCAATGATCGAGATGTTGATGCCGCGCAGCCGCACGACATCGTCGCCGAACCCGACCGCAAAGCGCAGCAGGCTGGTCTCGGCATCCAGCAGGAAGACCGCCGTCGCCAGGAAGTCGCCGCTGGAAAACGCGGCCTCGCAGACCTTGGCGTACAGCTCCTCCGGCGATTTGGCGTACAGGATCGCTTCGTTGCTGGCGTTCAACGCCGCGAAGGTACCCCTGATGGTCTGCTCCAAGCGATCAACTCCCTGCGGCCGGTCTCGGCCGGCCCCGCGGGATTTTATGCGGAGCAGAGACCTAAGTGGACGTTAGGAACAGCTATAAGTTGCGAGTCAAAGTAAATGTGTGACGAACAAAGTCGGATAGAACCCCCGCAAAATTGCCGGTTTGTTGACGATTTCCTCCGCCCGCGAGTGCGACGCAATGCCTGCGAGGCACTGGTTCCCTGCCATGAGATCCGCCGCCCTGAAAAGCCGCGCCGGCGTCATGGCGGGCCGGACATTCTGGCCTTGCTCGCCGCCCACGGCTTTGAGACCATCGCGAACCACAAACAAGCAAGATGCGCCGCGTGATGCGGGCGTCGATACGAGGAAACCCCATGCCGATCGTCCACGCCGATCGTCTCACCCGCATCGGTGCGGCGCTGCTGCGCGGCGCCGGCGCCTCGGAGGAGGAAGCCCAGGCGGTCGCGATCGGCTGCGTCAACGCCAATCTCGCCGGACATGACTCGCACGGGATCATCGCGGTCCCGACCTATATCGACCGCATCAAGGCCGGCCATATCGTGCCCGGCGCGAAATGGACCATCGTCCAGGAATCGCCGACCACGACCGTGATCGACGGCCATTGGGGCTTCGGCTTCCACGTCAATGCCAAGGCGATGGAATTGACGATTGCCAAGGCGAAGACCGCCAATGTCGCCGCCTGCACCGTGTTCCGACAGAGCCATGTCGGGCGGCTTGCGCACTATCCCATGATGGCGATGCGCGAAGGCATGATCGGCATCGCCACCGCCGATTCCGGCCGCTCGCCAAAACACGTCGCGCCATTCGGCGGCCGCGAGGCGCGGCTCGGCACCAACCCGATCTCGATCGCGGTGCCGTCCGAGCTCGAGGCGCCGTTCTATCTGGACATGGCAACCTCGGCGGTCGCCGCGGGCAAGATCCAGCTCGCGGTCGCACGCGGCGAGCGGATTCCGACCGGATGGATCATCGACGCCGAAGGCCGCCACACCACCGACCCGACGGACTATCGCAAGGGCGGCGCGCTGCTGCCGCTTGGTGGCAGCGAGGGCTACAAGGGCTCTGGCTTGGCGGCCATGGTGGAAGTCCTGTGCGGCCTGCTCACCGGGCTCGGATTCGGCGTCGAGCCGACCGGACGCCACAATGACGGATGCTTCATGGCGGTGTTCAATGTCGCCGCCTTCCGTCCGTTGCAGGATTTCAAGCGCGAGGTGGCCGAGTTCGCCCGCTACCTGAAATCGACGCCGCCCTCGGACGGAAGTCCGGGCGTGTTCTATCCCGGCGAGGTCGAATTTCTGCGCGAACAGGAGCGGCGGAAGAACGGCATCGAGATCGAGGAAGCGACCTGGGACAAGCTGCGCGCGCTCGCCGGCGAGTACGGGCTGACAAAACAACTCGATCTGGCGTGAGGGGGGACAGCGGCATGACACGGCAAATCGCACTGGTCGGTTTCCTGCAGGCGCAGAACTGCACCAATCTGCCGGGCTCCTGGCGCCATCCGCAATCGCGCGACGATTCGATGTCGGCGGATTACTACCAGGAGATCGCGCGGATCCTCGAGGCTGGCAAATTCCACATGGCGTTCTTCGACGACCGCCTGGCGATGCCGGACCGCTATGGCAACGATCACGCCCACACCGTCGAATACGGCATCCGCTGCGTGAAGATGGACCCGGTGATCGTGCTGACCACGATGGGCATGGTCACCGAGAAACTCGGCCTCGCCTCGACCTGTTCGACCACTTACTACGAGCCGTTCGACGTCGCGCGCCGCTTCGCCACCCTCGACCTCATGACCGGCGGCCGTGCCGGTTGGAACGTGGTGACTTCGGTTAATGACGGCGAAGCCCTCAACATGGGCCGCGAGCACCATCTCGAACACGATTTGCGCTACGACCGCGCCGACGAATTCATGGAGGTCGTGCTCGGCCATTGGGATTCCTGGGAGGACGGCGCACTCATCGTCGACAAGAAGAGCGGCCGTTTCGCCGATCCGACCAAGGTGAAGCGGCTCGATCACGACGGAAAGTTCTTCAAGTCGCGCGGACCCTTCACCGTGCCGCGTTCGCCGCAGGGTCATCCCGTCATTATCCAGGCCGGCGCTTCCGGCCGCGGCCAGCGTTTTGCCGGGCGATGGGGCGAGGTGATCTTCACCGCCGCGCGCAATCTTGCCAGCGCAAGGCAAGGCTATGAGGCGATCCGCAATGAGGCGGCAAAGGCCGGTCGCGATCCCGACCAGATGTTCCTCTGCAATCTGATCACGCCGGTGTGCGGCGCGACCAAGGCCGAGGCGGAAGACCGGATGGCGCTGATCCAGAAGCTGCCGCTGGAGATCGACGCGCTGTCCCTGCTCGCCGAGGGACTGAACTTCGACTTCGGCGCCAAGGGCATCGACGAGCCGCTGACGACGGAGGAACTGCAGGGCATGCAAGGCATGCTCGGCATCCGCGACGGCGTACTGAAAACCTCCGGCAAGACCAATCCAACCACGCGCGACTTCATCACCTTCTCCGGCCGCGGCCTGGTGAAGGATGCGATCGTCGGCGGGCCGAAGGACATCGCCGATCGGCTGGAGGAGATGTTCGTCGGGCGCGGCTGCGATGGATTTGTCATTGCGGCGAGCTATGTGCCCGGTTCCTACGCTGATTTCGTTCGCCACGTCGTGCCGGAATTGCAACGCCGCGGGCTATTCCACCGTGACTATACCGGCAAGACGCTGCGCGAGAATCTCGGCCTGCCCCGTCCCGCGGCCGGAGCCTGGAAAATCTCGCCGCAGGTTGCGGCGGAATGAGAGAGCAGATCGATGCGCTGGCTTAAATTCACCGCCCAAGAGAAGACCTCCTGGGGTCTCGTCGAGGGTGAAAAGGTTGTCTCAGTGGGCGGCGATCCCTTCGGCGAATGGCGGCGTACCGCGGAGACGCATGCGCTCCGAGACGTAAAGATCGAGCTGCCGCTGGTCCCGCGCACCTTCTATTGCGTCGGGCTCAATTATCTGAAGCACCTGAAGGAGGCCGCCGATAAGCGCGGCGAAATCCCCGCCGTGCCCGACCGGCCCGAAATCGGCTACCGCGCCCAGAACGCCCTGATCGCCCACGATGAGGACGTGGTGATCCCGGCGACCGCAACGGAAAAGATTCACTACGAAGGTGAGCTCGTGGTCGTCATCGGCAAGAAGGCAAAACACCTCGATGCGGCGAACGCGATGTCCTGCGTGTTCGGCTACACCATCGGCAATGACGTCAGCGAGCGCAGTTGGCAGAAGGCCGACCGCGGCCTCTGGCGCTCCAAGAACGCCGATACCTTCAAGCCGATGGGTCCATGGATCGAGACCGATGTCGATCTCGACATGATGGAGACGGTGGTGCGGGTCAACGGCAAGGAGACCAACCGCTTCCGCACCAACGATATGATTTTCGGCATCGTCCCCTTCATCGTCGAACTGACGAAGTATTTCACGCTTTGGCCGGGCGACGTGATCTGGATGGGCACCGACGGCGCCTCGCCGGACCTGAAAGCGGGTGACGTGGTCGAGATCGACATCACCGGCATCGGCACCCTGCGTAACCGGTTCGTGAGGGAGTAGCGATAAGGTTTGTAGATGGGGTAACGGGCCGCGGTCTGCCCTCCAAGCAAGCCGCGCTTGCTACGGCGCTATGGGTGGCGCGCTGCGCGCGGCTTGCTTGGAGGGCGGGCGGTCGTCCCTCACATTGATGGTGTGACGGAGTCGAGGATGGACCTCGCACCAAGCATCACGGAGAGACGACCATGGAGCACTATGCCGGAATCGATGTGTCATTGGAATGCTCGAGCGTGTGTGTGGTTGACGCCAACGGCAAGATCGTGCGGGAAGCCAAGGTGGCGAGCGAGCCGGAGGC
>NZ_AXAP01000108.1 GCF_000472865.1 Bradyrhizobium elkanii WSM2783 | reverse complement strand
TGGTCTTGCGGCGGAGGCTGCAGGGTCGCGTCCGGCTCACGAACCATGATCGCTGGTTCTTTGTCCAGCTGTATCGTTGGTTTCCATCAATCTCGTCCGTCCTCACCATCGTCCGGCCCGAGACCCTCGTGCGTTGGCACAGGACTGGTTTTCGCTGCTACTGGCGTTGGAAGTCACGATCTTCGGGCGGCCGACCGCAGATCGACACCGAGCTGCGCGTGTTGATCCGGCGGATCAGCATCGAAAATCCGCTTTGGGGCGCGCCGCGCATCCACGGCGAACTGCTGAAGCTCGGGTGGTCGCGCAGTCGAGCGTCGCTAAGTACATGGTCAGGCGACGCGGGCCGCCCAGCCAGGGATGGCGGACGTTCTTGCGCAGCCACGCGCCGGACATTGCCGCTCGTTCCAACGATCGGTTTCGAGCTGCTCTATGCTCTCGTCATCGTCCGGCTCGATCGCAGAGCTCTCGTTTGGATCAACGTCACAGCACATCCGACGGCCGAATGGGTTGCACGTCAAATCACGGAGGCATTTCCCTGGGATGAGGCTCCGCGCTACCTCATCCGGGATCACGACCGGATTATGGCAGCGTCGTCACGCGCCGAATGCGCTCCATGGGCATCCGCGACAGGCCTACTGCACCGGCCTCGCCGTGGCAGAATGGAGTTGCCGAACGGTTGATCGGATCGATCCGCCGCGAGTGCTTAGATCACATCATCGTCTTTGGGGAGACGCAGCTACGACGGATTTTGCGATCCTACGCACGCTATTACAACGACATCCGACCGCACCGGTCGTTGGACAAAGACGCGCCGGTTGCCCGCCCGGTCCAGCGGACCGGAAGCATTAAATCACACGCCATCCTTGGCGGACTTCACCACCACTACGCCCGAGCTTAGGTTTTCGGTACAGACAGCCCTAGTCCCCTCAGACGTATCAATGCGGATTCTGAGATCTGGAGAGTTGCAGCGGCGAGGAAGCCGACGGGCGACAAATTGCGCGTCGAGCCCCTACCTTGGAGCATTGCAGAGACGGAAGCTCCGCTCCCCCCTTACCTACATTGGAGAAAATATTTGGGATGACGTCGCAAGAAGGAACTCCCGCAATGCACAACGCTTAGCTGCATCGCAGCACGTTTGAGCGGCGCTTGCCGGTCATCTTCTCGACAACGGTAGCGTTTGCGTTTGGCCAATTGCCCAAGGTTCGCCTGATGGCGAAACGGTGATTCATCGCTCTCCAACCGCACCCAATCGGGTGTTAGTCTTTTGGAGCCTATCCGAACGGCTCTGGTAAAGCCTGACAATGACAGGAGGGAGCTATGGCCGACAAACAGATGCAGCCCACCTGGGATCCGATTGCCCTTGCGGCGCAACTGCAGAACATCGCGAAACAAAGCCAGCTCCTGATGCAGCGCTTTGTGTCGCATCAGCCGGACGCGGTCAAGTCCGGCATGGGCGACACGTCAACGCTCGGGTTCGACTTTTTCGAGCTCGTGACAAAGATGATGACCGACCCGGTGGTAGTCGCCCGCGCCCAGATCAACCTATTCTACGACACGCTAGGTATCTGGCAGAAAACCGCGGAACGCATGCTCATGCTGCGTGCACGCGAGGCCGGTCCCCCGAAAGACAAACGCTTCAAGCATCCGGACTGGAGCGAGAACGCTATCTTCGACTTTGTGAAGGACAGCTATCTCGTTGCGGCGAAGTCGCTTCTTTCCGCAATCCGCGAAACTAAAGGCATGGACGAGGCCAGCGCTCGTAAGGTCGATTTCTACACGCGCCAATTCGTTGATGCTTTGTCGCCTTCCAATTTCGTCGCGACCAATCCGGAGGTCCTCACCGCGACGCTGGAGTCTGGCGGACAAAACCTGCTACGTGGTTTGGAGAACCTTCTCGTCGATCTGGAACGCGGCGATGGTCGGCTTGCGATTACAATGACCGACATGAAGGCTTTCCGCCTCGGCGAAAACATCGCAACGGCGCCAGGAAAAATCATCTACCAGAACGAGCTTATGCAATTGATCCAATATGCGACGTCGACCAGAGAAGTCCGGAGGCGGCCACTCCTCATCGTGCCGCCGTGGATCAATAAGTTCTATGTTCTCGATCTTCAGCCGAAGAACTCCTTCATCAAATGGGCCGTCGATCAGGGGCATACGGTGTTCGTCATCTCCTGGGTGAATCCCGATGAGAAGCTCGCTGAAAAGAGCTTTGAAAATTACATGCTCGAGGGACCGTTGGCCGCACTGGACGCGATCGAGTCCGCGACCGGTGAGCGTACCGTCAACACGATCGGCTATTGCCTCGGCGGAACCCTGCTTGCCTCGACGGCGGCTTTTCTGGCCGCGAAGGGCGACGACCGGATTGCAAGCGCCACCTATTTCGTGACGCTCGTCGACTTTACCGAAGTCGGAGACATGGCCGTCTTCATCGACGAAGAGCAACTGGCATCTCTCGAAAGGCGGATGCGCGAGCGCGGCTATCTGGAAGCGCAAGATATGGCGACGGCGTTCAATATGTTGCGCGCAAATGACCTGATTTGGTCCTTCGTCGTCAACAATTACCTGCTCGGCAAGGAGCAAATGCCCTTTGATCTTTTGTTTTGGAATTCGGATTCGACGCGCATGCCAGCGGCGATGCATTCATTCTATTTACGCAAGATGTATCAGCAAAATCTCTTGGCAAAACCCGGCGGTATCACGTTGGCGGATATGCCGATCGATCTGTCGAAAATCAGGACTCCGGCCTTCATTCTGGCCACGCGCGAAGACCACATTGCGCCGTGGGAATCGACCTATGCGGCGACACGCTTGTATTCCGGGCCGGTCAAATTCGTTCTATCCGCTGCGGGCCATATGGCTGGCGTGATCAGCGCGCCAGGCAGCAAGTATGGCCACTGGGCGAACGACAACTTGCCGCCCAGTCCGGACGAGTGGCTCGCCGGCGCTACGCCTCATCAAGGGTCGTGGTGGCCGCTTTGGGACGAATGGGTNACGCAATTTGATGCAGGCCGCGTTCCTGCCCGCGAACCGGGCGGCGGCAAGTTACCGGTTATCGAAAACGCGCCGGGCTCGTACGTCCGCGTAAGATCGATGGCCGCGTAAGCGACAAAGCTCTTCCTGATCGGCGACTCGCTTGGCGGGACGTTGGCGGCGGCCTTTAGCGCACGCGAACCGCGAGCTGTCCGCGGTCTATCGCTTCTCGGCGCGCCCGTTTGCTTTCAACCAGCGACGAACCGATTTCGCGATGCGCTCGTCTCGATGATTCCGCCTGATCTGAGTGAAGCGGACATCATCCCGGGCTCGCTGCTGTCGCATGCAAGCGCTTTCGCCGCCCCTCATAGGTTCGTATGGTCCCGGTTGATGGATGCGGCAATGAGCGTTGACGACTTGCGGGCGCTGGATGTCCATGCGCGGGTTGCGCGCTGGGCTCTTGACGAGGCCCCGCTCCCGGGGAGGCTGGTCCATCAGATTGCCGAATGGCTGTATCGGGAAAACCAGTTCTGTCGAGGCACTCTCACCGTGCTGGGTCGCACGATTGGCCCGTCATGTCTCGACGTCCCGACCCTCGCGACCGTCAACACGGCAGACAAGGTTGCACCGCTCGCCTCGATTGAACCGTTCCTTGATGCGTTGCCTACCAAGGATGTCTCGCTCATCAAAAACCCCGGCGAGACGGCATTGCATTGCAGCACCTCGGAATTCTTGCAGGACGGGCCAAGCATCATCGCTTGGCTGGCGGCGCATCCCTGAAAGGCCGATCCGCCGGCAAACCGGCGCGGATATCTGCTTTGGTCACGGCCAACAACCTCTGCCCTCAATGAGGAGCCGAGTTTTCCGCTTCGGCAAAGGAACTGCGCATTGTGAAGCGGAATCGGTCGGCAGCCGAGGCCGCCTGTGGGTCTAAAACGGCGTTTAGAAAGTCGGCCGGTCACTTCCGAACTAACCGACCATCGAGGTCATTGCACACCCGAACCATTCCGACCGGCCACCGCTCAAGGCCTACATCTACGTGGGCGGCGAGCGTTGGGCGGAGAGCGGCTGCCCAGTCTATAGGAACGTCAGCAACGCCGGGCGCGTTGGATGGAGGCGGTAAGAACAGAGCCCAAAGTTAGCGATGCGTTTCCTGTCCGCGGCTCCATTGTAAGCCTCATGGCCGCCGCGCTGAAGATGGTGTTGCTTCGGTTCGGTAGCGACCTGGCCGCAGAGGACTGTGAAGCCAGCATGGCCGCTCCGGCACCGCGGCGCAGACTAGCAACGAGCAAGCCCATGAAAGTCAAAGACCTGATAGCTGAGCTGCAGAAGCTCGATCCGGAGATGCCGGTCGTCGCTTCCGGCCCTGACGGCTTCGACCTCTATGAGCCGACACTTGACCGCGAATGGATCACGATAGACCACTTCGGTAGCCCGCAGCGCGCCATTTCAGGCGAGCCCGGTGCCGTGCAGGCTATCCGGCTATGATCATCGCATTGCGCGCCATAGACAACGAACATCCCCTCGCCCGGGAGGCCTGGCATACGCCGGCCATGATAAAGCTTGATGCGCTCGCCGAGTGTATCGTTGCTCGGGTACATCTGGGTTGGAACGCCGGGGCCGGCACAAGGTTGGATAGACTGCGAACCATCGCGGCGGCGCCGGAGCACATCACAGAGGCGAAATGATCCGAACAATCGTGAACGAAGCCGGCGATGCAATCGGCGAGACCAACCTCGACGGCATGCTTATCAAGGGGCACCACCGCGTCGACGCCGAGCTAAAGCTCGGCCACAAACTGTTCTTCAGGACCAGCGGCGCGCTGACGAGGATAAACTGCATCACCATTGACCATACCGCGCACAAGATCAGACTGGCGGTGGACGGGTTTAGTCGGGAAAGTTCTCCTCAACATACAGCTTGAGCCGCTCGCCCAAGCGCGTCGGTGTTTGGATACATCTGCTTCAGATTGCGGACCAGCTTGAAGCATCTTGCAGGCCGGCATCATCGAACATTATGCTAAACTGGATCACGGCTTCACCGAGTCGATCCAGCCGCTGCTCCTCTTGAGCGCCTCATTCCGCCACGGCCTTCGCAGCGCCTTTAGAGATCGCGAGCCATCAGAGTTGTGTCGAAGCCCTTCCAGTTAGTGCGATCAAGGTCCGCCCAACCGAGCCTCGCATAGACCCCCGGCATCCGTGGTGTTCAGGTAGAGCCGTGAAAGCCCTCGCTGTCGCGCTTGATCCTCGATCGCTCGAACCATACGGCGCCTGCTCCTTTTCGCCGATACTCGGGGACAACAAACAACCCTGCAAGCCATGGCGACACATGATGGTTAGGCTCGATCTCGGACTCGGTGCCGTGGTCAAGAAGCCGTAGGCCCAAATGCGGCCCCGGGGATCAGCCTCGACTTGGTGCCCCGGTCGCCTCTCGCTGCAGTGGCACGCTATCGCGCGGTGCTGATGGGTTCTCGCGCGGCCGTTCTGGCAGCCTCCCGAGCGGAAATAGCGCATTGGGTGCCGCAGCGACGCGGGATAGAATGCGCCTTTTGGCGGTCGCAAAATGCGTGCTCTAGGTGTCGCGTTGATCGTCATTGGCTTCGCGCTTGTCTGCGGCGGACTCATCTTCCGGCGCAGATTGGAGCCCGACGAGGAGCGCACCCAAGCAGGATCTGGCGAGATTCCGCAAAGCCTTGATCCAATCCAGCGCGGTCTGCTCGAAGATCTCCGCCGCCTGAATGCGATGGAGCCGGAGACGCGCAACGAACGCAGCGAAGATCATAGGCCCGGCGGGTAACGCGCCACCCGCTTTAGCAATCACCGCCCGGGGCTAGTGCTGGGATGTCGTCGGGGCAGATCGCGTCCGCGGGGCCGCTTCGGCGCCATGCCGACAGTTTCACCGCTCGGCCACGGTCCCGAGCTCTGGCCGCCATACAGCCGGTAATTCGGGTCGGTGTAGGGGTTCCCGGGCCCTTTGTTCTGACAATTGGCATTTGGATAGAACTGTGCGCAATAGCCGGGCTCGGATATCACTGGCTGGGCCGGAGCCGGCGCGCAGCTTATCGCAGTCAGCACCGCCGCCGCGCCGAGTTGCTTGAGGATAGAGATGGACATTGTGCTTCTCCCACCGCGGAAGATGCGCCACATGCGCGAAGAATAACGCCCAAGCGACGGGCCCCATCCGCTCGGCGCGATCACTCCGCGGTAAGCGTTGGAAGGCCGGCGCGCCGAGAAAAATTGCACGGCCGGCCCGCTTACCAATAGCCCCAGGGCCGCCCGCCGTATCCGTAAGGTCTGTAGAAGCGGGCGGCCCCAGGCTCCTGGATTGCTTGCCAGCCATAGTCGACGTACGCCGGATAGTAGCTGTAGGCGGGATAGTAGCCGCCGTAATACGGGCCGGGGTAGTAGCCGCCGTAGTACGGGCCGCCATAATAGCCATAGGCGCTGCTCGCGATCGCGCCACCGATTAGGGCACCAACTAACGCGCCTGCTCCCCAACCCCAACCTCGAGGACCCCAGCCTCCGACACCTCTGTATCCCCATCCGCCGCCGCGCCAGCCGCCCCACCGGATCTGGATCGAACTGTCGGCGACCATGGATTTCATGCTTGCCACGTTGGTCGGCAAAGGAGCCGCATGGAGCGTCGCGACGTTGCCAGCCATCAAGGCTCCGGTGAATCCACCTATCAATGCCGTTCTGAGGGTGCGCATGGTCTCCTCCGTCAGCTGCTAGGAGAGACCCGCAGGCTAGGACAGCCTTGGGCAAACGCAAGATGGCGCGGCCACGCGCCTACTCCTTCCAGCTTACGGGCTTCAAGACAACTTCGTCGACGGCTTAACTGAGACACTGGCGACGGACCTTGTCGCGCATCAGTGGCTTATTCGTCATCGGTCGACTGAACGTTGCTGCTGGAAGGTGAGCGCGTCGCGCCTGCTGGCGACTTTCGACAGACGCATGACCTGGCAATGCAA
The DNA here is from genome assembly GCF_000472865.1 of Bradyrhizobium elkanii WSM2783. Lineage (GTDB taxonomy): Bacteria > Pseudomonadota > Alphaproteobacteria > Rhizobiales > Xanthobacteraceae > Bradyrhizobium > Bradyrhizobium elkanii_A. The sequence goes on along the minus strand of NZ_AXAP01000108.1, from coordinate 18,107 downwards.
GTGCGTGCCAGCGAGCAGGCCATCGAGACCGTCATCGCGCACTGCGATGTCGCAGCACGCGATTTATTGTTGCCTCACGGTGATGTCGTGATCGCGTTGTCCATTCTGTTGCGGATCAAGCGGACGCTGGACGGCGCCGAGATCGACAGACTGATATCCGATGTGCAGGTACGCAAAGCTATGGCGGCCGAACATCGGCGCCGCGCCGACTGGCGCAAGCGAGAGTTATCGGCTCGGAATTTTGAGGCAAATGTCATCACAACAATGGCACGCTGTTGCCTCACGTAATCCACGATCGCGCGGAATGCTTAGCAAGCTCTGGGGTGGGTCCGGTTGCGGATGTACCAATCGGACAATCCGAATAAGCCCCCGGGAAGGCAACTTCCCGGGGACTTATTTTGCGCAATGCGGAAAGGGACAGCGCTGCTGGCTGGTTCTTCACCGTCTATTTCGCTAGTCTACGTATCAGGAATGCGGCTCCTCCGTGGAGCGTATTTCCGTTCTCGGCCTCCTTAGTGAGGTCTTAAGCTCCCATCGACATGGGAGCAGAAGGCGGAGATGGAAGGGACTAGCTCCCTCGGGACCTTGGACCCGTAGCACGCCAACCGCCGATTGCTAAAAAGCCCTAGCCTGAAAACGGCTGGGGCTTTTGCATTATGAGATTGCTAGGAGCGCGCGCCGGTTACCGGGCCCTCTTCGGATCGGTTTAGTCGCGTTCCGCGAGGGTGCTTACGAGTCTTGGTCGGACGGCGGCTACGTGGCCTTCCTGTCTTAGCGCGAACCATCAGTCATCGGTCTTGAGAGCTGTCATTTTGTCGTCGGCGCTGCGCGCGCACTAGCGAGCCATTCGGCAACTCGGATGTGTAACCCCGCTGGGCAGCTTCGAGCAATGGTGATCAACGTCAGGATCGGCCGGGCTGAGTGAAGTAACATGTCGTTGTGAGCTAACTAACATCCATGCAGTTTGTTAAGCGTCACGCAGCATTTTTGCTGCGCCCACTTCAAGCAGGTGCGCTGAAAAAAATTTGCGCGGGCCTCTGTCCCGAAATCTGCAAGCCTTTCAACAAAACAGAACAACTCGCAATTTTGCTCAGAGTGAGGTTATGCAATCGGTTGATTGACGCATGCGACGATCTCGGTTTTCTGTTGCATCATGCTTTGTTGAGGTAGCGGAAGTGGAATGATCAGCGATGAAAGCCGAAACGCTCTATCATTTCACCTGCACCGCGCGGCTACCGTGGATCGTGGCTACGAAAGAATTGCGGCCGGATCGCAATCAAATCGGTGGCTTTCCCAGTCCCGACTTTCTGTGGGCAACGACACGCAGTCAGGGGGATCGCACTGCCGCTGGCATGCAGGGCTATCGCAGGGGCGTTACTGCTCTGGTGCGCCTGACGCTTTTCGCTGAAGATTTCGAGCCATGGCCCGCGATCACTGCGCGGTTTCCGCAATGGACGATCGAGCATGTGCGCCAGCTAGAGGCCGCGGCACGAGGTCGTGGAGAAACCAACTTCGAGTGCTGGCGCGCTCGGGCCGAGCCATTGCCGCTTTCGCGCATCATCGGCGCCAAGGCCAAGACCTATACGGGAAGGTGGCGAGACCTTGAGCTTGCATTCGTGCAGCACCCCGGCAACCGCGACCTGCGCGGCATCATCCTGAACGATGAGGTTTACTGCTCGCTCCAACACGTTCGGGACGGATACCCCATCGGATACGTCGCGGAAAGGATGTCGCTGGCGGAGTGGAGCGCAGCGTCGTGAACCGACGTGGTGAAGACAGTTGCTCGATGGCGAGCGGCACACGAAAGCGCGAAGGTAACAACAACGAAGACGGTGATTTGGATATGAGTATTTACACCCTGAAGGATGGACAGCGGCATGGCCTAGCGTACCTGCCGACGCGAAAACTCCCCAAGGGCACGTTTTTGGTTCACAACCGCGTTGTGCCTACAAACCGCTCGGATGGAACGGCTTCCGCGCATGGGTGCAAAGGGGTGATGTTGTCGATTGGCTCGCGGCATCCGACTTGGTCGAATGCCACTGTGATTTCGGTGGCAACGCGAACGCCGCCAAGAACAGGCACTATCGAGTGCGGCGATGACGCGGCGTTGTGACGATCGAGGTATCGTCGGCACGTGCGCCCTCGTTGGCGCTCGTGGTCGCGCAGTGCTCGTGTGATGTAGGCGAGTAAGTCAGAAGCGGGAAGGACGAAACATGCCGAGGAAATTGTTGGACACACGGTTTCCCGATGGAACGGTGCTTCGTAATGCCACGGGAGCCCAAGTGGGTCACTTTGGCCGCGTGCTTGATCGAGATGGGCAGTGTGGCGACCCGCGATCCGGTGAGGCGGTTGCAGAACTACAAGTCCGAATGCCTCGCTGTGCTCCAAAGATTTTACCCCGACACGCATCGCGCCGCTTTGTCAGAGTGGTTCGACACTGCTCGCCTGTGAAGCCTGCAAATGTGCGAGCGTGATGGTTGCGCCGGCGTACCATCCCCCATCGGTAGGACCCGGACAATAGAGCGGCACAGACCAGCCGTCCTGCTATCGCGGGGCGGCGCGGCCGTGTTGCGAGGTGAGGATGATCCTCGCAAATCGCGCAGCGCTGGCCTCAAGACGAGGTGAATTGCATGCCTCGGTACTTCGACCACCAACCCTGGATGACTCTCAGGTAGTTCGCGCGAGTTGCCAAGAGCGCCAGATCGCGGCCCTCGGCATTTGATACAAGCACCACCGCAGCGTGGCTCAGGCGCATCGCCATTTCATGGAGCCAAGCCGTGAGCTTCTTGTCGTCGAAGAATGGCCCAACCTGAGCCAAGTTAGCAGGTCCCGTCGTCGTCAACGCTATTCCCGGAGAGGAGGCGTGCGATGCTAGTTCTGAGATCAGGTCGTAAATCCTCTTCCGCTCGCCCCCGGTGTGACCGCTTCGTTTGTCCAGGGCGTTACGAATAAATGCTGGACCGAAGTTTGACATGCGCTTCTTCTTATCGGCACGCTTCCATTCTTCAATCTTCTCAGGGTTCGTCGAAAGGTAATCTACGAGGAAGTACGTTTCGATCACATCACGCACTTATGCAAATGCCTGCTGGTAGTTGCCTGACAACGCGAGCTTGATTGAGGCGGCCGCCGCGTTGAACAGCCTGATGCCAAGATACTGCAACGTCAGTTCATTTTCACTCTCGTGAACGTAGTCGTGCGTGAAAGCGTAGACGATGTTCATCGCTTCTGCCACCAAATTCCAGTGGTCAGAAAGAGCGGTGCTGAGTTCTATGACAGCTAGGCTCTTTGCTCGCAGCGCCTCTTCCTGCTTGTGGAGCAAGATTAGATTGTCGGCAGCCCAACGTTCAGTCATTACCAGCGCCCAATTCATCTGATGTTACGGCCATTGCGTGATCGCGTTCAAAGCGAGCGTGGAGAGCCGACGCACAGTGCGCGACAATCTAGGGGATTTTCACCGGATCAACGCGATAGTTGTAGCTTACCCTGTAAATGTATGGCTTTGGTGTCTTTAACCGATCTTTGATCCGGGTATAGGCGCGCGCAAGGCAGACGTACTTATCCCACGTCGGAACGCTTGCGCCCCAGAGATAGAAGCAGCCAATCTTGTGTTCCTTGATGGCGGCGATAGCAGGCGACTCGCCGTGCCATTTCTTGTCGTGGCTGAATACGATCCAGTTTTTGGCGCCAACGACCTTCAACCATTCGTCGTCTTCCATGTCATGACGAAAGCGATTTCCCGGGCTATCGTGATACTCGACTTGAAATGGAGTCTGCATTTTCAGCAGCGCCTCGGGGAAGCGCTTTCCGAAGCACCGGTCAAAATAAAACGTTAGTGAGTCCACTTTTGCTGTTGCCCGGGCAGAACGCCCTCAAATTTCAATGCCTCGCGCACCGACGGGACATCAATGCCAAAATCCTCCGCGATCACGCTGTCGCTTTCGCCAGCATCGAAGCGGCCCTTGACGATCCAGGTCGGCACACCTTTGACGACAGGTGTCCCAAACGATAATCGCGGATCAATAATGACAGGTGAGGACGGACCGGCGACGTGCCAGCGGATCGCTACGCCTTCGTGCTCGTATTCAAATTCTTTAAGCAACGGGCCAACGATTTCTTTCCAAGCAAGCTGTCCGGCTTGGTTGGCTTTCACCAGCTTTCGTCGGCCTTTGTCTTCGTCGAGTTCAGTAAAAAGGGATTTTCCATATCGTTTAAATTGATACTCGGCAAAGGGATGCGCGCTACCCAGGCTCCGCTTCACATATTCGCGTGCAGCGCGAATTTCCCCCAGCGGAATTTTAGCCTTTCGAAAAGCCGCCACGACGGCTACCTCGATCAATTGCAGGTAGGACAGACGCTCACCATCCTGCTTCTCCGACAACACATGCCGATCGTTCAGCTTGTGCCAAGCCACTACCGTCTGCGTCGAAATCTGAGCATAGCGAGCAGCCTCCCCGACCCGATAGGCGGGAATGTGCAGCCGCTTTCGCCACGGCTCGGCGCGATTGCTGCTAGTTGTAGCCACGCGACACCTGCATTTCCGCCGCCCCCCAAAGGCACCCACCAGTTTACCTGAGTCGCCGCCGCTTTTCTAAGCACGGAACAACCACGTGCAACAAGGGTTGTGTCGTTCGGGGTTTCTAACCAGATGGTAGTACCCTCAATGCTGCCAATCGTCCTTATCAAAGTTCGGCCGGCACGCGCAGCGTCTCGCTCGGCTCCCGCGTATCGCAATCGGAGGAACTGCCGACTGAACTTGGTCTAGTTGCCAGCGAAGGCAAACAGCGGCCGGTCATCGTTGAGCGCGAACCATACCACGTCCTTTTTCTTCGGCTCCGGCGCGTACTCGACGAAGCCGTTGGCCGGGACCAAGCACCGGCTCTCTGGCTTGAGCCAGCCGCCGCCAATGCACATCACTATTCACGCCGCTTTCAGAAATCGGCGACATTAAGTGGACCGCGGCAAGCGCGCCAAACGCAGTGCCGCGATTGCAAGTCTGAGCCAGACGCACAGCGCGTCCGGGATGAATAAGATTTCGATAGTTCTGCGCGAGCCGTGCCTGCTTGGCGGTATCTGGTTTGATAAGGCTTCGGATCTCGGCCGCCGTTATGTAATCTTCCAAAACCCATTCTTCGGGCGATGGTCTGGCGTTATTGCGCATCCCGGTGATGGGGGAAGTAATGCCAACGCTCTGTATCTTCCACAACAACAGCGCTTCCATCGCTGACCCGCTAAGAACGGTCGCGCCCTTAAAATCATTGCGGTGCAAGGCATCTGTCGCGCTGTCTATGTCGAGACGAATGCTTTCTGCCAACTGTCTATCCGAAATGAAGGAAAGTTCCGTTGTTTGCGGAGATGGACTCTGATCGGGACATTTCGATAGAGCCTCGCGGACAAGGTATACCGGACTCTTGCCGTCGTGGTTTCGCGGTCGATCGTCGCCGCCACGATAGTTCCAGCGATCTATGGCAGCCTGCATTGCTTCCAAGCCAAAAACGTAGTTGGCATAGTCGTCGCCACTTAGGGTTAGCAGCTCAACAGGAAGGTCGTCGGCGAGATCAATGATGGCACCCAAGACAGCAGAGTCCGCTGAATACACCGGCATATCGGGAGTGGACTTCGCTCCCGGATAAATTCGATCGATAAATGACACGATCTGTGATGGCACTACCTTCGTCATTCCCCCATCCCCTGTATTTTGGCGGAAATGTCCGGTTTCAATGCTGCGAGGCCAAGGATAGAAGTTTTTGGAATTTCCTGGTGCCCCCGAGAGCGGGAGCAATCGTTCGCAGGCGCAAGAGAGCTTTTCCAAGCGCGTAGACACTTCCCGGCGGGGCATCGCCAACCACGGCCACCATCATGTCTAACATCTTAGATGGAGCGGCTTGGTAGAGCGCTTCGTCGGCCTTGGCTATGGAATATATAGTTGATTGCGAACGCGGATCGTCGGGCTGAATGAATGGAATGATAACGTCAGCAGCTTCCGAAAAAGCCTCGCCGGTCGCGAGCAATATTCGTACAAGTGTGAAGGTCGCTGCTGGTGTCTGCAACTCGACATCGAGCGGCCAAATTCCGCTAAAGACTGGTCCCACCACATTCTGCCAACACTTGATCTTTTCCTCCGACTTGGCACTCTGCATTTCGACAGCCAAGCGGTGACCCACGCTGGACAGCGTTCTGCCGCCGGCCTTGCGTAAAGCCGACCTCGCTTCGGTATCAAGCAACGGATAGCCCGCAGCCTTAGCATGGTTGACGATCGATATCGTCGTCAGCCATCTCGCGAACGTTTCGAGGTCTTGCGCCTGCATGTCACTGCGGCCAAACATTTGCAAAAATGGTTGCTTGATGAGACCGAACAGTTTTGGCGATCCGATGTAACTTGAGTATTTGCGCGCCGACCAAACGCTGGCTGCGTCGGGTGACGCCCAATCAAAAAGCGGGATAATCCGGGATGTCGTCCAATTCGGCGCATGTTCGAATAGGAATGGCACATCCCGGGCAAGACGGACGCGCGCAAGCCGTCCAGCTTCACCAGGTGCATCGATAAGCCGATCAAGCCGTGAGCGAACGTCATCTGAAAGTTCGCTTCCATGCCCCTTGGTAATCTTACCGAGCAGCACTTCCGCAAGCCGTCCGGGTGGAGAATTTATGGCGTCGGTAAATACGTCACGCATCTTCGGCCTCCGGGGTCTCGATCAGAGTCGCATCAGCGATGCGGTCCCAGAGCGGCCACAACAAAGCGTCGGAAAGCGTCTTTGCATGGCCTTTCAGCCATGAGGAAGCTGCGGTCGCAATGGTGCCGAAACTATCCGTTGGCCATTGCAACAGCCGCTCTGCAATTTTCTGTTCAGTCTCGCCTTCCCGGTAATCGTTGCCCGACCAGAGCAATTGTTCCCAATAGGCCTTCGGCCAGTCTCCGTTCCTGGCGGCGGCATCCAGCCCTCGCAAAGCGCGATCCGGGTCGCTGAGACAAAGACTGTGCCAGCTATCTCCCGCCATGAAGTCCGCCGTCGCAGCAATTTTTCTCGCCTCGGCAACGAGTTCGCCGTCGGCAATATCCTTGAGCTTATCGGTGTCATCGCTGAGTTCGCTATCACCACTTTCATGCCAAATGTGAAATCCAGCTCGTTCCGCTGGCATTGGCTTCCATTGCGGCCAGCGTTCACGGATCTCTGCCAACAGTTTCCCCGCTTGGGGTCCGATATCGACGCCGTCCCGAACCATGTCGGAGAGGAGTTCGTAGCGGGTCCGATCGATTTGACGATCAACGTCTGCGCTCTCCTGGAACCAACTCCGTGGCGGGCCTTCGCAAATCCGCAGAAGAATTTGTTGCTGCTTCTCCGGCGGAAAATCGCTCCACCGCGCGCGGATCAGGCGATACGCCTCGACGCTGGAGTTCGTAAGGAAGAGTTCTCCAAGGGGCACGTCGATTAGAAAATCAGCCGCGACGTCAGCCGGGATGACTGGATCTGCGAAGGCAAACATCGCCAGTCGGCGTATAAGGCGGAACGGGCTATCCCGCCAACGCTCTGCGACGGCGAGCGCTTTGCCACTGGATTTTGCCGCAAGTCCCGTCCAAACTTCGGCTATCACCCGAACGATCGTTTGAAAGCCGGAGTGATACTCGTTCTGAGGATGTCGTTCGACCGAGGGAACATCGGTGTCCGACATGCTGTACCCGTCGGCGGCCTCGACGCCAGCATCTGTTGCATCCGCCAACGCCCCGCTAATCGCTGTGGTTAACTGGTCAAGAAAAGTTTCGTCGATTTCAGGCTCTGCGTTCTTGGGCCATGCTGCGAGAACGTCATCCGACTGCACGCCATCCTCGACTTCATAGTCAATCGCCATCAGATCAGAGGGGCGTTCCGGCACCTCATCTTCAGTGCCACCGTCCCATGAAAAACGTTTCCCAACCTTCAGCTTCGGCCGCAGCGCGTTGGCGAGCCGCTCAAGCAGCGGAGCCGAATAATCTCCCCGCGTCAGCTGCGGTGCAATTTCGAACCATTCATTTTGAGCAAAGCCCGCCTTAGCCGTGCGCATGTGACGGATAATCAGAGGCCAGCTCTTAACCAACAGCGTCGGCAGATTAGCACTTTGAGCGATCAACCGATGTTCGAGGAAGTCTGCGGTATCTCGTCCAAAAAAATGGATGTTGGCGACGACATCCCGCACCGCGTCCACATCAGCGAAATTGCGCTCGATCCATGCGATTAGCTGCCTTTCGCTTTGGATGAGTTTCATCTCCGAGAGATAGGGCAGCCACGCCAATGAAGGATTGAATTCAGAGAGCGTCGCGGCGAGGTCGCCGCCCGAGAGAAAAAAGCGCAACTGTTCACGATCGAACGGAGTAGCGTCGGCCGGTGTTTTTTTATTGGGCGATATCGGTTTCACATTCTTCTCAGTCATGAGCCAGCCGCCGGCGCCGTTCCCAAAATGTGCCTAACGCGCGCACGTCGATAATCGACTGGTTGCATGGCATAACGCGCCCATTCCGAGAGCGTATCGTAGATGGCATCGTAACTGGTAAACTCAATCGGCTTTATACCCTTTGCCTTCCATATCGACGCCGATGCTGTCGTGCCAATCTCGATTGCATAAATATCGTGTAGATCGTGAAAGCGGTCGCGGTCGGCGTCGAGCGTTTCAAGCAGCAAACGCATCGCGGCGTCCTCCGCGCCGTAGCCGACTAGCACCAAAGTGCCGAGGCGCATGCGGTCTTCGATATAGCGCGATGCCCAACCGCTTCGCAGATATGCCTCGCCGAAGTCAGCGCTGGTCAAGATCAAGTCGGTGGGGTCCAAATTCAACGTATCGTCCGCGATCCTCCCGTGAAGATGCAGTATGCCGTGGTCGCGCTCACCGCCAGCACGTGGCATCGATACGCCTGCGAAACTGGGGACGTTAGGCATCCCCGCATCGTGCGCAGCCCGTTCGAAAAGCGTATCAAAATTCGTGGTGAGTAATCGTGGACGGCCATCGCGATCCCGTGAAAGCTGAAGCAACGCGAGGTGGTCAGGAAATGCGACGGCGGGCGGGGCTAGTTCCTTGGCGACCGCGTCACGCACGAGCGACGGCGTTCCCGGCCTGTGGGTGCGCTTCTCTAGCGAACGCAATGCGCGGTCATATTCCTTGCTCTCGATGGCATTGCGTTCGGCAGGTTCGTCGTCCGGTGCTTCCCCAAGCCGCGCATAGACGCGTTCGGTCAGCACCTTAAAAGACGGCAAGTTGACACGGAACGAGACGCCAGCGCCGCAGAGGAACGTTGCGCTTCCATCGGTAACGGCCCGGATCAACTCATCGGGAATGTCCGCCCCTTGCTCGACGAAACGCAATGATTTGCCCCGCAACCCTTATGCGCACCGTTGCTCCAGCTCGAAGGGAGTTGGTAGCGCGTCTGCCCCGAGACCATCTGAGCCTTGAACACACCATTGCCCTTCCCTGCGAAGCTGGGCAGATCGTGCGATACTACAACCACAGGAGGAGAGATGAAGAGAAGTCGCAACCGCACAAAAAAAGATTTTGCACAGATATTAGTGGCTTCAGCGGATCGCGACACAAATGACGACACCGCCGCGCGATCTTATTGAATTATCTGGGTTTTTTATCGAACTATCTTCCCTGCGCAGGGCCTTGAACTGATCGATGCCGGCGGCGGGCGGATCTGCCGCGGTCATGACTAGCGGCTGATGCGGATGGTACCTTTCCAGCACAAACGTTTGCGGGGAGCGTTCGGCAAGGCACGTTAAGGCCGCGTGCAGGTCTTCCTTCGCGATCATCATCCAGACCTCCAGAGGTGATCCGAGATCCACGAAATTTATCACGACCTTTTCTGATTTGTATGTGCGGAGAGCCGCAGGTCATCCGCTCAGCGGTCGGCGCTGATCTCGACGGGAACGGCTGCACCTATGGTCACGGCAATAGACCAGCACGTCACGGACGCCTGAGGCGCGCATTTCGCTGAAGGTGATTTTCTGCGGGTAGGTCGTCATGGTGGCCCGATCAACTGCTCAAGCTCGGCAAGGTTGCTTGCCGTCGACCATGCCTTCCGGTCGAGCCGCGGTGCGCCCGCCGGGGATCTTGGGCGGCAGTTCCTCGCCGGAAGCTGGCGGCAGCAGATCGTCGGGCCGGAAGCATTTCTGGCCGTCGAGCAAGGACCTCGATCAGGGGCGCGCTGACGCGGATGTGCCGGACCCGGCAAGCCTTCGTCAGGTGCGGAAGCACAATGACCATGCGCGACTGCTGCATGGGTGCTCAGGCTAAAGCAAGCCCAATCGGCGCGCCGTCGGTATTCAGTTCAACGAATGCAACAGCCCCCATGCGGTCGGCGACAACAAAGGACTCTGTTGCCGATGCCGGACGAGATGTCGATCCGGGCGTATCCTCATCATCGAGCATCATCCGGTGGCGTCGGAATCATCCGTGCCAAAAGCAGCGATAGGCTGAAAGCTCGCCCGGACACAAACGAGGACACGCGCAAGGAACCTCGCGCAAGGGACACTATACGGACACCATTTCCAATTTCCATTTACAATTCAATCGGTTACACAGAGTTTCATTCTCCCACAAGGGGAGAGGCGGGTTCGAGCAAGCGGAGACGAAATCTCATCTCTCGCATTCCGGCCCCTCACGCGTCGATCGCGTCTTTGATGCGTTTGCGCGTCAGCGGCAGGTTGCGCAGACGTTTGCCGGTGGCGTGGGCGATGGCGTTGGCGATCGAGGCTGCGGCGGGGCCCTGACCGGTCTCGCCGCTGCCGAGGAACGGCTGGCCAGGGCGGTTGATGATGTGGACATCGATGCGGTCAGGCACGGCGTCGAAGCGCAGGATCGGATAGGTCTGCCAGTCGATGCTGGTGATCCTGGTGTCGTCGAAGCTGACGCTCTCATACAGCGTCCAGCTCATCGATTGCATGATCGCGCCCTCGATCTGGTTGGTCAGCCCGTCCGGATTGACGACCTGCCCGGAATCGACAGCGGCGACCGCGCGCAGCAGCCGCGCACGTCCGGTCTCGCGATTGACTTCGACTTCCGAAGCGATGGCGCAATAGGCCGCAAGGTTCTTGTAACGGGCGAAGGCAAAGCCGTAGCCGCGGCCGGCTTGCGGTTTCTGATCTCGCGTCCAGCCAAATTCCTGCGCGGCCTTTTCGATGACGTCGCGTCCGCGCGCGTCCTCGAGATGCCGCAAGCGAAACTCGACCGCATCGGCGCCGGCGAGCCCGGCAAGCTCATCCATGAAGCTCTCGATCGAGAACACATTGTGATAGGCGCCGAGCGCGCGCATCGCCGAAATCCGCAGCGGCATCGCTGGAATGAAATGATGCACCACGTGCGCGTTGGCAAAATTGTAGAGCGGGATCGCGTTGCGGTCGCCGCCGCCTTCCGGCAAAGGCAACGGCTTTGGCGGCGGAACGGCAAAGCCCTGCGCCATGTGCTGCGCGGCGAGCAGCGTGCCGGCGTTGCCCGGCCGCATCGAATGGGTGTTGCTCCACACCGCAAAATTCCAGTCGGCGATGCGGCCATCGGCGTCGAGCGAGGCCCTCAGCTTCGTCACCATCGCCGGCCCGAACGGCTCCCAGGCGTGCTCCTGCTCGCGCATCCATTGCACGCGCACAGGCCGCCCGGGCAGCGCACGCGCGATCAGCGCAGCGTCGGCCGCAACGTCGTCGGCGCCGTTATGGCCGTAGCAGCCGGATCCCTCGACATGGATCAGGCGAACGCTCGCGGGCGGCATCCGCAGCATCTCCGCAATCGCCTGGCGGTCGGGATAGACGCCCTGGGTGTGCGTCCAGACCGTCATCGCGTCGCCGACGAAATGCGCCACCGCGCAGGATGGCCCGATCGAGCCATGCGACTGATAGGAGCGCGTGTAAGTGGCCTCGACGGTCTTTTGGCCGGAGACGGAAGGATCGCTGCGATTAGTGGAATCCTGGGAAGGCAGGCTCGTGATCACATTGAGCAGATCATCCTGCCTTGGCAGGCTCGGGCTTTCCTTCCATTTCGCGGCGGCGGCGAGCGCGTTCATCGCCTTGACCGCCTGAAATTCCTTGTCCGCGACCACCGCAAGGAAATTGCCATCGCGCACCACCTTGACGACTCCGGGCAGTTTCTCGACGGCCGAGCTGTCGCATTCGACAAGCTGCGCGCCATAGCTCGGCGGCCGCACCACACGCGCATGCACCATGTCAGGCAGCCGCATGTCCTGCACATAGGCTTCGCCGCCCGTGACCTTCGCCGGGATGTCCACGCGCGGCACGGGATGGCCCATGACCTTGAACGTCGCAGGATCCTTCAATTTCGATTGCGGTTGCGCCTGCACATGGAGCATGTCGGCGGCGACCAGTTCACCGTAAGTGATCCGTCTGCCGTCCGGCGCGACCACCGCACCGCTATCGGTCTTCAGGCCCTCGACGGCGAGACCGAGCCGCCGCGCCGCCTCCGCGATCAGGAGTTCACGCACCTGCGCGGCGGCGTTCAGGATCGCGGTGCCGGAATCCTGCATCGAGTGGCTGCCTGATGTATAACCCTCGTTGGCCGTGAGTTGCGTGTCCGCGGTGACGACGTGGATCGCTTGGAAGGCCACATCGAGCTGTTCCGCGGCGATCTGCTGGAACGCCGTCTTGAATCCCTGCCCGAGTTCCGCCTTGCCGGTGAAAGCGGTGATACGGCCATCGGCGTCGATGCGGAGCCAGGCATCGAGATAGGACGCGGTCGCGAGGCTGCCCGGCCGCTTTGCAGCCGCCGGCGCTCCTTCTTGCGCGAACGCGCGGCTTAGCGAGAAGCTGACAATGAGGGCACCGCCACCCTGCAGCACGCGGCGGCGATCGAGGATGACAGGCGCATTCATTGGCCGCTCCTCTCGTTTGCGGATGCATCCGCCGTATCCATCAATCGCGCGGCGCGATGCACCGCGCGCAGGATGCGCATATGGGTGCCGCAACGGCAAAGATTGGGTTGCAGCTCGGCACGGATCTGCGCATCGGTCGGCTTTGGATTCCTGAGCAGCAGCGCCTGCGCCCGCATCATCATGCCGGCGATGCAATAGCCGCATTGCGCCGCCTGCTCTTCCATGAACGCGCGCTGGATCGGCGCCGGCGCGGACACGGTGCCGAGACCTTCCAGCGTCGTCACCTGCTTGCCCTCGAGCAGCACCAGCGGCGTCACGCAGGACAGCACGGCCTTGCCATCGACGATGACGGTGCACGAGCCGCATTGGCCGAGCCCGCAGCCGAACTTGGCAGCGTTGAGCTTCAGGTCGTCGCGCAGCACGTAGAGCAGCGGCGTATCCGGATCGGCATCGATGTGATTTTCCTGGCCGTTGACCTTCAATGTCATCATGGCTGGTCTCGCTGCGAAGGGTCGGCCGGCACATTGCGCGGCCCAATGGAAGTCTGGAGAAGCGCGGTCTGGGTGCGGCGCGCATCCGCAACGGTCTTTTCAACGTCAGTCCAGGGCTGTTCCTTGCTGAAACGCGTGCGCAGGTAATTGAGGAGCGAAGTAACCTGCGCGTCGGTCATGCTGTCGGCGAAGCCCGGCATGATCGGACTGCGTTCGCCCGCCACCGCCGGAACGCCGGCCAAAATGAGATTGGCGAGGTTGCGGGGATCAGGACTGGTGACCGCAGTGCTCAGCGCAAGGTTGACGCCGCCATAAGGCAGCGGCCGGCCGGATTCATGGCAGGAGGCGCAGGCCGCGACGTAGATCGCGGCACCCGTCGGGTCTCCTTGCGCAGGTGCCGATTCGGCTTGGGCGAGCACAGCGCTGCGATCGCGTTCCGGCTTCGCCGCGCCGGAGACGTCCGTCATATAGATGGCGATGGCGCGCACGTCGGTGTCGGGCACCGTGGAGAGGTTGCTCACCACCTCAGCCATCGGCCCGCGTGCGGTGCCATGATCGGGATGCCAGCCGTTGCGCAAATAGGCATAAAGCGACTCCGTGTTCCACGGCACCGGCGCATGCGCGCGGTCGTTAAGGGCATAAGCGTGCCAATTGTCGGCCTCGCCGCCGGCAAACTGCGCGCTCACGCGCTCGGCGCCCAGCGCATTGCGCGGCGTGTGGCAGGCGCCGCAATGGGCGAGGCCGTCGACCAGATAGGCGCCGCGGTTCCATTCGGCGCTCTTTGCCGGATCGGGCTGGAATGTCTCGCGGCGCAGGAACAGCAGTTTCCATCCGGCGATGATGGGCCGCTGATCCAGCGGAAAGACGAGTTCGTTCGGCCGGGCCACCGCATCCACCGGCGGCCGGGTCATCAGGAAAGCATAAAGCGCCCGGTCGTCCTCATCGGTGACATTGGTGAAGTGGTCATAGGGGAAGGTCGGATAGAGATGCTGGCCCTCGCGATTGACGCCGCTGCTCATGGCACGCCCGAAAGCCTCTTCCGACCACCTGCCGATGCCGGTCTCCGGATCCGGCGTGATGTTGGAGGAGAAGACCACACCGAACGGGGTCGGGACCGGCACGCCGCCGGCAAAATCCTGGCCGCCACGCACGGTGTGACAGCTACTGCAATTTCCCAGTGCAGCGAGCTCGCGGCCACGCTTGACAACGGCCGGATCGAACGATGCCGGTGGCGGCGGTTCGATCGCGGCGATTGCGGGTTGCCACACGATCGCAAAGGCCGCCGCTGCGCCTGCGGCCAGCGCGACAGCGACAATGCCTGCGATGATCCGTGGCGATCTCGCCATGCCGGCCATTTGAGTTTGTGGTTGGACCGTGTTTTAACACGGATATCTCGGCATCGTTCGCCGGCGGGGCTCCCGATCACCGCTTCTTGACTGCGTCTGAAACCGACATGGATTCTGTCCTCAACCGTCCGTCCGGCGAGACCAGCGATGCGCTTGCCGTGCTCAATTCCGTGTTCGGCCTCACCGCGTTCCGGGGCGCGCAGGAAGAGATCGTTCGGCATGTGACCGACGGCGGCAATTGCCTGGTCCTGATGCCGACCGGCGGCGGCAAATCGCTCTGCTACCAGTTGCCGTCGCTGCTGCGCGAGGGCTGCGGCATCGTGGTCTCGCCGCTGATCGCGCTGATGCGCGACCAGGTCGCGGGCCTCACCGAGGCCGGCGTCAACGCGGCGGTGCTGAACTCGACGCTGTCACCGCAGGAAGCAGGCGAAGTCGAGCGCCGCCTGATCGCAGGCGATCTCGATCTGCTCTACGTCGCGCCCGAGCGGCTGGTGACGCCGCGCTGCCTCAGTCTGCTCGCGCAGGCGAAGATCGCGCTGTTTGCGATCGACGAGGCGCATTGCGTCTCGCAATGGGGCCATGATTTCCGGCCCGAATATATCGGCCTTTCCGTGATCGCCGAGCGCTTTCCCGACGTGCCGCGGATGGCGCTCACCGCGACCGCCGACGAACTGACCCGCGAGGAGATCGCCGAACGGCTGTCACTCACCGACGCGCCGCGCTTCGTCTCAAGCTTCGACCGACCGAACATCCGCTACGAGATCATCGACAAGGTGAATTCGATGGCGCAGTTGAAGGCGTTCATCACCGAGCGGCATGCGGGCGAGGCCGGCGTGGTCTATTGCCTGTCGCGCGCCAAGGTGGAGGACGTCGCAGCCTCGCTCAGCGCGGCCGGCATCCCGGCGCTGCCTTATCACGCCGGGCTGGAGCCCGGCGTGCGCGCACGCAACCAGGATCGCTTCATCAATGAGGACGGCATCGTCGTGGTCGCCACGGTTGCTTTCGGGATGGGCATCGACAAGCCGGACGTGCGCTTCGTCGCCCATCTCGATCTGCCGAAGAGCATCGAAGCCTATTACCAGGAGACCGGCCGCGCGGGGCGCGACGGCAAGGCGTCCAGCGCGTGGATGGCTTATGGCCTCTCCGATATCGTGCAGCAGCGCCGCATGATCGACGAGTCCACCGGCTCGGACGCCTATAAGCGCGTCTCGATCGGCAAGCTCGACTCGCTGGTGGCGCTGGCGGAAACCGTGGGCTGCCGCCGGCGGCGCCTGCTGGCCTATTTCGGCGAGACGCTGACAGAGGAGAATTGCGGCAATTGCGACAATTGCCTGTCGCCGCCGCGCGTCCGCGACGGCAAGATCCTGGCGCAGAAAATGCTGTCCTGCGTCTACCGCACCGGCCAGCGCTTCGGCGCCATGCACCTGATCGACGTGCTGGTCGGCCGCCTCACTGAGCGCGTAACCCAGTTTGGGCACGACAAGCTCTCGGTGTTCGGCGTCGGCCGCGAGCTCAACGAGAAGCAGTGGCGCGCGGTGCTGCGCCAGCTTGTCGCGATGGGGCATCTTTGGGCCGACGGCGAGGCTTTCGGCGCGCTGAAACTGACGGAGAGCGCGCGCGGCGTCCTCAAGGGCGAGACTGAAGTTCTCTTGCGCGAGCAGGCGGAAGGCGCGCGCAACCGCGCCGTCCGTTCCAAGTCGCGGCGCGGCGAGCTGGCGCCGGTCGCGACCGGCCAGGGCAAGGCAGCGAACCCCGCGCTTCATGCCGCGCTGCGCGCCTGGCGTTCCGAGGTGGCGCGGCAGCGGGGCGTGCCGGCCTATGTCGTGCTGCACGATTCCACCATCGACGGCATCGCCGCCGTGCGCCCGACCACGCTCGACCGGCTTCGCGGCATCGCCGGAATCGGCGACAAGAAGCTCGAGCATTACGGCGACGAGTTGGTCGCTCTGGTGCGGACGACCGAAGAGTGAGCGCCAGATCTCGGCGTTAGGCGGCGACATCCCCGTTTGCTATGGTGGCAGCCATGCACGAATTGGGCCTTCAGGACTTGATCAAGCGGATCGGCGCCGAGCATGTCCGGCGGCGGCTGAACGACGAGACCGAGCATGAGGCTCAACTGTTCGGCCAGGGTACGCTGTTCTTCAACCTGGAGAACTCGCTGCTTGCGCCGGGCGTCATCGCAACGGCGCTGAAAGTCACCGGGCTGTACGGTCGCGCGCGGCAGAACGCGGACCTCGTGTGCATCAGGCGCAACGAACTTGCCTCGACCGTGCTGCCGAAGAGTTTTGACGGTTTCACTCTCCTGCATATCAGCGACCTGCACGCCGACATGAGCGCTGGCGCCATGCGGCGGCTGCCCGGCATGGTCGCCGATCTCGCCTACGACATCTGCGTGCTGACCGGTGACTATCGCGGCCAGACCTTTGGTCCCTTCGACAAGAGCCTTGACTATCTTGCGCCGGTGATCGCGGCTTTGAAGCCGCCGGTCTACGGCATCCTCGGCAATCACGATTCGATCCGAATGACGCCGGCATTGGAGGCGATGGGCATCCGGATGTTATTCAACGAGTGCGAGGCGATCCGGCGCGGCGATGAAGCGATCTATCTCGCCGGCGTCGACGATGCGCATTTCTATCGCGCCGACGACATCGGCAAGGCCGCCGCTCCGATTCCAGACGACGCCTTCTCAATCCTGCTTTCGCATACGCCGGAAGTGTACCGGGCGGCGGCAGCCGCAAGCTTTGACCTGATGCTGAGCGGGCACACCCATGGCGGCCAGCTCTGCCTGCCCGGCGGCATCGCGATCAAGCTCGAAGCCTGGCTGCCGCGCAAGTTCGGCGCCGGCGCCTGGCGCTACGGCAAGATGGCCGGCTACACCTCGGTCGGCGCCGGCACCAGTCTGCTGCCGGTCCGCCTCAACTGCCCGGCGGAGATCACGCTGCACACGTTGCGACGGGCGGGGTGACGCGCAGGCACGCGTCAGAGCGAGAGCCGATCAGATTGAAGCGGTTACGGATTGGCTTCACCTCTCCCGCTTGCGGGGGAGGTCGGCGCGCAAGCGCCGGGTGGGGCTCTCTCCACTTGGGGAGTCCCAATGCGGAGGCACCCCCACCCCAGCCCTCCCCCGCAAGCGCAGGGCTGTCCGGGGAATGAATCGCTATGTCGCAGTGCATGCTCGGCAAAACCGAGGCAAACCGGTCTTTTCTGGTTGTCGAGACACAGAAGGCCGAGCATGCGATTTCGCGGTAGCATTTTTGGGAAGCTCCTTGAACCGATCAGTCGACGGCGGTTTCAGACAGTTGTGGATGGTCTGGACGGGGATGGCTACGACAAGTCCTTCAAGAGCTGGGATCACCTGGTGGCGCTGATCTATGCGCAACTGAGCGGTCACGACAGTCTGCGCGGGGTGGAGGCGGGGTTCAACGCCAACGC